>CAJSZT010000002.1:0-302145 GCA_910573785.1 Lachnospiraceae bacterium | reverse complement strand
AGGAACTCGCTGACCGCATATACCTGTATTTTGAAGAGGTCAACAGGGAGCCAGTTGTATACCATTGGACTTATAAAATGGATGAAATAAGTCAGGATGAAGCCGTTAAAGCTGGCATAAAATCAAATGCTAATTAGGCCAGTTATTAATTATTCGATGTACTAGGATGCCGGCACGGACGGATCATGCATCTGATAGATCCGTGTCCATTCTTTTGTTTCATCGTTCCGGATCACTTCGGAGCGGTTTCTGGAAAGAAAACGGACCAGCTCATATCCGCTGACCCAGATTTCCCCGCTGCCTTCCCTCTGGGATTCATCAAAGATTAGCTGAAGCCCGAAATGCAGATGGGACTCGTCGATATTGTTTACATTTTCTTTCTTGCTGTATCCGGTGCGGCCCATGTATCCGATCACGTCTCCGGCCTGTACGATATCCCCCTCCTTCAATCCTTCGGCATAAGGCCGGTTCTGCCGCAGGTGGGCATAGTAGTAATATCGCTTTTTGTCAAAGCTTTCGATCCCGATCCGCCAGCCGCCGTACTGATTCCAGCCGAGGGCTGTGACCCTTCCGGATTCCACGCTGATGATGGGGGTGCCCACCTGTCCCATCAGGTCATGCCCCAGATGGCTGCGGCGGTATCCATAGCTTCTTGCCACCCCGAAGTCGTCAAAATCCGAATAGGGGAATCCTTTCGCAATGGGAGAGAACGCTTTTAGACCGTAGCAGGATTTCCAGTGTGCAGACGTTTCTTCTGCGGATTCTGCCTCGCTTTTTTCCGGTCTGCTGTCAGTGCCCGGGGGCTGCTCCAACTGATATTCTCCGACCATGCCTCCCAGCACCGCTCCATATGCTTCCCTGTAATAGGGAAAATATTTCATATCCTTTGTATAATCTCCTACGGCAGACTCACCGGAGAGAAGTGTTTCCGCGATGCTGTCCAGGTCGTCTGCGCGGTACCGCTTGAAATCCCCTCCGTATTTTGCGCCCAGGATCGCAAGCAGGTCGATCCAGTCCAGGTGGACTTCTTTTCCGTAGGTGTCCGTGTCATACTGGCAGGCCCGCTTCATGGCCTCTGCCGTCACATCAAAATCCACCCATTTTATGTAATCCTTCTGTTCGGAATCCGGATTTCCCGAATCTGCATTCCGGCCGGCATCCTGATTTTCCGCGGATTCTTTTTTCCATAGTCCTGCGGCGGTCTGCTTTAAATCCCGGGAATCCTCTGCAGAGACCGCTTTTCTGTCCGGCGCCTGGGGATGGGAAGGCTCTGTGCCTGGTGCGACGCCGGATGCCAGCAGGACGGCACATAGGGCCACCGCAGCGGCCTCGATGCCAAGGGCGATTTTCAGATTTCGATAGTTTGGCATTGTTCTGCTCCTCATAATAAGACTCTGCTATAGCTTATGCGGAAAAAATCCGGCAGATAACAAGGAGTTTTGTTGAATATTCCGATTTTTGCGTCAGGAAGGGAATTGGGATAGGCGAAAATTTTACTTGAATTTCGACGGAGATTTGCTTATAATGTGCCTCGTAGTTAATTTCAAAACAGCATGCCGCCGTTTTTATCCTGTTGCTGCTGTTTTGAAAGAAGATCTAAAAAGCTTGATGAGGAGGTTGTAACATTGAAAAAGTGTATGACGTTTTTGGGAAGCCTCACAGCAGCGGTTCTCTGCAGTCCTTCTACCGCCCTGGCAGCAGAAGGGGCTAAGGCGGCGTCTGCGCCGATTCCGCTGTGGCTGTGTGTCCCCTTTGCAGGGCTGTTGTTCTGCATTGCGGTGCTTCCCCTGATAAAACCGGAATGGTGGGAGTCCCATCAGCCGCTGGCGGTGGCCTTCTGGTCCTGTCTGTTTATCCTGCCCTTCGGATTTTTCTATGGTCCGGGGAGGGCGGTGGAAACTGTTCTGGAATGTTTGGTCAATGATTATCTGACGTTTATCGTATTGCTGTTCGGTCTGTTCTGCGTATCGGGCAATATCACCATGGAAGGTGACCTGGCCGGTTCCCCCAGGGTGAATATCATCCTGCTGACCATCGGGACGCTGCTGTCCAGCTGGATCGGGACGACGGGAGCCAGTATGCTGCTGATCCGTCCGGTGATCAAGATGAACGCCTGGCGCAGAAACCGTTCCCATATCATGGTGTTTTTTATATTTCTGGTGTCCAACATCGGAGGCTGCCTGACACCCATCGGTGACCCGCCGCTTTTGATGGGATTTTCCAGAGGGGTTCCGTTTTTCTGGAGCCTGCATCTGTTCCCTATTATGCTGTTCAATATGGTGCTGATTTTGTTTATCTTTTACAGGGTGGACATGAAGAGATACCGCCGGGACATGGCAAGGGGGCGCAAGCCTGATATCAGCAGGCCCGGAACAAAGATCCGCATCCGGGGGCTGCACAACCTGATCTTCATCGCCATGATTGTGGCGGCGGTGATCTTAAGCGGAATGCTGCCGGATATGCCCTTGTTTAAGACGCCGGAGGGCCATGTCCGGGGAATCCATATATTCGGGGAAGTGGTGCTTGGCTTCCCGGCCCTGATCGAGATCGTGATCATCCTGGCGGCGGCATATTTATCCTTCAAGACCACCAGCCCGGAGATCCGGAAGAAAAACCATTTTACCTGGGGGGCCATCAAGGAAGTGGGAATCCTGTTCATCGGAATTTTCATCACCATGCAGCCGGCTCTGGCAATCCTGAAAGGAATGGGCTCCCAGCTTGGGATCACAGAGCCGTTTCAGATGTTCTGGGTGACCGGGGTGCTGTCCAGTTTTCTGGATAACACGCCTACATACCTGGTATTTCTCACGACGGCGGGGGCCATTGGGTTTACAGGGGGGCTTGCGACTTCCCTCGGACAGGTTCCGGTGAAGGTGCTGACGGCCATTTCCTGCGGCGCAGTGTTCATGGGTGCCAACACGTATATCGGAAATGCGCCCAACTTCATGGTAAAATCCATTGCGGATGAAAACGGTATCCATATGCCGTCGTTTTTCGGGTATATGGGCTGGTCGCTGGCGGTTCTGGTTCCGGTATTCCTGCTGGATACCGTATTGTTTTTCAGATAGGAGGGGAATCACATGTCAAATGAAGAGAAAAATCTGCATGAGCTTGCGGGACGGATCTATGATCTGGATGAGGAAGTCTACAGAGAGCTTGGTTCCTCTCTGGGGCGCGTGTTCAACGGGAAAAAAGAGGACTGCATCGAGGAAACCTTCCGCATGATGCACGAGCGGAACCAGGCGTATATCCTGAGAAATGAGCTGGCTCTGATCAGCAACATGGCGCGGACGATCCAGGACCGTGCGGCGCGCCACCGGATCATGGTCAAATACGACGAGATCTTAAAAGAAGTGACGGAGCTGCCTACCAGCTTCATCAAAGGGGATATTCTGGATCAGAAGATGGCCAAGCTGAATATGCTGAACCTGCAGTCCCGTTTTTCAAAAAACGACCATCTGATCATCTGCATCGGGCGTACCTACGGCTGCGGAGGGAGCGAGATCGGATTTACCCTGGCAGACACCTTAAAGATCAACTACTACGATGTGGAGATCTTCGACGAGGTATTAAAACGCCTGGAGGCGGAGAAGGATTATGTACATGACAAGGGCGGTTATCCGTACAAGGAAGGAGAGAACCACCAGTCCCGGTATCTGAGCACGGTTCCGGCATTTGCCCCGGCGCCCAAGTCTACGATCAAAGAAAAGTTAAGGGAGTTCAGCCGGTATCACGGACTGCCGAAAAAGGACGCCATCTTCTTTAACCAGAGCGACCTGATCTGCGATATGGCAAAAAAAGAGGATTTTGTAGTCATGGGGAGGTGCGCGGACGCCATCCTGACCAATAACCGGATTCCACACATCAGCATCTTTATCACGGCGCCCCTGGAGCAGCGGGTACGGCGGATCATGGAGGTGCGCGGGTACGAGAACGAGAAGGAGGCAAAGCGTCTCCTGACCAAACTGGATAAAGATCATGTGAAATACTACAAATTTTATACCGGACGGAACTGGGGCAAGGCCAGAAACTATGACCTGTGCATCAACAGCGCCAGCTATGGGATACAGGGCTCCGTGGATCTGATCATGCGGATGCTCAAGAAGGACGGTGACGGGAAGGAAGGATCCGAAGAGAATGGTAAAAAATGACGAAAGACTGGGGAGCGCGCCTCTTGGAAGGCTGATGGTGAGTATGGCCCTGCCGGCGGTGGCGGCCCAGGTGATCAATGTGCTGTATAACATTGTGGACAGGATTTACATCGGACATATCCCGGGCTACGGGGAGCTGGCCCTGACCGGGGTCGGGGTTACGGCCCCGATCCTGATGGTGATCTCTGCCTTCAGCGCATTTGCCGGTATGGGAGGCGCCCCCCAGGCGTCCATCCAGCTTGGAAAGAAAAACTATGAAGGCGCGGAGAAGATTCTGGGAACCAGCGTGGCCATGCTTCTGTTGTTTTCCGTGGTGCTGACCGTAGTGTTCCAGGCATTTAAGACCCCCATCCTGTATGCCTTCGGCGCCAGTGACAACACCATTGTCCATGCCAGGGAGTACATCACAATCTATCTGGCGGGCACCGTTTTTGTCCAGTTCGCGCTGGGGCTCAATACCTACATCAGCGGCCAGGGCAATGCGAAAATCGCCATGCTTTCCGTTCTTCTGGGTGCGGTGACCAACATCATCCTGGACCCGGTGCTGATCTTCGGATTCCATATGGGAGTCCGGGGAGCAGCCCTTGCCACGGTCATTTCCCAGGCATTAAGCGCGGCGTGGGTGCTGCGGTTTCTGACCGGTTCAAACAGTGTGATCCGGATTCGCAGAAAACAGATCCGTCTGGATAAGAAAACGGTGCTGGGCATCGGCGCGCTTGGAATCTCCCCTTTCATTATGCAGAGCACGGAAAGCCTGGTGATGATCACACTGAACACAGGGCTGCAGAAATACGGCGGAGACATGTATGTGGGTACTATGTCCATCATGGCCAGCGTGATGCAGCTCATCACCATCCCGGTACAGGGCGTCGCCCAGGGGGTGCAGCCGATTATGAGCTATAATTACGGCGCAGGCAACTTAAAGCGGGTGAAGGATACCTTCCTGCGGATGGTGCTGGTCTGCCTTGCCGGAACCATGGTGTTTGCGGGGATCGCGGTGCTGCGGCCGGAGTTTTACGCACGGCTGTTTTCCAGCAATGAAGAGCTGACCATGCTGACCTGCCGGTATATGCCGGTTTACTTCCTGGGGATCACGATCTTCGGAATCCAGATGGGCTGCCAGACGACCTTCCTGGCGCTGGGACAGGCAAAAGTATCTCTGGTGATCGCGCTGCTCCGCAAGATCGTGCTCCTGGTGCCTCTTGCGGTCCTGCTTCCCAGATTTATGGGTGTGGACGGGGTCTACCGGGCGGAGCCGGTTGCAGACTTTACATCCGTTGCCGTGACGATGATCCTGTTTTTCTTCACGGCCAGGAAGATCCTCTCCGGGGAGCAGCCGCGGTAAGCCATCCGGCGGCTGCCATTGTATTTGCTACATCACAAAGATGCCGAGGGCGTTCAGGATCGAACTGATGAGGATGGCAATCAGGATGACGGGGGCCACCCATTTGATGACCACGGTAAACAGATGCTTCCCCTTGAAGTCGGCGCCTTCGGCGCATGCCTCCTCGATGATGGCCTTGGGCTTGATGACAAACCCTGCAAAGAAACAGGTCAGCAGCGCCACAATCGGCATCAGGATGCTGTTGCTGATGAAGTCCCATGCATCCAGGATAGACATGCCCAGGGGCTTGACGAAATCCCAGATCCCGAATCCCAGGGAAGAGGGAACGCCCATGAGCAGGGAATAGATAAACACCAGGATGCTGGTTTTGCGGCGGGACCAGTGGAAAAAGTCCATCAGGATGGATACGATGGTTTCCATCAGGGAGATGGCGGAGGTGATCGCCGCAAAAAATACAAGCACAAAGAAGACCGTGCCTAAAAATCCGCCGAACCGGATGCTGGCAAAGACCTTCGGAAGGGTGATGAACATCAGCCCCGGGCCTGCTTTTAAGGCAGACGGGTCTCCGCCGGAAAAGGCGAATACGGCGGGCACGATCATCAGTCCGGCGAAAAAGGCGATGCCGGTGTCAAAGATCTCGATCTGCCTGACGGAGCTTTCCAGGTTGGTGGATTTGCTCATATAGGACCCGTAAGTGATCATAATGCCCATGGCAAGGGACATGGAGTAAAACAACTGTCCCATGGAAGAGAGCAGTGTCTTGATCGAAAAATCGGACATATGGGGCAGGACGTAGTATTTGACACCTTCCATGGCGCCGTCGATGGTCAGCACATACAGGGAGATGCCCACGGTCAGGACTACCAGCAGCGGCATCATGACCTTGCTGACTTTTTCGATCCCTTTTTCCACGCCGCAGATCACCACCGCCGCCGCGATCGCCGTAAAGATCACAAACCAGACGATGGGCTCTGATACACCGGAGATAAAGCCGGTAAAATAGGTATCCTCAGCCGCCGCGGACACACCGCCCGTCAGGAAGGTGAAAAAGTATTTGATGACCCATCCGCCGATGACGGAGTAGTAGGGGAAGATGATGACCGGCACAAGGGTGACCAGGACGCCGACAAAGCGGTAGCGCTTATTCAAAGCGGAAAAGGCTCCGATGGCGCTTAAGCCCGTCTTGCGTCCCAGGGCGATCTCTGCGGTCATCAGGGCGAATCCGAAGGTGACGGCCAGGATGATATAGCAGAGCAGGAACGTGCCCCCGCCGTACTGCGCCGCCAGATAGGGAAAACGCCAGATGTTCCCCAGCCCCACCGCCGACCCGGCGGCGGAGAGGATGAAGCCGATCCGGCTTGTAAAGTTGCTTCTGCTGCTTTTCATATTTATAAAGCCCTCCTCATATGGTTTTGGTGAATTTGTACATTTTTTTTGTTCTGTACGCCAGACATATAGGATTATGACATAAAGTACAGGGAAATACAAGAGGTAACGCAAATCATGTCAAAATCTCGTTCCCGTTCACAGGGTGTCTGCAGACAGCTTTGACGGCTGTTTTTGCGCATGTGTGTGAAGAGACTATGAATCGTAATGAATTTGCGGAATAATTTGAAAAATGTGTTGACAATTGATGGGAAGTGTGCTAGATTATTCCTTGCGTAAAGCGAAAAACAAAGCAGAGTATCCACTCTCACCATAGCGCAAGCGGGCGACTATCGGTTTGATATTGACACAGGACACAGGGCTTGGACGGAGTATTTTATGACAGCCGTATGTCTGTGAATTGTCGGGTGGATATCTGTTCACTCGTTTTTTTATTTGCGACAGCCCAATGGAAATTCATGTGACGGAGGTATACGACAATTAGCGAGTTAATGATTAACGAACAGATCAGAGATAAAGAGGTTCGTCTGATCGGTGAGGATGGGGAACAGTTAGGGATCATGTCAGCGAGGGATGCTTTCAGGATCGCCCAGGAGGCGGAGCTTGACCTGGTGAAGATCGCTCCGGGAGCAAAGCCGCCGGTGTGTAAGATCATCGATTACGGAAAGTATAAGTATGAGCTGACAAGAAAAGAAAAGGAAGCGAAGAAAAAGCAGAAAATTGTTGAAGTCAAAGAAGTGCGCCTGTCACCGAATATTGATACGAATGACCTGAATACCAAGGTGAACAATGCTAAGAAGTTCATCCTCAAGGGCAACAAGGTAAAGGTGACCTTGCGTTTCCGGGGCAGAGAGATGGCACATGTCCAGCAGAGCAAGCATATATTGGATGATTTTTACAAGCTGGTAGGGGACATTGCGGTAGTGGAGAAGCCGGCGAAGCTGGAAGGCCGGAACATGAGCATGGTTTTAACCGTAAAACGTTAAAAATATACAAGCTGGTTATAAGGCAAGCACAATAAAGGAGGAAGATTATTATGCCAAAATTAAAAACAAATAGAGCGGCGGCAAAGCGCTTCAAAAAGACAGGTACAGGAAAGCTGAAAAGAAACAAAGCTTACAAGAGCCACATCTTAACCAAGAAGACGACCAAGAGGAAGAGAAACCTCAGGAAGTCCACTATTACAGATGCTACAAATGTAAAGAATATGAAGAAAGTATTACCGTATATCTAAGACTCGGGTAATAGAAGGAGGATTAAGAAATGGCAAGAATCAAGGGCGGAATGAACGCAAGAAAGAAACATAACAGAGTATTGAAGCTGGCAAAGGGATACAGGGGAGCACGTTCCAAACAGTACAGAGTGGCAAAGCAGTCCGTTATGAGGGCTTTAGCTTCCTCTTATGCAGGAAGAAAGCAGCGCAAGCGTCAGATGAGACAGCTTTGGATCGCGCGTATCAACGCTGCGGCAAGAATGAACGGCCTGTCCTACAGCAAGTTCATGCATGGCCTCAAACTGGCGGATGTGGATATGAACAGGAAGATGCTGGCAGAGCTGGCAGTCAGCGACAAGGCAGGATTCGCGACACTGGCAGAACTGGCGAAGGAAAAAATCGCATAATTGTGAATGAGATAAAAGCGGAGTGGTGTATTCCGCTTTTATTTTTTGTTCTATAGCTAACTTCTCCGAATTTTCCTATAGAACAAAAAGCCGTTACTGTTCACATGGTGTTGTGCACTTTTTTTCAAAAGATATTGGCAATATTCTAAGAATAGGTTACAATATTAGTTATAGAAGATTTGTAAGCGGCTGTAAACAGACGAGGAGGAAGGAGGTTATGGATAAAATGACAGATAAGGAACGGCAGGATACGAAAATGGCAATGTTGTATGAACTGAGATTAATTTTTGCCAATGGAGAAAAGAAAGAGTATACGACAGAAGAAATTGTTGAATTGCTTGATAAGATTGCTATGGCTAAAGAGCAGTAACAAATAGAGGTCACATGTAAAGCGGAGGCTTAGCCCTCCGCTTTTAATATACCATCGTATGCAGAAAAGCTGCCAGTGGCAGGTTTTCTGCATGGGTTTATATAATTGTAAGAAAAAACAAATCTTTTTTTAAATTAAGGGCTTGTTTGTTTTTATATTTCGTTTTAAAATAGCCTTATAGGTCAGATCCTTTGCATTTGACAGGCTGTTGATGAATGTAAGGTTTAGCTGGAAAGGAGTTTTGAATGACGGAGGTAATGGAAATGGATAAAAAAGAAATTAAGGTTGTTATTGAATGGTGTGATGAAAAAGGGCATAGCGAGCATGAAATATTGGATTTAATACGCCGGATTGTTAACGCAAACCCACGGCATGAAGAAAAAGAAGAGTAAAGCGGAGGTTTAGCCCTCCGCTTTTAAAATTGGTTTATGTTTGTTGTTAAAGTTTTGCAAGTAGTTTGCCGCTCATATGTAAGCACGAAATAATCCGTATCTATGAATCCTCCATCATTTTTGATACAATAGCTCCAAATCAAGGAAGTATTGCCTATGAATGAAACGAACCTTACAAAAGAAGATTTCTGGATGAAGCGGATTCAGGATTTCCAAAAAAGCGGATTGTCAAGAAAAGAATGGTGTTAGGAAAATCAAGTCCCCCTGTCGACTTTCAGTTATTGGATCAGAAAACAAATGCAGAAGCCGTCCGCATTGGATCAAGGGATGGATCCGGTTTTTGCCAGACTCCCTTCTGCTGAGTTAGAGGTCTCCTCCCAGCCGTTGTCGGAGTATCCTCCCATAACGATCCATCTTCCAGTATCTTACGGATGAATACAGCGGATCCCCACGGATGGTCCTTTTCCAATATGAAAGGACCAGGGGTGGCTACCATCCGGCAGAAATCCTGGGGATGAATTCCGTGGCTATCTGACCTGTGATGGATACCAGGCTTACCACAGCCTTCCGGAGCAGATCACCGTGACAGGGTGCATGGCACATGCAAGACGGCGTTTTGATGAAACCCTTACCCCTTTAAAAAAGGGCTTTACCAAAGAACAGCTGAAAGAAACAACTGCATACCAGGCAATGGCACGGATCGGCTTTAAATCAGGAAAAATACCTCAAAACCTATCTGGAAGACGGACATCTGAGTATCGATAACTTGGCAGCGGAGAGGGCGATCAAGAACTTTGCCATTGGCCGCCGCAACTGGCTGTTCTCCAAAAGCATCAAAGGCACGGAGGTCAGCGCGACCGTATACAGCATCACGGAGACGGCGTTACTGAAGGGGCTTAAGCCATATGACTATGTGGCTTATATACTGGAACGTATGAAAGATCTGGGGCCATTCCCGTCAAAAGAAGATCTCCAGCAACTATTACCATGGTCAGAATCCATACCGGAGTCCTGTCGTACAAATCGTCCAGGTGCGTCCACTTAGCAGAAACTGCTGGGTGGATTTTTTGCATAAAATCCGCGAAAAACATATGGTTCTACGCTCTTTAACAATGGAGTTGACTTAAGCGCTGTTAAAGATATGCTAGGACATGCAGACGAGGCAACAACTTTGAAATACTATATTTTCAGCAATTCTGACGAAAAAGAAAGGGAAGAAAAAGTGTTGAGTGCTTTGCGGGGAAACACAACATATAGTGAAAAACCTGCTGAGAGCGTGAGACAACGTGAGATAAATATTATACAATTTCCAGCAGATAAAAAAAGAAAGCCTCTAGTAATTAAAGGCTTTCCAGTCTTTTAAATGAATGCGGAAGATGGGACTTGAACCCACACAGCTCGAAAGCTACAAGATCCTTAGTCTTGCTCGTCTGCCAATTCCGACACTTCCGCATTCGTGATCCTAACGCTACGTCAAATCACAAGACATATCATACTATTTTCTGCAAAAAATGTCAACCTGTTTTTTTTAATATTTTTTATTTATCCAATTGATTTATTTTATTTTTTTTACCATAATCCGGAAACTCTGAAGGGAAGTAATATCTTACATTATATTCGGGTAGCATAAGAAAAGATATTCGATAAAATAAAAAAGAGTAGTATGGAGGGCTTAAGTTATGGTGCGAAATCGGGTAAAAGAACTGCGCAAGGAGAGAAGACTGCGTCAGGAGGAACTAGCAGGCAGGATCAATATTTCACAGCAGACGGTCAGCCGGATTGAAAACGGGGATAACGCGCTTGCGGCGGATATCCTGATGTCTCTGGCAAATTATTTTGGTGTGTCCGTTGATTATATTCTGTATCGGTCAGATTCACGAAGAGGGGCGGAAAACCAGACAGAATTTAATGAGATTCAGGAGAGGAACTATAACCTCTGCAGAAAGTATGAGCAGTTAAACCGCAAAAATCAGGAATTGATCTACAATCTGACGGAAGAACTGGGAAACGGACAGCGTTTCAAGGAGGAGCTACTGAGCAGGAAAAAGGAAAAGCAAAAATAGAATGAGCAGGTTTTTGCGGAAAAATATGGAAGGCCATATGGATAGTAACAGTTCGGCTTGGCATGGAAAGGATTCCAGGTCGAACTGTTACTATTTTTGTGCGTTTTTGGTAATTATTGTTTGATTATGTATAGGCTTTTTGTTAAAATAAGACCATACTATTAACGTAAGAAAGGATTGGAGGAAAAAGAAATGAAAAAACCGGTATTAGTGATCATGGCTGCGGGAATGGGAAGCCGCTACGGCGGGTTGAAGCAGATTGACCCGGTGGACGATCAGGGACACATTATCATGGATTTTTCCATATATGATGCGAAGCTGGCGGGCTTTGAAAAGGTGGTATTTATCATCAAGGAGGAAAATGAAAAGGACTTCCGTGAGGCCATTGGAAGCCGGGTGGAGCAGTATATGGAGACTTCCTATGCGTTTCAGCGGATCCAGGACATCCCGGAGGGCTTTGCCGTACCGGAGGGCCGCGCAAAACCATGGGGGACGGCACATGCGGTTCTGAGTGCCGTTCACGAGATCGACGGGCCTTTCGCGGTCATCAATGCAGACGACTATTATGGAAGAGACGCATTCCAGAAGATTTACGGCTACCTTTCTGCTCACGAGGATGATGAGAAATACCGCTACACCATGGTGGGCTATGAGTTGAGGAATACGGTGACCGATAATGGACATGTGGCGCGGGGCATCTGTGAGGTCAATGATGCCGGAGAGCTCACAGCCGTTACAGAGAGAACCCGGATCGAAAAGAGGGAGGACGGCATTGCCTATACGGAGGATGACGGGGCTACCTGGGTGCCGATTCCGGGCGAGACGCTGGTTTCCATGAATATGTGGGGATTTACGAGAAGCATCCTGGATGAGATCCAGGCAGGATTCCCGGCATTTCTGGAAAAGGGCCTTCGGGAAAACCCGCTCAAATGCGAGTATTTTCTCCCCAGTGTAGTCAGCGGACTGGTGGAGCAGGACCGGGCATCCGTAGCAGTCCTTTCCTCCGCGGACAAGTGGTATGGCGTAACATATAAAGAAGATAAGCCGGTTGTAGTTGCGGCGATGCAGAGACTGAAAGCGGAAGGCTTCTATCCGGAAGATTTATGGGAGGATTGACGATGAGGAAAGAAAATGATAAGGGAAAAACAGACGCGATCAATAATTTCAGCTCCCGCGGGAACCTGGTCTCTGTGGAGCCATATGGCAGCGGGCACATTAACGATACCTACCTGCTTATATATGATGATCCGGAAAAGGGGCAGTATAAAAAGATCCTGCAGCATATGAACCGGCAGATCTTTACCAGGCCCATAGAGCTGATGGAAAATATCATGAACGTGACGACCTATCTGCGAGAGCGGATCCTGGAGAAGGGCGGAGATCCGGAGCGGGAAACGCTGAATGTGATTCCGGCTTTGGACGGAAAGCCATACTACATAGACTCGGAAGGAGAATACTGGCGGGCATATCAGTTCATCACCGGAGCGTCCTGCTACGATCAGGTGAAAAAGCCGGAGAACTTTTACCAGAGCGCTTTTTCCTTCGGCAATTTCCAGAGGATGCTGGCAGATTATCCGGCAGATACCCTGCATGAGACCATACAGGGGTTCCACGATACAAAATCCAGGTTTGCGGCATTTCGGCGGGCCGTGGAGGCAGATGTCTGCGGCAGGGCAGAGTCCGTCAGGAAGGAGATTGATTTTGCCTTTGCGCATGAGGAAATGACGGGTGTGCTGGGAGGGATGCTCGAGAGGAAGGAGATGCCTCTTCGGGTAACCCACAATGATACGAAGCTGAACAATATCATGATCGACGATGCCACGGGAAAGGGAATCTGCGTGATTGACCTGGATACCGTGATGCCCGGGCTTGCGGTCAATGACTTCGGGGATTCCATCCGCTTTGGGGCCAGCACGGCGGCAGAGGATGAGACGGATCTGGACAAGGTGGAATGTGATATGGAGTTATTCGAGCTGTACACAAAAGGCTTTGTCGAGGGATGCGCGGGCAGTCTTACAGCGAAGGAGTTGGAGATGCTTCCCATGGGGGCAAAGGTGATGACCTTTGAGTGCGGGATCCGTTTTCTGGCGGATTATCTGGAGGGAGATGTCTATTTCAAGATCCACAGAGAGGGGCATAATCTGGACCGCTGCAGGACACAGTTCAAGCTGGTAGAGGATATGGAAAAAAAGTGGGATATTATGAACGAAATTGTCAGAAAATATAGCTGATCAGAAACAAATACGATTGACAAAGCAACAACAGCAAAAAACAAAAAAATACGGGAGGAAAAGAAAATGCTGGAAAAAGTGGATTTGTCGAAGAAAATGTCAAAAGAAGAATACAAGGATAAAATGCCGCTTCTGGAAAGCAGACTGGGAGAACTGCAGAGACAGTGCAAGAGCCTGAAGATCCCGGTGATGATCGTGTTCGAAGGTTTTGGCGCCGCAGGCAAGGGGCTGCAGATCGGGAAGCTAATCCAGAGTCTGGATCCGCGCGGGTTTGAGGTACATGCGATCCAGCGTGAATCAGAGGAGGAAAAGATGCATCCGTTCCTGTGGAGATTCTGGACAAAGACTCCGGCAAAGGGAAGGATTGCCGTATTTGACGGAAGCTGGTACAGGAAGGTCCTGATCGACCGTTTTGAAAAAAAGAACAAAAAGACGGAGCTTCCGGATGCCTTTCATTCGATCTGTTCCTTCGAGAAACAGCTGACGGACGATGGCTGCGTCCTGATTAAATTGTTTTTGGATATCAGCAAAAAGGAACAGAAAAAACGTTTCCAGAAGCTGAAAGAGAACAAGGAGACCGCATGGAGGGTCAGCAAAGGGGACCTGGAGAGGAACAAGCGCTTCGACGAATACCAGGCGATCATGGAAGAGATGCTGCAGAAGACGGACACGGATTATGCCCCGTGGATGATCGTGGAAGCCACGGATAAGCGTTTCGCGACGGTAAAGATCTATTCGGCGGTCATTAAGGCGCTGGCACAGCAGATCGAAAAGGTACAGCATAAAAAGGCAGAGGCCGATGCGGTGAAGGCGATCCGGTCCATGGAGGAAAACGTACAGGTATCGGCGGTGGCGGAGGAGGCCGCGAAAAATGTGAACGACCTTCAGGAGTCCATCCTCCGGAATGCGGACCTGACCTTAAGCTATACGAAGGAAGAGTATAAGAAGAAGCTGGAGAAGCTGCAGAAGAAAATGGAGCTCCTGCACGGGGAGCTGTACCGGAGGCGGATTCCGGTGATATTGGGATTTGAAGGCTGGGATGCCGGCGGCAAGGGCGGCGCCATCAAGCGTCTCACCGAGAAGATGGATCCCCGCGGATTTGTCGTGAATCCTACGGCTTCTCCCAATGATATTGAAAAAGCCCATCATTACCTGTGGCGGTTCTGGCGGGCAGTGCCCAAGGACGGGCACATCGCGATCTTCGACCGGACTTGGTACGGCCGCGTGATGGTGGAGCGGATTGAGGGCTTCTGTACGAAGCAGGAGTGGCAGCGGGCTTATAAGGAGATGAACGATATGGAAAAGGACTGGGCGGATGCGGGCGCTGTTGTCATGAAGTTCTGGATGCAGATCGATAAGGATGAGCAGGAGCGCCGCTTTAAGGCACGCCAGGAAAATCCGGAAAAGCAGTGGAAGATCACGGATGAGGACTGGCGCAACCGGGAAAAGTGGGATCAGTATGAGGATGCGGTCAACGAGATGCTGATCCGGACTTCCACGGAATACGCCCCCTGGATTGTGGTGGAAGGCAACTGCAAATATTATGCAAGGATCAAAGTTCTGGAAACTGTGGTGGACGCGATTGAAAAGCGTCTGAAAGGATAACCGGGAACTGTCGGCATAAGCTTACATTCAGGCCGGGAATTTCCTCTTTTGGAAAATTAGAGGAAATTCCCGACAGGTTTTGAATATAATATAATAGGGAGTTCAGGATTTGAAAGAGGCAGCGGATGATGACGATCAGAGAACAACTGGAAGAAAGGGAATTGGAGTACTTGAGTCCATACGCGTCCTTCAGCAGGGAGTCAAGAGGGAGGGAGCGCCCGGAGCAGGAATGTGACATACGCCCGGTGTTTCAGCGTGACCGGGACAGGATCCTGCACTGCAAGGCGTTCCGGCGGATGAAGCAGAAGACGCAGGTATTCTTACAGCCCAAAAGCGATCACTACCGTACCAGGCTGACACATACGCTGGAGGTGTCGCAGAATGCGCGTACGATTGCCAAGGCGCTTCGTTTAAATGAAGATCTGGTGGAAGCGATCGCCCTGGGGCATGACCTGGGACATACGCCTTTTGGGCATGCGGGGGAGAGGGCGCTGAATTCGGTGTATCATTTTGCGCACAATGAGCAGAGCGTCCGTGTTGTGGAGTATATTGAGAGACAGGGAAAAGGGCTGAATCTGACATGGGAGGTACGGGACGGCATTCTGAACCACAAGACGGCCGGTACGCCGCACACGCTGGAGGGGCAGGTGCTCCGCCTGTCAGATAAGATTGCCTATATCAACCATGATATCGATGACGCTGTGCGGGGCGGTATTTTAACAGAAGAGGAAATTCCGAAGGAAATCCGGAATACACTGGGGGATACCGGAAAACGCAGGCTGGATACCATGGTCCATGACGTGATCGTGCACAGCATGGACAGACCGGAGATCCTCATGTCCGAGGAAGTGGGGCAGGCCATGAAGGAGCTTCGGAAATTTATGTTTTATCATGTATACCTCAACCCCAAGGCAAAGGGGGAGGAGGATAAGGCAGTGGACCTGATCCACCGGCTGTATGAGTATTATCTTACACACCTGGAGCTGCTGCCTGAGCAGTTTCTTCATGCCATTGATCTTCCGGGAAACTGCCGGGAACAGATCGTGTGCGACTATATTGCCGGAATGACCGATAATTACGCGGTGAAGAAGTATGAGGAGTATTTTATGCCGGAAGCATGGTCGAAGTAGTTTTTTCGTGACTTTTTTCTTGAATTACAGGAAGGAAATTTATAAGTTTTGTCGAATATATAACATATAGGGAATTTTTTGGGAGGTCAGAATGTATTATTCGGAAGATTTGATCGAAGAAGTACGGATGAAAAATGATATCGTGGATGTGATTTCCGGATATGTGAAGCTGCAGAAAAAGGGCAGCTCCTATTTCGGTCTCTGTCCGTTTCATAATGAAAAGTCTCCGTCTTTTTCCGTCAGCAGGCAGAAGCAGATGTATTACTGCTTTGGCTGCGGCGCCGGAGGGAATGTCTTTACGTTTCTGATGGAATATGAGAATTATACATTTATCGAAGCTGTCGAATATCTGGCGGAGCGTTCCGGGGTGGAGCTTCCGAAGGCGGAGTACTCCAGGGAGGCGAAGGAGCGGGCCGGCTTAAAAGCCTCTTTGCTGGAGATCAATAAAGCGGCGGCGCAGTATTTTTATGTGCAGCTGAAGTCGGAGCAGGGAAAGGCCGGTTATACATATCTGAGGGAGCGCAGGCTGTCGGATGAGACCATCCGCGCATTCGGGCTGGGCTATTCCAATAAGTACAGCGATGACCTGTACCGTTATCTCCGGTCAAAGGGATATCCGGAGGAGATGATCCGCCAGGCTGGCCTCATCAGCATCGACGAAAAGCATGGTGTCTATGACAAGTTCTGGAACCGGGTCATGTTTCCGATCATGGATGTGAACAGCCGGGTGATCGGATTCGGGGGACGCGTCATGGGAGATGCGAAGCCCAAGTATCTGAATTCCCCGGAGACCCCCATTTTTGACAAGAGCCGGAATCTGTACGGGCTGAACCGTGCCAGGTCCTCGCGGAAGCCATATTTTCTGCTCTGTGAAGGCTATATGGATGTGATCGCGATGCATCAGGCCGGCTTCACCAATGCGGTGGCTTCCCTGGGGACCGCGCTGACCGCGGGGCATGCTTCCCTGATCCGGCGTTATGTCCAGGAGGTGTACCTGACCTATGACAGCGATGAGGCAGGGACGAAGGCAGCGCTCAGGGCAGTTCCGATCCTGAGAGAAGCAGGAATCTCTGCAAAGGTCATCCGGATGGATCCCTATAAAGACCCGGATGAATTTATCAAGAACCTGGGGGCGGAGGAATTTGAGCAGAGGATCGAGGGGGCAAAGAACGGGTTTATGTTCACCCTGGAGATCCTGGAGCGGGAGTATCATATGGACTCTCCGGAGGGCAAGACTGCGTTTTTCCAGGAGGCGGCAAGACGGCTGATCGGTTTCCAGGACGAGCTGGAACGGAATAATTACATAGAAGCGGTTGCAAAGGCCTATCGGATCAGCGAGGAGAGTCTGAAAAAGCTGGTGTCCAGGACCGCAGTCCGGGAAGGCATGGCAAAGCCGGTGGAACGTCCCAGGACGGCGCCGGGGCAGCCCCTTAAGAAGGAGGACGGCAGTCTTACGGCCCAGAAGGTGCTTCTTACGTGGATGATCGATGACAGCAGGCTGTTCGGCATCATCAGCAGACATATCAGTCCCGGGGATTTTACACAGCCTCAGTACCGCACGGTGGCGGAGCTTTTGTATGAGCAGTACAGGGCGGGCAGTTTGAACCCGGCAAAGATCATCAACCATTTTACGGAGGAGGAAGAGCACCGGGAGGCAGCCGCGCTGTTCAATACCCGGATCAGCAGGCTGACCACGCCGGAGGAAAAGGTGCGCGCCATTAAGGATTCTCTCCTGCGGGTGAAGTCCAACAGCATCGATGTCCGTATGAAGGATCTGGAACCGACGGATATGGCGGGCCTGCAGCGGCTTATGGAAGAAAAAAGACAGCTCGGGGAATTGGAGAAACTGCATATTTCTTTAGAATAAGGATAAAATATAACAAGATAGCCTGGCGCTGTGCAGGCAGAGGAAGGAAGGACACATGGAAGAGAACACACAGAAATTTTTGGAGCGTTTAAGAGACCTGGTTGCTCTCGGCAAGAAAAAGAAGAGCATCCTGGAGATCCAGGAGATCAACGACTTTTTCCGTGACATGGAGCTCAATGCGGAACAGATGGACAAGGTATTTGAATACCTGGAATCCAACAATATTGATGTGCTCCGGATTAGCGGCAGTGACGATGATGTGGACATTGACATGGACGTGATCCTGTCCGAGGAAGAGGACGTGGATGTTGAGAACATTGATCTCTCGGTTCCGGATGGAGTCAGCATCGAAGATCCTGTGCGCATGTATCTGAAAGAGATCGGAAAAGTTCCTCTTTTGAGTGCCGAGCGTGAGATCGAGCTTGCCCAGCGGATGGAAGACGGGGATGAGGATGCCAAGAAGGAGCTGGCGGAGGCAAACCTGCGTCTGGTGGTCAGCATTGCCAAGAGGTATGTGGGCCGCGGAATGCTGTTTCTCGACCTGATCCAGGAGGGCAATCTGGGACTCATCAAGGCTGTGGAGAAGTTTGATTACCACAAGGGATATAAGTTCAGCACCTATGCCACATGGTGGATCCGTCAGGCGATCACCAGGGCCATCGCAGACCAGGCGAGGACGATCCGGATTCCGGTTCATATGGTGGAGACCATCAACAAGCTCATCCGTGTGTCCAGACAGCTCCTGCAGGAGCTGGGGCGTGAACCCACCCCGGAGGAGATCGCGAAGGAATTGGACATGCCGGTGGACCGTGTCAGGGAGATCCTGAAGATCTCTCAGGAGCCGGTTTCCCTGGAGACTCCCATCGGAGAAGAGGAAGACAGCCATCTTGGAGATTTTATCCAGGATGACAATGTACCGGTTCCCGCGGAGGCGGCGGCCCAGACCCTGCTCAAGGAGCAGTTGGACGAGGTGCTGGATACGCTGACCGAGAGGGAGCAGAAGGTGCTCAGGCTCCGGTTCGGCATGAACGATGGAAGGGCAAGGACGCTGGAAGAGGTAGGCAAGGAATTTGATGTGACCAGAGAGCGGATCCGTCAGATTGAGGCAAAAGCACTGAGAAAGCTGCGTCATCCCAGCAGGAGCAGGAAGCTGCGGGATTACCTGGATTAAAAAGCCTTGCCCGGATAAGAGACGGAATAAAAGCAGATTTTGAGGCGCGGTGCGTGTCTGCCGGAAGTAAGAGACTGCCGGAGAAAATATGAGCGGGCGGCGGACCGCGGACCGCAGAGGATGGACAGATGGAATTATCAGACAGACTGCAGGCGGTCGCTTCCCTTGTGACTGCCGGGCATCGGGTTGCGGATATAGGTACGGATCACGCCTATATCCCGATCTACCTTTTGCGGAAAGGGATGGCCCCGTCGGCCATTGCCATGGATGTGAATGAAGGGCCGCTGAAAAAGGCAGAGGCGCATGTGAAAGAGAACGGCATGGAAGAGAAGATCCGGCTTCGGTTATCGGACGGGTTTGAGAAGCTGGAACCGTTTGAAGTGGATACCGCCGTGATTGCAGGAATGGGCGGGCCGCTGATGATCCGGATCCTGAGCGCATATCCGGAGGTTACCCGGTCTCTGAAGGAACTGGTTCTCCAGCCCCAGTCCGAGATCGCAAAAGTCAGAGCCTTTCTTTTAGAGGAAGGTTTTTTGTTTATTCAGGAGGATATGGTAAAGGACGACGGAAAATATTATCCAATGATGAAGGCTGCGCCCCCCAAGGACGGCAGACGCGGCGGCCGGAGCAAAGGCGCGGAAAAAAGCCTGGAACCGGATCGTTTGAAGACGCGGAAGGAAAGGGAACGCGGAGGCTGGATGGAATCCGGAAGCCCGGAGCAGGATACGCTCTGCGTGTGGGACGAAGCCGAGATCCGATACGGGAAGCTGCTTTTGGAAATGCGGCATCCGGTTCTCAGAGAATATCTGGATCGGGAACAGGCAATCCGGCAGAATATTTTGGCAGGGCTTCGGGGGCAGACCGGAGAGCGGATCCGCATCCGTAGAATGGAACTGGAAGAGGAGTTGGATTATATCTGGAAAGGGTTGGAGTACTATGCAGTGTAAAGAGATTATGGATGTTATCGAAGAAGTGTACCCAAAGGAAGCGGCATTGGGATTTGACAATGTAGGCCTGCAGGCAGGAAGATCCGATCAGGAAGTGGCCCGGATCTATCTGGCGCTGGACGCCACGGAGGAAGTGATCCGGGCGGCAAAAGCCTCCGGCGCGGATATGCTGATCACCCACCATCCGCTCATATTCAGCCCGTTAAAATCTGTGACTGATGAACAATTTGTGAGCCGGCGGATTCTGGAACTGATCCAAAGTGACATTTCCTATTATGCCATGCACACCAATTATGATGTGCTGGGAATGGCGGAACTTTCCGGGAGGATCCTGGGGCTGCGTGATCCGCGGGTTCTGGACGTGACTGCGGAGATTGGCGGAAGGGAAGAAGGGATTGGGCGCATCGGCAGTCTGGAAAAAAGCATGACGCTGCGGGAGTGCTGTGGGTATGTGAAGGAGCGGCTGGCACTGGATTTTGTGAAGGTATCCGGAAATCTGGACAGGGAGGTGCGGCGCCTTGCCGTTTCGCCCGGCTCCGGAAAAAGCGCCATTGCTCCCGCTATCGCAAAAGGGGCTGATGTGCTCGTGACAGGGGATATCGGCCACCATGACGGACTGGACGCGTGGGAGCAGGGACTTGCGGTGATCGACGCGGGGCACTACGGGACGGAATCTATTTTTATAGAGGATATGAAGCAATTCCTGGAAAAACGGCTGGACGGGGTGGAGATCCAGACTGCTCCGGCGGCGCATCTGTTTTCCATACAATAGGCAGAGGACGGAAAAGACTGATGAAAGGCAGGGATGGAATCTATGGATAAAAAAATGTATACGGTTACGATCGGAGAAGAAACCAGACAATATGCGGAAGGGACAACATACCGGGAGATTGCGGAGGAATTTCAGCATCTGTATCCGCATCCCATCGTTCTGGTGTATGTCAACAAGTATCAGCTCCAGGAATTGAATAAGCATCTGAAAAAGGACTGCGAGCTTGGATTTATCACGACGGCGCGCCATATCGGACATGAGACCTATAAGCGGAGTATGTGCCTGCTGCTGGTGAAGGCGGTACATAATGTAGGCGGATATGACAATGTGGAGCGGGTGCGGATCCATTTCTCCGTAAGCAAGGGCTATTACTGCACGGTGGAAGGAAATGTGACGGTGGACGAGGCATTTCTGGAAAAGGTGGATGCCAGGATGCGGGAGCTGGTGGAGGAGAAGGTTCCGATCCAAAAACGCTCCGTACATACCAACGATGCCATTGACCTGTTCCGCAGGCACAGGATGTATGATAAGGAACACCTGTTTGAATACCGCAGGGTATCCAGGGTGAATATCTACAGCATCAAAAATTTTGAAGATTATTTTTACGGATATATGGTTCCGGATACCGGATATCTGAAATATTTTTCGCTTCATCTCTATGAGGACGGATTTGTGATCCAGATGCCGACCATGAATCAGCCGAACGCGGTGCCGCCCTTCGAGCCTCACAGGAAGCTGTTCCAGGTACTCCGCGAATCCGTTGCCTGGGGGGACCAGCAGGGGATTGATACGGTGGGAATGCTCAACGACGCGGTGACAAAGGGTAACATGCAGGAAATGGTTTTGGTCCAGGAGGCGCATCAGGAGCGGAAGATCGCGGAGATCGCAAAGATGATCGCGGAACGGCCGGATGTAAAATTTGTTCTGATCGCAGGACCATCTTCCTCGGGAAAGACTACATTTTCCCATCGTCTGTCCATTCAGCTTCGGGTCAACGGGCTGGTGCCGCACCCGATCGCGGTAGACAACTTCTTTGTGGACCGGGAAAAAACGCCCCGGGACGCCAACGGGGAGTATGATTTTGAATGTCTGGAAGCCATTGATGTGGACCTGTTCAATCAGGATATGCAGGCATTGCTCAACGGCGAGGAGGTGTATCTTCCGGTCTTTGACTTCAAGTCCGGAAAGCAGAACCGCTCCACGAAGCCGAAGAAGCTCGGGGAGAATGATATCCTGGTCATTGAGGGCATCCACTGTCTGAACCCAAAGCTGACGGAAACGCTGGACGATGCCAATAAGTTTAAGATCTATATCAGTGCGCTGACGCAGCTGAATGTCGATGAGCATAACCGGATCCCGTCCACCGACGGGCGGCTGATCCGCCGGATCGTGCGGGACGCGAGAACCCGTGGAAATTCCGCCCAGAAGACTATCGCCATGTGGAGGTCGGTGAGAAGAGGGGAGGAGGCGAATATCTTTCCTTATCAGGAGGAAGCGGATGTGATGTTTAATTCCTCACTGCTCTATGAGCTGGCGGTGCTCAAGCAGTATGTGGAGCCCCGGCTGTTCGGCGTGGAGAAGGACAGCGCGGAATATGCGGAGGCGAAGAGACTGCTGAAGTTTTTTGATTACTTTGTGGGGATCGAAAGCGATTTTGTGCCGGCGAAATCCTTGCTGAGAGAATTTATCGGCGGGGGATGCTTCCAGCTATAAAGTACATAAAAAACAGGCTTTTGCAAGTAAAATCGCAAAAGCCTGTTTTTTTTATGTTGACTTTTGACTTAGTATATGTATAATTGATTATGGTAAATAAAAAGTTTAGTAATCCTAAGGAACTGTACAAATAAAAAGGAAGTCGGAGACTATGAGTATTGAAGAAAAGATCGGCATGAAAATCCGTAATCTGCGCAATCAGAACGGCCTGACACAGGAAGAGCTGGCGGACCGGACAGAGCTGACGAAGGGGTTCATCTCCCAGCTGGAGCGAGGGCTGACGGCGCCTTCGGTATCGACCCTTCTGGATATCGTGGAATGCCTGGGAACGAATCTTTCGGATTTTTTCCATGATGAGGATGACCTGCAGATCGTATTTCCAAAAGAGGATTATTTTGAGAAGGAAGACGAGGACGGCAACAGCATCACCTGGCTGATCGCGACGGCGCAGAGCAGGAGTCTGGAGCCGATCCTGGTACGGCTCCAGCCGGGACAGTCCATGCCGGTTGACAAACCCCACGAGGGGGAGGAATTCGGCTACGTGCTGGACGGCAAGATCCAGGTACATTACGGAGATGAAAAGTATACGGTACGGAAAGGCGATTCCTTTATCTTTCCGGCTAACAGAAAACACAGGATAAGTTCGGCTTGTAAAAAGGTTTCGTCCATTCTATGGATCAGCAGCCCCCCAAGCTTTTAAGGAGGATGTCAATGAAGGATGTGATACTGCAGCTGGATTCCGTCAGCAAATCATTTGATGGGAAACAGATCTTGAACCACCTGGATCTGGAGATCGGGCGGAATGAATTTATTACACTTTTGGGGCCTTCCGGATGTGGGAAGTCTACGACCCTGCGTATTATCGGCGGATTTGAGAAGCCGGATGAGGGGCGGGTTTTATTTGAGGGAAAGGAGATCACCGGACTTTCTCCGGATAAACGGAATGTGAATACGGTCTTTCAGAAATATTCCCTGTTTCCTCATATGGACGTGGCGGAAAATATTGCCTTTGGGTTAAAGCTGAAAAAGAAGACCCAGCAGTATATCAAGGATAAGATCCGCTATGCCTTAAAGCTGGTCAATATGGACGGCTATGAGACCCGGATGCCGGATTCCCTAAGCGGAGGGCAGCAGCAGCGGGTGGCGATCGCAAGGGCCATCGTGAATGAGCCGAAGATCCTGCTTTTGGATGAACCTCTGGGAGCGCTGGATCTGAAGCTGCGCCATGGCATGCAGAGGGAGCTGATCAAGATCAAGCAGGAGGTGGGGATCACCTTTGTCTATGTGACCCACGACCAGGAGGAAGCGTTGACCATGTCGGACCGCATCGTTGTCATGAACAAAGGGATCATCCAGCAGATGGGAACCTCCAAAAGCATTTACGATGAACCGCAGAACGCGTTTGTGGCAGACTTTATCGGGGACAGCAATATCATCGACGGGATCATGAAAGAGGACTGCCTCGTACAGATCCAGAATGTGCCGATTCCCTGTGTGGATACCGGGTTTGCCAGGGATGAGCTGGTGGATGTGGTTATCCGTCCGGAAGATCTGGTGATCGTGAAGGAGGAGGACGGGTATCTCAAAGGGATGGTCGTTTCCATCATATTCAAGGGGGCATTTTACGAGATCAAGGTGCGCGCCGGGGAATATGACTGGATCGTCCAGAGCGTCAATCCGGCCCAGATCGGCTCTGTGGTGGGGATGACGATCCTGCCGGACAACATCCAGATCATGCATAAGCCCCATTCCGAGGATGCGGAGGCCGTGCGGGAGGATGCGTAGAACAGACCGCCGGGGATATCCGAATAGACATATAAAAAATTGTCCAGGCAGCTTTGGATCCTATACGAGCTGCTGGAAGGCGGTTATGTCTGAGGCAAGTGGAAAAAGAGGAAGCAGGAGGTTGTGATAAGATGATAAATCGTGCAAAATCCGTAAACAGGCGGACATGGTTGTCCTCCCCCTACATTGTATGGGTCATCGGCTTTACCGTGATCCCTCTAGGTGTGATTTTTAAATATGCGTTGACCAGCCGGGAGAGTGGATTCTCCCTGGAAAATATCGTTGCCATTTTTGAACCGATCCATCTAAAGGCAATGGTCTTTTCGCTGGAGATCGCCATTGGGTGTACCCTGATCTGCATCCTGTTGTCCTATCCGCTCGTGCTGGCCCTGAGATACTTAGGCATGGGAAGACAGGGATTTACCATGTTTATCCTGATCCTTCCGATGTGGATGAACTTCATCCTGCGGATCCTGGCATGGCAGATGATCCTGTCCAACAACGGGATCCTGAATTTTCTGCTGACGAAGCTGGGGCTTGATGCTCTGCCGCTGGCCAATACGGGGACGGCCATTATGATCGGGGTGGTGTATGACTATCTTCCCTATATGGTGCTCCCCATCTTCAACGCGGTGGCGGAGATCGATGAGGATATCATGGAGGCGGCAAGGGATTTGGGAGCCAACGGCTTTACGGTATTCCGGAAGATCATCTTTCCGCTGTCCATACCGGGACTCTTAAGCGGGATCGTGATGGTATTTGTTCCGTCCATGACGTCCTTCGTGATCTCGGATATCCTGGGCGGAGGAAAGCTGCAGCTGATCGGAAACATCATCGAACAGGAATTTACAAAGAGCTCCAACTGGAATCTGGGATCCGGACTGTCGGTTTCCCTGATGATCTTTGTCCTGATCAGCATGGCATTTACTACGAAAAATGATGTGGAAGGAAAGGGGTCGGCAATATGGTAGAAAAGCTGAAAGGATTTCTGAGCCGGTTTTACATCGGCCTGATCATTTTGTTTTTATATGCGCCGATCCTGGTGCTGGTCATGCTGTCCTTCAATAATTCCAGGTCCCGGGTGACCTGGGGCGGTTTTACACTGCAGTGGTATGGGAAATTATTTTCCAACGGGCAGATCATGGAGGCGCTTGTGACAACACTGGTGCTGGCGACAGCCTCGGCGCTGATCGCGACGGTGATCGGTGTATTGGGCGCTCTGGGGATCCATGCCATGCGACAGAAAAATTATCAGATCATGATGATCTGCACCAATATCCCGCTGCTGAACGCGGACATCGTGACCGGAATCGCGCTGATGCTCTGGTTCGTGCATTTTATCCCACTGGGGTTCGGCAGCGTGCTTTTGGCGCATATTACCTTTAATATCCCCTATGTGATCCTGAGCGTCATGCCGAAGATCCGGCAGATGAATGTGAGCCTCTATGAGGCGGCCCGGGATCTGGGGGCCAATGCGGTGTATGCCTTTTTCAAGGTCATTCTGCCCCAGCTGGCCAGCGGAATCGTGGCCGGATTTTTCATGGCATTTACCATGTCCATGGATGACTTCGTGATCACATATTTTACGAAGGGGGCCGGGGTCAATACACTGTCCACCATGATCTACGGAGAGATCCGAAAAGGGATCAAGCCGGAGATGTATGCGCTGTCTACGATGATCTTTGTGTTTGTTTTTGTGGTGCTTCTGGCGGCCAATTACTGGCCTGCCAAAAAGGCGGAGCTGCAGAAGCCGGTCAGTTATGAATCGTGAAAATGAAGGAAGAAGCGGCGGTTCGTCTTAGGGAGTTTTCAGATTTTGCGGGATCTGATAAGATTTTAATTTTAGAAAGGATATGGGAAATGAAAAAGAGAGTGAGCTATGTTTGTCTGGCCGGCCTTCTGGCCTGCTCCATGCTGTCTGTGACAGGCTGCGGAAGCAAAGAGGGAGGAAAGGGGAGCCTTACGGTATTCAGCTATGGGGAATATATGGATCCGGATGTATTGGATCAGTTTACCGAGGAAACCGGGATCGAGATCAAATATGAAGAATCTTTGACGCCGGAGGAGATGTATACCAAGTACAAATCTGGAGCAATCAAGTATGATCTGCTCTGTTCCACGGACTATATGCTCCAGAAGTTTATAGACGAAGGAGAGCTTCAGAAAATTGACCGGGGCGCGATGGAAAACAGCGGCAATATCGGTGACAAATATTGGAAGCTTGCTGCGGCATTTGACCCGGAGAATGCATATACGGTTCCTTACTTCTGGGGGACGCTGGGGATCCTTTATGATACGACCAGGGTTTCGGAGCCGGTGGACAGCTGGGATGTGCTGTTCAACGGAGACTATGCCGGGGAGGTCATCATGCAGAACAGTATGCGGGATACCTATATGGCGGCATTGAAGTACCTTGGATATTCGTTAAATTCCAACAATGAAAATGAGATTCGGGAGGCCCAGGAGCTACTGCTGAAGCAGAAGCCGGATGTGCAGGCTTATCTGGTAGATGAAGCCAGGGATGAAGTAGTAGCCGGAAACGCGGTGATGGCCATCGTGTATTCCGGAGAGGCCTATCTGGGACATCAGTACAATGAGAACCTGGCCTATGTGATCCCGAAGGAGGGATCGAATGTCTGGCTGGATGCCTGGTGTGTGACGAAGCACTGCGAGGATCTGGATGCGGCGCAGAAGTTCCTGGATTTTCTCTGCAGGGAGGATATCGCGAAGAAAAACTTTGAATATATTTATTATTCGACCCCCAATGACGCGGTCGTAGAGAGCCTGTCGGAGGAGGAACGCGCGGATGAGGCATTGGTTCCCGCGGAGGATGCGACGGACAATTGTGAGGTGAGCCTGCAGTTAGAGCCGGAGAGCAATGATCTGATGAATGAGCTTTGGAAGGAATTAAAGGCGGATTAAACAGAGTGCGGCCCTGAGGGGGAGTGAACGGCTTGGGCCGGCGTCCCCTCAGGGCTGCATATTTCAGGTATATATTTTTTTCAGATGCTCCATTCTGCTGCCCATATTCTGCAGCAGCAGGTCCGCAAGAGTCAGCGCGGCCATGGATTCCACTACGACCACGGCCCGGGGTACGATGATCGGATCATGCCGTCCGTGGATGACAAGTTCCGTATCTTCCCCGTTTTCTGTAACTGTCTGCTGGGGCTGTGCGATCGAGGGGGTGGGCTTTACGGATGCCCGCAGCACCAGCGTATCCCCATCACTCATCCCGCCCAGGACTCCGCCTGCATGATTTGTCTTTTTCCTCACGGTGCCGTCTTCCATATAGAAGGGATCATTGTTCTGGCTTCCATTCAAACGTGCGGCTTTGATCCCGTCTCCGAATTCCACGGCCTTGACTGCGCCGATGGAGAGGATTGCCCTTCCCAGGCAGGCATCCAGCTTGTCAAAAACTGGTTCCCCGATCCCGACAGGAAGCCCGGTGACCCGGCACTCGATCACCCCGCCGCAGGAGTCCAGGTTCTTTATCATAGATTCCAAATAGGAGGCAGCCTCATCCGCCCGCTGATTGTTGGGCATGTACAGCTTATTCTGAAAAATCTCTTCGAACCGATATTCCTCTTCCGGAACTTCTACAGGTCCTATGGCCTTGGCATAGGCCGTCAGTTCGATTCCCAATTCCCTTAAAATTTGGGAAGCTACCGCGCCACCGGCCACCCGTCCGATGGTTTCCCGTCCGGAGGAACGCCCACCGCCCCGGTAATCCCGGAAGCCGTATTTTTGCGTATAAGTGTAGTCGGCGTGTCCCGGACGGTATACGGAAGCAATATTTCCATAATCCCGGGAACGCTGGTCCTGGTTGCGCACCAGCAGGGAGATCGGCGTCCCCGTCGTCCGTCCCTCAAATGTGCCGGAGAGGATCTCGACCTGGTCGCCTTCCTGACGCTTGGTCGTGAACCTGCTCTGTCCCGGCTTCCTCCGATCCAGAAAAGCCTGGATATCGGAGGCTTCCAGAGGGAGTCCGGCCGGACAGCCGTCGATTACGGCGCCGATGGCGGCACCATGGGATTCCCCCCAGGTTGTAATGCGGAATATATTTCCAAATGTTGAACCACTCATGTAAAAATCTCCTTTCGATGATAGATAGGATACCCATATTATATAGGAATAAAACGTATGGCGCAATCACAAATCTCAGTGAGATTGCAACGGTTATGGATTACGTAATTTTTAAAAAATGCAATTAAGGAGATTTGTGCTGTACATTCCCGGCCTTTCGTTATATAATAAAATTTGGATGTCTATAGGTAGATGATTCCAGTGTCTAAAATCCATCCACATTTCAGGAAGCAGATGGATGAAAAGTTGCTGTGAGTACCTCAGGTGAGAGCAGTAACTCATTTTTAAGGGAGAAGTATCAGATGAGCAAAAATGCCAAAGACCAGAAAGATGATTCTTACTCAGGAGAAGAGATAAATTATGAGGATTACTATCTGGATGATGAAGATGATTATCTGGATGAAGATGAGGACATAAACACGAGCTTCAATGAAAACAAAAGGGAAGATCCGGCACGGGTGGAAAAAAATACGTCGATGCCAGACAATAAAAGCCGCTTGTCAGAAAACGATCCGGCAGGCGCGGATGAGAGCAGGAAGAAAACAGACATTCAATATCAGACATCAGGAAGCAAAGAATGGAATTCGGAGGTTCGGGATCAGGAAGATATGAAAAAAGAAAGCGCAAAGAATTCAGACAAAATGAGAAATGATCCAGGAAAAAAGGATACTGGAAATAAAAAGACCAGCCAGGAAAAAACCGGAGCGCAGAAGAATGGTGCCGGAAAATCTGAAGCGCAAAAGGCCAGTACCGGAAAAACCGGAGCGCAGAATACCGGTACCGGAACACAGAAGAGCAGTACAGGAAAAAACGACGCGCCAAAAAGCAGCCCGGGAAAGAGCGGTCCCCAGAAGGACGCCGCACGAAAGACCGGAGCATCCAAAGGAACCGCAGGAAAATCCGGCCCACAAAAAAGCGGAGCCGGAAGACAGGGCGCAAAACGGAATTCCGGCAATCCTGCCAAGTCATCAGGCGCAGGGAGGAGACCAAAAAAGTCTGGAGTTCCCATTCCTTTGCTTGCGGCCGGCGTGTTCGTCGGTGTGCTTGCGGCGGCCTATATCGGAGTCTCCGTATATTTTACGAGTCATTTCTATATGAATACGGAGATCAACGGCCATGATTTTTCTATGAAGACGGCGGCAGACGTGAAGGAATACATAGAACAGCAGGTGCAGGGCTACAGTCTGACGATCCTGGAAAAGGACAATAAGACAGACAGCATCAGCGGGGAAGAGATTTCTCTGAAATACAATGAGAATAAGGACATTGAAAATGTTTTAAAAAAGCAGAACGCGTTTCTTTGGCCACAGGCATTTTTTGTAAAAAATTCCTCCAAGGCTACGGTGGATGTGTCCTATGACCGGGAGGCGCTGGAGGATAAGATCAGCAGGCTCCAGGCGGTTAAGGCGGAGCAGATCCCGCCCACGTCTGCATATCCCAGGTTTGACGGTACGGAATATGTGGTGGAGCCGGAAGTGACGGGATCAGAGGTGAATCAGGAGCTTCTCCGTGAAAAGATCCATCAGTATATCTCGGAATTTCAGCCGGAGCTGGACATGGTAGGAGAGAACTGCTATGCCCTGCCTAAGTATACGTCGGAATCCGGAGATGTGAAGGCTGCATGCAATGAGATGAACCAGTATCTCAAGGCAAGCATCACGTACTCTATGGATCAGCCGGTGGTGGTAGACAAGACACTGATTTCCGAATGGGTGACAGCGGATGCGGAGATGAAGGTGACTTTCAATGAGGGAGCCGTCCGGGAATGGCTGAGAGAGTTCGGGAAGCAGTACGATACAGTGGGCAAGACCAGGACGATCACCTCTCCCTGGGGGAAGACTGTAGAGGTGTCCGGAGGTACTTATGGATGGTCGGTAGACGAGGAAGCGGAATTTCCGGCATTGGTCAACAGTATTAAGAATGGAGAAGTGGTGACAAGGGAGCCGATTTACGTGGATGGTCAGAGAGCGGCATCCAGGGGACCCCAGGACTGGGGCAGCACCTATGCGGAGGTGGACCTGTCCGGACAGCATATGTGGTTCATTGTAGACGGTGTGGTCGCCCTGGAGACAGATGTGGTAACTGGCGTTCCGACCCCGGCTAGAGAGACACCCAGCGGTGTGTACAGTATTCTGGATAAGGAGCTGAATTCTACATTGGTAGGCGAGATTGATCCGGCAACAGGGCAGCCGGAATACCGAACCCCGGTTGCCTACTGGATGCGGGTGACCTGGAGCGGGATCGGATTTCATGATGCAACCTGGCAGCCGGCGTTCGGCGGTTCCTTGTATGCCAGCGGCGCAGGCTCTCACGGATGTATCAATATGCCGCTTGATCAGGCTGGGGCTCTCTATAATATGCTGCCGGTCGGAACACCTGTGATCATTCATTATTAGTTCACGGCAGCGATCCTGAACGGCGTCATCTAAAACAATATACTGTGCAAGTTTCAATTTATGAAAGAGGGAAAAATGTATCATTTAATAAAAACAGACGGGATGGCGAAGCGGGGACGCCTTGCCACCGTTCACGGAACTATCGAGACGCCGGTCTTCATGAATGTAGGAACCGCGGCCGCTATTAAGGGCGCGGTTTCGACCGATGACCTGCGTCAGATCAAAACGCAGGTGGAGCTGTCCAATACCTACCATCTGCATGTCCGTCCGGGTGATCGGATTGTCAGGCAGATGGGCGGACTGCACCGGTTTATGAACTGGGATAAGCCGATCCTGACGGATTCCGGCGGATTCCAGGTGTTTTCGCTGGCAGGATTAAGGAAGATCAAGGAGGAGGGGGTCCACTTCCATTCCCATATTGACGGGAGAAAGATCTTTATGGGTCCGGAGGAGAGTATGCAGATTCAGTCCAATCTGGCGTCCACTATTGCCATGGCATTTGACGAATGCCCTTCCAGCGTGGCGGACCGTGCCTATATGGAGGACTCCGTATCCAGGACATACCGTTGGCTGAAACGCTGTAAGGCAGAGCTGGACAGGCTGAACGCGCTGCCGGATACGATCAACCGTGAGCAGCTTCTGTTTGGCATTAACCAGGGGGGGATCTATGAGGATATCCGCAGGGAGCATGCGAAGCAGATCACGTCGCTGGATCTGGCCGGATATGCCATCGGCGGCCTGGCCGTGGGAGAGAGCCATGAAGAGATGTACCGCATCTTGGAGGCTGTAGTTCCCCTGCTTCCCAGAGAACGGCCGGTCTACCTGATGGGAGTAGGGACACCTGCCAATATTCTGGAAGCAGTAGAACGGGGCGTGGACTTCTTCGACTGCGTATACCCTTCACGGAACGGGCGGCACGGGCATGTATATACCAACCACGGCAAGCTGAATCTGTTCAACGCAAAATACGAGACGGATTCCGGCCCGATCGAAGAGGGGTGCCGGTGCCCGGCATGCAGAAGTTACAGCTGCGCCTATATCCGGCATCTTCTCAAGGCAAAGGAAATGCTGGGAATGCGTCTCTGCGTCCTCCACAACCTGTATTTTTACAATACGATGATGGAAGAGATCCGGGATGCCATTGAGGCGGGAGAGTATCAGAGCTATAAAAAGAAGAAGCTTGCGGGGGTTCAGGAACAGTAAGATAAAACTGGTTACATGTCACACACTGACCAATCACTACGCTGATTGGTCAGGAGGATGCACATAAAAGCTGGGATTCAGGCCGTCCATTGCCGTAGGCAATTTTAAATGACGGCCTGAGTTACAGGGCACGCCTGGTCAAGGTGTGACCTGTAACTAAAACTGTAAAAGAAAGCATGAAAATGGAAAATTACTCTTGAAGAATCAAGGTTTTTTGTGTATGATAAGTATATTGCGCCGGAAGAGGATTTGGCATGTACAGGAATTTCCATAGAGATAGAATATCTATGCAGAGTATTTTCCGGAGTACAAAAGTTAGGAGGAAACAAAAAATGAATGGAATATTAGCTTCAAGCGGAGCAGGTGGAGCGGCAGGCCTGGGCAGCATTTTTATTATGTATGCGGTTGTGATCGGCGTATTTTGGTTCTTTTTGATGCGTCCGCAGAAAAAGGAACAGAAGAGGGTTCAGGGGATGCTTGCCACCATGGAGATCGGAGATACGGTTTTGACGACCAGCGGTTTCTACGGTGTGATCATTGATATTTCGGATGAAGCGGTGATCGTGGAATTCGGAAGCAACAAGAATTGCCGGATCCCCATGCAGAAGTCAGCGATCGCTCAGCTTGAAAAACCGGGAGCGGAATAGAAGAGGGCAAAAAAGACTCCGGATGGCAGAAGCCTCCGGTTTCTTTTTTGTCCTTTTCGTTTTCTGAGTATCGCTTTCAGGGGTCTTTGACTGGGATTTTTTGTGGATTTTTACAGGAAGTGGCACTGCTTTGGGCGATATATTTTGCAGTTCAAAGGGTTGAAACAGCCGAAAAAATGCTGTATGATAAACAAATAGTGTTTTTGGGGCCTGACCGTTGGTCTTCAACAGCAGTCAGTATTTTTATAATAATGGAAGGAAGATGGGATATGAAATTAAATATCGGTGTGATCAAGGGCGATGGAATCGGGCCGGAGATCGTGACGGAAGCAATGAAGGTCCTGGATCGGACCGCAGAAGTTTACGGACATGAGATGAATTATACGCAGCTTTTGATGGGCGGGGCATCTATTGATGTACATGGAGTTCCGTTGACAGACGAGACGATCAGACTTGCAAGATCGAGCGATGCCGTATTGATGGGTTCCATCGGAGGGGACGCGAAGACTTCACCCTGGTACAGGTTAGAGCCGCCTAAGAGACCGGAGGCAGGACTTTTGAAGATCCGGAAGGAGCTGAACCTGTTTGCAAATCTTCGGCCGGCGGTTCTGTATGAAGAATTGAAAGGGGCTTGTCCTCTGAAGGAAGAGATCACACGGGGCGGATTTGATATGATGATCATGCGGGAACTGACCGGAGGATTATATTTCGGGGAGCGTTCTACGGAAGAAGTGGACGGTGTCCTGACGGCCCGTGATACCCTTACATATAACGAAAACGAGGTCCGCAGGATTGCGCGGCGGGGTTTCGACATCGCCATGAAGCGGCGGAAAAAGGTGACCAGTGTGGACAAAGCCAATGTGCTGGATTCTTCCCGGCTGTGGAGAAAGGTCGTGGAGGAAGTCGCGGCAGAGTATCCGGAGGTGACGCTGGAGCATATGCTGGTGGATAACTGTGCCATGCAGCTGGTGAAGGACCCGAAGCAGTTTGATGTGATCCTGACGGAGAATATGTTCGGAGATATCCTGTCGGATGAGGCCAGTATGGTGACAGGCTCCATCGGGATGCTGGCTTCCGCCAGCCTGAATGAGAGCAGGTTCGGACTCTATGAACCGAGCGGCGGTTCCGCGCCGGATATCGCGGGGAAGGGGATCGCTAATCCTATAGCCACCATACTTTCGGCAGCCATGATGCTGCGCTTCTCCTTTGACCTGGACAAGGAGGCAGATGCCATTGAGCAGGCGGTTGCGCAGGTGTTGAAGGAAGGTTACCGCACCATCGATATCATGTCAGAGGGAAAGACGCGGATCGGCACCGCCGAGATGGGAGATCGGATCTGCGGATATATCAGATGAAAGGAAGGATACGAAGATGAGAAGTGATACCGTTACAAAGGGGGTACAGCAGGCGCCCCACCGTTCCCTGTTCAACGCGCTTGGATATACGAAGGAAGAACTGGAGAGGCCCCTGGTAGGTGTGGTCAGCTCCTACAACGAGATCGTGCCGGGGCATATGAATCTGGATAAGATCACGGAAGCAGTCAAGATGGGAGTCTCTATGGCAGGCGGGACACCGGTCATGGTTCCGGCGATTGCGGTCTGCGACGGCATCGCCATGGGACATATCGGGATGAAGTATTCCCTGGTGACCAGAGACCTGATTGCGGATTCCACCGAGGCGCTGGCTATGGCCCATCAGTTTGACGCTCTGGTGATGATCCCTAACTGTGATAAAAATGTGCCGGGACTGTTGATGGCAGCGGCCAGGATCAACGTGCCCACCATCTTTGTCAGCGGCGGTCCCATGCTGGCTGGTCATGTGAAGGGGCAGAAGCGGAGTTTGTCCAGCATGTTCGAGGCGGTGGGTTCCTATGCGGCAGGCACCATGACGGAGGAAGAGGTCTGTGAGTTTGAGAACAATGTCTGCCCTACCTGCGGTTCCTGCTCCGGCATGTATACGGCCAACAGCATGAACTGCCTGACTGAGGTGCTGGGTATGGGGCTTCCGGGAAACGGGACCATCCCGGCAGTCTATTCCGAACGGATCCGCCTTGCAAAGCATGCGGGCATGCAGGTGATGGAGCTGGTGAGAAAGAACATCCGCCCGCGGGATATTATGACAGAAGAAGCGGTCCTGAACGCTCTGACCGTGGATATGGCATTGGGATGCTCCACCAACAGTATGCTTCACCTTCCTGCCATTGCTCATGAGATCGGCATGGATTTTGAGATTGATTTTGCAAACGGTATCAGCGCAAAGACGCCGAACCTGTGCCACCTGGCACCGGCAGGCCCCACCTATATGGAAGACCTGAACGAAGCCGGCGGTGTCAGCGCGGTGATGAACGAACTGAATAAAAAGAATCTGCTCCATACAGAGTGTATGACCGTAACCGGAAAGACGCTGGGAGAAAACATTTCCGGATGTGTCAATCGGGATCCGGAGGTCATCCGTCCCATCGACCATCCCTACAGCGAAACAGGCGGACTTGCGGTTCTGAAAGGGAACCTGGCGCCGGACGGCAGCGTGGTCAAGCGTTCCGCGGTGGTGGAAGAGATGCTGGTCCACGAAGGGCCTGCGAGAGTCTTCGAGTGTGAAGAGGACGCGATCGCGGCAATCAAGGGCGGAGAGATCCACGCGGGGGATGTGGTGGTCATTCGCTATGAAGGCCCCAAGGGCGGTCCCGGAATGAGGGAAATGCTCAATCCTACCTCCGCCATTGCCGGTATGGGACTGGGCTCCTCCGTGGCGCTGATCACGGACGGACGTTTCAGCGGAGCCTCCAGAGGCGCTTCCATCGGCCATGTGTCGCCGGAAGCGGCAGTGGGCGGCCCTATTGCTCTGGTGGAAGAGGGGGATCTGATCCGGATCAACATTCCGGAGCTGAAGCTGGAGCTGGATGTGTCCGAGGAAGAGCTGGATGTAAGAAAAGCAAAATGGCAGCCCAAGGAGCCCAATGTGAAGACCGGATATCTTGCAAGATATGCCTCCATGGTGACCTCCGGCAACCGGGGCGCCATCCTGGAGATCCCGAAAACAAACGAATGATTAGGAGGTACCTGCAATGTATTTGACAGGAGCAGACATTGTGATTGAATGCCTGAAGGAGCAGGGCGTGGATACGGTATTCGGGTATCCGGGCGGCGCGATCCTGAATGTATATGACGCGTTATATCAGCATAGTGATGAAATAGAGCATATCCTGACCTCCCACGAGCAGGGGGCGGCTCATGCCGCGGACGGATATGCCCGTGCCACCGGCAGGGTCGGGGTCTGCTTTGCCACCAGCGGCCCGGGGGCAACCAACCTGGTAACCGGGATTGCCACCGCGTATATGGATTCGATCCCCATTGTGGCGATCACCTGCAACGTAGGCGTATCCCTGCTTGGAAAGGACAGCTTCCAGGAGGTGGATATTACCGGGATCACGATGCCTATTACAAAGCACAATTATATCGTAAAGGATGTGGTCACCCTGGCGGACACCATCCGGAAGGCATTTCAGATTGCGCGGTCCGGCAGGCCGGGTCCGGTACTCATTGATATTCCAAAGGATGTGACGGCCAACAAGGCAGAGTATACCAGGGAGGAGATCCAGCCCTTTGCTCCGGATGGAGGACAGATATCCGAGGAGGAGATCGACCGGGCAGTGGCTATGATCGAAGAAGCAAAGCAGCCATTTGTATTTGTAGGCGGCGGTGCCGTGCTCTCCGGAGCCAGCGAGGAGCTGAGGGAGTTTGTGGAGAAGGTGGATGCGCCGGTGACCGATTCCCTGATGGGGAAAGGCGCGTTTCCGGGTACCGATGAGCGTTACACCGGGATGCTGGGTATGCACGGGACAAAGACCTCCAACTTCGGAGTCAGCGAGTGCGACCTTCTGATCGTATTAGGCGCCCGCTTCAGCGACCGTGTCACGGGTAATACGCAAACCTTCGCAAAGAACGCGAAGATCCTGCAGTTTGATGTGGATCCCGCGGAAATGAATAAAAATGTGCTCATCACTGCCGGAGTGACGGGCGATATCCGGGAAGCTCTGAAACGGGTGAACAAAAAGCTCTCCCGGCTGTCCCATACGGAATGGATGGAACGGATCCAGGAATATAAACAGCAATACCCGATGAAATATCATCCGGATACGCTGACCGGTCCCTATGTGATTGAGGAGATCTACCGGCAGACAAAAGGGGATGCCGTGATCGTGACTGAGGTGGGACAGCACCAGATGTGGGCGGCACAGTATTATCGGTATTCCAGGCCCAGGACATTTTTGACCTCCGGAGGTCTGGGGACTATGGGCTACGGCCTGGGGGCGTCTCTGGGAGCCAAGATGGGCTGCCCGGAAAAGACCGTGGTCAATATTGCCGGGGACGGCTGTTTTCGGATGAATATGAATGAGATCGCCACTGCGGCCCGGTATCAGATCCCGGTCATTGAGGTGGTAATCAACAACCATGTACTGGGCATGGTGCGCCAGTGGCAGAACCTGTTCTACGGACAGCGGTATTCCGCCACGGTATTGAACGACGGGGTGGATTTTGCCAAGCTGGCCGAGGCCATGGGGGCAGTCGGGATCCGCGTCACTACCCGGGAGGAGTTTCAGGAGGCATTTGCAAAGGCGCTGCAGTCAGACGGGCCTGTATTGATTGACTGTCAGATCGACTGCGACGATAAAGTATGGCCGATGGTTGCGCCCGGCGCGGCGATCAGCGAAGCATTTGATGAAGAGGATCTGTAACGGTCAAGAACAGGGTTACGTATGGACTGCGTGATCCTTACTAAAAGGAGGAATGAAACATGAGCAGAGTATATAACTTTTCGGCGGGGCCGGCGGTACTGCCGGAGGAAGTGCTTCAGGAAGCAGCAGACGAGATGCTGGACTACAGAGGAACCGGCATGTCCGTGATGGAGATGAGCCACCGTTCCAAGGCCTATGAGGAGATCATCACAGGCGCGGAGGCGGATCTGCGGGAATTGATGGGGATTCCTGACAACTATAAGGTGCTGTTTCTGCAGGGTGGCGCTTCCCAGCAGTTTGCCATGATCCCGATGAACCTGATGAAGAACAGAACGGCGGATTATATCATCACTGGACAGTGGGCGAAAAAGGCGGCTCAGGAGGCAGAAAAGTACGGAAAGGTCAACCGGATCGCTTCCTCGGAGGATCAGACTTATTCTTATATCCCGGACTGCTCCGACCTTCCGGTTTCCGAGGACGCGGATTATGTTTATATCTGTGAAAATAATACGATCTACGGAACCAAGTATCATGAGCTTCCCAATACGAAGGGGAAGCTTCTGGTAGCGGATGTTTCCTCCTGCTTCTTATCCGAACCCATCGACGTGACGAAATACGGGATCGTGTACGGCGGGGTTCAGAAAAATATCGGCCCGGCCGGTGTCGTAATCGTGATCATCCGGGAAGATCTGATCACAGAGGATGTCCTGCCGGGAACTCCCACGATGCTGACCTACAAGACACATGCGGACGCAAAATCCTTATATAATACACCGCCGGCTTACGGAATCTATATCTGCGGCAAGGTGTTCCAGTGGCTGAAAAAGATGGGCGGTCTGGAAGTGATGAAGGAGCGCAATGAAAAGAAAGCGAAGCTGTTGTATGATTTCCTGGATCAGAGCAGGCTGTTCAAGGGGACAGTCGTACCGAAGGACCGTTCTCTCATGAATGTGCCGTTTGTTACAGGAGACGCGGACCTGGATGCCAGATTTGTCAAAGAAGCAAAGGCAGCAGGCCTGGAAAATCTCAAAGGCCACAGAAGCGTCGGCGGTATGCGCGCGAGCATTTACAACGCCATGCCCTATGAAGGCGTGGAAGCGCTGGTTGCATTTATGAAGAAGTTTGAAGAGGAGAATCTGTAAGATGTATAAATATCATTGCCTGAATCCAATCGCGCCGGTTGGAATTGAAAGATTTGACGAGAATTATGTCAGGGTAGAAATCCCAGACGAGGCAGATGCGATCCTTGTCCGCAGCGCCGCTATGCATGAGATGGAATTTGGAAAGGACTTGAAGGCGGTTGCCCGTGCCGGGGCCGGAGTGAACAACATTCCTCTGGAAAAATGTGCGGAAAAGGGAATTGTGGTATTCAATACGCCGGGCGCCAATGCCAATGGTGTCAAGGAGCTGGTGCTGGCCGGGATGCTGCTTGCGGCCCGTGATATCATCGGAGGCATCAACTGGGTGCAGGAGCATGAAGAGGACGGCGACCTGGCGAAGGAGGCCGAAAAAGCGAAAAAGGCCTTTGCCGGAAGAGAGCTTGACGGCAAGAAGCTGGGAGTCATCGGCCTGGGGGCTATCGGCGTGAGGGTTGCCAACGCGGCCATCCATCTGGGTATGGATGTGTACGGATATGACCCATATGTATCGGTAGATGCCGCATGGCAGCTTTCCCGAAATATCCATCACGCAAAGACGGTGGATGAGCTTTACAAGGAATGTGATTATCTCACCATCCACGTGCCGGCGCTGGACAGCACGAAGGGCATGATCAACCGGGAGGCCATCAGTCTGATGAAGAAGGGTGTCATCATCCTGAACTTTGCCCGGGATATCCTGGTAGACAGCGAAGCTATCGTGGATGCGCTCATTTCCGGTACGGTGAAACGGTACGTGACGGATTTCCCGACCCCGGAGATCGCAGGCGTGAAAGGCGCGATCGTGATTCCACATCTGGGCGCATCCACGGAGGAATCCGAGGACAACTGTGCGAAAATGGCAGTGAAGGAGCTGCGGGATTATCTCGAAAACGGAAACATCACCCACTCTGTAAATTATCCGGACTGCAATATGGGAGCCAAGGAAGAGGGCAGCCGGGTCACGATCCTGCATCATAATATCCCAAATATGTTGGGACAGTTTACGTCTCTTCTTGCAAAAGAGAATATGAATATCACACTGATGACAAACAAGAGCAAGAAAGCCTACGCATACACGATGATTGATGTGGACGCGGCGATTTCCGATGAAGTTGTGAAGCGGCTGGGAGAGATCAAAGGGGTGCTGAAGGTCCGGGTTATCGTCTGAGCTTCGATTTTTGTGCGTTATCATTTTCTCTTGTGTTCCATATATTGACAAAAATTGTATTAGTGTATACAATGATACATGTTACTGTTTACACCCTGATAGGAGGAAATGATGGAGGGACATCAGGAGAATTCATTGAGAGGTCACGTGTTTCAGAGCATCCGGGACAATATTCTCAATGGTACATATAAAGAGCATGAGGAGCTTCGGGAGGTTGCTCTTGGAAAAGAGCTTGGCGTCAGCAGGACGCCTGTGCGTGAAGCGCTGCGCCAGCTGGAGCTGGAAGGGCTGGTTACGATCATCCCGAATAAGGGTGCCTTTGTGACCGGGATCACGCAAAAAGACATTCAGGATATCTATGAGATGCGCTTCATGCTGGAAGGGCTCTGTGCGAGATGGGCGACGGAGCATATTACGGAGGCGCAGCTGGAAGAGCTGGAGGAGATCATCTTTCTCTCGGAATTTCATTCCAGGCGGTACGGCAGCAGTGGGGATCAGGTGACGGAGTTGGACGGCAGATTTCACAGGGTATTGTATGAAGCCTCCCAGAGCCGTATGTTAAGCCATGTGCTGACGGATTTTCACAGGTATTCCCTGATGGCGAGGCGTTCCTCCATGGTCTCGGAGGAGCGTGCCAGGAAGTCGATCCGGGAGCATAAGCAGATCCTTCGGGCTATCCGGGACAACGATGCCAATCTGGCGGAACAGCTTGCCAATGAGCATGTACTCCATGTGATGCAGAACCTGCGGAGACAGGGGACGGAAGAATAAACGGAACGAATCAGCACAAATACGAATAAACGAGGAGGAGTTATCCAATGGAAAAAATTAAAATGACAACGCCGATCGTGGAAATGGACGGGGATGAGATGACCCGGATCCTCTGGAAGATGATCAAGGAGCATCTACTGGAACCGTTCATTGAGCTGAATACGGAATACTATGACCTTGGGCTGGAACACCGCAATGCGACAGACGACCAGGTAACCGTAGATTCCGCAAATGCCACGAAAAAATACAAGGTTGCCGTAAAATGCGCCACCATCACGCCTAATGCGGCGCGTATGGAGGAGTATGACTTGAAGGAAATGTGGAAGAGCCCCAACGGTACGATCCGTGCCATTCTGGACGGAACGGTATTCCGTGCCCCCATCGTGGTAAAGGGGATTGAGCCTTGCGTCAAGAACTGGAAGAAGCCTATCACCATCGCAAGGCATGCTTACGGAGACGTATACAAAAACACAGAAATGAAGATTCCGGGAGTCGGTAAGGTGGAACTGGTCTACACCGCCCAAGACGGAACGGAGCACCGCGAACTGGTGCACGAATACACAGGTCCCGGCGTAGCACAGGGAATGCACAACCTGAACCAGTCCATTGCCAGTTTCGCCAGAAGCTGCTTCAACTACGCTCTGGACATCAAACAAGATCTCTGGTTCGCGACCAAAGACACGATCTCCAAAAAATACGACCACACCTTTAAAGATATTTTCCAGGAGATCTACGACGCGGAATACGCAGACAAATTCAAAGAGGCAGGAATCGTCTACTTCTACACCTTGATCGACGATGCCGTAGCCCGCGTGATGAAGTCCGAAGGCGGCTACATCTGGGCCTGCAAGAACTACGACGGAGACGTCATGAGCGACATGATCTCCTCCGCCTTCGGTTCCCTGGCCATGATGACCTCCGTCCTCGTATCCCCCGACGGCTACTACGAATATGAGGCCGCCCACGGCACCGTCCAGCGTCATTATTATAAACACTTAAAAGGAGAAGAAACCTCCACCAATTCCGTAGCCACCATCTTCGCCTGGACCGGCGCTCTCCGCAAACGCGGCGAGCTTGACAGCAATCAGGCACTGATGGACTTCGCCGGCAAACTCGAAAAAGCTACCATCGACACCATAGAGTCCGGCGAAATGACCAAAGACCTGGCATTGATCACTACCATAGAGAACCCAACCGTACTCAACAGCGAGGACTTCATCAAAGCCATAGCAAGCAGGCTGTAATAAAAAAGCCCATAACAAATATTTTGTGTGATAGGGGATGCCATAACGGCATCCCCGTTGTTATAATTATAATCTATTCCGCCACCTCCGTATTTCTGCCAATTTCTACTTTTTTTCATTGTATTTTTCCAACATTTAGTTTATACTAAAATAGGCATAAATTTTGGTTTATTTTTTAAATATTTTTTTATATGGAGGGCTAAAATATGAGCTACAATGCAACTGGGAACCCAGCAAGCAGAAGAATTGCCTCGATGCTTGATGAGGGAAGCTTTGTTGAGATCGGCGGCGCGGTGACAGCCAGAAATACCGATTTCAATCTGCAGGCAAAAGAGACTCCATCCGACGGTGTCATCACCGGTTATGGAGTGATCGATGGTAATCTGGTGTATGTATACAGCCAGGACGCGACCGTTTTGAAAGGCGCGGTAGGCGAGATGCATGCAAGAAAGATTGCCAATATTTATGATATGGCAATGAAGATGGGGGCGCCGGTGATCGGTCTGGTAGACTGTGCGGGGCTGCGTCTTCAGGAAGCTACCGACGCGCTGGAGGCATTTGGAAGTCTGTATTTTAAGCAGTCCATGGCATCTGGTGTGATCCCGCAGATCACGGCGATCTTCGGTATGTGCGGCGGCGGGCTTGCGGTTGTTCCCGGACTGACGGATTTCACATTTATGGAAAGCAAGGACGGCAGACTGTTTGTGAATTCCCCGAATGCCCTGGAGGGAAATGAGATCTCCAAATGCGATACGTCCAGTGCCGAATATCAGAGCCAGACCTCCGGCCTGGTGGACGGAATCGGAACAGAAGAAGAGATTTTGGGCCAGATCCGTACTCTGATCAGTATGATTCCGGCCAATAATGAAGATGATAATTCCTATGAGGAATGTATGGATGACCTGAACCGTGTCTGCGCAGATATTGCCAATGCATCCGAGGATACTGGCATCGCGCTTGCGCAGATTTCGGACAGCCAGGTGTTCTTCGAGGTGAAGAAGGAATATGCAAAAGAGATGGCCGCAGGCTTCATCCGTCTTAATGGCATGACCGTCGGCGCGCTTGCCAACCGTTCCAAAATCTACGATGCGGACGGAAACGCGGAGAGCTTTGACACGGTGCTGACTGTAGACGGCTGTAAGAAAGCGGCGGATTTCCTGAATTTCTGCGACGCGTTTTCCATTCCGGTATTGACATTGACCAATGTGACCGGTTATGAAGCGACAAAAGCAGCGGAAAAGGATATGGCAAAGAGCGTTGCGAAGCTGACCTACGCATTTGCCAACGCGACGGTGCCGAAGGTGAATGTGATTGTGGGCAAGGCTTACGGCAGCGCTTACGTGGCGATGAACAGCAAGTCCATCGGAGCGGATCTGGTCTACGCATGGCCGGATACACAGATCGGCATGATGGATTCCGCGCTTGCGGCGAAGATCATGTACGCGGATGCGGATGCCGAAGTGCTCAAAGAAAAGGCGGCGGCTTACAAAGAGCTCCAGTCCAGCCCCATGTCTGCGGCAAGGCGGGGATATGTGGATGCGATCATTGAACCTGCAGACACCAGAAAATATGTGATCGGCGCATTTGAGATGCTGTTCACAAAAAGAGAGGATCGTCCCGACAAAAAGCACGGTACGGTTTAGTGAGGTGAGGCGAAGTGAAGAAAAAATTAAGTATAGCAGGACTTGTCCTTATCCTGATCTTCTGCCTGGCAGGATGCGGAAGCAAGTCAGCGGAAAAAGAGTATGATCAGGAAAGGCTGCAGCAGTATGCCCAGGGGATCATCGATAATTTCAGCAAGATGTCAGAAGAGGAGTTTGAACAGTATCAGTCCATGCCTGATTACAACCTGGATTATACACTGATGATGACAGGATTTCCGATCTCGGGAGAAAACTTCCGGACTATGATTGACGCCTGGAAGTCCGGCAGGGAGGACTGCGGTGAATTTCTGGAAATCGGTGATTTCACGATGGAGGTCACCAACACAGGCGCGGTGCTTTCGGCTCCCCTGAAAGGGGAAGAAAGAGATGCCGATCTGCAGTTTGCCTTTGACGAGGGCGGGCAGATGGAGAGCATCACGGTCAACGCGCACTATTCGACAACCGAGATCCTGAAAAAAGCCGGGCTGAATACGGTTCTGGGAATGGGGACCGTATTCGTGGTTTTGATTTTCATTTCATTTATTATTTCACTGTTTGAGAAGATTCCGGCATTGGAAGAGAAGTTCCGTAAAAAAGAGACTGCTCCGGCAGCGCCTGCACCGGCCCCGGCAGCAGCGGCAGAGCCGGCAGCGGAGGTACAGGCCGATGACAGTGAACTGATCGCCGTGATTGCGGCAGCGATCGCAGCGGCAGAGGGAACGACCACCGACGGATTTGTAGTACGTTCCATCAAGAGAAGAAAATCCAATAAATGGAATTCATCAGTAAGGTGATATAAGGAGGAGAATAAAAGATGAAAAATTATACGATCACAGTAAATGGAAATGTCTATGATGTAACAGTAGAAGAGAACGGCGCAGGCGCGGCACCGGCAGCAAGACCTGTGGCAGCGGCGGCACCGGCACAAGCTCCGAAGGCGGCTCCCGCAGCGCCTAAGGCAGCGGCAGGCGCAGGCAGCATCCAGGTGAAGGCCGGCGCGGCAGGCAAGGTGTTTAAGATCGAAGCCAGCGTAGGACAGAGCGTACAGGTCGGTGACCCGGTTGTCATTATCGAAGCCATGAAGATGGAGATCCCGGTTGTTGCCCCGGAGGCAGGAACAGTTGCTAGTATTGATGTAGCAGTCGGCGATGCCGTAGAAGCAGGAGCAGTATTGGCTACATTAAACTAGTTTAAATACGGAGGTTTAACAAATGGAATATATTTCAAATACGTTGGGACACCTCATTGAGCAGACTGCGTTCATGAACCTGACCTGGGGAAATGTGATTATGATCGCGGTTGCCTGCGTGTTCCTATATTTAGCAATCAGGCATGAATTTGAGCCGCTGCTCCTTGTTCCGATTGCCTTCGGTATGCTGCTTGTCAATATCTATCCGGATATCATGCTTCATGCCGAGGACTCCTCAAACGGGGTAGGCGGACTCCTCTATTACTTTTATGTGTTGGATGAATGGGCCATCCTGCCGTCCCTGATCTTCATGGGTGTCGGCGCGATGACCGATTTCGGACCGCTGATCGCCAATCCGAAGAGTTTCCTTTTAGGAGCGGCAGCACAGTTCGGTATCTTTGCGGCTTATCTGGGCGCCATGGCAATGGGATTCTCGGATAAGGCAGCGGCAGCGATCTCCATTATCGGCGGGGCGGACGGGCCGACCTCCATTTTCCTGGCAGGAAAGCTGCAGCAGACCGCGATCATGGGGCCCATCGCCGTGGCGGCATATTCCTATATGTCCCTGGTGCCGATCATTCAGCCTCCGATCATGAAGCTTCTGACGACAGAGGAAGAGCGGAAGATCAAGATGGAGCAGCTTCGTCCGGTCAGCAAGCTGGAGCGGATTCTGTTCCCCATCGTCGTAACCATCGTTGTCTGTGTGATCCTGCCTACAACGGCTCCCCTGGTTGGTATGCTCATGCTGGGAAATCTGTTCCGGGAGTGCGGCGTAGTAAGACAGCTTACAGAGACGGCTTCCAATGCGTTGATGTATATCGTAGTCATCCTGCTGGGAACATCCGTAGGCGCGACTACAAGCGCGGAGGCATTTTTGAACTGGAGTACGATTAAGATCGTAGTCCTTGGACTGGTGGCGTTTGCGTTCGGAACGGCATTCGGAGTCCTGTTCGGAAAGCTGATGTGCAAGGTGACCGGAGGCAAGGTGAATCCGCTGATCGGTTCCGCCGGCGTATCCGCGGTTCCAATGGCGGCCAGAGTTTCCCAGAAGGTGGGTGCGGAGGCGGATCCGACCAACTTCCTTCTGATGCATGCAATGGGACCGAATGTGGCCGGGGTAATCGGTACTGCGGTGGCAGCCGGAACCTTTATGGCGATATTTGGTGTAAAATAAAATGGAGGACAAATTGAATGGCAGAAATAGCAAAAAAACCGGTAAAAATCACAGAGACTATTCTGCGTGACGCGCATCAGTCCCTGATCGCTACAAGAATGACGACAGAGCAGATGCTGCCGATCGTGGAGAAGATGGACAAGGTCGGATACCATGCGGTAGAATGCTGGGGAGGAGCAACCTTTGACGCATCCTTGCGTTTCCTGAAGGAAGATCCATGGGAGCGGCTCCGGAAGTTCCGCGACGGATTTAAGAATACAAAGCTGCAGATGCTCTTCCGCGGGCAGAACATCCTGGGATACCGCCCCTATGCGGACGACGTGGTAGAGTATTTCGTACAGAAGTCCGCGTCAAACGGTATCGACATCATCCGGATCTTTGACTGTATGAACGATATCCGCAACCTGCAGACAGCCGTAACGGCAGCTAACAAGGAAAAGGCGCATGCGCAGGTTGCCATGTCCTACACACTGGGCGACGCGTATACGCTGGAATACTGGATGGATTTGGCAAAACGGATTCAGGATATGGGTGCAAACTCCATCTGCGTCAAGGATATGGCGGGCCTTCTCTGCCCGTACCAGGCAACGGAGCTTGTAACCGCACTGAAGGAAGCGGTGGAGATCCCCATCGAGATGCATACCCACTATACCTCCGGCGTAGGCTCCATGACCTACATGAAGTCCATCGAGGCAGGGGCGGACATCATCGACACCGCAATGTCGCCTTTCGCGCTGGGAACCTCCCAGCCGGCCACAGAGGTTATGGTGGAGACCTTCAAGGGGACGCCTTACGATACAGGACTGGATCAGAACCTTCTGGCTGAGATTGCGGACTATTTCCGCCCGATCCGGGACGAGGCTCTCGCAAGCGGCCTGCTCAATCCGAAAAACATGGGTGTCAATATCAAGACACTGCTGTATCAGGTACCGGGCGGTATGCTCTCCAACCTGACAAGCCAGCTCAAAGAGCAGGGTGCGGAAGACAAGTTCTACGACGTGCTGGAAGAAGTGCCGCGTGTAAGGGCAGACCTTGGGGAGCCGCCGTTGGTTACGCCATCTTCCCAGATCGTGGGAACCCAGGCCGTGTTCAACGTATTGATGGGCGAGCGCTATAAGATGGCCACCAAGGAGACCAAGGACGTGCTGACCGGAAAGTACGGCGCAACCGTAAAACCGTTCAATCCGGAGATCCAGAAGAAAGTAGTCGGAGAAGACGCGGAGATCATCACCTGCCGTCCGGCAGACCTGATCCCGGATGAGCTGGATACCCTCCGCAAGGAATGCGCACAGTGGATCCAGCAGGACGAGGATGTGCTCAGTTACGCGCTGTTCCCGCAGGTTGCAGTGGATTTCTTTAAGTACAGGGAAGCTCAGCAGACGAAGGTGGATGCAAAGGTAGCGGACACGGAGAACGGGGCTTATCCGGTATAAAGACAGGTGATCCATTACAAATAGTGAAAAAAGCCGGGGCCGGTTTCCTCCACACGAAAAGCGGCTTCGGCTTTTTATTAGAGAAATAAAGGAGCAGGAAAATGACAGTTCGGGAAAGAATTGAGAAACTTCAGGAACTGATGAAGAAGCAGGACATACAGATCTATATCGTTCCCACGGCGGATTATCATCAGAGTGAATACGTCGGGGAGCATTTTAAGGCAAGGAAATATCTGACAGGCTTTACCGGGTCCGCAGGAACGGCAGTGGTCCTTCAGGACCAGGCATATCTGTGGACGGACGGAAGATATTTTATCCAGGCGGCGCGGGAGCTTCAGGGAAGCGGGATTATCCTGCAGAGGATGGGGGAGCCGGATGTGCCGACCATGGAGACGTTTTTAAAGCAGGAGCTGCCGGAATCCGGAGTGATCGGATTTGACGGCCGCACAGTAGGCGTCGCGAAGGGACAGGAATATGCGAAGATCGCGGCAGACAAGGGCGGCAGTGTCCGGTATGATCTGGATCTGATGGATGAGATCTGGGAGGAACGCCCGGCGCTTTCTGAAAAACCGGCCTTTCTGCTGGACATCCGATATGCCGGGGAATCGGTGGAGCATAAGCTGGCGCGGGTGCGGGAGGCCATGGAAGAACAGAAGGCAGATGTGCTGGTGATCACCAGCCTGGACGATATCGGATGGCTCTTGAATATCCGTGGAAATGATGTGGAGTATTTTCCGCTGCTTCTTTCCTATGCGGTAGTCGGAAAGGACGGGGTAGAGCTGTATGCGAATGAGCGGAAGTTTTCCGATGAAATGAAAGCACATTTTCGGGAAAACCATGTGACCTTGTATCCGTATGACGGGATTTACGGCCGTATGAAAGCATTTACCAAGGAACAGAAGGTGATGCTGGATCCGGAGCAGATGAATTATGCCCTGTTCAGCAATATTTCCGGGGAGGTCAAAAAGATCCAGGCGGAGAATCCAATCGTGCTGATGAAGGCAGTCAAGAATCAGACGGAAGCGGAGAATATCAGAAATGCCCACATCAAAGACGGGATTGCCCATACGAAGTTCATGTATTGGCTGAAAAAGAATATCGGGAAGGAACGCGTCACAGAGATGACGGCTTCCGCAAAGCTGGAGGAATTTCGAGGGATGCAGGAGCATTATATGGGACCCAGCTTCGGGCCGATCAGCGCGTATAAGGAGCATGCGGCATGCGCCCATTATTCCTCCACGCCGGAAACAGATGTGGAATTGAAGACCGAGGGACTTTTTCTGACGGATACCGGCGGACACTACTGGGAAGGCTCCACGGATATTACCAGAACGGTGGCGCTGGGAGAGATCACCGAGGAAATGCGGCGGCATTTTACCACGGTAGTCTGCGGTATGCTGCATCTGGCGAATGCCAGGTTCTTGTATGGCTGCTCGGGATTGACCCTGGACTATGCGGCAAGAGAGCCGTTTTGGAGACAGGGGCTGAATTATAATCACGGGACCGGCCATGGGGTTGGATACCTGGGGAATATCCATGAGCCGCCCGTGAATTTCCACTGGAAACGGGTGCCCGGAAAATCCAAATATCCGGCGTTGGAGGTCCGTATGGTGATCACGGATGAACCGGGGATTTATATAGAAGGTTCTCATGGGATCCGTATTGAGAATGAGCTGATGGTGGCCGAAGGGGAGAAGAATGAGTACGGACAGTTCCTGCATTTTGAGATCCTGACCTATGTGCCCATTGATTTGGATGCCATAGCTTTGGAGTTGATGACAGAGCAGGAGAAGAAGCTGCTCAATGACTACCATCAGAAGGTATACGAGAAGATCGGGCCGCATCTGGAGGAAGAGGAGAGAAACTGGCTGAAAGAATATACAAAGGCAGTCTGATGTGAATATCATGAGTAAAGTTTTGGTGACAGGCGGCGGGGCTGCCGGAATGATGGCGGCACTGACTGCCGCCGGGAACGGACATGAAGTCCATGTATATGAAAAGAATGAGAAGCTTGGCAAGAAGCTGTTCATCACAGGCAAGGGGCGGTGCAATCTGACCAATGCCTGCGACCTGGATACGCTGCTTGCTTCTGTGGTCAGCAATCCCAAGTTTTTATACAGCGCGTTTTATGGATTTACCAATGAGCAGGCCATCGAGTTTTTTGAGAGCATTGGACTGCGCACGAAAACAGAGCGGGGGAATCGCGTATTTCCTTTGTCAGACCATTCTTCCGATGTGATCCGCGTGCTGGAAAAGGAGATGGAGAGGCGGAACGTGCGGGTGCATCTGCACAGTGAAGTGAAGGAGGTGCTGACAGACGGCGCCGCATTTTCGGGACTCCTCTTTCAGAATGGAAAAAAAGAGACAGGGGATGCCTGCATCATTGCAACCGGAGGGCTTTCCTATCCGTCTACCGGAAGCACGGGGGACGGGTACCGGTTTGCGGAAAGCTCAGGTCATAAAGTGACGGAGCTTGCGCCGTCCTTGGTGCCTATGGAGGTAAAGGAATGGTACGCAAAAGAGCTCCAGGGACTTTCCCTGCGCAATGTCACAGCGGCAGTTTACGACGGGAAAAAGAAGCTGTATGAGGAATTCGGGGAAATGCTGTTCACTCATTATGGGGTCAGCGGCCCGGTGATCTTAAGCGCCAGCAGTGTGGTGGGAAGAAAGCTTGGGGCAGGGAAGGCGCTTGGAGAAATGCTGGAGGAAAAGACGGCATCCAGGAGGCCTGTAAAAAAAGAACTAATCTTGAAAATTGACTTAAAGCCCGCATTGACGGCAGAGCAGTTGGACCAGCGGGTATTGCGGGATTTTGAGGAACAGAAGAATAAGCAGTTTAAAAACGCGGTAGACAAGCTGTTTCCCGCAAAGCTGAAGCCGGTCATGATCGAGCTTGGCAACATCCCACCTGAGAAAAAAGTCCATGAGATCTCCAAAGAGGAGCGGCGTCGATTTGTGGAACTGATCAAGAATTTTCGGATGACTTTGACCGGGCTTCGGGGATTTTCGGAGGCCATTATCACCCGGGGCGGAGTCAGTGTGAAGGATGTGGACCCCGGCACCATGGAATCCCGGCATGTAAAACATCTCTATTTTGCCGGGGAAGTATTGGACCTGGACGCGCTGACCGGAGGCTTCAATCTGCAGATCGCCTGGTCCACAGGATACGCGGCGGGGAATGCTATTTTTAGTGAATAGGAGGAAGCAAGGATGGGATATAATGTAGCCATTGACGGCCCGGCAGGTGCGGGCAAGAGCACCATCGCAAAGCTGGTGGCGAAGGAGAAGGGATATATCTATGTGGATACCGGAGCCATGTACCGTGCGCTGGCGGTTCACTTTCTGGAAAAGGGGATCGCCGCGGAGGATACGGCAGGGATCATTGCGGCAGCCCGGGAAGCGGAGGTCAGCATCCGCTATGAGGAAGGGGTACAGCAGGTCTATCTGAACGGAGAAAATATTTCTTCCAGACTGCGGACCGAGGAAGTGGGCAACATGGCATCCATGACCTCACTTGTTCCGGAGGTGCGGGAGCGGCTTCTGGAGCTGCAGCGTTCTCTGGCAAGAGAAAGAGACGTGATCATGGATGGCAGGGATATCGGAACGAACATCCTGCCGGATGCGGATGTGAAGGTTTACCTGACCGCCAGCGTGGAAACCCGGGCGAAGCGCAGATTCGATGAATTGACCGAAAAAGGGCTGACCTGCGATTACGAGGAGATCGCAAAGGATATCCGGGAACGGGATGAGCGGGACATGAACCGGGAGACTGCGCCGCTGCGTCAGGCGGAGGATGCCGTTCTGGTGGACAGTTCGGATATGACTATCCCGGAGGTGGTAGAGACGATTGTCAGATTATGCAGGTAAATTCGGCTGCGCCGGTTCATATAGTAACCGCATAGTCGGAAAAAATTTAGATATAAGGAACCGATATTCATGAAAGTCAAATTAGCAAAAACCGCCGGCTTCTGCTTCGGCGTGAGGCGTGCCGTTGATACGGTATACCGGGAGCTGGAGCACTGCGGCGGCGAACGGATCTATACCTTCGGCCCTATCATCCACAATGAGGAAGTGATCAAGGATATCCAGGCGCGGGGGGCTGCAGTCCTTCGGACAGAGGAAGAGCTGGATGCCCTCGCCGGGGGCACGGTCATCATCCGCTCCCATGGAGTAGAAAAACGGATTTACGACAAGCTGGAGGCTAAAAACATTTCCATCGTAGACGCAACCTGCCCCTATGTGAAAAAGATCCACAACATCGTCCGGGAGGAAAGTGAAAAGGGAAATTTTGTGATCATCATCGGTGATCCGAATCATCCGGAGGTGAAGGGGATAAGAGGATGGGCCGGGGAGAACGCGGTGATCATCCAAAATGCGGAAGAGATAGAAGAAAATTCCAAAATAATCGAGCATTTCTTCTCAAAACAGGGAAATAATTCCAAAAATCATGAAAAAAAAGCCTGTGTCGTGGCCCAAACGACATTTAATTACAATAAATTTCAAGATTTAGTTGAAATTATTTCCGAAAAGAGTTATGATATAATTGTTTTAAATACAATCTGCAATGCAACAAAGGAACGTCAGATGGAGGCCCTGCGTATTGCGGAAGAGGTGGATGCAATGATTGTGATTGGAGACAAGCACAGTTCTAACACCCAGAAGTTATTTGAAATATGTGCGAAAGCATGTAAGGATACGTACTACATACAGACACTTGACGATTTGAATTTGAATCAATTAGGGTCAGTGGAAACAGTAGGTATTACAGCGGGGGCGTCCACGCCCAACAAAATAATTGAGGAGGTTCAAGTAATGTCAGAATTATCATTTGAACAGATGTTAGACGAGTCATTCAAGACAATTCACAATGGAGAAGTTGTAGAAGGGACAGTAATCGATGTAAAACCCGATGAGATCATTCTTAACATTGGATATAAAGCAGACGGTATTATTACAAAGAATGAATATTCCAATGATTCTTCTCTTGACCTGACAACGGTGGTTTCCGTAGGGGACGCCATGACAGTGAAGGTGCTGAAGGTGAATGACGGAGAAGGACAGGTGTTGCTGACTTATAAGAGACTGGCGGCTGAAAAGAGTAATGAAAGGCTGAAGGAAGCCTTTGAGAATAAAGAGGTGCTGAAGGCAACGGTGACTCAGATCCTTGGCGGCGGATTATGCGCGGAGGTAGAGGGCGTGCGTGTCTTCATTCCTGCAAGCCTGGTTTCAGATTCTTATGAGAAAGACCTGAGCAAATACGACGGAAAAGAGATTGAGTTCGTGATCAGTGAATTCAATCCGAGAAGAAACCGTGTCATCGGTGACAGAAGGCAGCTTCTGGTTGCGGAGCGTGCAGAGAAGCAGAGAGAGCTGTTCGCGCGTCTGCAGGTTGGAGATACGATCGAGGGTGTAGTGAAGAATGTAACGGACTTCGGTGCGTTTGTGGACCTGGGCGGCGTTGACGGCCTGCTCCATATTTCCGAGATGTCCTGGGGAAGAGTCGAGAATCCGAAGAAGGTCTTCAAGGTCGGCGACAACCTGAAGGTTCTTGTTAAGGATATCAACGATACAAAGGTGGCACTCAGCCTGAAGTTCCCGGAGACCAATCCGTGGGCACATGCTTCCGAGGATTTTGCGGTTGGTTCCGTCATCACCGGAAGAGTGGCGCGTATGACAGATTTTGGCGCCTTCGTAGAGCTTGCGCCCGGAGTAGACGCACTGCTTCATGTATCTCAGATTTCCAGAGCGCATGTGGATAAGCCGTCGGATGTTCTTTCCATCGGACAGGAGATTCAGGCGAAGATCGTGGATCTCAACGAGGCGGAGAAGAAGATCAGCCTGAGCATGAAGGCCATTGAGATGTCTGAAATGGCAGATGCGGAATAAGGACTACGGCACGATTCAGTGAATGATTGGAAAAACAAAACTGAGCGGAGACAAAAAGCGTTTCCGCTCTTTTTATGTTAAAAGAGCGACAAGATGTTCGCGGAAAGATACAATAAAATCACGAAATTTACTGGATTTTGTATACAAAGTACTGTAGAATAATATCATGTGAAAAGGAGCTGCTATTCTCAGGCTCATAAGAATTAGAATAGCAGCGGATCAAAGAAAGGAAGGGTAAAAGAATGGGACTTTTAACTTTTAAAGGTGGGATCCATCCCAATGACGGCAAGAGCCTGGCAAAAGACCAGCCGATTACGGAAGTGCTGCCGCAGGGTGATCTGGTATATCCACTTTCCCAGCACATCGGCGCTCCGGCCATCGCAGCTGTGAAAAAGGGCGACCATGTGTTAAAAGGCCAGAAGATCGCAGATGCGGGCGGCTTTGTATCCGCGCCTGTGTATGCGTCCGTGTCCGGGACGGTGAAAGCGTTGGAGAAGCATTTCAATCCGACGGGCAGCAATGTGGACTGTATCGTCATTGAGAATGACGGAGAGTACAAGGAAGCAGAAGCCGCTCCGATGAAGCCGCTCTCTGAGATGACGCGTGATGAGATCCTGACCCGGATCGGGGATGCAGGCATCGTCGGTATGGGAGGCGCAGGCTTTCCGACCCGTGTGAAGCTCTCTCCGAAGGAGCCGGACAAAATTGAATATATCATTGCCAACTGCGCGGAGTGTGAGCCATACATCACAGCCGACTACAGAAGGATGCTGGAGAACACCGAGGAGCTGGTCAGCGGGATGCGGGTCATCCTGTCCATGTTCGAGCATGCCCAGGGAATCTTCGGCGTGGAGGACAACAAGAAGGACTGCATCGAAAAGCTGCAGGAAGCCATCAAGGACGAACCCCGCATGAAGGTCTGCGCGCTGCAGACCAAGTACCCCCAGGGCGCAGAACGCCAGCTGATCTACGCGCTGACAAAGCGTGCCATCAATTCTACTATGCTTCCGGCAGACGCAGGCTGCATCGTGGATAATGTGGAGACACTGATCGGTATTCACAACGCGGTGATCAACGGCAGGCCGCTGACCGAGCGGATCGTGACCGTCAGCGGAGACGCAGTGGAGAAGCCGGGGAACTTCAAGGTTCTCCTGGGAACCAACCACCGGGAGCTGATCGAGGCGGCAGGTGGATTCAAAAGGGAGCCGGAAAAGCTGATCTCCGGCGGCCCCATGATGGGATTTGCCATGATCACGCTGGATGCGCCGGTGACAAAGACTTCTTCCGCCATCCTGGCATTCCAGGAGGACATTGTGGCTAAGGCCATGTCCACTCCCTGCATCAACTGCGGCCGCTGCGTGGAGGTCTGCCCCAGCCGGATCATCCCGTCCAGGCTTGCGGACTATGCGGAGCGTCACGATGAGGAAACCTTTACGGCACAGAATGGGCTGGAGTGTGTGGAGTGCGGCTCCTGCAGCTATGTCTGTCCCGCAAAGCGCCCGCTGAAGCAGTCCATCGGTTCCATGAGAAAAATTGCTTTGGCAAATAAAAAGAAGAAATAGAGAGGTGAAAGAACAGTGAATGGAAAATTAAACGTATCATCCTCCCCCCATATCCGGGATAAGGTGACAACCAGCAATATCATGCTGATGGTAGTGATCGCACTGTTGCCTGCTACTTTCTTCGGAATCTATAATTTCCGGCATGAGAATGCATGGCTGCTTGTGGTGGTTACCACAGGCGCGGCAGTGCTGACAGAATACATTTACGAGAAACTGATGAAAAAACCGATCACGATCAAGGATTTCAGTGCCGTAGTCACAGGTCTGCTCCTGGCATTAAATCTGCCGCCCACACTGCCGCTCTGGATGGGGGCACTGGGCTCCGTGTTCGCGATTTTGGTAGTGAAGCAGCTGTTCGGCGGATTGGGACAGAACTTCATGAACCCGGCGCTGGGTGCAAGGTGTTTCCTTCTGATCTCCTTTACCGGCCGGATGACCTATTTTGTATATGACGGTGTGACCGGGCCGACTCCGCTGGCGGAATTAAAGGCAGGGGAAGCGGTCAACTCCATGAACATGCTGGTGGGGAACATTCGGGGAACCATCGGAGAGACCTCCGTGCTGGCGATCATGCTGGGAGCCATGTTCCTGCTCCTGATGGGAATCATTGATCTTCGGATCCCGGGTACATACATTGTGACCTTTGTGATATTCATTACGCTGTTCGGCGGGCATGGATTTGATCCCCAGTATATTACCGCGCATCTCTGCGGAGGAGGCCTGATGCTGGGAGCCTGGTTCATGGCCACCGATTATGTGACCTCCCCCATCACCAAGGGAGGACAGATCGTATATGGAATCTGCCTGGGAGTGCTGACCGGACTGTTCCGTCTGTTCGGCGGTTCCGCGGAGGGCGTATCCTATGCGATCATCATCAGTAACCTTTTGGTTCCGTTGATCGAGAAGGTTACTCTTCCAAAACCATTTGGTAAAGGAGGAGAAAAATAATGAATAAAATAGTAAAGAATACCCTGATCCTGTCGGCCATTACGATTGTAGCGGGCTGTCTTCTCGGGCTGGTCTATGAGATCACCAAGGCTCCGATTGCGCAGGCCCAGGAAAATGCGAAGCAGGAGGCTTATAAGACGGTCCTTGCAGACGCAGCGGAGTTTACGGTGGATGAGACGTTGGACCCGGCCAAGGCGGCGGATGCGCTGCTGGAAGCAGGCTACTCCGGAGATGATATTACAGAAGTGGCGGAAGCTAAGGATGCTTCCGGAGAAGTGATGGGATATGTGATCACAGTCACCTCCCACGAAGGCTATGGCGGAGATATCAAGATTTCCGTAGGGATCCTTTCCGACGGCACGGTAAAGGGAATCGAGATGCTGGAGATCAGCGAGACAGCCGGCCTGGGAATGAAGGCGGATGAAGACGAGTTTAAAAACCAGTTCAAGGATAAGCAGGTGGAGAAGTTTTCCTATACAAAAAGCGGAGAGGACGGGGATGATAAGATCGACGCGCTCAGCGGCGCTACCATCACGACCAATGCCGTGACCAATGCCGTGGACTCTGCGCTGGTTTATTTTCAGAATGTGTTAGGAGGTAGTGCTCAATGAATAAGTATACGGAGAGGCTGTACAATGGCCTGATCAAAGAAAATCCTACCTTCGTGCTGATGCTTGGGATGTGTCCTACGCTGGCGGTCACTACGTCGGCAATCAACGGAATCGGGATGGGACTTTCCACCACAGTCGTTCTGGTACTGTCCAACATGCTGATTTCCATGCTGCGGAAGATCATACCGGATTCGGTGCGTATCCCGGCGTTTATCGTTGTAGTCGCGTCCTTCGTGACTATTGTACAATTTCTGCTGCAGGGATTTGTCCCCAGCCTGTATGCGTCGCTGGGACTCTATATCCCGCTGATCGTAGTAAACTGTATCATCCTGGGAAGAGCTGAAAGCTATGCTTCCAAGAATCCGGTGCTCCCGTCCATTTTTGACGGTCTCGGAATGGGGCTTGGCTTTACGGTAGGTCTGACCGCTATCGGTATTGTGCGGGAATTGCTGGGCTCCGGCAAGGCATTCAATATGCAGGTTCTGCCTTCCTCTTATGAACCGATCACGATCTTTATCCTGGCGCCGGGAGCCTTTTTCGTACTGGCAGGACTGACCGCCCTGCAGAACAAGGCGAAGAAGCGCGCAGAGGCAAAAGGCGATCCCAGGGCGGAACTCATCGGATGCGGTACGGACTGTGCGTCCTGCGGCAAGAAAGCAGTCTGCGGAGCAGGCACCTCTGGGGCAGAAGCGGGAAAAACAGAGTAGGAGGGGATAGAAGATGAAAGAATTATTATTGATCGCGGTTGGCTCCGCATTTGTAAATAATGTCGTACTCAGCCAGTTTCTGGGAATCTGTCCGTTCCTCGGCGTTTCCAAAAATGTAAAGACTGCAGGCGGTATGGGTGGAGCGGTAATTTTCGTTATTACCATTGCTTCCCTCGTGACAAGTATCGTCTATAAAGGCATCCTGGTTCCGGCGCATGTGGAATATCTGCAGACCATCGTATTTATCCTGGTCATTGCGGCGCTAGTGCAGTTTGTGGAGATGTTCTTAAAGAAGGCAATGCCTCCTCTTTATAATGCGCTGGGCGTATACCTTCCGCTGATCACGACCAACTGTGCGGTGCTGGGGGTTGCTCTGACCAATGTGCAGAAGTCTTACAGCATTCTGGAAGGTCTGATCTACGGGATCGGCACAGCAGTCGGATTTACGGTAGCCATTGTACTGATGGCAGGGATCCGGGAGAAGATCGAATACAATGACATTACGGAATCATTCCAGGGAACTCCCATTGTGCTGGTAACCTCCGGCCTGATGGCGATCGCGTTCTTCGGATTTTCCGGATTGATTTAAGGAGGGAAGAAAAAGCATGAGCATGACAGGAATTTTACTGGCCGCCGTGATCGTCGGCGGGACCGGATTGTTGATCGGCGTCTTCCTTGGAATCTCCGGCAAAGCATTTGCCGTTGAAGTGGATGAACGTGAGGAAGCCATCCTTGGCGTCCTTCCGGGAAATAACTGCGGCGGCTGCGGATACGCGGGATGTTCCGGACTGGCTGCGGCCATTGTCAAAGGTGAAGCAGAAGTCGGCGCCTGTCCGGTGGGCGGCGCCCCGGTGGCGGCACAGATCGGCGACATCATGGGTCAGGCGGCCGGAGACCAGGCGCGCCAGACCGCATTTGTAAAATGTGGTGGAACCTGTGAAAAGGCGCAGGATGAGTATGCATATTATGGCATCCAGGACTGTACCATGGCCAGCATGATGCAGGATACCGGGCCGAAGGGCTGCGATTATGGGTGCCTTGGCTACGGCTCCTGCGTGAAGGCGTGTCCCTTTGACGCAATCCACATCGTGGAAGGGATCGCGGTGGTGGATAAGGAAAAGTGCAAGGCCTGCGGAAAATGTATCGCGGCCTGCCCGAAGAAGCTGATCGAGCTGGTTCCTTATGACCAGAAGACGTTTGTACAGTGTAATTCGAATGACAAAGGAAAGTCTCTGATGGATGTATGTCTTGTGGGCTGTATCGGCTGTAAGCTGTGTGAGCGCAACTGCGAGGCGGGCGCCATCAAGGTGACCAATTTCCTGGCACATATTGATGCGGAAAAATGTACCAATTGCGGCGTCTGCGCGGATAAGTGTCCGCGGAAGATCATTACGCCGCGGAAGATACCGGTATCATAAATATTGAGACATTTACAGGAGGAGTCAGAAAATGTTTTCTGACTCCTCCGATTTTAGTTTCACGTTTGGCAAACGAAAAGCCTTCCTGAATATATTCAGACGATTTCTTAGACATTTCCTTAGATTTTGTATGATGCAACCGCAAGTTTACATGATTTTCTTCAAAAGCAACAGCAATCTGCTTGTATTTACATGGAATTTTCCCTATAATGCGGACAGACAGTCCGGACTGCTGTAAAATAAAAATACTGCGAAAGCGAGAATGTGGATTCAGGAAAGGAAGGAAATGCAATGAGTTTTGGAGAAAATCTACAGTTTTATAGAAAGAGAAATGACATTACACAGGAACAGCTTGCAGAGCAGATGAGTGTATCCAGGCAGACAATCTCAAAGTGGGAATCGGAGAACTCTTATCCGGAGATGGAGAAGCTGCTCCAGCTCTGTGATATGTTTGGCTGCACGATGGATGTTTTGCTGCGGGGGAACGTGCAGGAAAGTCTGCAGGAGGATACAATGGGATATGACCGGCATATGAACCAGTTTTCCGTAAAGATTGTGGCCGGAATCGGAGTGATCCTGTTCGGCCTGATTCTGCAGATCCTGGGAGAAGCATTTCAAAAGCCGGATTATTTTGTGAACACGATATTCTTATTCGTTGCCATGACAGGGATACTGATCATCATAGAGGGCGGAATGCAGCACAGCAGGTTTGCAAAAAAGCATCCGCATATCAACCCTTTTTACAAGGAGGAAGAGCTGGAACTTGCGGAAAACAGATTCCGGGTGCGGATCATTGCCGGAATCGGGATTCTCTTTGCAGGAGCCCTGGCAGCGGCCATGTCAGAAGGATTTCCGGTTCCGGCAGGATGTACGAAAGAGATTTATGACAGTGTACCCATGTTCTTTTTTACAGTCGGAATCTGTACCATTGTATATGCGGGGATGCAGAAGTCAAAATACAATGTGGAAGAATACAACAAAGAGAACTCATCGGTTAAGAGCCGTAAGGATCAGTTGGTTGCCGTCTGGTGCGGATGCATCATGATCATGGCTACGATTCTTTTCTTCATCGCCGGGCTGGGGTACGAGATGTGGGAGAAATGCTGGATTGTCTATCCGATCGGCGGGATGCTCTGCGGGATCGTGACGCTGATACTCAATGGGATGTATAGGGAATAGTATTGACAAAAAGGCAGCAAAAGTAGTATATTTGAAAGGTGGTTAGCGAATACTAACACAAAATGTAATGATTGGAGGACTTTTTATGGGTGGGATTTCAGTGGGGAATGCGATGCAGACTAAGGCACTTTTGGGTCTTATGATACCGTTCCTTGGGACAGTGCTTGGGTCCGCCTGCGTGCTGTTTATGAGGGATCGGCTGAATCCTCTGGTGCAGAGGGCGCTGACCGGATTTGCGGCGGGGGTGATGGTGGCGGCTTCCATATGGAGCCTGCTGGTTCCGGCTATGGAGCAGGCGGCGCACATGAGGCAGTGGGCTTTTCTGCCTGCGGTGATCGGCTTCTGGCTAGGAATCTTTTTCCTGCTGCTTCTGGACCGGACCATTCCCCATCTGCACATGAACAGCAGCAAAGCGGAGGGGCCGAAATGCAGCCTGCAGAAAACCACAATGCTGGTGCTTGCGGTGACGCTCCACAATCTGCCGGAAGGTATGGCGGTGGGAGCGGTCTACGCCGGCTGGCTGTCCGGGGAGGCCGGGATCACGGCCATGGGGGCGCTGGCGCTTTCCCTGGGGATCGCGATACAGAACTTTCCGGAAGGCGCGATCATCTCCATGCCCCTGCGGGCGGAAGGAGTCAGCAAAGGAAAAGCGTTCCGTTACGGCGCGTTTTCCGGCGCGGTGGAACCGATTGGCGCAGTCCTGACGATTCTCATGGCGGGATTCATTATTCCGCTCCTACCGTACCTTTTAAGCTTTGCGGCAGGCGCCATGGTCTATGTGGTTGTGGAGGAACTGATCCCGGAAATGTCCGAAGGCAGCCACTCCAATCTCGGAACGGTTCTGTTTGCGGCAGGCTTTACGGTCATGATGGCGCTGGATGTGGCGCTGGGATAGAAATAGATGAATCAGACTGCCGCATACAGCTTTTAATATCCCACATAGTGTAAGCGGTAGTCTTCGGTCACAAAGATGGCCTGTACATTCTTCAGGCTTTCAATCAGTGCGCTGCCTTCCTCCAGTCCCAGGGCGAAACAGCAGGTGCTTAAGGCATCCCCGTCTGCGGAAGAGTCGGTGATGACCGTTGCCTGTAGCAATTGATTGGCATAAGGATAGCCTGTCTCCGGGTTCAGGATGTGGTGGTACAGCCTGCCGTCCTTTTTAAAGTACCGCTGATAAACCCCGGAGGAAACTACGGAGCGGTCCTGAATCTCTAAAATATCAATGGGCGAATTCTGTTCATCAAAGGGCTTCTGGATGCCGATGCGGAAGGGGCTGCCGTCAAAGGATGCCCCAAGGGTGAGCACATTTCCGCCCAGATTGATCAGGGCATGCTCTACCCCCTCTTTTTTCAGATACTCTTTCAGATGGTCGGCAATGTATCCCTTGGCAATACCGCCTAGGTCTATTTTAGCCTGAGGATCCAGCAGAGTGACCGTACAGGCCTTTTTATCCACCAGAACCTTTCTGTAATCTACATGGGAGCGGGCTTCTTCGATTGCCTCGGCATCAGGAACCGTATGCTCCGTATGATTCGTAAAATTCCAAAGATCACTCAGCGGCGAGATGGTGATGTCAAATTTCCCGCTGGAAAGCTCACAGTATCTCAGTCCCAGAGAGATCAGATCGACCGTTTCCTGTGATACCTTAACAGGGGTTCCGGCGGAGGCGTTGATCCGGGAGACTTCGCTGGTCTTGACCTTATTACTGAAAAGAGACTCATAATTTTCACAGATTTTCTTACATTCATCCAAAACAGAAGTGCTGACACCCCATGCGTCAATCTGGATCACCGTATCAAAATAAATGCCTGTGACACTCAACTTCTCATCCTTACGCGGAGAAGAGCAGGAGGCAAGCGGCAGAAGAAGCAAAATGATGAGAGAAAAAAAACTCACTTTTTTCATAGATATTTTCCTTACAGGTGGAATTTTTTGCAAAGCAACAATTACATTATATCCGGGGAAAAGAAGAAATACAATCATTTTATTCTCACGCCGGTTTGATATTTTATTTTTGGGCGAACAGATATTCGAAAGGTGTTGCAATCTGGAAAGGGATATGGTATGATGTTCAGAGCAAATGACAGAGCAACAGGAGGCGTTATGAAGAGAAATGACTGGATATTGATCACAGTGGTGCTGGCGGTGTCAGCCATTTTTCTTGGAATCCATTTTTCACGTCCGCAGCAGAAGGATGGCATGGCAGAGGTTACGATAGATGGGGAAGTATTTGGCTCCTGGCCTATTTCTGAAGACCGTACGGTTGAGATTGGGGATGGAAACCGTCTGGTGATTGAGGACGGGAAGGCGGACATGGTATGGGCGGACTGCCCGGACAAGCTGTGTGTGAACCAGAAGGCAATCTCACGGGAGGGGGAGAGCATCATCTGCCTGCCCAATAAAGTGGTGATTTCCATTGTGGGCGGTGAGGAACGGGAAGTGGACGCGGTGACCTGACCGGGGCAGAATAGAATTTGGCACAGTGAACGCAGGAGGAATCCATTTGAAAAACAGAGCGGCATATTTCGGTGTATTTACGGCATTGGCCCTTATTTTCAGCTATTTGGAAAGTCTGATCCCAATCCGGTTCGGGATTCCCGGGATCAAGCTGGGACTCGCCAATCTGCTGACTGTGATCCTTCTATATAAAAGGAATGCAAGGGAAGCCTTGCTTCTTTCTGTAGTACGGGTCATCCTGTCCGGTTTTCTGTTCGGAAACCTGTTCAGCATCGTGTACAGTCTGGCAGGCGGGATCCTGAGCCTTTTTGTGATGGCTGTTCTGAAAGGAACCGGGAGGTTCAGTGTGATGGGAGTCAGCGCGGCGGGCGGCGTATTCCACAATATGGGTCAGCTCCTTGTAGCGATGGCAGCCGTGGAGACTTACCGGGTCGGGTATTACTTTCCGGTACTTCTGATCGCGGGGGTGGTGACGGGGCTGCTGATCGGTACCGTGGCAGAGCAGGTATTAAAGCGGCTTGGAAACTTCCGGTTCGAGTCATGATTTAGAGATACAAAAGGAGAAGTACAGGGATGATATCATATATCAGAGGAAATCTGGCAGCGATGGAGAGGGATAAGGTGATCGTAGATGTCCATGGCGTGGGTTATGGAGTTTTTATGCCGGAGCGTTCTATGGGACTTCTGCCCCAGATGGGAAGCGAGGTCAAGCTCCATACCTATCTGAATGTCCGTGAGGATGCCATGCAGCTTTTCGGCTTTTTGACCAGGGATGATCTGGCAATCTTCAAACTGCTGATCGGAGTCAGCGGCATCGGGCCCAAGGGGGGATTGGGAATCCTGTCCCAGCTCTCTGCGGATGATCTGCGGTTTGCGGTTCTGGCGGGAGATGTGAAGGCAATCTCCGCAACTCCGGGAATCGGGAAAAAGACGGCGGAGAAGCTGATCATTGAATTGAAGGATAAGTTGGATCTGGACGATATGCTGCATCCGGCAGAGGAAGGGATTCCCGCGGCAGCAGCGGATTCTGGGGCGACGTCGGTACAGTCCGAGGCGGTCCAGGCGCTGGTGGCGCTTGGCTATGGAAGTACGGAGAGCTTAAAGGCCGTGAAGAAGGTGCGGCTGGAAGACGCGACAGTGGAGGAAGTGCTGAAGGCCGCGCTGAAAAATTTCTAAATAAAACAACATGCGCGGACAGATCAAGCTGCTTGAGCTGTTTTCCCGCAGTACCTGCAAGCAGGAAATCGCAGTACGGGGTTACATAACAGGGGAGACATATGGGAAAGAGGATCATAACAACAGAAAATCTGGAAGAAGATATCAAAATAGAAAATCATCTCCGCCCGCAGCGTTTAAAGGACTACATCGGGCAGGAGAAGGCAAAGCAGACGCTGGGCATCTATATCAGTGCGGCGAAGGAGCGGGGCGACGCCCTGGATCATGTGCTGTTTTACGGACCGCCGGGGCTGGGAAAGACCACCCTGGCAGGGATCATTGCCAATGAGATGGGGGTAAATATCAAGATTACCTCCGGGCCGGCCATCGAGAAACCGGGGGAGATGGCGGCGATCTTGAACAATCTGCAGGAAAACGATATTCTGTTTGTGGATGAGATCCACCGTCTGAACCGCCAGGTTGAGGAGGTCCTGTATCCTGCAATGGAGGATTATGCCATTGATATCCTGATCGGGAAAGGGGCGACGGCACGCTCTATCCGCCTGGATCTTCCGAAGTTTACCCTGGTGGGGGCGACCACACGCGCTGGGATGCTGACCGCTCCGCTGCGGGACAGGTTCGGGGTCATCCATCATCTGGAATTCTATACAGAAGAAGAGCTGACGACCATCATCCTGCGTTCCGCCCGTGTGCTGGAGGTGGAGATCGAGGAACAGGGGGCCAGGGAATTGGCAAAGCGTTCCAGAGGGACTCCGCGTCTGGCCAACCGGTTATTAAAGCGTGTGCGCGATTTTGCTCAGGTCAAGTATGACGGTGTGATCACGGAGTCTGTGGCGGATTATGCCCTGGATCTTCTGGATGTGGATAAGTACGGTCTGGACAATATTGACCGGAATATCCTTCTGACGATGATCGAACGGTTTCAGGGGGGACCGGTGGGACTGGATACTCTGGCGGCATCCATCTCCGAGGATGCGGGAACCCTAGAGGATGTCTATGAGCCGTACCTTCTGAAAAACGGATTCATACAGCGGACCCCGCGGGGACGCGTGGCGACCGAGCTGGCTTACGCCCATCTAGGGATACCGGCTGGTCAGTGAACTGTAAATTCATGGAAAAAACAGTTGGTTTTTGCTGTCGGATAGTTTATAATAACAAGTAAGAAACGCAAGGGGAGGAAGCTATGAGTTCAGCAAAACATTTTACAGAAGTACTCATCGGAGGAAAAGTTTATACTTTAAGCGGATTTGAGGGAGAAGAATATCTGCAGAAGGTATCTTCTTATCTGAACCATAAGATTACGGAATGTGCGAACAGCGATGGTTACCGCAAGCAGAGCGCAGACACTCGCAATGTACTCCTTGCCTTGAATATTGCGGATGATTACTTCAAAGCGAAGAAGCAGGGAGATTCCCTGGAAAGCGACATTGAACTGAAAGACAAAGAGATGTACGACTTGAAGCACGAGCTGATATCTGTCCAGATCAAGCTGGAGAACGCGGAAAAAGAACTGGCGAAGATGAAGGAAGAAAATAATGACCTGCAGATGCAGATCGTGAAACTGGAAACCGAGATGAAGAATCGAAGAAAGTAAATTCCCGTTTTTGCGCGCGGGCGCGGCAGTGAGGATTGACAGGTTCGCGGCGGTTTGGGATAGAGATTTTTTCGGTAGTATGTGCGGGAGGCTATGATTTCAAGACGGGACATCCAATATTGCGGAGAAGATTTAAAAATGAACAGAGGGCGATGTGTGGAAGTACTGGCTCCGGCAGGGTCATATGACAGCTTCCGGACAGCGCTGACGGCAGGGGCGGATGCGGTATATGCAGGCGGCCCTCATTTTGGTGCGCGTGCATATGCGGAGAACTTTACCGAGGAGCAGCTTCTGGAAGCAATCGACGAAGCGCATCTGCACGGGCGAAGATTTTATCTGACTGTCAATACACTCGTGAAGGATCAGGAGATGCCGCAGCTTTACCGCTATCTGGAACCCCTGTACCGGGGCGGGCTGGATGCAGTGATTGTACAGGATATCGGCGTGTTTCAGGTAGTGCGTACCTGCTTCCCGGATCTGGATATCCATGCCAGTACGCAAATGACCATCACCGGGGCAGAGGGCGCCAGGTTTTTGAAGGAATGCGGCGCCGTGCGTGTCGTTCCGGCGAGGGAGCTGTCCCTGGAGGAGATCCGGCAAATGAAACATGCTGTCGGGATGGAAATGGAATGCTTTGTCCACGGCGCACTCTGTTATTGCTATTCCGGCCAGTGTCTGCTCAGCAGTTTGATCGGAGGAAGGAGCGGGAACAGGGGGCAGTGTGCGCAGCCTTGCCGCCTGCGCTATGCATCGGGCGGTAAAAAGGGGTATCTGCTGAGCCTGAAGGATATCTGTACGCTGGAGTTGATCCCGGATCTGATCGAAGCGGGGATTGATTCCTTCAAGATCGAAGGGCGGATGAAGCGTCCGGAATATGTTGCCGGAGTGACGTCCATGTACCGGAAGTATGTGGACCTGTATCAGAAGTCAGGCAGACAAGGGTTCCGTGTCAGCGAAGAGGATCAGGAAATGCTGCTGGATCTGTATAATCGGGGCGGATTCCATACAGGCTATTATCAGCAGAAGAACGGCAGGGATATGTTCGCGTCAGACCGTCCGAACCATGCCGGGGTGCCTGCCGTAAAGGTCATGGATCAAAAGGGCAGGGAAGTGACTGTAAAGGCGCTGACTCAGATCCACAGGGGGGATGTTCTTGCATTTCCTCAGCAGGGAGATCATACCTTTGGCAAAGATCATGAGAAGGGCAGCCGGATCACGATTCCTTTACCGAAGGGGAAGCATTTGGAAAAAGGACTTGTCCTGAACCGGATCAGAAATGAAAAGCTGCTCGAGGAGCTCCGGGATTTCCAGAAGCAGGGAAAACGAAAAGAAAAAATTTATGGTTTCTTAAGACTTTATTCTGAAGAACCTGCCATGATGACGGTATGCATGGGCGAAGTGTCCGCGCAGGCTGTTTCGGAGATTGCAGTGGAACAGGCGGAGAAAAGCCCGCTGGATGAAGCGCGTATCCGAAAGCAGCTGGAAAAGACTGGAAATACGGAATTTGAATTTGATAATCTGGAGATGGATCTGGAGGAAGGGGTATTTCTGCCGATGCAGCAGATCAATGAGCTGCGGAGACGGGTACTGGAGGAACTGCGCAAAAAAATATGCATGCAGTATCACAGACCAGATATGCAGTCAGCGCATCAGGAAGACAGGCAGCCGGATATCGATCGGATCGGAACAGGGCTATTGACGGAAAAAGAAGGAAGCCGGACAGGGTCATTTCAGTTTTCGGCGCTGGTACAGACCATGTCTCAGCTGGACCAGGTGTGCGCGTTTCCCGAAGTTTCCCGAGTCTATATAGACAGCGCGGCCTTGGGGATGCTCAGCGCCGGAGATGCATTGGCGGATCGCTGCGGCTGGCTTCGGGCGCAGGGGCGGGAGGTATTCCTTGGGGTGCCGCATATTTTCCGCGAGCAGGCGGTTCGGATGTGGGAAGCTCGGATGAGATGCTTTGAACGGATCCATTTTGACGGGATCCTCCTGCGGAATTATGAAGGCTTTGCGCTTTGGAACGGCGCGGAAGAAAAGGAGCGGTTACTGCGGGCGCCCGGTCAGGCTGGGAACAGCAGCAGGGACAGAAAAGCGGGCGGATGGATTTCGGGAATTGACAGAAATGTGATCCTGGATCATAATGTGTATGTTATGAACCAGGCTGCGAAGGCATTCTGGAATCAACAGGGGGTACGGGAATTTACCGTGCCTGTGGAATTGAACCGGAACGAGATCCTGCATCTGGGAGCAGAGCATATGGAGATGCTGGTCTATGGATACCTTCCGGTCATGGTGACTGCGCAGTGTCTTGCGAAAACCGTAGATCGATGCCGAAAGCAGGCCAAACCGAAAGCGGAGTATTCCGGAGGAGGGAATCCGAACGAAAATATAAGGGAACTGACGGATCGGTACGGAAATCCGTTTTTAGTGGAAAACCGCTGTGAGGACTGCTATAATATCATTTATAATTCAGTTCCGCTATGTCTGTTTGACGAAAAAGCGGCATTGAAGGAAATTGGCCCTTCCCGGCTCAGGCTGCAGTTTTCCGTGGAAGATGGGGAACAGACGAGTCGGATCCTGCAGGAATGCATCCAGGCATTTTCAGAAGGGATGCAGAAAAAAACAGCCGGAAGTCACCCGGATTTTAAAAACGATACGGAAAGAGGAAGTGATCCTCACCAGTCAGGCAGCCGCTTTACGCGGGGGCATTTCCGAAGGGGAGTTTTATAGTGGTTAATATTATTGTTGAAGTCTCAAAGTATATGATCATCCTATTGATGACCGCCTATACATTTTCCTGTTTCTCGATCTTTGCGCAGAGTTACGAGGAAGATGAAAAACGGGCCTATATTCTGCAGAATGTACTGATGTTCATGATGCAGTTTCTGGCCTATGCGGTGATGTACCTGAAAACAGAGGAACACAAGCTCCTGCTGTTCTTTGCGGTACAGGTGGTGCTTTTAGTCGCGGTCATCCTTCTGTATTCGATCCTGTATCCGAATGTATCCAGGCTGATCGTGAACAACATGTGCATGCTGCTCAGCGCGGGACTGATCATGATCACACGGCTGTCCTATGAAAGCGCGGTGAAGCAATTCATCTTTATCGCCCTGGGGACCGCGTTCGGCCTGGTCGTTCCGGTCCTGATCCGAAAGCTGAAATTTCTGGCGGACTGGGTCTATATCTATGCGGGAGTCGGATTTGCGGCGCTTCTGCTGGTGGCAGTGTTCGCTGCCACGTCAGGCGGGGCGAAGCTGGGATTTACCATAGGCGGGATCGGGATCCAGCCTTCCGAATTTGTAAAGATCTTGTTTGTATTTTATGTGGCGGCCAGCCTGAAAAATTCTACGGAATTTAAAAATGTGGTGATCACTACGGCGGTGGCAGCGGCTCATGTGCTGATCCTGGTGGTGTCTACGGATCTGGGCGCGGCGCTGATTTTGTTTGTGGTGTACCTGGTCATGCTGTACGTGGCGACAAAGCAGCCGCTGTATGCCGCGGCAGGGCTTGGGGCAGGCAGTCTGGCAGCGGTGGCAGGTTATCATCTGTTTGCCCACATTAAAGTACGTGTGGCGGCGTGGAAGGATCCTTTCGCGTCTTATAATGAAGGCGGCTATCAGGTGGCCCAGTCTTTGTTTGCCATCGGGACCGGAAGCTGGTTCGGCATGGGGCTGTGCCAGGGAAGTCCGGATATGATTCCCGTAGCAGAGTCGGATTTTATCTTTTCCGCGATTGCGGAAGAGCTGGGTGTGATCTTTGCGCTCTGCCTGATCCTGATCTGTGTGAGCTGTTATGTGATGTTCTTGAATATTGCCATGGAGCTGCGCAATCCGTTCTATAAGCTGGTGGCATTGGGGCTTGGAACCTGTTACATTTTCCAGGTGTTTCTGACCATCGGCGGAGTGACCAAGTTCATTCCCTCGACAGGGGTGACGCTGCCCCTTGTCAGCTATGGAGGAAGCTCGATCCTGAGTTCTATGATCATGATCGGGATCATTCAGGGACTTTACATCATCCGTGAGGACGAGGAAGAGGAACTGGAAATGAAACGGGAGATGGCAGCCAGACGGCGGCGCCAGCGGGCAGCCAGGGAAGCCCGGGAAAGGACGGCGGCAGGCCAGAACGGAGGCGGACGAAAAAGCGGGGATTCCCCAGGATCCCAGCGGCAGAACCCGGGCCGCCGCTCCGGAACAGATCCGGAGGGAGCGAGACGCCAGGGCGCGGGACAGAGACGGACCAGGGCAGGACAGGAGGAGCCAGGAAGAGAGAGAGCATTAAGAGATGAGCAGAGAGGATCGAGAAATAAAAAAACGACAAAAGGAAAATCCAAATTCGAAGAAGTTCCAAAACAAAGAATTCGCTAGGATCACCTATTTTTTTGTGCTGCTGTTCCTTGCAATGATGGGGTATCTGCTTTATTTTACCGCGGTTCGGGCAAAGGATATCGTGAACAGCCCTTACAACGCGCGGCAAGATAACTTTGCGGATCTGGTCATTCGGGGAGATTTTTCGGACAGGAACGGAAATACCCTTGCCCATACGGAGGTGGCGGAGGACGGTACAGAGATGCGGCAGTACCCTTACGGGGATTTGTTTGCTCATGTGATCGGATACAACCATCCAGAGCTGGGAAAGACCGGGCTGGAATCTGTGGAGAATTTTTCACTGTTGAGCTCCAACGCATTTTTCCTGGAAAAGATGAAGGACGAATTTCAGGATCAGAAGCACCGGGGAGATACGGTGGTGACCACCTTGGACGCAGGCTTACAGCAGACGGCTTATCAGGCGCTGGGAGATAATAAGGGGGCTGTGGTCGTGATGGAGGCATCCACCGGAAAAATCCTGGTGATGCTGTCCAAGCCGTCCTATGATCCGAATCAGATAGAGATGAACTGGTCGTATCTGAACGCGGATGAGGACAACAGCCCGATGCTCAACCGCGCCACCCAGGGCTCCTACGCGCCGGGATCTACCTTTAAGGTGGTGACGGCGCTGGAGTATATGCGGGAGCACCCGGATTATGAAAATTATACCTACGAATGTGCGGGGGAGATCACATCCAATGACGTAACGATCCGCTGTTTTGACAGTACGGTGCATGGCTTCGAGAACCTGCGGAGCTCCTTTGCAAATTCCTGCAACGCGTCTTTCGTCAACATCGGATTGTCCCTGAACCGCAGTTCCTATGCGAAAACGGCGGAGGATCTGCTGTTCAATAAGAAGCTTCCGTGTATGCTGGATTATACGAAGAGCTCTTTTTCCGTAGATCAGAGCACCGGGGAGGCGGAAGTCATGATGACTGCCATGGGACAGGGAAAGACGCTGGTCAGCCCCTACCATATGGCATTGATCACATCGGCGGTTGCCAACGGCGGAATCCTGATGGAACCTTATCTTGTGGAAAAGGTGACCAACCATACGGGCAGAGAGATCAAGAAAAATGTGCCGAAAAGCTATCGGAAGCTGATCTCTTCTGATGAGGCGGCACAGCTGAAGGATTATATGCGCGCGGTCGTAGACGAGGGAACCGGGATGCTGCTGAGCGGCCAGAGCTATACGGCAGCCGGAAAGACCGGTACGGCCGAGTATGCGATGGACGACGGGGAAAAGATGCATTCCTGGTTCATGGGATTTACCAATGTAGACAATCCGGAGCTGGTCATCAGCGTGATCGTGGAAGGATATGACGGCAATGACGGCGCCAAGGCGGTGCCGATCGCGAAGCAGATATTGGATGCTTACTATTATTAACAGAAATGCCGTTATCCGTAGTGGTAAGCCTATGGGCCGTGCCGAAGCGTGAGAGGCTGGAAGGACGTCTGCCGGAGCTGCGGAAAATATGATTTATGCGGAGTATCCGGTCAAAAGGGAAGGAAATCATGAGGATAAAATGTTATTGTGATCTGTATGTGAGTGACGGATTGAAGCGAAAGAAAAATAAGATATTAAAAAAGCTGATGGATCGTACCCTGCAGCCGTCCTTATATATCCTTACATTGGCCCGGGGGGAGCAAAACCTTCTGGAATTTTATCCGGCGCTTCTTCTGCAGCAGCCGTGGTACGATGACGCGGAGGTTTTTGTAGTAGGCATTGCGGAAGGGTATGATGCCGCCGTGTATCTGGTGGAGGAGATCGTCCGCCAGGTGCTGGAAGAGACAGGGGAAACCGATATCCGTAGATTCCTTGCCGAACGGCAGGGAAGATTTGAGGAAGGGCTGGCATAACATGTTGCAGGTGATTTTGTTTATCTTAAAACTCATAGGCTGGATACTGCTGGCGATCCTGGGGCTTTTGATCCTGGTGCTGCTAGCCGTGATCTTTACGCCCCTGCGCTACCAGGCGGAGGCCAGCTGCCCGGGAAAGCTCTCGGAGCTGGAGGCCGGTGTAAGCTTCGGGATTTTTTTCCGGCTGATCAGCGGCAGGCTGCAGTACCGGAAAGGAAATCTGTCCTGGAATATCCGGGCGGCCTGGATCAAGCTGGGTGATACCGGGGACGCGGAAGAAGAAATAGAAGAAGCAGCCGACGGCCTGGAAGAAATGGGGGAGAAGGTGCTGGAAGAGGTTGCGGATGCGGAAGAGGCGTCTGAGGAAGTGAGATTGGAAAAGGCGAAAGAAGAGGCATCTGAGGAAGTGAGATCGGAAAAGGCGGAAGAAGAGGCATCTGAGGAACCAAAATCGGAGCCGCCGGAAGAAGAGACAGCCGAAGATATAAAAACGGAAAATCTGCCGCAAGGACCGGAGGATATCCCAAAAGAGCCGGTAAGAGAAAGCGCGACAGAATCATCGGCAGAATCCAGAGATCAAAAGGCGGAAAATAAATCAGAGGAATCGGCAGACACCAATAAAAAGAAACCGAAAAAGAAGAATAAAAAAACGGTGCCTCCGGATGCTGATACCGGAGAATCAGAAGAGAAACCGAAAAAAACTTTGTCGGACAAAATCACGGTTGTATTTGATAAGATCGAATATACTTTTGATAAAATGTGTGCTAAAATAGAGATGCTGTCGGCAAAGACGGAGCTTGTAACTGATTTTTTATCGGACGGCGTACATCAGTCCGCATTTCTGAAATGTTTTTCCGAGTTGAAAAAATTGTTGTTCCGGCTGAGGCCGAAGCAGTGCAGGGGGAAAATCCGGTTTGGATTCGAGGATCCTTCCCTGACGGGAAAGGTGCTGGCGGGCGCCAGTATGCTGTATCCATACTGGGGAGAGCATGTTTACTGCTGTCCCGATTTTGAGGAAAAGGTTCTGGAAGGCGAGGTATCCGTGAAGGGAGCCTTTCGTATCCTGCCGGCGGCAGTGATGGGCTGGAATCTGCTCTGGAGCCGGAACGTGAGGCGAACGGTTCTGGATGCCAGACGGTTGATCTCGAAATTAAAGAAATAAAATCATTCGAAAAATTGAAGGAGGAATAACAGGATGTCTGAAACAAATAATTTAAAAACGACGGTAGAATCCCTGATGAAGGGAATGGACGGACTCGTTTCCAGCAAAACGGTAGTAGGGGATGCGGTGCGCGTGGATAATATCACGATTCTTCCTTTGATCGATGTGTCCTTCGGAATCGGAGCAGGTTCTAATCTGAGCGATAAAAAGGATAAAGGTATGGGCGGAGTCGGAGGAAAAATCACACCTAGCGCGGTTCTGGTCATCAAGGACGGGACAACCCGGCTGGTGAATATCAAGAACCAGGATACCATTACGAAGCTGTTTGACCTTGTACCGGAGGTGCTGGATAAAATTACGACCAGAAAAGAAGATAAGGTGACAGAGGAAGATGTGGCGGACATCCTGGATGCCGCGGCAGATCTGGAAGAATAGAATAACGAATCATAAGCTAATACAGCGTTGCATAACCGCGGAACATGCAGCATAAGATAATGTAAGTGTAATAATAGCAGTCAGGATTTTGATTATGAAGCGGATGATTGGTTTTGCCTTACTTTGTGCTGCAATGGGAATGTTTTTGATCCTGCTGATCCCTTCCACGTCGATCTTAAGGGTGATGCTGTTCTGTGTGTGTCTGGCGGCAGGCTATGTATTATTTTGTAAATGATCGGTAAGGAACTGCCGTGAAAGGATATGCGCGTCTCGCTTGTCAAAATCCGCATATCATTTCACGCCGGTTCCTGAATAAGATATCCATGCAGGCATGGCTGTGCGGCTCATTGCTTCATGGAAATAAAAAACCAGCATCTGCAGGAGATACTGGTTTTTTCCGTGTCATCAAATATAAAGTAAATACAGTTCTTAAGCGCGTTCTACACGTCCGGATTTCAGACAGGATGTACATACATACATTTTCTTGGATCCGCCTTCTGTTTTAACGCGAACAGATTTTATGTTTGACTTCCACATCTTTGGTGTTTTTCTATGAGAGTGGCTTACATTATTTCCGAAATGGGCACCCTTATCACAAATAGCACATTTTGCCATCACTGCACCTCCTAACAATCTGAAAATTGTCCGATGGACTCACAACACCCATATTCTAGCAGATAGAGCCGTTGATTGCAAGCATTTTTTGCATTTCTGACTGGGTTTTTGCAAAAAAAATGGAAAAATGGAGAATAATAATAGAAAAATCTTGTTTTGCGTTCCATTTTAAAATATCAGTATTGTAAAGTTTATCCAAAAAGAGTATAATAGGAATACTTTCCGGGGCTTTTTTAGTGTAAGTCTGTCCCCCGGGAGATTCGACAAAGAACAGGGGGTTCATATATGATGAAAGGCAGTATGACTACAGATTTGGGGATTATCACGATCAATCCTGACGTGATCGCGAAGTATGCCGGTTCCGTTGCGGTAGAGTGCTTTGGCATCGTCGGGATGGCGGCTGTCAGCATGACGGACGGACTGGTAAGATTACTGAAAAAGGAAAGCCTGACCCATGGAATCCAGATTGCGATTTCCGAGGAGAATCACCTCACTTTGAATTTTCATGTGATTGTGTCATATGGTGTGAATATCCTGTCAGTTTCTGACAACCTGGTGAATAATGTCAAGTATAAGGTGGAAGAATTTACAGGTATGACGGTAGAGAAGATCAACATCTTCGTTGAAGGTGTCAGAGTGATAGATTAAGGAGGATACTTGTCGTGGCAACGAAAACGATAAATGCGGAGCTGTTTACGAAGATGTTTCTAGCCGGAGCAGCGAATCTGGAAGCGAAAAAAGAAGTGATCAATGAACTGAATGTATTCCCGGTGCCGGACGGCGATACGGGAACCAATATGACTCTGACCATCATGTCTGCCGCAAAGGAAGTGGGTGCGTTGGAGAAGGCTGACATGAAGTCCGTATCTAAGGCAATCTCTTCCGGTTCCCTGCGCGGAGCCCGGGGAAACTCCGGTGTCATCCTCTCCCAGCTTCTGCGGGGATTTACCAAGGAGATCCGGGAGCATCAGGAGATTGACGTACCGGTTCTGGCGGCGGCCTGTGAACGTGCGACGGCAACAGCATACAAGGCGGTCATGAAGCCCAAGGAGGGGACGATCCTTACGGTGGCCAGAGGGCTCTCCGAGAAGGCGGCTGAGCTTGCCGGGACAATGGAGGATCTGGAGACCTTTATTCCGGAGATCATTGAAGCAGCGAAGGAAGTGCTGGAGCGGACGCCGGAGATGCTTCCTGTATTGAAAGAAGCGGGAGTCGTGGATTCCGGCGGCCAGGGCCTGGTGGAGGTTTTGAACGGCGCCTGCGATGCATTCCAGGGAAAAGAGATTGATTACAGCGCGATCGAGGCTGCGCCGGCTGTGAAGATGGTAAAGCCGGAAGCACAGGCACAGGCAGATATCCGGTTCGGCTATTGTACGGAATTTATCATCATGACAGAACGGGAATTTTCCGAACAGGACGAGGAGTCCTTCAAGGCCTATCTGGAATCCATCGGGGATTCCATTGTCTGCGTGGCGGACGAGGATGTGGTGAAGGTACATGTGCATACCAACGATCCCGGACTTGCGATCCAGAAGGCTTTGACCTACGGTCAGCTTTCCCGTATGAAGATCGACAATATGCGGGAGGAACATCAGGAGAAGCTGATCCGCGACGCGGAAAAGGTGGCTGCGGAGCAGGCAGAAGCGGCAAAGAAGAAAAAGGAGCAGGAAGCGCCGAAGGAACCGCGCAAATCCGTCGGATTCATTGCCGTGTCGATCGGGGAAGGAATGAACTCCATATTCAGGGAACTGGGCGTGGACTATATTATAGAAGGCGGACAGACCATGAATCCCAGCACGGAGGATATGCTGACAGCCATCGATCAGGTCAATGCGGACCATATCTTTATCCTTCCGAACAATAAGAACATCGTGCTGGCGGCAAATCAGGCCCGCTCCCTGGTGAAGGATAAGGACGTGATCGTGATTCCGACGAAGACGGTGCCCCAGGGGATCACGGCGGTGATCAGTTATATGCCGGATGCGGATGTGGATACCAATGAGGAGACCATGCTGGAGGAGATCACCAATGTGAAGACCGGACAGGTCACCTATGCGGTCCGCGATACTCACATTGACGACAAGGAGATCCATGAGGGAGACATCATGGGTATCGGCGATGCGGGGATCCTTTCCGTGGGCCAGTCCGTGGAGGCAACGGCCAAGGAGATGCTGGCGAAGATGACAGATGAGGACTCGGAGATGATCAGTCTCTATTATGGAGAGGATATCCGGGAAGAGGATGCCGAGAGGTTCGGCCAGGAGATCGCAGAGCTGTATCCGGACGTGGACGTGGATGTACACAGCGGAGGACAGCCCATTTATTACTACGTGATATCTGTGGAGTAGGGAACGGTATGGAATGATACCTTGTGAAACGGCCGCATGGTCATCAAGGGATACCCCTGGGTATACATTCTGACATAGAAGAAATTGAAAAAGCCCGTGATGCGGAAAGGCGCGGCCTGCGGTTTCGTATTGCGGGCTTTTGCCTGACAGGCGGATTAGGAACTGTATGCGGTCCATATCAGTTATTTTTCCGCGGTTCCTTAAAAAATCAGGGAGAAGAGAATGGACGAAAGATCAGGAATCAGGGAAATCAAGGGAATCGGGGAGAAAGCGGAGAAAACTTTCTCAAAAATCGGGATCCATACGGTCGGGGACCTGATCCGCTATTATCCCCGGGGATATGAGGTATATGAGGATCCGGTGGCCGTCGGGGAGATCGAGGAGGGACATACCATGACGGTTTCCGGAGCCATCTATGGAAGGGTCCAGGTGTCGGGAAGTCCGAAAATGCAGATCACGACCCTCTATCTGAAGGATCTCACAGGAACCTTAAAGGTCATCTGGTTCCGCATGCCTTTTTTGAGAAACACTCTCTCGCGGGGCGGAGTGATCACGCTGCGGGGCAGGATCGTCCGGAAAAAGGACGGGCTCGTCATGGAGCACCCAGAGATCTTTTATCCCAGTAATAAATATGAAGAAAAAAGATCCTCTCTGCAGCCGGTATACCCTCTGACCTCCGGGCTGACCAACAACGCAGTCTTAAAAGCGATCCGTCAGGCGGTGGAGATGACCGACCTGGGAGAAGGAAGCCTGCCGGAGGGAATCGCGGAGCGGTATGGGCTTGCCGGATACCAGGAGGCTGTCCGGGGGATTCATTTCCCGGAGACAAAGGAAGAATTTTACCATGCAAGGGAACGGCTTGTGTTCGAAGAGTTTCTTATGTTCATTCTTTCCCTGCGCATGATGAGTGTTCAAAAGGAACGGGTTCTCAATCCATACTGCTTCCGGGATCCGGAGCTGATCGGGAGATTTCTGGAACGGCTGCCCTATGAGCTGACCGACGCGCAGAAATCCGTATGGCGGGAGATCCGTCAGGACATGTCCGGAATTCATGTGATGTCCCGGCTCGTACAGGGAGATGTGGGCTCCGGGAAGACTATTGTCGCCCTGCTTGCCATGATGTATGCAGGACTGAACGGCTATCAGGCGGCGATGATGGCGCCCACGGAGGTGCTTGCAAGACAGCATTTTGAGAATATCCGGAGAATGCTTGCGGAGTATGAGATCCCGCTGCGCGCGGAGCTTCTGACCGGCTCCATGAAGGGAAAGGAAAAAAAGGAGGCTTACGGGCGGATCGCGTCAGGAGAAGCGGATCTGATCATAGGGACCCATGCGCTGATCCAGGAAAAAGCAGAGTATCAAAACCTTGCGCTGGTAGTGACGGACGAGCAGCACCGTTTCGGCGTCAGGCAGCGGGAACGGCTGGCCGGAAAAGGCGTGTGCCCCCATATCCTGGTCATGAGCGCCACGCCCATTCCGCGGACATTGGCGATCATCCTATATGGGGATCTGGACATCTCCGTGATCGGTGAGCTTCCAAAGAACCGGCTTCCGATCAAAAACTGTGTGGTGGATACCGGATATCGGGAGACAGCCTATCGCTTTATGAGGAAGCAGATCTGCTCCGGAAGACAGTGCTATATCATCTGCCCCATGGTGGAAGAAAGCGACAGCCTGGAAGTGGAGAATGTGACAGATTATACGGAGATCGTCCGGGAAGCGTTGGGAAAAGGAATTGCGGTTTCTTATCTGCATGGAAAAATGAAGCAGGCGGAAAAAGACGAGATCATGGAGGCCTTTGCGAAAAATGAAATACAGGTGCTGGTTTCCACGACGGTGATTGAGGTCGGGATTGATGTTCCCAATGCGTCTGTGATTATGATCGAAAATTCCGAGCGTTTCGGGCTTGCCCAGCTTCATCAGCTCCGGGGCCGTGTGGGACGGGGAAAGCACCAGTCTTACTGCATTTTCATGAGCGCGTCAAAATCAGAGGAAACGAGAGAACGACTGGAAATCCTGAACAGATCCAACGACGGATTTTTTATTGCCGGGGAAGACCTGCGGCTGCGCGGTCCGGGAGATCTGTTCGGGATCCGGCAGAGCGGTGTGATGGATTTCCGCCTGGGCGATGTGTATCAGGACGCGAAAATACTGCAGACGGCGAGCGAAGCCGCAAACGTACTTTTGGATGAGGATCCCGGGCTGGAAGCGCTGGAAAACATCGGATTAAAAAAAGCGCTTGAACAGGCGATTTCACAGAATGCCCTGGAAACAACCTTATAAAAAAGTTTCCATCTGTACGGTTGCTAATCCGAAATATCGGTTTTATTGCAATAAGTTGCATAAAACCGATATTTCGGATTGCAACCGTACAGGTGGAAAAGTTTTGGAAGCAACTTCCAGTGTAAAAGATGAATTCCTCCATATAATATGGTTGTAACAAAAAAACAACTTGTTACAAAAAAACGAAAGCGTAACGATAAAGTTACAAAAAGTTGCAAAAGGAGGAAAATAAAAATGGCAAGTCGTTCATCTAATCGAGCAGCAGTACCGGAGGCGAAGGGAGCCCTTGACAAGTTTAAGTACGAGGTAGCAGACGAACTGGGAGTACCGTTGACAGACGGATACAACGGTGACCTGACATCCAGACAGAATGGTTCTGTCGGCGGTTATATGGTCAAGAAAATGATCGAACAGCAGGAAAAGCAGATGGCTGGCAAATAGCAAAAAAATTGCGAAATAGCAAAAGAAAAAAGCACTTAGGATTGACCTGAGTGCTTTTTTCTGCTAAAATTCACATGATCGCTGAAAAATGTATGATGGTTAGAAACGGCAGACTGCTCTGCGGTCTGCTGTTTTGAAAAGTTATGCTGTACGTGGAAAGGGGTGCCTGTATGAGAGTCATAGCGGGAAGCGCAAGAAGATTACAACTGAAAACTCTGGACGGCATTGATACACGGCCGACCACAGACCGGATCAAGGAGACCTTGTTCAATATGATAGCGCCCTATATTTACGACTGCATGTTTTTGGACCTGTTCAGCGGAAGCGGGGGAATCGGCATTGAGGCGCTCAGCCGTGGCGCGCGGGAGGCCGTTTTTGTAGAAAACAATCCAAAAGCCATGGCCTGCATCAAGGAAAACTTAAAGTTTACAAAGCTGGAAAATAAAGCCGTAACATGGAACCGTGATGTGATGACGGCGCTGTATCAGATGGAGGAAAAAAAGGTTTTTGACTATATCTTTATGGATCCGCCCTATAACCAGGAGCTGGAGCGGGGAGTTCTGGAATATCTGTCAGGATCGGCACTCGTGTACGAGGACACGGTGATTATCGTGGAAGCCTCCAGGGAGACAGATTTTTCCTATGTGGACGAGCTGGGATTTACATTGCTGAAGGAAAAAGTTTATAAGACGAACAAGCACGTTTTTATGGAAAAAGCCGGAAAGGAAGAGATATGTTAAAAGCCATTTATCCGGGAAGCTTTGACCCGGTCACATTCGGACACCTGGATATCATGAAAAGAAGCAGCAAGATTGTAGACCGGCTGATCGTCGGAGTGCTGAATAATAATGCGAAAATGCCGTTGTTTTCTGTTGCGGAACGTGTTAAAATGTTAAAGGAAGTGTCGGCAGGATTCGACAATATTGAGATCGTACCGTTTGACGGCCTGCTGATCGATTTCGCGAAGAAGATGGAAGCGGAGCTGATCATCCGGGGATTGCGTGCGATCACGGACTTTGAATATGAACTGCAGATGTCCCAGACCAACCATAAGCTTGGACCCGGTGTGGAGACGATGTTTTTAACAACCAGCATAGAATATTCCTACTTGAGTTCTACGACGGTGAAGGAGATTGCCGCATTCGGCGGAGATACGACACAGTTTGTTCCGGAGGCGGTAAAAAGGGAACTGGAAAAGAAGATGAGAGCAAAAGAGGCTTATTAATGATGAGCAGCCGCATTGAGCAGATGATAGAGAAGATAGAAGCCTGACGGAGAACGGCAGGAGAGGAACGGAAAGAGAAAAGGAGCGTGTAGATTATGAGCAGCCGCATTGAGCAGATTATTGAAGAGATTGAAGAATACATTGACAGAGATTGCAAGTATCAGCCTTTGTCTACCACGAAAATCATCGTAAATAAAGAACATCTGGATGAGCTTCTTCGGGAACTGCGGATGAAGACGCCGGATGAGATCAAGCGCTATCAGAAGATCATTGCGAACCGGGATGCGATTCTGGCGGATGCCCAGGCAAAAGCGGATGCCCTGATTGAGGAAGCGCAGATGCAGACCAATGAGCTGGTCAGCGAGCATGAGATCATGCAGCAGGCTTATGCGCAGGCCAATGAGATCGTGACTCAGGCAACCGCCCAGGCTCAGGAGATTGTAGACAACGCTACGGCGGACGCCAACGCGATCCGGATCGGCGCTATCCAGTATACCGACGACCTGATGGCCAATGCGGAGAGCATCATCGGCCACACGCTGGACAGCTATACGACCAAGTACGACGGACTGATCAATTCCCTGCAGGAGTGCTACGATGTGGTGCGGAACAACCGCGCGGAGCTGGCAATCCCCCAGGAGGATGGAAGCGGATATGAGCAGGGCGGCGGAGTGGAGTGACATTCATCTTAGGTACAGATAGAGAGAACCCATAAGACTGGCAGTCAGCGCGGCTGCCAGTTTTTGCGTGAGATAGGGCAGGATCGGAAAGCCGGCCTTGTGCACCATGCACTGGGTCTGTGCGGCGGCGCAGAAGCCGCCGAAGGAAGTCAGCCCCAGAACGGCCGGGTATAAAAGCTGCAGCGGGAGCTGCATTTCACGGAGCAGACCTAAGCCGTTTGTGACCTCCAGAAGGGGGAGCAGAGCCGAAACTCCCGGTATAATCACAGGAAGGGCCTCGAACAGCGACAGAAAGACGGAAAACAGGATGATATACCCGCCCACCTTTACAAGCGTTTCGAAGCTGTCCATGATGCAGCGGTCAATCTCCTGGAAGGACCAGGCGCTTTTGGTGAAGCCGTTTTTTTTCAGGTTATGGAACGCCTCTTTTTTATGTAAAAAGCTCTTTCTTGTAATAAAGCTGACCAGGACAGGGGAAAGTATCAGGATCAAAAGGGTTGGGATCAGGAGAGCGTCCGTTTCCAGTGTTTTCCATACCACATAATTCAGGATAAATACCGGGCTGGAATTGTTGCAGAAGGAAAGGAGATACCGGCCCTCTTCCGGGGAAATATAGCCGGCTTCGGTCAGATCCGCCGCTGTCTTGGCGCCCATGGGATAGCCGCATAAGAAGCCTGTGACCACGGCAAAGCTGCCGTTGGGAGAGACACCGAAGACATGGGTGAGGAAGGTGCCGAAGGCCGCGTTGATCAGATGCATGTTTCCGGTGACAAGCAGCAGGTTTGTGACAAGCAGAAACGGAAACAGTGTGGGAAGAATGATCTGGAACCAAAGCAGAAGCCCTTCACTTGCGCCTGCAAAAACGGCTTTTGGAGAGACAAGCATGATCAGGAATAAGAGAACGATCCCAAGTCCTTTCAGATTTCGACTCATCCGGAATCCTCCGTTTTGAATAATTGTTCATGCTCACACTGTAAGTATGAGCAGCAACGAATAATTACTAAAGATATATGAAATTGGTTGATTTTTTATGTGTGCTGTGACAAAATGGAAAAAGAGGCGCATTTGCGTGAGACGGCTGTGAACAGCAGTCCAAAAGAGGCCGGGACTCACAGCTGCTATCAAAAAAGAGACAGAAAGGGGAAAGCAACATGGCGGTATTAGAAAACATCGAGCCAAAGGAAGTATTTCATTTTTTTGAGGAGATTAGCCGGATCCCAAGGGGATCTTACAATACAAAGGGAATCAGCGATTACTGCGTGAGGTTTGCAAATGAGCGGAAGCTGGAAGTGTATCAGGACGAATGGAATAATGTGATCATCAAAAAGCCGGGAACAAAGGGATATGAAAACAGTGAGCCTATCATCATCCAGGGGCATCTGGATATGGTCTGTGAAAAAACGGAACACTCGGATCATGATTTCCTGACCGATCCGCTGGAGCTGATGGTGGAGGACGGATATGTGACGGCAAAGGATACCACACTGGGAGCGGACAACGGAATCGCTATCGCCATGGCGCTGGCAGTCCTGGACAATGAGACGTTGGAGCACCCGCCGGTGGAGGCGCTCTTTACGGTGGACGAGGAGGTCAGCATGGACGGCGCGGCCAATGTGGATCTGTCCAGGCTCCAGGGAAAGATGCTGCTTAATCTGGACTCCGAGGAGGACGACACTCTGACCGCAGGATGCGCCGGGGGCTTCCGTTTTTCCTGTGAGATCCCGGTGCAGAAGACTACCGCAAAGGGAAGCGGACTCCTGGTGGAGATCTGCGGCCTTAAGGGAGGGCATTCCGGCGTGGAGATTGATCGGCAGCGGGGCAATGCCAACAAGCTGGCGGGCCGGATGCTGTACCGTCTTGGCAGGGAGCAGGAGATTTTTCTTGTTGAGATCAGCGGCGGCACCAGAGAAAATGTGATTGCGTCCGTGAGCAAAAGCAGCATTGTTGTACAGGAACCGGAAAAAGCGATCCGGATGATCCAAGCCATGAAGGACGAATGGAGGCAGGAATTTGGCGCGGATGAGCCGGAGCTGGATATCCGGATTACGGAGCTGGGGGAAAAGGAATACACGGTATTTACTGGAGAATCCATGAAAAAAGTGGTCGGCTTCCTGGTGAACTGCCCCAACGGGGTGGATGAATACAGCCGTTCCCTGAAAGGGCTGGTAGAAACCTCCGATAATCTGGGTATAGTAGGGAACGGGGAGGAAGGTGTTCGATTCCTCGTGCTGGTGAGAAGCGGCATTTCCACCAAGCTGCAGGAACTTCAGGACCGTCTGATCTGCCTGACGGACCTGCTGGGCGGAAACTGGAATATCGACAGCGGATATCCGGCATGGACCTACAGAGAATCTTCCCGGATCCGTCCCATCGCCGCGGATGCCTTTGAAGAGGTGTTCGGAGTCCGTCCGGAGATTACAACGATCCATGCCGGACTGGAATGCGGGCTGCTCAGCGGCAAGAAGCCGGAGCTGGACTGCATTTCCTTCGGCCCGAATATGCGGGACGTACATTCCTTCAACGAACGGCTGGAGATCGCCTCGGCAGAAAAGATCTGGAATGTCCTGAAAATAATTTTAAAGAGATGTAAATAATCTGAACACTGCCTCATATAGTATAAGAAAACGAACCGGGGCAATGCGTTTTTGAAAACAAGTGATATCAGAGCAAGGATCTATTTTCGGAAGAAGCGCCGGGCAATGCGCGGGCACCGGACGGCTCACCAAATGGCCGTCCGGTATGCGCTGTACTGTATGATCCTCTGTTTTTTTCTTGTAGTGAACATACATATCCTGACCGCCAGGAGCCGGTACAGCAGACTGAATGAAGGCATCCTGTCGTCAGAAGGATACCGCAGGCAGAGGATGGATTCCGAAATGCTGGAGCATATCCGGATGTCGGAGGATCCGGGCAGAGACTTAGGTCTCTACTGGCTGGAAAATCATTTCGGACAGGAGGCTTTCCAGTATCCCTGCTCGGCGGAGACCTTTTCCAGGCTGGAAAAGATCTGGTCCGAGAAGCAGGGGTGGGAGCTGTACCGGGACGCCTGCAAAGCAGTCTGGAATGATCTGCAATATTTTCCGATACCGGTTCCGTCCAATGGAGTCCAGGCAGAGGTCACCTACGAGGATTCCTGGATGTTTGAGAGGAATTACGGAGGAAAGCGGGGGCATGAGGGGACAGATATCATGGCTTCCACAAACGAGCGGGGGCTTTACCCGGTGGTCAGCATGACGGACGGGGTCATCCAGCACAAGGGATGGCTGGAAAAGGGCGGATACCGGCTGGGGATCACGGCTCCCGGGGGCGCTTATTTTTATTATGCCCATCTGGATTCCTATGCGGATATCGAAGAAGGGGATTCCGTGAAGGCCGGCGATCTGTTGGGATTTATGGGGGATACCGGCTACAGTAAGGTGGAGGGGACTACCGGGAATTTTCCGGTACACCTGCATCTGGGGATCTATCTGGTTATAGGGGATCAGGAGATCAGCGTGAATCCATATTACCCGCTCCGATATGTGGAAGACCGCAGGGTGAAATGCGCCTACTAGTACATCATTGCATTAATTTCGAAATAATACGGGAATTACGGGAATTGCCCGCATCCAGAGAGGAATAACCATGAAATTACCAGAAGCATTTGAAGAAAAGATGCGTCTTTTGCTGCAGGAGGAATATGAAACATACCTGCAGTGCTTTGAGGAACCGCGCCATTACGGGCTTCGAGTGAATACAAGAAAGATATCCGCGGAAGAGTTTCTAAAGATCGCTCCCTGGCCGCTGACCCCGGTGCCCTGGATACCGAACGGGTTTTACTATGACGGGGACCGGGTACAGCCGGCAAAGCACCCGTATTATTTTGCGGGACTGTATTACCTTCAGGAGCCCAGCGCCATGACCCCTGCCAGCAGGCTTCCCGTGGAGCCGGGAGACTATGTGCTGGATGTCTGCGCGGCGCCCGGCGGAAAGGCGACGGAGCTGGGGGCAAAGCTCAATGGGACCGGGATGCTGGTGGCCAACGATATCAGCAATTCCAGGGCCAGGGGATTATTGAAAAATCTGGAACTGCTGGGAATCGGAAATGTGCTGGTGACCAGCGAGGAGCCGGGAAAGCTGGTGTCTCATTTCACGGAATTTTTTGACAAGATCCTGATCGACGCTCCCTGCTCCGGGGAAGGAATGTTCCGGAAGGAAAAGAAGATGATCAAAGCCTGGGAGGAGCATGGGCCGGAATTTTTTTCCAGGCTTCAGCGCAGTATCGTGGTTCAGGCCGCGGCCATGCTCCGGCCCGGAGGGATGCTTCTCTATTCCACCTGTACCTTTGATCCGCAGGAAAATGAACGGATCATAGAATATCTGACGCGCCAATGCCCGGAGCTTGAGATCTGTGAAATGGAAGGGTATGAGGGCTTCTGCCCCGGGCGTCCGGAATTTACGGAAAGCAAACGTCCGGAATTTGAGAAGACAGTCCGGATCTTTCCCCATAAGATGCAGGGGGAAGGGCATTTTATCGCATTATTGAGAAAAAAAGAGTCTTGGGATGATCATGCCGGAGCCCCAGGAAGAAGCGGGACGTCGGGAAAACGGAAGCTGCCGGAGGAACTGGAAGAATTTCTGGGGAGCCTGCGTCTGGAGCTGGACCGGAGACGGCTGGAGATCCGGGAGGAACGGGTCTATTATATGCCGGAAGGAATGCCGGAGCTGCGGGGCATCCGTTTCTTACGCTCCGGGCTGCTGCTGGGGGAATTGAAGAAGAACCGTTTTGAACCGGGACAGGCACTTGCCATGTATCTGAAAAAGGAAGATTACGGAAACATTCTGGATTTTTCCGTGGAGGATGAGCGTGTGATCCGTTACCTGAAGGGGGAGACTCTGGATGTGGAGGATCTGGTTTCGCCCAGTGAAAAAGGCTGGTATCTGGTCTGTGTGGACGGATATCCGCTGGGCTTCGGAAAGCTGGCCTCCCAGGTTCTGAAAAATAAATACCTGCCGGGGTGGCGGTGGATGTCATAGATATTTTGCGGCGGGGATTTTGGATGCCATCGTATGCGGAAAAGCTGTCGGCGGCAGGTTTTTTGCGTGGAAGGGGGACAAGTATGAAGCTGCGTCTGGATAAATTTCTGGCAGACATGGGGCTGGGGACCCGGAGTGAAGTGAAGAAAGCAATCCGCAAAGGGCTGGCGCAGGTCAATGCACAGACCATACGGGAGCCGGAATATAAGGTGGATACGGAAGCGGATCAGGTGCTGTTTGGCGGACAGCCGGCGGCTTACCGGGAGTTTGAATACTATATGCTGAACAAGCCCGCAGGCGTGATCTCCGCGACTGAGGACACAAAAGAACGCTGTGTCGTGGATCTGATCGAAAGCCGGATGCGCAAAGACCTGTTTCCGGTAGGGCGTCTGGATAAGGATACGGAAGGGCTTCTGCTCATCACCAATGACGGGGATCTGGCCCATCGGCTGCTGTCTCCGAAGAAGCATGTGGACAAGGTTTATTTTGCAAGGATCCGGGGCAGAGTCACAGAGGAGGATGTGGAATGCTTCCGCCAGGGCGTTGATATCGGAGAAAAAAAACGGACCCTTCCTTCCGAACTTCGTATTCTGGAAGCCGGAGAGATCTCAGAGATTGAGCTGACCATCCGGGAGGGAAAATTCCATCAGGTCAAGCGGATGTTTCAGGCAGCCGGCAAGGAAGTGCTGTATCTGAAACGCCTGCGGATGGGGCCGCTTGTGCTGGACGAATCGCTGAAACCGGGAGAATACCGGACATTAAATACGCAGGAGATGGATATACTATGTTAAAAGAAAAAAAGGCAGTTATATTTGATATGGACGGATCTCTGGTGGATTCGATGTGGATGTGGCCGGAGGTGGACCGGGAATATATGAAGAAGCATAAGATCACCCCGCCGGAAACCTTTCATAAAGATATCGAGGGAATGAGCTATGTGCAGACGGCGCAGTATTTTCTGGATCAGTTTCCGGTTCTGGACTGTGCCGTGGAGGATATCTGCAGGGAATGGACCGAGATGACCCGGGAGCTGTACCGGACCCGTGTGCCGTTAAAGCCGGGGGCGGGGGAATTTTTGGAGCGGATGAAGCGGCGGGGAATCCTCATGGGGATCGCCACCAGCAATTCCCGGGAGCTGGCATTTACGGCTCTGGACGCCCTGCATATCCGGGATTATTTTTCTGCAGTCATTACATCCGATGAAGTACAAAACGGAAAGCCTGCCCCGGATGTCTACTTAAAAGCAGCCATGGAGATGGAGGTTCTGCCGCGGGAATGTCTGGTATTTGAGGATATTCCGAACGGGATCCGGGCCGGAAAGCGCGCGGGCATGAGTGTGTGCGCAGTCGATGATCTGTTTTCCGCCCCCTGTGAAGCCGAGAAACGAAAGCTGTCGGATTATTATATCCGGGATTACAGAGAAATCTGGGACGGAACCTATGAAATCTGCAGGAGAGCAGAAAGAGTCTGACGGAACAAAGCGTTTCACTTGCAAAACCAATGCAAGGGCTGGCTTGCCGCTTTTGCATGGTGAAGGATTGTATGGAGTAAAAAGATGGAACAGAAATTTTTACCGCTTTGCCGGGAGGATATGGAGGCGCGCGGATGGGACCAGGTGGATTTTGTCTATGTAATCGGGGATGCCTATGTGGATCATCCCTCCTTTGGACATGCCATCATCAGCCGGCTCCTGGAAAGCCGCGGCTACCGGGTGGCCATCCTGTCCCAGCCGGACTGGAAGGATGACAGAAGTATCACAGTATACGGGGAGCCAAGGCTTGCGTTTCTCGTGTCTGCGGGAAATATGGATTCCATGGTCAACCATTATGCGGTTTCCAGAAAACGGCGGGCAGCGGATGCCTATACCCCGGGCGGTGTCATGGGAAAGCGGCCGGACTACGCGGCAGTGGTCTACGGCAATCTGATCCGCAGGACCTACAAGCATACGCCCGTGATCCTGGGCGGGATCGAGGCCAGTCTTCGGCGGCTTGCGCACTATGATTACTGGTCGGACAGGCTGAAGCATTCCATCCTTCTGGATTCCGGAGCAGACATGATCTCTTACGGCATGGGGGAGCGTTCCATCGTGGAGATCGCGGAAGCTCTGGAGGCGGGCATTTCTGTCAGGGATCTGACTTATATCGAAGGAACGGTAGTCAGGACACGGAGTCTGGATTCGGTATACGACGCACTGCTTTTGCCGTCCTTTGAGGAAATGCGGCGGGATAAGCGGGAATATGCCAAAAGCTTCTATATCCAGTACTGCAATACGGATCCGTTTTCCGGAAGGCGGCTTGCGGAATCTTACCCGGGAAATGTCTATGTGGTACAGAATCCTCCGGCAAAGCCCCTGACGCAGATGGAAATGGATGATATCTACGGACTGCCTTATATGCGAACCTTTCATCCGTCCTATCAGGCACTGGGCGGCGTACCGGCTATTGAAGAGGTCCGGTTCAGCCTGACCGGCAGCCGGGGATGCTTCGGCGGCTGCAGCTTCTGTGCCCTGACCTTCCATCAGGGAAGGATCGTACAGAGCAGGAGCCGGGAATCCCTGCTGGAGGAAGCCAGACAGATGACAAAGGAAACGGATTTTAAGGGATATATCCATGATGTGGGAGGCCCCACGGCGAACTTCCGTCATCCGTCCTGCGAAAAGCAATGGGAGCTTGGCGTCTGCCCGAAGAAACAGTGTCTGTTCCCGAAGCCCTGTAAAAATCTGCAGGCGGACCACAGGGAATACGTGGACATCCTCCGTGCATTGAGAGAGCTTCCGGGAGTGAAAAAGGTCTTTATCCGGTCCGGGATCCGGTTCGATTATCTGCTTGCGGATTCGGATCCGGCTTTTTTGCGGGAGCTTTGCAGCCATCATGTGAGCGGGCAGCTAAAGGTGGCTCCCGAGCATGTGTCGGACGGGGTGCTGGAATTGATGGGAAAACCGAAGAATCAGGTATATCAGCAATTTGTGGATCGGTTTGTGAAGATGAACCGGAGGCTTCAGAAGGAGCAGTATCTGGTTCCCTATCTGATGTCCTCCCATCCGGGCTCTTCCTGGAAGGAGGCCGTGGAGCTTGCGGAATTCTGCAGGGACATGGGGTATATGCCGGAGCAGGTGCAGGATTTTTATCCCACGCCGTCCACCATATCCACCTGCATGTATTATACGGGATTGGATCCCCGGACGATGAAGCCGGTCTATGTACCGAAGAATCCTCATGAGAAGGCCATGCAGAGAGCGTTGATCCAATACCGGAATCCGGCCAATTATGACCTGGTGAAGGAAGCGCTCATCAAGGCCGGACGCACGGACCTGATCGGATTTGATCAAAAATGTCTGATTCGGCCGAAGAAGCTGTCCGGGGAGAAGGCTCAAAAGAAAGAGCCGGAAGCGAGAAGGAAAGGGAAGCGTTCGGGAAGAAAAGATCAGGAGATCAAAAGAAGGAATCCGGAAATCAAAAGAGAACATCAGGAAGGCAGGAGAGAACTTAAGAGAAGCGGAAAAAGATGAAGGGGGAGCAATCGTGCAAGGAGGCAGTCAGGTTATGAAAATTGCGGTAGTGACAGGGGCATCTTCCGGCATCGGGAGAGAATTTGTAAAGCAGATGGGACATTTTTATCGGAATCTGGATGAGATCTGGGTGATCGCCCGCAGAGGGCACAGACTCCAGGAGCTGAACCAGCTTTCCAGGGTCCCGATCCGGATTCTGGAGGGGGATCTGCTCCGGGAAGAGGTGTATGAGAAGCTGGAAAAGCTGCTTCGGGAGGAAGCTCCGGATATTCGGATGCTGGTGAACGGCGCCGGCTTCGGGAAAAGCGGGACGGTGGAAGACATTCTGGAGGAAGATAAGACTGCGCAGGCGGAAATGATCGAGCTGAACTGCACCGCGCTTTCCAGGATCACATTTTGCTGCCTGCCCTGTCTTTCCAGAGGCAGCAGGATCATCCAGATGGCAAGCGCCGCTGCCTTTTCTCCCCAGCCTTCTTTTGCGGTCTATGCGGCGACCAAAGCGTACGTGCTGAGCTTTTCCAGAAGCCTGAGGGCGGAGCTGAAAAGACGGGGGATCTATGTCACCGCAGTCTGCCCGGGGCCGGTGGATACGGAATTTTTCCGGGTTTCTGGGGAACTGGACAATCCGCTGAAAAAGCTGGTGAAGGTCCGGCCCCAGGGTGTGGTGAGGAAGGCTCTGCTGGACAGCCGGGCAGGAAAGGATATTTCCGTATACGGGCTGCCCATGAAGTGCGCCCACGCGGCGTCCAAGCTGCTGCCTCATCGTCTGATATTAGCTTTTATGGGAGGGAAACCATGATAAAATATGAAAAAGGAACGCCGGGTTATCTGCGCGAAAAACTAAAGATTGAGATCCTGCGTACAGTGGTATATTTTGCCATCGTAATCGCCGTATTTCTGCTGGGCTACAGCCAGACCCATTCCAAAAAGAACCTGCTGACGGTGGTCGCCGTGGTGGGATGCCTTCCCGCCTGCAAGGCGTTGGTGGGGGTCATCACGCGGATCCCTTATAAGACGGTGGATCCGGCTCTGCCTGACGAGATCGGGACAAAAGCGCCGCATTTGACGGTGATCTATGACCTGGTGGTGACAAGCACGGAGAAGATCATGCCCATCGACTGCATGGTGATCTCCCATCAAAAGGTCTACGGATATACCACCGGAAAAAAAGCGGACCTGCAGGAGACAGCGGCTTATCTGCGGAAGATGCTGCGCCAGAACGATTTTCCCGAGGTTTCTGTTAAGATGTACGACCAGTATAAGCAATTCCTCTCCATCGTGGAAGGGCTGGAGAATATCGCGGCCGTAGAAAAGGCAGATACGAAAGAAGAGGAAGGGCAGATTGCGCATGTGATCATGAATCTTTCTCTGTAGAAATGCAGATGGGGCCTTTGCTGCATGGGTGTAAAAACCAGAAACCGGTTTTTCGGACAGAATCTTGCAGGAAAGAATCGTTTTCAGGAACGGAGGAGAGACGTGCGGGAAATTCGCATCACGGAAAATGAGGCGGGCCAGCGGCTGGACAAACTGCTGGCAAAATTTTTGAAGGAGGCGCCCAAAAGCTTCCTGTATAAAATGCTTCGGAAAAAGAATATCACATTAAACGGAAAAAAGGCGTCCGGATCCGAAAAACTTTCTCAGGGAGATGCAGTAAAGCTGTTCCTTTCGGAAGAAACCATAGAAAAATTTTCGGGGAACGCGTCGGACCGCGCTCAGGGTGTACATGCAGGCAGGGCAAAAGCTTTGGATATCCTCTACGAGGACACCCATGTGCTTCTGCTGAACAAGCCGGCGGGGATGCTGTCCCAGAAGGCCCGGGAGGAGGACGTATCCGCCGTGGAGCATCTGACCCGGTATCTGCTGGACACAGGCGCGTTGACAAAAGAAGAATTAAAGACTTTCCGGCCCTCGGTCTGCAACCGGCTGGACCGGAACACCAGCGGGATCCTCGCTGCCGGAAAGAGCTTGGCAGGCCTGCAGGAGCTGAGCCGCTTTTTTAAGGAGCGTTCCATTGGAAAATATTACCTCTGCCTGGTTTATGGAAAAGTAAAACAGCCGGAAGCCGTCAAAGGATATCTGGTGAAGGAGGAAAAGACAAATTATGTCCGGATAGCGGAGCATGAGATGCCGGGAGGTGTCCGGATCGAGACCGAATACCGTCCCCTTGCGTCAGGCGGGGAATGTACGCTTCTGGAAGTCCATTTGGTGACCGGAAAGCCCCACCAGATCCGCGCCCATCTCGCGTCAAAGGGGCATCCGATCCTGGGGGATTATAAGTATGGGATCCGCAGGATCAACGACATTTATCAAAAGCAGTATGGCCTGAAATCTCAGCTTCTTCATGCGTGGAGGCTTCGAATGCCGGATACGGAAGGCGCGCTGGGATATCTGTCGGGCAGAGAGTTTCAGGCGCCTCCGCCGGACTTGTTTCAGCGCATCTGCCGGGAAAAGACGGGATATTCGGAGATTTTTTGAGGAAACGGCAGAGGACGAAGATAGGTCGGCCGCTGTCACTGGGAAGAAGGCAGGAAAAGATGAAAATTATTCAGAAGGATAAAGGAGCAGGACAATATGGCGACATGGAACTCGCGCGGCCTCAGGGGATCTACCCTGGAGGATCTGATCAACCGGACAAATGAACGGTATGAGGAATGGAATCTGGCGCTGATCCAGAAGATTCCCACCCCCATTACTCCGGTACAGATCGACAAGGAGCACCGGCATATCACGCTGGCATATTTTGACAAGATCAGTACAGTGGATTATATCGGGGCGGTTCAGGGGATTCCAGTCTGCTTTGATGCCAAGGAATGCTCAGTGGATACCTTCCCTCTGCAGAATGTGCATGAGCACCAGATCCGTTTTATGGAAAAGTTTGAACGCCAGGGCGGGATTTCTTTTTTATTGATCTACTACAGCGGAAAAAACAGGCTGTATTATATGAAATATGCGGAAATCCGAAGGTTCTGGGACCGCGCTCAGGAGGGAGGGCGCAAAAGTATCCGGTTTGACGAACTGAATGAGGAATATTTTATGTCACTGAAAAATAACTGCTTTGTCCCCTACCTGGACTATATTCAGAAGGATTTGGACAGCAGGGATTGACATTCGAATCGAAACTTCGTATAATGACAGAAGATTTTAGCACTGTAGCGAAGTAAAGAAAGGGTTCTATAATTATGGAACAGAAATTACATACACCGGAGGGAGTCCGGGACATTTACAGTACGGAATGCAGGAAAAAACTGGCGGTTCAGGAAAAGCTTCATGAACTGCTCCACCTGTACGGCTATCAGGACATCCAGACCCCGACGTTTGAATATTTTGACGTGTTCCGGAAGGAGATCGGGACCATCTCCTCCAGGGAATTATATAAGTTTTTTGACCGGGAGGGCAATACGCTTGCCTTGCGTCCGGATATCACACCGTCCATCGCCCGGGCTGCGGCTACGTTGTTTGAGGAGGAGGACTGTCCGCTGCGGCTGTGCTATGTGGGCAATACGTTTATCAACCATTCCAGCTATCAGGGAAGGCTCAAGGAAAACACCCAGCTTGGGGCGGAGCTGATCGGCGAGGATTCCATTGAGGCGGACGCGGAGATGCTGGCCATGGTGGTGGACGGACTGAAAAGAGCCGGGCTGACAGAATTTCAAGTGAACATCGGACATGTGAATTTTATCCGGGGACTGATGGTAGCGGCAGGGCTTACGGAAGAGCTTACGGAGGAGATCTTTACTCTGATCAACAACCGCAATTATTTCGGAGTGGAAGAGATCCTGGACCAGGAAGACGTATCGGAGGAGATCAAAGAGGCATTTTCTGCGCTCCCGGAGCTGATGGGCGGAGTGGAGGTGCTCTCAGAGGCCGCAAGGCTTGCGCCGACTCCGGAAGCGAAGGCTGCCATTGCGCGGCTTTTAAAGATTTACCAGGTATTGATCCATTACGGCGTGGAGAAGCACATTTCCTTTGATCTGAGCATGAGCGGGAGCTATATGTACTATACAGGCATCATTTTTCGGGCCTATACGTATGGAACCGGAGATGCGGTAGTGCGGGGCGGAAGATACGACCACCTGCTGGAGAAGTTCGGCAAGCGGACGCCTTCTATCGGATTTGCCATGATCGTGGATGAGCTGACCAGCGCGCTGAGCCGCCAGAAGATTACCATAGAAACCAAGCACAACAATCTGATCGTCTATACGGAGAAGACGCTGAAATGGGCACTGTCCTTTGCGCGTGAGTTCCGGGAAAAGGGCCGCTGCATTGAGATGCTCAAGCGGGGGGCGTCGGAGAATAAGGAGAAGTTCCGGGAATATGGAATGCGCACCCAGGCGGTGAGCATGCTGTATCTGCAGGAGGACGGCACGGTGGAGCTGGTGAATTTCAGGACCGGAAAGGAAAAGACGGTTGACTACGGAAAAGAGAGGGTCACGGAATGAAGTATCTGACATTTGCGCTGACGAAAGGGAGGCTTGCGAAAAAGACTCTGGAAATGCTGGAGAAGCTGGGGATCACCTGCGAGGAGATGAAGGATAAGAGTTCCAGAAAGCTGATTTTTGTAAATGAAGAGCGGAAGCTGAAATTTTTTCTGGCCAAGGGACCGGATGTTCCGACGTATGTGGAGTACGGAGCGGCGGATATCGGCGTGGTGGGAAAGGACACCATCGTAGAGGAAGGCAGAAAGGTCCATGAGGTGCTGGATCTGGGCTTCGGGGCATGCCGGATGTGTGTCTGCGGATATCAGGAGACGGCGGAGCTTCTAAAGCACCGGGAGCTGATCCGTGTTGCGACCAAGTATCCCAACATCGCAAAGGATTATTTTTACAATAAAAAGCATCAGACCGTGGAGATCATTAAGATGAACGGATCTATCGAGCTGGCGCCCATCGTGGGGCTGTCGGAAGTGATCGTGGATATTGTGGAGACGGGATCTACATTGAAGGAAAACGGGCTGGTCGTGCTGGAGGAGGTCTGCCCGCTGTCCGCGCGGATGATCGTCAACCCGGTGAGCATGCGGATGGAAAATGAGCGGGTGCGGGAGCTGATCACCAGTTTAAGAACGCTTTTACAGGAGGAAAAACATGCGGATTGAGAGTTTGGATGAGAATACCAAGAAAAACCTGTTAGAGGACCTGCTCAAACGCAGTCCCAATAGCTATGGAGAGTATGAGGCCTGTGTCCAGGAGATTCTGGACACGGTCCGGGAGAAACAGGATGAGGCTGTATTTGATTATACCAAAAAATTTGACGGGGCGGACATCCACCCGGGGAATATCCTGGTGACAGAGGAAGAGGTGCGGGAGGCTTACGCGCAGATGGATGAAAACCTGCTGCGGATCGTCCGCAGGGCGCTGGCCAATATTGAAGCCTACCATCAGAAGCAGATGCAGTACAGTTGGTTTGACAGCAAGCCGAACGGCACCATGTTGGGGCAGAAAGTCACGGCGTTAAGGCGGGTGGGCGTCTACGTACCCGGCGGAAAGGCGGTGTATCCCTCCTCCGTGCTGATGAATGTGATGCCCGCAAAGGTGGCGGGGGTGGAAGAGATCATCATGGTGACGCCTCCGGGAAAAGACGGAAAAGTGAATCCAACCACCCTGGTTGCCGCAAAAGAGGCGGGGGTGACGGCGGTCTACAAAGTGGGCGGAGCGCAGGCAGTCGCGGCGCTGGCTTACGGGACAGAGAGCATCCCCAAAGTGGATAAGATCGTGGGCCCCGGCAATATCTATGTGGCGCTGGCGAAAAAGGCGGTTTACGGGCATGTCAGCATTGATTCCATCGCGGGGCCGAGCGAGATCCTTGTCCTGGCAGATGAGACGGCCAATCCCCGGTATGTGGCGGCAGACCTGTTGTCCCAGGCGGAGCACGATGAGCTGGCGTCGGCAATCCTGGTGACTACCAGCAGGGAGTTAGCAGAGCAGGTATCCCGGGAAACAGACCGGTTCATCCAGGAGCTTTCCAGGGGGGAGATCATCCGGAAGTCACTGGACAATTACGGGCATATCCTGGTGGCGGATACGCTGGAGGACGCCATCGACGCGGCCAACGAGATCGCCTCGGAGCACCTGGAGATCATGACGGCGGACCCCTATCAGGTCATGACCAAGATCCGCAATGCGGGAGCCATCTTTATCGGGGAGTACAGCAGCGAACCTCTGGGAGATTATTTCGCGGGACCGAACCATATCCTGCCCACCAACGGGACGGCCAAGTTTTTTTCGCCCCTGTCGGTGGACGATTTTCTGAAAAAATCCAGTATCATTGCCTATTCCAGAGAAGCGCTGGAACAAGTGCGCGAGGATATTGAGCAGTTTGCGGAAGCGGAACAGCTGACGGCCCATGCAAATTCCGTCAGGGTGCGGTTCGAAGAATAGGGCTGTGCCGCTGTTTTTAAGGGGCGGATGAGAGAGAATGGGAATTGCCGCATACAGAAAGCCTGCAGACGGCCGACTTTCTGTACAGGGCGGTATGAAAGCGGCCGGAAGAAGGAGGATTTGCGTATGAAAGAACGGATGGGAAGCTGTACGAGAAAAACAAAGGAAACAGAGATCACCTTGTCCATCAATCTGGACGGGCAGGGGAAGAACCGGATTGATACCGGAATCCCGTTTTTTGACCATATGCTGGACGGATTTGCGCGGCACGGGCTGTTTGACCTGGAGGTGCAGGTGAAGGGGGATCTGGAGGTGGACTGCCACCATACGGTGGAGGATACCGGGATCGTCCTGGGCCAGGCCATTGCCGGCGCGCTGGGAGATAAGGCGGGAATCCGGCGCTATGGAAGCTTTATCCTGCCGATGGATGAGGTCCTTGCCCTCTGCGCCGTGGATCTGTCCGGCCGGCCGTATTTTAAGATGGATGCGGAATTTACGGCGGAACGTCTGGGTACGCTGGACACGGAAATGGTCCGGGAATTTTTTTACGCCGTTTCTTACAGCGCGGCTATGAACCTGCATCTGAAGATATTGGATGCCGGCAATAACCATCATATGGCGGAGGCGCTGTTCAAGGCGTTTGGAAAGGCGCTGGACGGGGCAGTCATGGAGGAGCCGCGGATGCAGGGCGTCTGGTCTACGAAAGGAAGCCTGTAGGAAAAAATATAGAAGGAGAACATACTATGAGTTATAAAAGGTTAACCCCATGTATCCTGATCGACGGCGCCAAGGCCGTCCGCTGGTTTGACGATAAAACCGTGATATCGGATGACGTGGTTTCCCTTGCAAAGCATTATGGAGAACGGGGGGCAGACGAGCTGATTGTGTTTGATCTGTCCAATTCGGATGAGAACCATGAAGAAGCCATTGACCTGATGAAAAAGATCAACCGGGTCATCAGCATTCCCATGGTGGCAGGCGGAAATATCCGCCGTCAGGAGGATGTAAAAAAGATTCTGTACGCCGGCGCGAAGCGGGCCCTTTTGAACCTGTCCAAGCCCGGAACCTTGAAGCTTTTAGAGGAGGCTGCCCTGCGGTACGGAAAGGAACGGATCGCCGTGTCGCTGAATGATTTCGACGCGCTGTTCAAGCACCAGCACCAGATTGAGAAATATTGTACGGAAATGATATTCATGCACAGGCTGGACCTCAATTCCGTTGTAAACATTACGGAGATTCCCTGCGTGGTGGTGACAGATACGATGGAGCAGAACGAGATTCTCAAGATCCTGAAGTCCGACGGGGTCAAGGGTGTTTCCGGCCTCTTTATCAGTCAGAAGGACATGGACTTTGACGCGTTTAAAAATGTCTGCCTGGAGGAAGGCATCCGGATGACTTCCTTTGAAAGCATTATGGATTTTGCGGAGTTTAAACTAAATTCCGACGGCCTGATCCCGGTGATCGTCCAGGACTATAAGACCAATGAAGTGCTGATGATGGCATATATGAATGAAGACGCATTTGAGCATACCATCAAAACCGGCAAGATGACCTACTACAGCCGGAGCCGGCAGGAACGGTGGATCAAGGGGGAAACCTCCGGGCATTTCCAGTATGTGAAGATGCTGACCGTGGACTGCGACAAGGATACGCTGCTGGCGAAGGTGGAGCAGATCGGCGCGGCCTGCCACACCGGGAACCGGACCTGCTTTTTCCAGTCCATTGCAGGAAATGATTTTGACGCCAAGAACCCCTTACAGGTATTCGAGTCCGTGTATAAGACTATTGTGGACCGCAAGCAGAATCCAAAGGAAGGGTCCTACACCAATTATCTGTTTGAAAAGGGAATTGATAAGATACTGAAAAAAGTGGGAGAGGAAGCCACGGAGATCATCATTGCCTCCAAAAACCCCAATCCGGAAGAGATCAAGTATGAGGTCTCGGATTTTATGTACCATCTGATGGTGCTGATGGTGGAACGGGGGATCACATGGGAGGATATTACAAAGGAACTGTCAGACCGGTAAGACGGGCTGGCAGTTTCTGCCGCTTCAGGGGCGGAAACTGTGGGAAATGTATACATCCGGAAATATGCGCGGACAAAAAATGCAGACAGAAGCTGGGGGGTTTTGATCCTGTTTTGACGGTGTCACTTCATGCAGGATTCCAGAGGGGAAAAGTTCTAAATATCGGGGATTGTACATATATATTCGATACAAGTATCCGGCGGACTCAAGCCCCCGGGATACAAAGATCGAAAAACGAAAGGAAGCCTGCTATGAACGATCCCGAGGCACGCCGCAGAGAGCTTCTGCGCCAGACAAGAAAACGGTACGACGACAACCATTTTATCCCTGCGGTCCATCCCAGATACGGAAGTATTTATCATGAATTGTATGACGACCAGGAATCCGCATATCCCAGAGACACATTCCTCTTTCGGCTGACGCTTGGGATCTTGTGCTTTATCTGCTATGTCTGGATGGATTCCAGCCAGGCCGAGATCGCCAGCGTCAGCAGCGATCAGATCGTGAACCAGATTGAGAAGCAGGTGGAAATGGAGGATATACGGGAGGTTTGGAATAACCTGTAGTATTTTAGGCGGGAGTATAGAGACTACATTGGAGGAAACGGTTCAGAGCGCCCTGGCGCAGATCAAAGAAAAGCAATATGCTGCGGTGCTGACTGCAAAAGGGATCTCAGGAGAACGAATCCGCTGCTACGGCTTTGCATTTGAAGGGAAGAGGATTCTGATCGGGTAAAAGAGAATTATTCCACAAAAAACATGGAAAAATTCCCCTTAAATTGGACAAAAATATAGTTGACCAACGGTCGAAGAATGTGGTAATGTTTACTTAAATCAATTCGACCGTTGGTCGATTGTATTTTAAGCAGACGGCTGGGACATAGGAACAGCCATCTGGCAGCAACAGTGGGAAATCAAGGAGGAAAAGGATGACTTACGCAGATTTATTTTATGAGATCAAGGGGAAATTTATGGGAGCGGATGTGAGCGATATACACGAGCATCTTGCGTTTCAGTTTAACATTGAGGACGAGGAAGCCGGCGGCGCTTTCTATGTGGAGGTAAAGGACGGTGTGCTCCATGTAGAGCCCTATGAATATTATGACAGAGACGCCATGTTTATCTGTTCATCTGAGGTGCTTCTCAAGATCGCAGACGGAGAGATGGACCCCATCGCGGCATTTACGGATCAGAAGCTGCGGGTGGAGGGCAATATTGAGAAGGCGCTGCGGTTAAAGGAGATCATAGAGCTGAAGAAAGGCGCTGCGCAGGAAAAGAGCATCGCAAAAAAAGCGGCCGACAAGGTTGTGAATACCGTAGTAAAGACGGCGGTCAAGAAGGCAGCGGCGAAGGAAGCGAAGAAAAATAAATAAGACAGACACATGGGAACAGCAAAAAAAGGATGGTGAAACCATTGGGAGCATTGAAAAACATTGTAGCTGCAGCGGGAATCCTGGCTGCGGCAGGAATCGGGGAAACCGCATATTTTTATAACAGGACCATGAAGCGCGGAAACGCGAAGACCGACAGAACCATCAAGATGTCGGGGACGGACTGGGCAAAATATTATCCGCTTATGGAAAAGAGAAAGGAATATGTACTGGCGCAGACCCACAGAGATGTATCCATCACCTCTTTCGACGGGCTGAAGCTCCACGCTACATACTTTCCGGCGGTGGAAGATGGGGAAGACGGGAATATTTCCGATGTAAAGAAAGCGGTGATCTGTTTTCACGGCTATACCGGGGAAGGGCTCAGCAATCACGTAGCCATCGCGGATTATTTCCTGAAACGCGGCTATGCCATGCTGATGCCGGACGCAAGGGCCCACGGTGAGAGTGAAGGGGAATACATCGGCTTCGGATGTCTGGACCGGCAGGATGCCCTGGGCTGGATCAACTGGATGATACAGGAGCTTGGTGAGGATGTGAAGATCATGCTTCACGGCACATCCATGGGCGGCGCTACGGTGCTGATGACCAGCGGCCTGGAACTGCCGGCCAATGTGAAGGGGATTGTATCTGACTGCGGGTTTACCTCCCCCAAGGAGGTGTTCACTTATGTGCTGAACCACATGTACCATTTACCGGCATTTCCGGCAATCCAGGGAGCCGACCTGCTGAACAAAAAACTGGCGGGCTACGGCATGGACGAGTGCAACGCCAAATACGAGGTCGAAAAGGCAAAGGTACCGATCCTCTTTATCCATGGTTCGGCGGATACCTTCGTACCGTGCAGTATGTGCCATGAGATCTATGACCACTGCAGCTCTCCGAAGCGTAAGGTGATCATCGAAGGGGCGGCCCATGCAGAGAGCTATTATAAAGACATGGAGACTTATGAAAAGGCGCTGACCGAATTTACGGAAGAGATTATGTAGTAATAACCTGAGACATACCTGCATTTGTATAAAGAGACGATGCGGATATAGATTGCAGCGGTATTTGAAGCCAATGAACGGACGTTTTTGAACGTGAAAGGATTAATAAACAGAATGAAAACAAGAAAAGGTTATAAGACGTATCCACTGACGGTAGCACAGAAATTCCACAACTATTATTCCGAGTACTGCCCGGGAAAAGAGATCCTGAATGTAGGCACGAGCCTGACCATCGAGTTCGAACTGAATATAGATGAGCTGAGAAAAGCCATCTATAAGGCATACGAGCGGTGTGAGTCTATGCGTGCGCGGCTTGTCTTTGACAAGAAAGAGAAGGAATGGTATCAGTACATTGCCGACAAGGAAGACCGGGAGATCGAGTTCGTGGATTTCACCGGAAAGACCATGGAAGATGCGGAGGCTGAGATGACGGCGTGGACGCGGGTTCCCTTTGACAAGGAAGACGAGCCGATGAATAAGGTCACCATCATCAAGACTCCGGACGGATATGAAGGGATGTATCTGGTGGGGGACCACAGATTTCTTGATGCCCAGTCGCTGATCGGGTTTATGAAAGACGTGATCGAGCTGTACTGCAACGCGAATTTCGAAGGGGTTCCGTATCCGGCGGATATGCGCTCCTATACTGCGCAGATTGAGAAGGATATGGCATATGAGGCCGGCAGCAAGGCGCAGGCCAGGGACAGGGAATATTTCCGCAGGCTCATCGAAGCATCAGAACCGATTTACAACGGGATCACCGGTCCGCAGAGGCTTGAGGACGCCAGGGCGGCAACCGGGAATCCAAATCTTCGGGCAGCGCCTACCGGATCGGACAGCTTCGCGGCGGCAATCGACATCTTCCATCTGGAGGAGGAGCCGACTGCAAGGCTGATGTCTTTCTGCGAGCAGGAACACATTTCTCTGCAGTGCCTGCTTGTGATGGGAATCCGTACCTACCTGCAGAAGATCAACCAGAATGACGACGTGTCCCTGCAGGTTGCCTATGCCCGCAGAGCGACGCTCCAGGAGAAAAAGTCAGGCGGTACGCGTATCCACAGCTTCCCGTTCCGAACCGTGATTTCGGAGGATCAGACATTTTTGGAGGGAATCCATGAGATCCGGGACAGACAGAATGAAGTGTTCCGCTATGTGAATTTCAATCCTACAGAGTATCTTGGATATAGAAAAGAATTATACAAAACGCCGCTGGGCATGGGATATGAGAGCATGTCACTTACCTATCAGCCGGCTACGCTGAGGGAAAAGGGACTGACCGACTTAGGCGGCATCAAGTATAAGACGAAGAGATACTGCAACGGTTATTATGCGGACGGGCTGTATCTTACAGTGATGCACAGGCCGGATGACAACGGACTGGATTTCAGCTTTGAGCATCAGACGAAAGCATATACCAGGGAGCAGTTGGAATATTTTTACTATTATTTCTGCAAGATCATGTTCAAGGGAATCGAGACACCGAACATGAAGATCGGCGATATCATCAAATTGGTGTAGTTGTTCTGCAGCATAAGAAAATTCAATACAAAAAAGAAAGGGTGGGGAAAAATGTTTGATCAGTTGACAGAGATCATCGTAAACTATGTGGAGGTTCAGAAGGAAGATATCAAGCCGGAGTCACGCTTTATCGAAGACCTTGGCTTTACGTCTTTCGACTTTATGAGCATGCTCGGTGAGATCGAAGATGAGATGGATGTTGAGATCGACCAGGAGGAAGTGGTCAATATCCGTACCGTCCAAGAAGCAGTGGATTATCTTTCAAAACTGGCGTAGGAACCTGCGGGATTTCCTTATTTGAAAAGGAGAAAGACATATGAACGAATTGCGCAGCACACTCTATGATCTGCTGGTGAAGGCAGAGGAAGCATACGGCACCCAGGATGCCGTCAGATATAAAGTAAAGGACGCTGACCAGGGAGGAAAAAAGAAGACAAAGGTGGAGGCGAAGACCTATACACAGCTTCGCCGGGACAGTGAACAGATTTCGGCAGCCCTCACCGAACTGGGGGAGCAGGGAAAGCATATCGCGCTCATAGGGGCAACCTCCTATTCATGGATCACCTCCTACTACGGCATCGTGAACAGCGGCAGCGTGGCGGTTCCGCTGGACGCAAACCTTCCGGCGGAAGACCTCTGCGAATTGATTGACCGGGCGGATGTGACGACGCTGGTGTATGACGAGACCAAGGCAAATGTTGCCCGGATGGCGGCGGAGAAGTGCCCCGGGCTTACGCATCTCATCGCCATGGAAGGGGAGACTTCCGTTCCCAATGCCCTCCATCTGTGGGAGCTGGCCGCAAAGGCGCCGGAGAGGACAGATTTTGAGCCGAAGCCGGAGGATCTGGCGACCATCATGTTTACCTCCGGAACCACCGGAAAGAGCAAGGGCGTGATGCTGACCCACCGGAATCTGGCGGAAAACGCGACCGCCCAGGATATGGGATATGAACCGGGAATGGTCATCATGACCGTGCTGCCCATCCACCACGCCTACTGCCTGAGTATGGACATTCTCAAAGGGACGTCCATCGGCGCGATCATCTGTATCAACGATTCGCTTTTAAGAGTAGCCAAAAATATCAAGCTCTTTGAACCGAACATGATTCTAATGGTGCCCTTGATGGTGGAAACCCTTGCAAAAAAACTGGAAGAAGCGTCCTTTATTCCGGCCCCGCTTGTGAAGGCGAAGGTATTCGGGAAGCAGTTTCATACCGTGTGCAGCGGCGGCGCCTACTTAAATCCAGACTATATCGCCCTGTTCAAGAAGTACGGCATTACTATCCTGCAGGGCTACGGCATGACGGAGTGCGCGCCGGTGATCAGCACCAACAGCAACAGTGAGAAAAAAGACGGCTCCATCGGAAAATGCATGCCAAACTGTGAGGCGAAGATCGTAGACGAGGAGATCTGGGTAAAAGGTACCAGCGTGATGCAGGGGTACTATAAGATGCCAGAGGAGACGGCCGAGACCTTGGAGGACGGATGGCTGAAAACAGGAGACCTGGGTTACATCGATGAGGATGGTTTCCTGTTCCTGACCGGACGCAAGAAGAACCTGATCATTACGCGGAACGGGGAGAACGTATCCCCCGAGGAGATCGAGAACAAGTTAGGCGCAAACCGCCTGGTGCAGGAGGTTCTCGTGCGGGACTGCGAAGGACTGATCGAGGCGGAGATCTTCCCGGATCTGGAATATGCGTCGAAGAAGCGGATCAAGGATCTGGAGGGAGAGCTTCAGAAGATCATTGATGAGTATAATAAGACGGCTCCGCTCTATAAGCGGGTATTTAAGCTGAAAGTGCGTGACGTGGAGTTTGAAAAGAACACCACGAAGAAGATTAAGAGATTTTAGAGTGACTTACAGGGAGCCGCGGCCGGCTCCCTTTTCATATCATTGTATGCAGAAAAGCTGCCGGTGGTAGTTTTTCTGTATTGCGCAGGAATCACAAAAGACCGAAGAGGTGAATATTCTGTTAAAAAGGTCTTTTTTATGAAGTGGGTAAAAAATGCCGTTGGATATTGGTGTGAAGATATTCTGGACAGAAAATACCTTGGCCGGAAGATCGGGGCTGCCGTTCTCGATACCGGTTTGACTGTGCATCCGGATCTTGCGGGGCGTATCATAGGATTCGGAGATTTTGTAAACAGGCGGAAGCAGATCTATGACGACAGCGGGCACGGAACCCATGTGGCGGGGATACTGGCCGGGAACGGAAAGCTGTCAAACGGTGTTTATGCCGGGATCGCGCCGGAGGCGTCCATCCTGTCCGCAAAAGTACTGGACGATTCGGGAAACGGGATGGTGGAGTACGTGATGGAGGGAATCCGCTGGGTGCTGGCAGAGCGGAAGAAACAGAATATCCGGATCGTCAATATTTCCGTGGGAACCCAGCCGGGACTTGACAAGGGGGAGGAAGAGCGGCTCTTGAGAGGGGTGGAGGAGCTGTGGGACGCGGGGCTGGTCGTGGTGGTATCGGCGGGAAACTACGGGCCTGATCCGGGAACCGTGGCAGTGCCCGGGAGCAGCCGGAAGGTGATCACGGTGGGGGCGGTGGACATTGCGGGCAGGGAGGGAGGGAAGAGCAGGGCAAAGTGGGATTATTCCGGCAGGGGCCCCACCGAGGACTGCGTCATGAAGCCGGATTTGGTGGCGCCCGGAACCTATATTACAAGCTGCAGCGTGGATTACAGACACCGGTTTCGGAAACCCTATACGGTGAAGAGCGGAACCTCCATGGCCACCCCTGTGGTATCTGGAGCCATTGCCTGCCTGCTGTCAAAATATCCGGATATGACCAACGTGGAAGTAAAACTAAAGCTGCGGGAGAGCTGCGTCCCCTCGGAACATACACAGGGGTGGGGGATGCTGCATGTGGGGAGGCTGCTTTCGGCGGGCTGTTGAAGCCCGCCTTCTTTTATGGTGATTGTTTGCACCTGCAGTACTCACAGCAACAATAAAAGTTCTGCGCTGAATGGAAATTACCGGGTAGCATTCTGAGCCGATTCATGGTAAAATATATGAGGTTAGTATTGCCAGAAAGTTTTCGAACACCGATTAAGGAACTGCTGCAGGATCAGCGTTGTATCTGGTTTGCCCCGCTGTTTTGCACCGGCTCCTGAGAAAATATGTATGAGGAGGTACAAACAAATGGCATGGTATGATGAGGCGGTATTTTATCACATTTATCCGCTGGGACTGACCGGCGCGCCCAAGGAGAATCCGTATGGGGAGCCGGAGCATCGCCTGAACACGCTGATCCCCTGGATTGCCCACATCAGGGAGATCGGCTGCAACGCGCTGTATATCGGCCCTCTTTTTGAGTCTGTCGGACACGGATATGAGACGACGGATTATAAAAAGCTGGACAGCCGTCTTGGGACGAATGAGGATCTGACCGGTTTCGTGGCAGAATGCCACAGACAGGGGATCAAAGTGATACTGGACGGTGTATTTAACCACACCGGACGCGATTTTTTTGCGTTCCAGGATATCAAGAAAAACCGGGAAAATTCCGCCTACAAGGACTGGTACTGCAATGTGAATTTCTGGGGAAATAATTCCTTCAACGACGGGTTTTCCTATGAGAACTGGGGTGGTTACGACCTTCTCGTGAAGCTGAACCAGCATAACCCGGCGGTCAAGGACTATATCTGCGACGTGATCCGTTTCTGGGTCAGCGAATTTGATATTGACGGAATCCGTCTGGACGCGGCGGATGTACTGGACTTCAACTATATGCAGGCGCTCCGCCATACGGCCAATGAAGTGAAGCCGGATTTCTGGCTGATGGGAGAGGTGATCCACGGCGATTACACCCGTTGGGTCAATGAGGGAACCCTGCATTCCGTGACAAATTATAACCTGCACAAGGCGCTGTATTCCGGACACAACGAGCACAATTACTTCGAGATCGCGCATACGGTAAAGCGTCTTTACGGCATGGGCGGCAACCGTCCGGACGGCTTAAAGCTCTACAATTTTGTGGATAATCATGACGTGGAGAGGATCTATACAAGGCTGAACAACAAGGCGCATTTTACGCCGGTCCATATCCTTTTGTATACGCTGCCCGGAGTTCCGTCCGTTTACTACGGTTCCGAATTTGGGATCGAGGGAAGGAAGGAACGGTTCTCAGACGATTCCCTGCGCCCTGCGCTGAATCTGTCTGATTATGCGGATGCGGCAAAGGACAATTCCTTTACACGGCTGATCGGGGCACTGGGAAGGACGAGACAGAACACTCCGGCGCTTTCTTACGGAGAGTACAATGAACTGCTGCTGACCAACCGGCAGTATGCGTTTTCCAGAAATTACAACGGACAATCCGTTGTCGTTACGGTCAATAACGACGACAGCGATTACACGATGACGGTTTCCGCAGGAAATGCAGCGGAATATATCGGGGCATTGTCCGGAGAAAAGGTATCTGTGAACGGCGGAAGAATCACGGTCAATGTAAAGGCCAATTCCGGGGAGATCTGGGTTCCTGCGGCAGAGGATGGAGCAAAGGCCGCGGCGGACGCGGGATTTACCGGGCTGGATGTGAAGGATGCCGCGGCGGAAGTGAAGCAGGCTGAAAAGAAGGCAGCTGCGGAGAAAGCGGCATCAGAGCAGAAGACTGAGGAAAAGACCGCGCAGGTGAATAAGCCTGACAAGAAGGATGCGGCAGAAACGAGGACGGAACAAAAAACTGCAGATCAGTCTGAAAAGAAAAAGCCGGCAGCTGCGGGCGGAAATGTGGCCGGAGCAGATACTGCGTATACGGAAGCATTTGAAAAAGGGAAGATCGCTGGGCTACAGGAAGCGATCCTTGCGATCATGGGAAAGAATGGCCAGATCACCGATCAGATGCGCAAGGATGTTATGGATAATGTGTATCATGACTCCCTGATCAACTGGATCAAGAGCTTCCGTTAGGATTTCGGGAGCGCAAAGCGCGGAGAAATCCGAGTACCATAATATGTAACTATTCAGAACGTAAGCAGAGGGACTGTGGTCTGCCGCTCTGAACAGTTGCGATCATATGCTGTAAAAAGCCGTTCCTGATGTATATGGGGATGGCTTTTCTAAATACCGACGTATGCAGAAAAGCTGCCGGCTGCCGGTTTCCTGTATGGCTGCGTACTGCGTCGCGAATGAAGCCGTACGATAAAGAGGAATCTGTATTTCATGTCTTGAAAACAATACAACAGGATTCTTCGATTGCTCTTCTTCTAAAAAAGGTTATAATAGGTATTGAGATGATGTGATTCGAAATAAGGGAGATTGGCCATATGATCTTTAAAGGAAAAATCGGAATCTGGTTCTGGCTGCTTTTGATCGGTGTCAATATTGCGATGGTCTATGAGGGGATTCATGGAGAAATAAAAGGCAGGGAAATACTTGCCCTGTTCTTCGCTTTTTTTCTTACGAATATCATATGTATCCCCATGGTGATCAGGAATTATGTGCAGATCGACGGGGAAAAGCTGATCTTTGCATTGGGATTCTGCAAAGACTATATGAAGATTGAAGACATCACGGAGGTATACAGGACGCATAATCCGATCGCTGCAGGCGCGCTGTCGCTGGACCGGATCGTGATAAAGGCAAAAAGACAGGAATGGATCATCGCTGTACTCGATAAAGAGCAGCTGTTCCATGAACTGAAATGGAGAAATCCAAAGATCCAGATCCGGAAATCCATGGCGGCGGGGAGGGAATGACATGTATCGGATCGCTGTATGTGATGATGACATTCAGATGCAAAGATTCCTGTGCTCTGCCATTGAGGAGGCCGGGATTGCCTGCACTGTAGAAAAATTTTCAAACGGGGCGGAGCTTCTACGCGACGAAAAGGAATATGATATTTTATTTCTGGATATCGATATGCCTGTGGTCAATGGGATGGATGCCGCCAGGCAGCTCCGCCGCAGAGACCGGAGGGCAAAGATCATCTATGTCACAGGGTATCAGGATTATATGCAGCGTTCCTTTGCGGTCCATCCCTTTTCCTTTCTTGTCAAGCCGGTGAAAAAGGAAACGATCATCCGGCAGCTTAGGGAAGCGGTTCTGTACAGCCGGGAGGAAGAGAGCGCGGACGTACTGCGGCTGGAGACCACCCAGGGGCTGGAGGAGATCGCGGTTCCGAATCTCTATTATCTGGAATACCAGAGTCGGAAGCTGCGTCTTGTGATGAAGCATGGAGAACGGATGATCCGAGGGAAAGTCTCGGAGTTTTCGGAAAGGCTGGCGTCTTACGGCTTTGCTTCTCCACACAAGAGCTTCATTGTGAATCTGTATCATGTGAAGGCAATCCGGGGATATGATATTGTGATGATGAACGGGGATCTGGTTCCGCTGTCACAGAAACGCTCCGCGGAATTCCGCGGTCTGCTGGGAAAATATCAGGCGGACAGATTAGGAAGTGTATGGAAATAGCTTATATATTCTGACTTGTCTGCATTCCGGCAGCTTCTTATGAATGGGGGGAGAAAATGAGCTGGGTAGAATCCGGGATATGGAATGGAATTTTCATGTGTATGGAGACGGCTGTGCTTACCCTGTGTACCTGGTTTTTCATGAGCCATACAGAGCAGGACCGGAGTGAAAAAAAGAAAAAGCGATGGGGGGCTGCCGTCCTGTATTGGATGGGCCTTGCGGGAATCACCTTCGGCTTTCAGAACAACGGATTTATCCATCTGCTCCTGCTGGTGTATATGGTTTTCATGACAACGCTGGCAGGAATGCGGCTGTACAACCGGGGAAGGATGTACCGGTTCTATTACTTTCTGTTTCCTGTGACCATGGTGATCGTTCGGATCTTTGTCATCTATATGGTGTTTGCTTACATGAGTTCCCGGTGGGGGAGCATGATCTTTGATTATACTCTGGCAAACACTGCGTCGGTGATCAGGCAATTGACGGAAATCCTTCTGACCGGAGCCTGGGTGGTGGTGCTGAACCGGAAGAAATACGAAAATGTGAAAGGGATGCAGTTCGCCGGACTGTTTCTGGCTCCGGCAGTCAGTATGTTTATCATCTTTTCGCTGATCTATACCGGGGATGTGTTTGTGCAGCTGTACGGAGCATTTCTGATCATACTGAATATTTTGGCGCTGGTCATTATGAATCTGTACATCTGGTATTTATTCTCTTATCAGTCAAAAAATAAGAAGCTGAGGGCAGAACTGGAGATCCGGAAAAAGCAGAGTGAGATGCAGTATCAGTATTATGAGAAAGTGGAACAGAGATACCAATCCTCCCGAAAGATGGTCCATGATATGAGAAACCATCTCCAGGCGATCGAAGCCCTGCAGGAGCAGGACGCGGACAAGGGAAAAGAGTATGTAAAGGATATGCGCCGGATGCTGGACAGACTTGGGATCGTAAACTATACGGAAAACAGGATGCTCAATATCATATTGAATGATAAGGCGGAAGAGGCGCAGAAGAGTGGGATCGGGATGGAGATCCGGATTGATGAGATCCGCCTGGAGCATATCCGGGACATGGATATGACGACCATATTTGCAAATCTGCTGGATAATGCTCTGGAAGCCGCGGAGCAGGTGGTGGGGAAACGGATGATTCAGGTGCAGGCGGATACATTTCATGATTTTACGGTGGTGAAGATCCGGAATTCGATGCCGTGCGGCAGTGCGGCGAAAGGGACGGAAAGTTCATCGGTGAAAAAGGACAGGAAAAGCCATATGGGGATCGGCCTGGAAAATGTACGGGATACTTTAGAAACATACGGGGGAGGGATGATGACGGAGATTCAGGAAGGGGAATTCGTTGTGAGTATCACCATTCCGGAATAAAAAACCAAGCAATGAAAGGAGAGGATATCTATGAAAAAGAAGATGAGCAAAATGATGGTATGCGTGTGTGTTCTGACAGGTCTGCTTTTCGGCTGCGCAGGGAGTCAGCGCCTTTCGGACAATTTTGACGAGGCGGAGGTGAAGGCCGCGGCAGAGAGCGTCATTGAAATCCTGAACAGCGGAGAGGTGGAGTTGCTTGTGGACGAACAGTGGAATGCGGTGATGAAGGGCGCGGCGGACGTGGAAATGCTGAAAAGCGAGATTGTGCCCATCGTGGAAGAACTCGGTGAGTTTGAAGGCTTTGACAAAGAAGCGGTTACCGGGAGTAAAGACCCGGATACGGAGCAGGAATTTGCAGTGGCGGTGATCAAGGCAAAATATGAGAAACGTAAGGCGCAGTTTACGATTTCATTTGATGAAGATATGAAGGTGGCAGGATTCTTTATTAAATAGTGAGGAAAGCGGTGATTATTTTGAAGGCTATCATATATTCTTGCATGGCAGTGAGTGCCGTCTTCTGGGTCATGGCGGCCGTATTTGCGGTACTGAAAGGGAAGGCCGCAATTTTGATCAGTGGGTTCAATACGATGCCGAAGGAGCAGAGAGAGCAGTACGACAGGGAGCAGATGAGCAGAGATATGCGGAATACACTTGCCCTTTGGGCAGCTGTGTCAGGCGCGGGCGGTGTACTGGCGTATCTGTTTTCATCCGCTGGCATTGCGGTTATCTCAATGATTGCGGTGCTGATCTTATTTTTTCGGGAAGTACATCTGGACGAGGAGAAGGCTTTTAGAAAATATAAGCTGAAATAGAATCCAATTTTCAGAATACTCTATATTAAGAATTATATCAGCAATGCTAAAAACCAATAAAATGAAACGTGTGATTTTGAAAAAGCGGTGGTATATCATTTTCCGCCGCTTTTTCCCATCTTTTTCAACAGAACGTCTATGTCGATCGGCTTGGTCAGAAAGTCATTCATCCCGCTTGCCAGCGCCAGGTCCCGGTCCTCCTGGAAGGTGTTGGCTGTACAGGCGTAGATCTGAATAGACTGGGCGTCTGCGCGGTCCAGATTCCGGATTTCCCGGGATGCCTCACAGCCGTCCATGACAGGCATCTGCATATCCATAAGGATGATCCCAAATTCTCCGATCTCAGATTCACGAAATAAGTCCACTGCCTCCCGGCCATTCTGGGCGTGGGCAGTCTCAAATCCTTCCATGGACAGGATTTCCAGAAGGATTTCCGCATTTAGCTCCACATCCTCGGCTACCAGGATTTTGCACGGTCCGGAGTGCTTCTGTGAATGCAGGGACTCCTTTGCGGTCCCATTTTTTGCGGTCTCCTTCAAATAGTCCGGAATCTCTTTTACAATGACGGAGGGGATCGAAACGGTGAAGGTACTTCCCGCATGCAGCTCACTTTCCACGGTGATATCGCCGCCCATGGCATTTGCCAGCAGCTTGCTGATCGGCATGCCGAGTCCGGTTCCGGTGATTCCGCTTATGTTCCGGTTCTGCTCCTGGCTGAACGTATCGAAGATCCTGCCGAGATAATCTCTGGACATTCCGATCCCTGTATCCTTACAGAGGTAAAAGGTCATGACGTGCGTATCATCGGTCTTTTCCTGACGGACGGACAGCCGTATGGATTTACCTGACGGCGTAAATTTGGCAGCGTTGCCTACGATATTCATCAGGATCTGCTTGATCCGGGTCGCGTCCCCTTCGACGCAGGGCTCGATCACATCCTTTTCCACGATAAACTCCACCCCGCGGCCCTGAATGTTGTCAGTCTGCATGGCCGCAATCTCATCGACCAGCGCATCCACCATCATCGGTTCATTGATAATATCCACCTTGCCGGCCTGGAGCTTTGACATGTCCAGGACGTCATTGACCAGGGACAGGAGATACTTTGCCGTGCTGTGTGACTTCCGAAGCCATTCCTTAATGTGCGACCGCTGGCTGTCGTCGTCAATGTGGACCATGATCAGATGATTCATACCGATCAGGCCGTTCAGAGGGGTTCGGATCTCATGGCTCATATTGGAAAGGAACTCTTTCTGGGATTTTTCCTTTTCCGAAGCACGGATCGTCTTTATCTGATACCGCATCACGATCAGGAGCATACTGAGTATCGTCAGGATACTGATGACCAGCATGATCATGCTCATGGTAAAAAATGTCCGGGTCTGCTCCCGGAATACGGCTTCGTTGACAGACATGATAAAATACAGGCGTATTTTTTCATCAAAGGGGATAAAATAAAACAGCTCTTTGTATTTTTCACCGGTGTGGGAGTGATAAAAGGCAAAGGTCTCAAGAGCCGCGAATTTTTCGGCAACCTCTTCATTTGTCAGCTCGGAATCCTCGGATTCGGACAAATGTGCAAACAGATTATTTTGTTCGTTCTCGTATACTTTTTTATTGATATCTACGATGTAATGTCCCTCCATATCGATGAGGGCGCTGTGACCGCGACTTTCGCCGCTTTTGGTAAAACAGTCGATCACCATTTTATCCTGGATGGATGAGATATCATTCATTCCGATGATCGCGCGCATCCTGATGCCGTCCACCTGAAAATCCTGCAGACGGATCCCGTAGAGTATGCTTTCCCTGTTCGGGCCGCTGCCTTCGGTGTACTCATCAAACCGGGTCACAAAGCGGTCGTTGCCATTTGCGAAATAGGTCATAAAATCCGGATATCTGGCCATGGATTCGGGAGGATAGATCTCATGTCCGTCCGTGTAGACCGTTCCATCCTCCGTCACCAGGCAGAGCCGGGCAAAGTCGCCTACGGTGCACTCCAGGTCCAGATGCTCCTGCATTTCCTCGAAGGTCCTGCAGTTGTAGCCGGCAAAACGCTCCTGGATCTCATAGAGGTCCTTCCAGCAGATCTCAATATATGCCTGAATCGTAGATTTATCGTGCTCCGCAATCTCGCTGATCTCGTTGATGATATTATCCGAGATCGTCTGATTCAGCTGATTGATATAAAAAAGTGTGATCACAGAGACAATTGCCAGCGCGGAAATCACCAGCATCGCATAAAAAATTTTTTGCTTTTTTACCATTGTTTTCCCCCCCTGTGTCTCATCCTTATGGAACTTTGACAGGAATTGCCGGGTGGCTGAGATTCTGTTCCATCCGACAGCAATATAATCATAGCTCATTTTCCAGAAAAAATCCATACCTAATCGGACGAAGTCTGCCCGTCACGCAGTAAAGAATACCTTGCATAATATGGGGGGAGAGACTATAATAAATAAGCGGAAAGCTGCCGGGGCAGTTTTTTACGGATATCCATGTATTCGAAAGGATGATCAGCGGCAGGCTTTCTGAATTTGTGCCGTATCTGCAGAGAAAACAGGCAGATGCGCATAGTTTATAGATAAAGAGGTATATGCAGATGATAAGAATCGGTATTTTAGGCTATGGCAATCTGGGCAGGGGTGTGGAATGTGCCGTGAAGCAGAATCCGGATATGGAGCTGGCGGCAGTCTTTACCCGCAGGGATCCGGCAGATGTAAAGATCCTGACAGAAGGTGCATGTGTGTGCGGCATATCCGAAGCGCAGGACTGGAAGGACAGGATCAATGTGATGATCCTGTGCGGCGGGAGCGCGACGGATCTTCCCGAACAGACTCCGATCTATGCGGAGCTGTTCCATGTGGTAGACAGCTTCGATACCCATGCAAGGATCCCGGAGCATTTTGCCAGGGTGGATGAGGCGGCGAAAAAAGGCGGTAAGGTGGGAATCATATCCGTGGGCTGGGATCCGGGGGTGTTCTCTCTGAACCGGCTGTATGCCAATGCGATCCTTCCGGATGGAAAGGATTATACGTTCTGGGGAAAGGGCGTCAGCCAGGGGCATTCCGACGCCATACGCAGGGTAGAGGGCGTCAGGGACGGCAAGCAGTATACGATTCCGGTAGAGGCCGCGCTGGATTCCGTGAGAAAGGGAGAGAATCCGGATCTGTCCACCCGGCAGAAGCACACGAGAGAGTGCTTCGTGGTACTGGAAGAAGGGGCGGATGCGGCGAAGGTGGAGGAAGAGATCAAAACCATGCCGAATTATTTCGCGGATTATGACACGACGGTACATTTTATCAGCCAGGAGGAACTGGAGAGAGACCACAGCGGGATTCCCCACGGCGGTTTCGTGCTGCGCAGCGGAAGGACCGGGTGGAAGTCAGAGAACAGCCATCTGATCGAATACAGCTTGAAGCTGGATTCCAACCCGGAATTTACGGCCAGTGTCCTGGCGGCATATGCCAGGGCGGCATACCGGCTTGGCTCGGAAGGCGTAAGCGGCTGCAAGACCGTGTTTGACATTGCGCCGGCTTATCTGAGTCCGAAGGACGGGGCAGCGCTGCGGGCAGAGCTTCTGTAGGAACGTCTGCCGCAAAGACAGATACAGAGTAGAAAGAGAAAAGGAGGAACGGAAAAATGACGATCGAGCGTGTAGAGAATATGGCCGGAGGAGAAGGTCATGTGATCATCAAAAAGATTCTGGGAGAAAAGGAACTGAACGGAAAATGCAGACTTTATGCGGAGGTTACTCTGGAAAAGGGCTGCTCTCTGGGATATCATGTGCATCATAACGAGAGCGAAACTTACTATATCCTTTCCGGAGAAGGGGAATACGATGATAATGGAACCCCGCGTCCGGTAAAAGCAGGGGATGTGACGTTTACGCCGGACGGCTGCGGACACGGACTGAAAAATACGGGGCTGGAAGATCTGGTATTTATGGCGCTGATCATTTTGGATTAAACGTTCTGTCCTTACGGATCAGCACCCCGTACAGCTGGAATTCGTTCTGGAATTTGAATGACCGCTGCGCTCGTCATGTTCAGAGCGCGGCGGTTTTGGCATTCAGGAGAGCAATCGCCCGGCCGTTTCGGAAGTCCGCCGAAGTATAGGAATGACAGGGGGCAAGGATATGTCAGGATTTTTCCGGCAGATCTTTACAGGCTGTATTTCCGGAACAGGCAGGAGATCACGCCCGCGGCGCACAGGCCGAACAGGACATTGTGCATGGAGCCGAATACATCCAGAGCTCCCCGGATGCCCTGGAGAGATTCGAACCGCTCCGGGATCCAGTTATTGACCAGGAAGGCGCCGTAGGAACAGATATAAATAAAAAAGAATGAGAACATCCCCCGGCCTACATCTTCTTTGTAATATCCGGTCTCGTCATACACGCGCACCCTTGTCATGGCCCAGAGCGCGGAGAACAGCTCAAATAGGATGAAGAAAGCGGCTACGGCAAAATAGGATGCCAGGACCAGGGTATAATTCTGAGAGACCACTGCATTTTCAATGTCGCCGTAGGGCGCGCTCCCCCGGAAAAAATTATAGGCCATAAATCCGGTGATGGCCAGAATCAGGATCACCGACAGGTTCCGGAAAATAGTCTGGGAGATCCGGTACACGGTCCTTCCACCTTTTTTGATGGGGGCGGCAATGGGAGTCTGTCCGCTTCTTTTCCGCCTGGCATGGGACAGACGGACAGGCTCCCGATACTCACTTCGGCTGCCGCGCCTCCGGCCGTTTCCGGGTCTGTCATAATCGTCATCCTCATAATCATAATCATTCCTGCCGTCATAATAACCGTCATATCCATCATCCGGATCCTCAATGGACAGGTCGTAACGTCTGCTGTCCCTGACACGGGGCATGGGCTGCGTCATGGTCTCTGTCCTTACGCCGCTGCGGGAATCTTCGTCACTTTCCGGATTCACTTTATATTTGGAGGAGATATCTTCCTCATAGGTAACTTCAAAATCATCACTGAACTCATAAGCGCTTTTTGGGGGCTTACGCATAAGATCACTCCTTTTTCATTGTTTTTAGAAAGCTCTGCCAGGATGAGACATATCTTATCACACGGCAGATGGATTTTCCAATGTTTTTTATTTTAAATCCTTTTTCGGGCAAAATCAATCTTTCCAGAAAAAACGTCCTGAATTTTTCAGATAGTTCCATCATGAAGCATTGACCTGAGACTCCGATAGACGTATAATAATAACGCAGGCGCAGCGATTTGGAACAGCGGGCCTTAAGTCTGTCTGCTTGTCGCGGCAATGACGCAAAAAACAGAAAAGGAGTGGAATTATGGCAATTTTAGTAGCAGGAGGAGCAGGATACATTGGAAGTCATACCTGTGTGGAGCTCTTGAACAGAGGTTATGAAGTTGTAGTGATTGACAACCTTTACAATTCCAGCGAAGTCGCTTTGGAGCGTGTGAAGGAGATTACGGGAAAGTCATTGAAATTCTATAAAGGTGATATATTGAGCCGGGAAGACCTGGAGAAGATTTTTGATAACGAGGAGATTGAGGCTGTGATCAATTTCGCAGGGCTCAAAGCAGTCGGAGAATCTGTGGCCAAGCCATGGGAATATTATCATAATAATATCAGCGGAACATTGATCCTGTGCGATGTGATGAGAAATCATGGCTGCAAAAATATGATCTTCAGTTCTTCCGCGACCGTATACGGAGACCCGGCGGAGATCCCGATCACGGAGAAATGCCCGAAGGGACAGATCACCAATCCGTACGGACAGACGAAGGGGATGCTGGAACAGATCCTGACAGACCTGCACGTAGGGGATCCGGAGTGGAATGTCATGCTGCTCCGTTACTTCAATCCGATCGGGGCCCATGAGTCCGGACGGATCGGAGAGGACCCGAAGGGGATCCCAAACAACCTGGTTCCCTATATTGCCCAGGTTGCGGTCGGCAAGCTGAAATGTCTGGGTGTCTTCGGGGACGATTATGATACCCATGACGGAACCGGAGTCCGTGACTACATCCATGTAGTGGACCTGGCAGTGGGTCATGTAAAGGCAATCGAGAGAATGCGGACAGAGGAAGGCAAGGGCGTTCATATCTACAATCTTGGGACAGGCGTCGGCTACAGCGTGCTGGATGTGGTGAAGGCATATGAAAAGGCATGCGGCAAAGAGATCCCATATGAGATCAAGCCACGCCGGGCAGGAGATATCGCGATGTGCTACTGCGACGCAACGAAGGCAAAGGAGGAACTGGGCTGGGTTGCGGAACGCGGCGTGGAAGAGATGTGCGCGGATTCCTGGAGATGGCAGTCCAACAACCCGGACGGCTACAGAAGCTGATAAAAGATTTTCGATCACACGATTCTGAGCGGCAGAATGGAACTGGAAAATCATTTTTATATATTGACAAGCGTTTCCAAACTTGTTATGATAGAAAAACAGAACGCACTCTGTTTTTGCGGAAGAGTGATACCCGAAGGGCATCCCATAACGCATGTCCCTGCGGGACGGGCGGATTTCGTCCGATCAGGTATAGAAAGTGAGATAGTGTATGAGAAGACAGGTATACTCTCTGCTGGTGGATAATAACCCGGGTGTCCTGAGCAGGATTGCGGGATTGTTCAGTCGGCGGGGCTACAGTATTGACAGTATAACGGCAGGGATGACGGCGGATTCCAGGTTTACCAGGATCACGGTCGTATCGTCGGGGGATGAGCTGATCCTCTCCCAGATCGAGAAGCAGGTACGTAAACTGGAGGATGTCCGGGAGATCAAGCTCCTCAAGGATGACGAGGCAGTGTACCGGGAGCTGATCATGGTGAAGGTGCGCGCGGACGCGAAGCAGCGTCCGGAGGTGCTCTCCATTGCGGATATTTTCCGGGCGAAGATTGTGGATGTGGAGCCGGAGTCCATGATGATCGAGCTTACCGGGGATCAGTCCAAGCTGGAGGCTTTTTTAAACCTGCTGGACGGATATGAAATCCTGGAGCTTGCCAGAACCGGAATCACGGGATTGTCCAGAGGGATCAAGGACGTTACATATCTGGAGTGAATCACGGATTCGATAAGGGATTCAGCTGTAACCGGATAGCTAAAGGCTCAAGAAGCCTTTAACTTATATATTACTCACGGCCGATGAGATTGGCCGGCAGAAGAAACAGGAGGAATTTCAAAATGTCAGCAAAAATTTATTATCAGGAAGACTGCAATCTTTCCATGCTGGAAGGAAAGACCATTGCCATCATCGGATATGGCAGCCAGGGTCATGCACATGCCCTGAACCTGAAAGAATCCGGATGCCATGTCATCATCGGACTTTATGAAGGAAGCAGATCCTGGTCTAAGGCAGTGGAGCAGGGATTTGAAGTGTTTACCGCGGCAGAGGCGGCGAAGCAGGCCGATATCATCATGATCTTGATCAATGATGAGAAGCAGGCAGCCATGTACAAGAAGGACATTGAGCCGAATCTGGAAGAGGGGAACATGCTCATGTTTGCTCACGGATTCAATATTCATTTCGGACAGATCGTACCCCCGAAGAACGTGGATGTGACCATGATCGCTCCGAAGGGACCGGGACATACGGTAAGAAGCGAATATCAGGTTGGAAAGGGCGTTCCCTGTCTGGTTGCGGTAGAGCAGGACGCGACCGGCAAGGCACTGGATAAAGCGCTTGCTTATGCGGCAGGTATCGGCGGAGCAAGGGCAGGCGTACTGGAGACGACCTTCAGGACAGAGACAGAGACAGACCTGTTCGGCGAGCAGGCAGTACTTTGCGGCGGTGTATGCGCGCTGATGCAGGCAGGCTTTGAGACATTGGTGGAAGCTGGATATGATCCGAGAAATGCCTACTTCGAATGTATCCATGAGATGAAGCTGATCGTGGATCTGATCTATCAGTCCGGTTTCGCGGGAATGAGATATTCGATCTCCAACACTGCGGAGTACGGTGATTATATCACAGGTCCGAAGATCATCACAGATGAGACCAAGAAGACTATGAAGAAGATCCTGGCAGACATCCAGAGCGGCGCGTTTGCGAAGGACTTCCTGCTGGATATGTCCGAAGCAGGCGGACAGGCTCACTTCAAGGCAATGCGGAAGCTGGCTTCCGAGCATCCGTCGGAGAAGATCGGGGAAGAGATCCGCAAGCTCTACAGCTGGAGTGATGAGGACAAGCTGATCAACAACTAATAGAGAATGAATCTATAAAAGAACAGTAGACCAGTCGTGGGCTGCTGTTCTTTTATAGATCAGGATAATTCTCTGAATTTTCCATAGAATAAAAAAGACATACGCCATGACGGAAGCGTATGCCTTTTTATTTCAATAAATATCTATTCTTAAGCAATGCCGTTGACAGCCTTGGTCAGACGGGAGATCTTTCTGGAAACGGTGTTCTTATGATATACACCCTTTGTCCCAGCTTTAGAAATCTCAACGATGGCAGCCTTCAAAGCTGTCTTAGCTGTCTCAGCGTCCTTCTGCTCGATCGCGGTCTCAACCTTCTTGACAGCAGTCTTCACTCTGGACTTGATCGCTTTATTTCTGGCAGCCTTAGTCTCGTTTACCAAAATCCTCTTCTTAGCAGATTTAATATTAGCCAACCTGTACACCTCCAAATCACATAATAATCAAAATGCAGTTACACTTCACAAACTGTGAATGATAACAAAATGCAGACAGATCATAAAATCTGCCTGAAAATGACTCCGTTGGATTCGGACACGGACGTACCAACGGAACATACTCACTTATTTTATGCCAACTGTCAAAAGATGTCAATACATATTTCTCAAAATATTGTAAAAACTACATACTATTCGCAGTCTTATAAGAATAAGTAGAGTGAGGGAAAGAACATGTTGGAGAAATATAGTGTGCGTACAGATCTTGCGCTGGAGGAGAAGGAACGGTTTGAATCAGACAATGTGGAGATTTCCGGAGTGGTATTGGAGGAAGAATACGACAAGGAACGGGAGATTCGGATCACCCGTGTGAAGGTGGAGACGGAAAACGGGGCCAAGACCATGGGGAAGCCGGTGGGCGTCTACCTGACCATGGAAGCGCCCAATATGGCAGTGCCGGACGAGGATTACCACAGGGAAGTGTCGGTCAAGCTTTCCGAATATATCGAGGAGCTGATCCGGGGCAGGTCGCTGGATACGGACGATCTGTCCGTCCTCGTAGTAGGTCTGGGAAACCGGCAGGTAACGCCGGACGCGCTGGGGCCGTATGTGGCGGATAACCTGTGCGTGACCCGGCATATTGTGAAGGAATATGGAAAATACGCTATGGGGATGGAGCATGCCCGTCTGGTCAGCGCCATCGTACCCGGTGTCATGGGGCAGACAGGAATGGAAACTCTGGAAATTGTAAAAGGGGTGGTAGACGAGACGAAACCTGATCTGGTGATCGCCATCGACGCGCTGGCGGCGAGAAATACCAGAAGACTGAATCGGACCATCCAGATCGCGGATACTGGCATCCATCCCGGTTCCGGAGTGGGAAATCACAGGAACGGGCTTACGAAGGAGTCCGTGGGAGTTCCGGTCATCGGGATCGGCGTCCCCACAGTCGTAGACGCGGCGACCATTGCCAATGATACCATGGAAAATCTTATCGAAGCGCTGGAAACCTCGGAAATTCTGAAAGGAGTGGGGGACGTTCTGCGGACTTACAACAGCGCGGAAAAATACGAGCTTGTAAAAGAACTCATATCTCCCCATCTGAACGGCATGTTTGTGACGCCAAAGGATGAGGATGAGCTGGTAAAACAGATCAGCTATACAATTTCCGAAGCATTGAATATGCTTTTCACGAATAAAGAGGAGGAGTAAGGAATAAGGTAAAATGAGGGATCTGACCGGTCCCTCATTAAAGGAGGGTGTATGGAAAAAGAACGACTGAGCCGGGGGATCGCGGCAGTGCTGCTGTGCCTGGCTTTTACATATATCATTATCGATACCGCAGGAGGTACAGGCATTGGATGGGGATACCGCTGGCAGAGGGCGCTCTTTCAAAGTACGGAGCGGATGTATCTGCCGGGGGCGGTGTACGCAGCCCGGGAGGAAAACAAGCCTGCTGCGCAATGGCTCCTGGAGCAGGCATTCGACTGGATCCCGCTGGTGGAGTATCTGGATACGAAGATCCAGTACCGGACGGTCATGGAGGATGAGGAGACCATCGCAAAAATACTGGAAAATCAGGCCAATGACGGCCATATGGTAGATCAGAACGGAAATCCGGTGGGAGGGACTGAAAGCGTGGAGGATGTTGTGCCGACACCGGGACAGCCGGTCCTCGACATGTCCATAGAAAGGCTTCGGGACTTTGATTATCTCCTCAGCAATTTTTATACGGTTGACAGTTCTACCATGATCGGACCGGAGCAGCTGAATGCGGATGACCTGCTGGGAAGGAGCATGAAGATCGATACCAGTACGCAGGGACCCAAAGTGCTGGTCTTTCATACCCATTCTCAGGAAGAATTCGCCGATTCCACTCCGGGAGACCCGGCTACAAGCATCATCGGGATCGGGGAGTATCTGGTACAATTGCTGAATGCCAAGGGGATCGGAGCCATTCATGATACCGGGGTGTATGATATCATCAACGGACAGCTGGACCGGAGTAATGCTTACGAAAACGCGGAGGCCTCCATCCGTCCGGTCCTGGAGGCCAATCCCACGGTGGAAGTCGTCATTGACCTGCACCGGGACGGCGTGGCGGAGGGCACCCATCTGGTGACGGAGGTGGACGGAAAGCCTACGGCAAAGATCATGTATTTTAACGGATTGAGCCGTACAAGGACCAACGGGGATATCGAGTATCTGTACAATCCATATATCCAGGATAACCTGGCATTTTCCCTGCAGATGCAGCTTGCGTCGGAGAGCATGTATCCGGGGTTTGCGCGGCATATCTACCTGCGGGGATACCGGTACAATCTGCATCTGATGCCGAAGTCACTGCTGATCGAAGCGGGGGCTCAGACCAATACGGTGGAGGAAATGCGCAATGCCATGGAGGTGCTGGCGGAAACACTGCATCAGGTGCTGATGTAAATTTCCGGATAATCTTCAAAGAAATGAAAAAAGACTTGCAATATACCCTGCGGGGGTATATAATGTAAAGCGTATAAGGTAATGAAAGTTTTCTACCTGTATGGCTGGATGCTCTTTGAGCATCCAACCCACCTCATTCATTCGTAAAATCCGTGCTTCGCGCTTTTGTGCCTGCTAACGCAGTCACATTTTACTCATTAATGAGGTAGGTTGCTAATCCGAAGTCGTATTTTCATTGTAATAAATTGCATAAAAATGTGACTGCGGATTGCAACCGTACAGGTGGAAAGTTTTTTGCGTCGCCGAAAGAACGGTGTGAGGAAGAGGTTTATATGGAAGAGACTCATGTAGAAGAGGAATATACAAAGGATACGCTGCCGGAAGAGACCGGCGGATGCTGCGGAACACAGAAGGAGTGCTGCCACAAGACGAAAGAGCGGTCGGATAAGGAGTACAGGGATCTGGTTCATCGCCTGAACCGGATTGAGGGGCAGGTACGGGGACTGAAGCGTATGCTGGAGACGGATGCCTACTGTACGGATATCCTGGTGCAGGTATCGGCAGTGAACGCGGCGTTGAACAGCTTTAACAAGGTACTGCTGGCGAACCACATCCGGACCTGCGTGGCAGAGGACATCCGGGCCGGGAAGGATGAGACGATTGATGAGCTGGTGGCGACATTGCAGAAGCTGATGAAGTAAGGAACTGTGCATAAATAACTTATATATCTGACTTGTCTCAATATCCATCTGCCGCATCAGAAAATCTTGACGCAGCCCACTGCGCCTGCGATTTTCTTCTTTGCAGATAAATATTGATCCTACGTCATCTGTACAAGTTATTTGTGCACAGTTCCTAAACAGATTCCCCCTGTATGGTTGGATGCTCTAAAGAGCCTCCAAGCGTACAGGTGGAAAAATTTTGTAGTGCGAAGGAGGAAGGATTATGGAACAATATACAGTAACCGGAATGAGCTGTGCGGCCTGCAGCGCCAGAGTGGAAAAAGCTGTAGGCGGCCTGCCGGGAGTGCAATCCTGTTCGGTGAGCCTGCTGACCAATTCCATGGGAGTGGAGGGATCTGTCTCCGCGTCGGAGGTGATCGCGGCAGTAGAGGCGGCAGGCTACGGAGCAGCAATAAAAAATGCGGAGGCAAAATCAAAAGGAACCGTGAAAGCCGCCGCAGAGGAAGAATTTTTAAAGGATCATGAGACTCCGGTCCTGAGGCAGAGGCTGACCGCGTCCCTGATCTTTCTGATTCCGCTGATGTATCTTTCCATGGGGCATATGATGTGGAACTGGCCTGTGCCTGGATTTCTGGCAGGCAATCATGTGGCAATGGGCCTGATCCAGCTTTTGTTTACAGGGATCATTATGATCATCAATCAGAAGTTTTTTATCAGCGGCTTCCGGGGACTGCTCCATCGCGCGCCCAATATGGATACACTGGTCGCGCTGGGGGCGGGGGCGGCGTTTGTGTACAGCACCTATGCGCTGTTTGCCATGACGGACGCGCAGATGAAAATGGATATGGCGGGCGTCATGTCCTATATGCATGAGTTTTATTTTGAATCGGCGGCCATGATCCTGACGCTGATCACAGTGGGAAAGATGCTGGAGGCCCGTTCCAAGGGAAAGACAACGGACGCGTTGAAAAATCTCATGAAGCTGGCGCCCAAAACCGCAGTGATCCTGCGGGACGGCGCAGAGACAGAAGTTTCCATTGATCAGGTACGAAAAGGAGATCTCTTCGTGGTCCGTCCGGGAGAGAATATCCCGGTGGACGGAGTGGTACTGGAAGGAAGCAGCGCGGTAAATGAGTCGGCGCTGACAGGAGAGAGCATTCCTGTGGATAAGGCAGAGGGAGATGCGGTATCGGCGGCTACGCTGAATCAGTCCGGCTTCCTGAAATGCCAGGCCACCAGGGTGGGGGAGGATACCACACTTTCCCAGATCATCCAGATGGTCAGCGACGCGGCGGCTACGAAAGCGCCGATTGCCAAGGTGGCGGACAAGGTTTCCGGTGTTTTCGTTCCCACAGTGATCGTGATCGCGCTGGTAACGATCCTGGTGTGGCTGATTGCGGGAGAAGGGATCGGGTTCGCGCTGGCAAGGGGGATCTCGGTTCTGGTCATCAGCTGTCCCTGTGCATTGGGGCTTGCGACTCCGGTAGCCATCATGGTGGGAAACGGCGTGGGAGCCAAAAACGGAATCATGTTCAAGACCGCGGTTTCTCTGGAAGAGACCGGGAAGATGGAGATCGTTGCGCTGGACAAGACAGGAACCATAACCAGCGGGGAGCCGAAGGTGACGGACCTGCTGCCGGCAGAGGGGATTTCCGAGTCCGGGCTTTTAGAGCTGGCTTATGCGTTGGAGCACAAAAGTGAACATCCTCTTGCAAGGGCGATCCTGACAGAGGCAGAGGAACGCGGTTTGAAAGTGCAGGAGGTCAGTGACTTTGAGGCGCTTCCGGGAAATGGACTGTCAGCGGTGCTGAAAGGGGAACTCACCTTGAAAGGTGGGAATCTGAAATTCATCAGCCAGTATGCAGAGGTCACAGATGCCATGCGCAGGCAGGCCGAGCATCTGGCAGAAGAGGGGAAAACCCCGCTGTTTTTCAGCAGCAACGGTCAGCTTGCCGGAATCATCGCTGTGGCGGATGTGATCAAAGAGGACAGCCCCAGGGCCATCAAAGAGCTCCAGAATATGGGCATCCGGGTCGTCATGCTGACGGGGGATAATGAGCGGACCGCAAAGGCCATCGGTAAACAGGCCGGAGTGGACGAGGTGATTGCGGGTGTCCTTCCGGATGGAAAGGAAAGCGTGATCCGTGCCCTGAAGCAGAAAGGCAAAACAGCAATGGTCGGGGACGGGATCAACGATGCGCCGGCCCTGACCAGGGCAGATATGGGGATTGCCATCGGAGCGGGAACGGATATTGCGATCGACGCGGCGGATGTGGTCCTGATGAAGAGCCGCCTGAGCGATGTGCCGGCTGCTATCCGACTGAGCCGCGCGGCACTGCGCAATATCCATGAAAACCTGTTTTGGGCATTTTTCTACAATGTGATCGGGATACCGCTGGCAGCAGGGATCTGGTTCCCGATCTTCGGGCTGAAACTGAACCCCATGTTTGGGGCAGCGGCGATGAGCCTGTCCAGCTTCTGCGTGGTGACAAACGCACTGCGGCTGAACTGGTTTAAGATACATGATACAAAGAAAGACAAAAAGATCAAAGTAAAAAGAAAGCAGGAGGTAACAGTGATGGAAAGAACAATGAAGATTGAAGGGATGATGTGCGGACACTGCGAGGCAGCCGTGAAAAAATGCCTGGAGGCACTGCCGGAGGTGGATGCGGCCCAGGTCAGCCATGAGGCAGGCACAGCGGTGGTAACATTGAATGCGGAGATTGCCAATGATGTGCTGAAAAAGGCGGTTGAGGATCAGGATTATAAGGTGTTGGAGATCAACGGTTAAGCAGACGGGGAGGGGCAAAAGTGCCTCTCCCGTTTTTTATGCGTTACAGTTTGCGGCCGTGAACTGTAACAACGGGTTTTTTGATGAACCAAAGGGATAGAAAAATGTCTGTGAATATGGTAAAATGATATTTATAATTTACGTTCAGCCAGGCCGCAGATTGCAATGCATGATGATCGTTATTCACGGGCTTAGTACATGGGCTGGGAATATTTCCGGAAAGGAGTGCGGCAGTGAAAAAGAATTTTACAGTATGGCTGATGCTTTCGGCTGCGATCATGCTTTTCCTGCCATGGTCAGCCGTGACACTTGTAAAAAGGGATGCAGGAAAACAGGCAGATCAAAGGGAGGATTCAGGTGATGAAGATAAAAACAAAATTTGGAATGGCAATGCAGATTTTATGTATCTTATGCCTGGCGGGATCCACGCTATATTTCATGATCGGATGGAATCAGATACCGGCGGAAGTGCCGGGACATTATAATTTTGCCGGGGAAGTGGATTCGATGACAGGAAAAGGTTCCCTGATCTTCCTGATTGTGCTGAACTGGGTGATGTATCTGGGAATGTCCGTACTGGAGCACTTTCCGCAGGCGTGGAATACCGGTGTAAAGATTACGGCGCGAAATCGGACAAGGGTGTATCGGATTTTGTATCACATGCTCGTCTGCCTGAAATTCTCTGTGGTGCTGATCTTTTCTTTTATCACAAGCTGGCATGAGAACTACATGCCGCCCTGGTTTTTAGCAGCAACGCTGTTACTGACATTCGGGCCGATGATATTTTTTCTGGTCCAATTGTGGAGAGTCAGGTAGAAGTCTGTAATATAGGAGGTGTCCATGGGGCGGGATAAAAATGACGTAAAGGGAAATCCAATGATAAGCTCCGGACTTTATGTACTAAAGCACAAGGATCTGGACGTGGCAATGGTTCAGATAGACAGGGCAAGCGGAAAAATTGAGTATGTACCGGATATCTTTTTGCCGGAAGAACTTCCGCCGGGTGTGGGAGAGGACAGCGGCAGGATAGCGGCCTGGTGGGCATCCCGTGCCGTACCGGGTACCCGCAGAGGCATCCAGCAGGTGCTGAACTATCTGCGGGAGGAAACGAATCTTTCTCTGATGCTGTCAGCCTATGGACTGAGCCTTACGGACCATTACTGGATGCAGCCCATCGGGGAAGAACTGTATTGGAAAGACCTGAATTTTTATGACCATGATTTTGCGGATGAGTTGGGAAATCTGCTGACCGGATCCGGAAGGATCGACATGAAGTCTCACATTTCCAAATTTTCCCCAGCTTCTTCTGTAAATGGAGAAATGAAGAAAAAATGGGTGATCATGGACAACATCCGCTATCTGATGAAGGTCAATATGAATGACTATGGTCAGCAGTCCGTGAACGAGGTGATTGCAAGCAGACTGCATGAAAGGCTGGGTTGGAAAAATTATGTATCCTATCAGCTTGACAGGATCCTGGCTGAAGGACGGGAGTACCCCTGCTCTCTGAATCCGATGTTTACTTCTTCGGAGCTTGAATTTGTATCTGCATATCAGCTGGTGAAGGATTATAAGGTGCCCAATGCGGTTTCTGAATTTGAAGCCGTGATCAGTCAGGCGGTACAGTATGGAATGGACGAAGGCACTGTGCGTGAACAGCTGGAATATACGATCATGACAGATTTTATTCTGAGCAATACGGACCGACACTATAATAATTTTGGGTTTCTGTATGATTCGTCAAAGCACCGGCTGACTGCCATGGCTCCCATTTTTGATACGGGAAATGCCCTGTTTTACAACCAGGAGATCATTCCTTCCGGACGCCGCCTTCTGAATATTCCGGTGAGTTCCTTCTGCGGCCGGGAGGTGGATATGCTCCGGTATGTAAAGCAGACAGGGCTGGTGGATCTAAAGCTGCTTGACGGTTTTTACGAAGAGGCGGAAAGGATGATAAAGGAGTATACGGATATGCCGGAAACCAGGGCAGCGCAAATTGCCTGTACAATCCGGCAGAAAATGGAATATCTGGATTTGTTTCAGCAGGGAAAGAAAATCTGGAAAATGGAAAAGTATTGGTAGATACACCGTGAGGATATGGAACAGATAAAGGGATTGGCAGGATTGGGTGATGGAGAGAAAAAAAATAGAAATGCGCCGGGAGGGGAATCGGCTGATCATAGGGGATTCTCTGCAATTGATCGTGGATCTTGACAGCCAGGAAAATCATCTTCTGGTCGAGGGGAAGCTACGCCCTTATTACCGGGAGGTGGCGTTCAGCCAAGACCTGCTGGAAGGAAAACGCGGGAATGTGCTGGCTGCTGCGGTGAACTATTATTATGACCAGGCATGCCGGATCGCACAGGGGATGCTGGCAGCGGAAGCTTACCGGAAGTCCGGAAAAATGAAAGTGTAAAGTAAACAGGCTGCTTGTAACTGGATTGTAATATAAATGTGTTTCATCAAGGAGATAATATGAACAAAAGAACGTTATCGAGCGAGCTGCTTGCAGGCGCAAGGTACTTAAAACGCAGGACAGTCCAGAAAAATGTGGTCAAGATCCAGATGATCACCAGGGCGCTGATCGAAAAGATTTCGGATGAGATGGGAATCCATTTGCGGTGCCTCATGAGGGGCTGGAGGCCGGCAGCATCAAGGTGGGAATGCACCTGATCCGGCTGAAAACCCCGGTTAGCTTTGGAAGTGAGGAGTTTGACCCGGTGGAATTTGTATGCTGCCTGAGCGCAGTGGATCATAAGACCTATCTGAAAGCATTTTTCAATCTGGTCAATATGCTCCAGACGGAACAGTTCAAACAGAAGCTGCACGAATGCCGGACACCTGCCGAGGCGGCACGGATCATAGAAGAGTATGAGTACGGATTATAGGCAGGGACAGCAGCAGATTGTTTACGAAGCAGGACGGAACTCAAGGCTGGCGTTCCGATCTGTTTGAAAGGATACTGAGAATGGTAAAGAACATTTCCAATCCGCTGGAAACGTTTTTTACCATTCTATATTTTTGCAAAAATGTGGAAAAACCTTTGACTGTTTTTTACTCTCAGGACGTGCTAGTATAGAGTCACAGGCAGGGAAGACCTGCAGGGTAAGCATTACAGGCCGCTGACAGACCAGCGTCATGTAAGGATCGCGGTTCTCCGGAAAGGAATGGCTGTTTGAGATTCAAAAACCGGTATAGAGAATCGCAGATATAAAAAGAAGAGGAGGCAGAAACAATGATTTGGGAGGCCTTAAAAAAATCCCTGATTGTGAAAGAAATGGAAGCAGACTCCTGTGAGGATGTTTTCCGGCAGCTTGGCGGAGCGCTGATCCGTGAAGGCTATGCAAAAAGCACTTATATAGAAGCATTATGTACAAGGGAAAAGGATTATCCCACCGGACTGGATATAGAAGGCTTCGGCGTGGCGATCCCCCACACGGATGTAAGCCATGTAAACCAGGCCGCGACGGCCATCGCGGTGCTGAAAAATCCGGTCACATTTATCCAGATGGGCAGTGATGACGAGGAGGTCAGCGTAAAGCTGGTATTCATGCTGGCAGTGGTAGAACCGAAGGCGCACATGGAAGAACTGCAGAGGATCCTGTCTATCATTCAGGATAAGGCAGTATTGGAACAGATCGCAGAAGCACAAGACGAAGAAACGATGATTGAGATTATAAAAGAAAAGGAGAATTGATTATGAAAAAGAAAGTGATCGTAGCATGCGGCGGAGCAGTAGCAACTTCAACAATCGCGGCAAATAAAGTAGTGGAGCTTTGCAAAAAGAACGGGATCGACGTGGAGATCTGCCAGATCCGGATCTCGGAGATCGAATCCAACCTTTCCGGGGCAGTTCTGATCGTGCCTACCTCCAAGGTAAAGAGAGATTACGGAATCCCGGTGATCAGTGTATGTATTGGGGTAAAAGTAGGGAAGGCCATCCGCTCCGGCCTGATGATCGGTGTGGGGCGCTTTCAGTTGCGCTCTTCCGGAATTATGAACCGGAGAAATCGCTGCAGTTCGCGGTGGCGGTCGCTTCCGCGAATGCGATGTCCCCAAGCGCCGGGTATTTTGACCCGGATGTTTACGCAAAACTGGTCGATCAAGTAAAGATTACGAAAATAGAAGGAGGCTCATTATGCCATTAGTTACAACAAAACAGTATTGCTGGATGCCCGGAAGGGCGGATCCGCAGCAGGCGAAGGAATTTGTGGAAGCTACAGGGGTAGATTTTCTGGCCGTGGCGATCGGCACCGCCCACGGAGTCTATAAAGGGATTCCAAAGCTGGATGTGGAACGGCTCAGCGAGATCCGTAAAGTAGTCAGCATCCCACTTGTCCTGCACGGTACATCGGGAGTTCCTAACGAGGCGGTGAAGGAATGCATCCGCAGGGGGATCTGTAAGGTCAACTACGCGACAGACCTGCGGATCGCGTTTTCGAAGGGTGTGAAAAAAGTCCTGAAAGAAAATCCGGATACCTTTGACCCGAAGAAGTATAACGCGCAGGGACGGGAAGAGGTGAAAATGTATGTGATGGATAAAATGAAGGTCTGTGGAAGCGTTGGGAAGGCGTGATACGGCACGGGACGGACAGATCAATAAGTGACAAATGAACAAAAATCGTTTATAATAGGTAACTGTAACGTAAAATATTGACGGAAGCCTTAACTTTATATGCAGAGATGGTGAGGATATGGAAGATTTTATATGGGAAATTCAGGATTTCAGGCATTTAAACTGGTCTGATACAAAATTATCTCCGGGAACTCCCGGATGTTTTTTAAAAGCATATGAAGAACAAAACGGACAGAGATACTATTATAAATTGTCCAATTATGACAGCTACAGAGGTGTATTCGGGCACGAATGTATCAATGAACTCATTGTGTCAAGACTTTTGGAGATATTGCAGATACCGCATTTACATTACCAATTGCTGCATGCTCTGATCTGTATCGATGGAAAAGAAATGGATACGTATATAACCAGGTCAAAGAATTTCCGGAAAGAAGATGAACGGAAGATGCCATTTGAGGTCTTTTATGATCTGCACAGACAGCAAGCGGAGAGTCCGCTGGATTTTTTTATCAGGATGGGCTGGTCAGCCTATTTGTATCAAATGCTGACGATAGACTACTTGATCTGCAATCGGGACCGCCACGGAGCAAATATCGAGATCTTGATAGATGGAGAAGATCAGGCGCGTCCGGCACCGCTGTTTGACCAGGGAATTTCCCTGCTGTTTTCCTGCTACGGAAATATAGAAAGTATACGGAAATATGACATTCTGGAAGATAAGGCAGTGAATAACTTTATAGGCTCAAAGTCTTCGGAGTATAATCTCCGTTTTATCCCAAAGGGATTGCATTGGTTTGACGGGAGACTGCGGGAGCATGACAGAGAGAAGCTGTTAAGCGGTCTGGATGGCGTACTGCATGCGGAGCATCTGGAAAAAATCTGGAATATGTTATGGAAGAGGTGGGAAAGATATGTACAGATTTGCGGTGAAGAATAGATTTTATCATGATAAAACCGTTGCATATTTGTTATACGATGAGATGAAGAGGGAGTACCAGATTGAAATACCGGATGATGTAAAAAGTGTGGAAGCGCCTCTGATCATAGCAGATTTTATAAAAAAGGGACAGCGCCGGATCGGGAAAGAATGGAGCCTGCGCTGGGTAAAGCAGCGGGTGATCCCGCCGGAAAGACAGAATATCGGACAGATCCTCCGTGAGAACCATATGAAATATTATGATGAATTTCCATTGCTGCTCATGAATCAGGGAAGAAGCTGTCATGATGAGTGTTATCTTGTGGAGGTTACGGACAGTAATTAACGATCGATGTTTTTGATATAGAATAAAGTACGAAACAGTAAAAAGGCTTTTGGCGGTAAGAAATACCATCAAAAGCCTTTGCTTTAATAAGCGGGAAATCAACAACGCCGGGAAAACAACTTGAAAAACTTTTAAATCTTGTTATAATAGGAATTGCGCTAATCAGGAATATCGGAAAGAAGAAAGGATTTATTTTCATAGACAGGTTTTGAAAAAGGAGAGTCTTTATGAGTAAGCAGAATACATACGATGCGGACAGCATCGCGGTATTGGAGGGGCTGGAAGCGGTCAGGAAGCGGCCGGGCATGTATATCGGCAGTGTGTCCACCAAGGGACTGAACCATCTGATCTACGAGATTGTGGACAATGCGGTGGACGAACATCTGGCAGGCTTCTGCTCGGAGATTCATGTCACATTGGAAAGGGACGGTTCCGCCACGGTGGAGGATAACGGCCGGGGCGTGCCGGTGGGGATGCACCAGAAGGGAATCTCCGCCGCCCGTCTGGTCTATACCACGCTGCATGCGGGGGGAAAGTTTGACGATTCGGTCTATAAGACAAGCGGCGGTCTTCACGGAGTGGGTTCCTCCGTGGTCAATGCGCTGTCCAACCACATGGATGTCTGGATCAGCCGGGAGGGAGCTGTCCACCATGACCGATACGAGAAAGGAATCCCGGTGATCGAGCTGGAAGAGGGACTTCTTCCCATTGTGGGAAAGACGAGAAAGACCGGTACGAAGATCAATTTCCTGCCCGACGATACGATTTTTGAAAAGACCCGCTTCCGGGCGGAGGAAGTCAAGAGCAGGATGCACGAGACCGCCTATCTGAATCCCAGGCTTACCATCGTATTTGACGACAAACGTCCGGAATCGCCGGAGCATGTGGTATTTCATGAGCCGGACGGGATCATGGGATTTATCCGGGAACTGAATCAGAAAAAGGAAGCCTTGCATGATCCCATATATTTTAAAGGAGAGTCCGAGGGCATTGAGGTGGAGGTAGCATTGCAGTATGTCAATGAATTTCATGAAAATGTGCTGGGCTTCTGCAATAATATTTTCAACTCGGAGGGCGGCACACACCTGACCGGATTTAAGACGACCTTTACCACGGTGATGAACCAGTATGCGAGGGAGCTGGGGATCCTGAAGGAAAAGGACGCCAATTTTACCGGGGCGGATATCCGAAACGGCATGACGGCGATCGTATCCATCAAGCATCCGGATCCCCGGTTCGAGGGCCAGACCAAGACCAAGCTGGACAACCCGGATGCGGCAAAGGCGGCGGGAAAGGTGACCGGGGACGAGATTGTTCTGTATTTTGACCGGAACCTGGAGACCTTAAAGACCGTTCTGTCCAGTGCGGAGAAAGCGGCAAAGATCCGTAAGACCGAGGAAAAGGCCAAGACCAACCTGCTGACCAAGCAGAAGTATTCCTTTGACAGCAACGGAAAGCTGGCCAACTGTGAGAGCCGCGACCCGAAGAAATGTGAGATCTTTATCGTGGAGGGAGATTCCGCCGGCGGTTCCGCAAAGACCGCCCGGGACCGGAATTATCAGGCCATCCTGCCCATCCGTGGGAAAATATTGAACGTGGAGAAGGCCAGCATCGACAAAGTGCTTGCAAACGCGGAGATCAAGACCATGATCAATGCCTTTGGATGCGGATTTTCCGAAGGCTATGGAAATGACTTTGACATCACGAAGCTGCGCTATGACAAGATCATCATTATGGCCGATGCGGACGTGGACGGGGCACATATTTCCACGCTTCTGCTGACCTTGTTCTATCGGTTCATGCCGGAGCTGATCTACGAAGGCCACGTCTATATTGCCATGCCTCCGCTGTATAAGGCCATGCCGAAGAAGGGAGAGGAGGAATACCTCTACGACGATGCCGCGCTGGAACGGTATCGGAAGACCCATGACGGCGGATTTACCCTGCAGAGGTACAAAGGTCTTGGGGAGATGGATGCCCAGCAGCTCTGGGAAACCACACTGGATCCGGAGAACCGGCTCTTGAAGCTGGTGGAGATTGAGGACGCAAGAATGGCATCCGGTGTCACGGAGATGCTGATGGGAACGGAGGTACCGCCGAGACGGGCATTTATCTATGAAAATGCCACCGAGGCGGAGCTGGATATTTAATCGAAGTATGCTCACGGCCGATTTATCTGGCGCTTAGGGACAGTTCCATAGTATAACTGTTCAGAGCAGGATAGGAGAGAACTATGAGTAATGAACCACAGATCATCCGGACCGAGTATTCGGACCTGATGAAAAAATCATATATTGATTATGCCATGAGCGTGATCATTGCCAGGGCTCTGCCGGATGTCCGGGACGGGCTGAAGCCGGTCCAGCGCAGGACCCTCTATGACATGCATGAGTTGGGGATCCGGTATGACCGGCCCTATCGAAAATGCGCCCGTATCGTGGGAGATACCATGGGTAAATACCATCCCCATGGCGACAGTTCCATCTACGAAGCGCTGGTGGTGATGGCACAGGAATTTAAGAAGGGCATGATCCTTGTGGACGGCCACGGCAATTTTGGTTCCATTGAAGGAGACGGAGCTGCGGCCATGCGTTATACGGAGGCCCGGCTCTCAAAGTTTACCCAGGAGGCGTACCTGTCCGACTTGGATAAAAATGTGGTAGACTTTGGCCCCAATTTTGACGAGACAGAGAAGGAACCGCTGGTACTCCCGGTGCGTGTACCCAACCTTCTGATCAACGGCGCGGAGGGCATCGCAGTGGGAATGGCCACCAGCATTCCCACCCATAACCTGTGCGAGGTGATTGATGCGGTCAAGGCTTATATGAAGAATGACGAGATCAGCACCAAACAGCTCATGCGCTATGTAAAAGGACCGGATTTCCCTACCGGAGGGATCGTGGTGAACAAGGACGAACTGCTGAATATCTACGAGACCGGACAGGGGAAGATCAAGCTGAGGGGCAAGGTGGAGACCGAGGAGCTCAAAGGCGGCAAGAAACAGCTTGTTATCACGGAGATCCCCTACACCATGATCGGAAGCGGGATCGGAAAATTTCTCAATGATGTGGCCGGTCTTGTGGAGACGAAAAAGACGACGGATATCGTGGACATTTCCAACCAGTCTTCCAAGGAAGGCATTCGGATCGTGCTGGAGCTGAAAAAGGGCGCAGATGTCGAAAACCTGAAAAATATGCTCTACAAGAAGACCCGGCTGGAGGATACCTTCGGCGTCAATATGCTGGCCGTAGCGAATGGCAGGCCGGAGACACTGGGGCTGAAAGCGATCATTGAGCATCACGTGGATTTCCAGTTTGAACTGGCTACGAGAAAATATAAGACCCTCCTTGCCAAGGAGCTGGAGCGCAAGGAGGTTCAGGAAGGGCTGATCAAGGCCTGTGACGTGATCGACCTGATCATCGAGATCCTTCGGGGAAGCAAGTCCGTGAAGGATGCGAGAAACTGTCTGGTCAACGGGGTCACCGACAACATCAAGTTCAAGTCCGGCATTTCCAAAAAGATGGCGGCCATGCTCCGGTTTACAGAGCGGCAGGCGACGGCGATCCTGGAAATGCGCCTGTACAAGCTGATCGGCCTGGAAATCGAGGCGCTGCAGAAGGAGCATGAGGAAACGCTGAAGCATATCGCGAGATATGAGGACATCCTGAATAACTATGATTCCATGGCCCAGGTGATCATGGATGAGCTGGACGCATTCCGGAAGGAGTACGGAAGGAAGCGGCGCACAGCCATTGAAAATGCGGAGGAAGCGGTATTTGAGGAGAAGAAGATCGAAGAGCAGGAAGTGGTATTTCTGATGGACCGCTTCGGCTATGCGAAAACCGTGGACGTATCCGTATATGAGCGGAACCGGGAGGCGGCGGACAGTGAGAACAAGTATATCATCCACTGCATGAATACCGGGAAGATCTGCATTTTCACAGATACGGGCAAGATGCACCAGATCAAGGTTCTGGATCTGCCTTATGGGAAATTCCGGGATAAGGGGACACCGATCGATAATGTGAGTAACTATGCCAGCGCAGAGGAGCAGATCGTGATGGTCTGCGATATGGAGCAGATGCGGTATGCGAAGTTGCTTTTTGCCACCAGGCAGGGGATGATCAAGCGTGTGGAAGGCGCGGAATTCCAGGTGGCGAAGCGTACGATCGCTGCTACGAAGCTCCAGGAGGAGGACGCGGTGATCTCTGTCCAGGTCGTGACGGAGAACCAGCATGCCGCGCTGCAGACGAAGGGCGGGTACTTCCTGCGGTTCCCGGCAGCCGAGATTCCGGAGAAGAAAAAAGGCGCCGTAGGCGTCCGGGGCATGAAGCTGCAGAAAAATGATGAATTGGAAACGGTGTATCTGTTCGAGGAAGGGACGGAAGCGAAAGGAAAATTCGGAGAGAAGGAGATCATGCTGAACCGTCTGAAGGTGGCGAAGCGGGACGGAACCGGAACAAAGAGCCGGGGATAAGGAACTGCAGGAAAATAACCTGTGCAGATTGCGCAGGTTATTTCTTCGATCTGTACAATCAGACAAGCAAGATGCATAAGATATTTCCATACAGTCCCTAAGATTCTGCGCAATCAGAATAGAAGAAACAGAACATATCAGGCAATGTCTCAGGAAAGAGGCATTGCCTGATTTTTTTCACGGGTTTGGATATGGTTTAGGCTGGTTTAGACATAAAGTTTAGGTAAAATGTACAAAAAATAGGAGTGTAAACGCAGTATAAACTGTCATATAATACAAAGCATAGAAAAGCAAGTGTGCCAATGTGACAAATTCGCAAAACAAGAATCATGAGACAACACTCGTGAAGCAGGTGAGTCAGATCGCAAGGAAGTACTCAGGAAGCAAGCGGGTCGGATTGGCAGGTAAAATCCACAGAAGAAAAGGAAGGAGAACAACAAAATGAGTGAAGAAATGAAACAGGAACAGGGTTCCGAATCCAGAGAGCTTGGTACGAAACCGGTGGCTGGGCTGTTTGTGAAGTACAGTTTTCTTACATTAATCGGAATGCTGGCACAGGCGATCATGGTCATCCTGGAAGGTATCATTATAGGAAGAGGTCTGGGAGAGACAGGGCTTGCCTGCGTAGGACTGATCATGCCGTTGGAATATTTCATGCTTGCGCTGGGAGGCTTCTTTGCGATCGGTGTTTCCACACTGGCTGCCATGAAGCTGGGAGACGGCGATGAGCAGGGGGCAAGAAGAGTCTATGGACAGGGACTGTGGTTCAGCTTTATCGCCATTGTTGCCATTGCAGCTGTGATTTTTATTTTTGCCGGACCGATCGCGGGGCTTTTGGGAGCGACACCGGATCTGTTTGATTCCATCGTATTATTTATCCGTATATTTATGTTTGGATATCCTTTTTGCATCATCGGTCATATTGCGGTTTATATGGCGAGGGTAGATGAAAAGCCGAGCATCGCTACCTGGGCCATGACACTTTCCGCAATTTTAGCGCTGGTGTGGCTCTATGCGAGTGTATTTATCCTGAAACTGGGGATTGCGGGATGCGCAGGCTATTATGCGTCCTCCATCGGAATCTGGGGATTTTTTATTCTGTACTTTTTCTTCAGCAAGAATACCATTTTCAAGGTTCAGATGTCAGATCTGCATTTTGATAAAGAGATTATTGCAAATATCGTGAAGATCGGATTCCCGTATCTTCTGGTACAGGCATCCTCCACCGTATTTACCATTGTGCTTAATAACTTTCTGGGAAAATTCGGAGGGGAGCTGGACATCGCGGCATTTGCAGTCATCAACGGATACGTGGTCTACATTCTGATGATGATCACCCAGTCTACGACCGGAGGTTTACAGCCTATCGCAAGCTACAATTTCGGCGCAAAGCTTTATGACCGTGTCAAGGATTTGATCAAGGTAGGGATCGGCGGCAACCTGATTGCGGTCTATGTTCTGGCGATCGTATTCTGGCTTGCGGCAACACCGGTTTGCGCGCTGTTCATCGGGGCAGGCTCGGAGCTGATCCCGATTGCGGCAAAATATACAAGGATTGTGATTTCCTGTACCGCGCTGGGGCTGACGGCCAACCTGATGTCCGGGTATTTCCAGGCAGTAGAGAGTGTGGTAGAGTCTACCGTATTGGGAATCTGCCGTTATATCATTTTCGGGATCCCGGCCATCTTTATCATGGCAAATACGCTGGGGATTACCGGCGTCTGGTTCTCACAGCCGGTATCCGATATTCTGTCATTTGTATTGTCGCTGGTACTGGCGGCGATGGAGATCAAACGTCTGAAAAACATGAAGGCTGCGTAGAAAATGAATGAAAAGAGGAAGGAATACATATGGAAAAAGCAAAAATTGTAATTAAAGGAAACGCGATATTTGACGGAACAGGCGCAGAGCCTTTTGCAGGCGGAGTCGCAGTGGAAGGAAATCGGATTGCGGCTGTGGTAAAGGGAGACGGAATTGACGGATACATCGGACCGGATACCAGAGTGATCGACTGCGGCGACCGGCTGATCATGCCCGGCTTTAACGATGGACACACGCATATTACCCAGGGAGCATTTTTGGAGGATCCGGACTTTTCCTTCAGCTTGCTGGAATCCGGAAGCAGAGAGGATGCCATCCGGATGGCAAAGGAGTATGCGGACTGCCATCCGGATAACGAGTGGGTATTCGGCTATATGATGAATAACCTGATTTGGGAAGATCAGACACTTCCCACGTATCATGACATTGACCGGGTGATTTCGGACAGGCCGGTGGTACTTCAGATGGCGGACATGCATACCATCGTGGTCAATACCTGTGCCATTGAGAAGATCGGGATCACAAAGGAAACGGAAAGTCCGGCGGACGGCCTGATCGAGAAGGATGAAAAGGGAGAATTGACGGGACGGTTTTATGACGGCGCTTCGTTCATGTTTACAGATGAGATCTGCAGTCCTACGGACGAGGTTTATCTGCAGATCTATGAGAACCTGTTCGACAAGATGAAGAAGCTGGGAATAACCAGCTGCAGTCTGGTGGCGCCTTACGGGGCTCATGACGACCCGCTTCCGTATTTTGAAAAAATGGAAGAGAAGGGGACGCTGACCTCCAGAGTGATGCTGTATCCGAATATTGCGGAATATGAGAAGGAAAGCTTTTCTGCTCTGCAGAAAAAATACTCGGATGGGAAGCTTAGGATTCAGGGATTAAAGCAGCTGATCGACGGTGTGACCAGTGTATTTACCGCATATCTTCTGGAGCCTTATAGAAACGACCCAAGTACCTGCGGTACGACCTCTGTGGACATGACGGAGTTTAGAAAACAGGCGCTGGAAGCGATCAAAGACGGAGTGGCGCTTCGGATCCACACCATCGGAGACCGGGCGGTCCGTGAGATGCTGGACATTTTTGAGGAGGGCGAAAGACTCTATGGAAAACAGAATCTCCGCCATGTGCAGGAGCACCTGGAGACCATACATCCGGAGGATATCCCGCGCTTTGCAAAGCTCGGCATCTGCGGATGCATGCAGCCCTGGCATATGCTCTTTGACCTGGAGGGCGGCGATAAGGGAAACGGATTGTACGGCGACAAGGAAGCCGCTGTGGGAAGCGAGCGGGCAAGGCATTCCTGGCCCATGCGTGAACTGCTGGACGCAGGAATGGTGCTTTCACTGGGAAGCGATTTTCCGGTAGTGGGCATTGAGCCCATGTGTGAGATCTACGGGGCAGTGACACGCCAGACCTTTGACGGCAAGCCGGAGGGCGGCTGGTATCCCGGGCAGCGGATCACGCTGGCGGAGGCATTGAAGGCTTACACCTGGGGATCGGCTTATGCGGAAGGCTGTGAACAGGATCTCGGTACGCTGGCGGAAGGAAAGCTGGCAGATATCATTGTTCTCGATCAGAACCTGTTTGCAGTGGAGCCGCAGAAGATTTTGGATACCAGGGTTGTGACGACCATCATGGATGGTGAAGTGGTGTACGAAGTATAAGATACAGAAAAATCGTATACTTAGATGAAAACAGGCGATACCTCAGTAAGACAAGGAGGTGTCGCCTGTTTTTTATCCTTTGGACGCCTCCCATCGGGTAAAGGGCTACCGTCCGCTCCTATCCGATTACCGGGCGTTGGCGATCAATGAAGCCCACAAGTTCCCGGAAGCGGTGGAGCAGATGTGCGGAAAATCCCTGTGCCATGACGATATTCAGGAAATCTGCTACATGCTGGAAAAGGAGCATCAGGGCATCCGCAGATCGCCTTTGCGACTTCCGTAAATACCTTCTGGGCCGGCTTTGCTCCGTCGCTTTTCATGTGTTTGTTCCTCCTGGAAATTGTTACTTGTCCATTTGTCAGTTTGTGGTTACAGGTCACACCTTGGCCAGGCGTGCCCTGTAACTCAGGCCGTCATTTAAAATTGCCTACGGCAATGGACGGCCTGAATCCCAGCTTTTATGTGCATCCTCCTGACCAATCAGCGTAGTGATTGGTCAGTGTGTGACATGTAACAGTTTGTGACCTTAGTATACCTGCGTGTAAAAAGAAATTGTAAGAAGGTGGAATTTTGTGATATACTACTAAAGTGGCATGAATAGCTGGCTTTGAAAAATAAAATGAAAGGGAGAGCAATGGAATTATCCAATGCCCGGTGGCATAATTTCCAGGGCTTCCTGTTGGAGTTATTAAAAAAGGAGAACCGAATCATGGAACAGGACATTCAGATTAGAAAAGCCGCAGAATCAGACCTTGACAGTATCGAGAAGCTGTACGAAGATATCTGCGGCTATTTAGAAACGCATAAAAATTATCCGGGATGGCAAAAAGGGAGTTATCCAAGCCGCCGTGACGCAGAAAAAGGGCTAATGGCCGACGGGCTGTATATTGCCTGTATCGGCAGCAAAACTGCAGGAGCGATGATCTTAAAACACGAACCGGAGGAAGGATATAAAAACGGCAGATGGCTGACGGAGGATGATTATCAGCATATATATGTGATTTACACCCTTGCCGTCCACCCAGACTTCCTAAAGTGCGGGGTCGCCACAGAATTACTGATGTTTGCGGAACGTGCGGCACGCAGAGAACAGTGTATAAGCATCCGACTCGACGTTGTAAAAGATAACATTCCTGCAGAGCGGCTTTACCAAAAATGCGGATATCAGTTGGTCGGAACGGTCAGTCTGGGATACGAAGCGTACGGGCTTCCCTGGTTTCACCTTTACGAAAAAATATTGTAAAGGCGGCGTAAAGTTTTGGAAAAAAGTTACTGTGAAAAGCAAAAAAACAATACGGGAATTGGTTACAAGAGAGAGGTATGGACAATGAAATTAAAGAATGTTTTGATCGTTGTGAAAGAGATTGAAAAGTCAAGACAGTTCTATCATGACCTGTTCGGTCTTGATCTGCTGCTTGACAACGACGGCAATATGATTTTAACGGAAGGTCTTGTGCTACAGGATGAAAAAATCTGGAAACAGTTCCTGGGAAGGGATATTATTCCTGAAAATAACTCCTGCGAACTGTACTTTGAGGAAAAGGATATAGAAGCATTTGTCTGTAAGCTGGAAAAATTATATCCCTCGATTCAGTATGTTAACCGGCTGATGACGCATAGCTGGGGGCAGAAAGTCATTCGTTTTTATGATCCGGACGGGAATCTGATCGAAGTAGGGACGCCTATGCAGTAATTCGTTCTAAAAAGATCGCGAGCCGCAGATATAAATCCTCTGCTTCAGATCATGAACGGTAATCAGCGCTTTTAATTTTTACAATACGGTTACACCGGGTCAATTGAAAATTGCTCATGGCTATTATAAAATAAAGAAAAGTAACGGTCCGAAACGGCAGGCAAAGCTGGGGCAGTACGAAAGGATAAATAATCATGAGCGCGAAAAAGGACGGCAGAACATCCGGTAAAAATCAAGAGAAACAAAAAAACGTTTCCATCCAAAATAACGCTTCCAAACAGAAACGTATTTCCGGGCAGAAGCAAGTTTCGGAACGGAAATACGTTTCCGGGAAAAAGCGTACTTCCGGAAAAAAGCAGACTTCCAGACAGAAGAATAATTCCGGGCAGAAGCAGGCATTCAGACAGAAGCTGCTTGTGGCCGCTGCAGCGGTAATCGGCTGTCTGTGCATTGCGTATCTGTGTGTGTCTTTTTACTTTATGAAGCATTTCTTTCCAAATACGATCATCAACGGGCAGGATTTTTCCGGGCAGACGGCAGAAGCTGCGGAGGCGTTTTTCAAAGAGCGGACGGAAGGGTATTCGCTGACGGTCATAGCGAACGGGAGCGGGACAGAGACCATCCATGGCAGTGAGATTTCCCTGACCTGCAGGGAGGGCGGCGAGATCAAAGCGGTGCTGAAACAGCAGAACGCGTTCCAATGGCCGGTCAAATTGTGGAACAAAAAAGCATCGGATGTACAGATCGAGCTTTCCTATGACAGGGCGGCCCTGGAGAAACGGATTCAGTCTCTGGATGCGGTGACATCAGAGCAGATTCCGGCATCCTCCGCTTTTCCGAAATATGATGGAAATACATATGTCATTGAGCCGGAGTCCTGCGGGACTGCCGTCAATATCCGCGCGGTGAAGGAATGCATCACCAATTCGGTACAGACGTTTGCCGCGGAAGTGGATTTGAAACAGGAAGACTGTTATGAAACGCCGAAATATACCTCCCAGTCTGAGCAGGTAACGTCGGCATGTGAGACGCTGAATACTTATTGCAGGGCAAGCATTACCTACAATATGGACGTGCCTGTGGTGGTGGATAAAGCGCTGATCTCCGGCTGGCTGTCCGTGGACGGGGATATGAATGTGACCCTGAATGAGGCTGCTGTCCGGGAGTGGATGCGGGAATTTGGAAAACGTTATGATACTCTGGGAAGCTCACGTACCTTTACCACGCCTGCTGGAAAAACCGCGGAGGTCTCCGGAGGGACCTATGGGTGGTCGGTGGATGAGGATGGGGAAACCGCTCTTTTGATTGATCATATCAAGAAGGGAGAGGTTCTTTCCAAAGAGCCGGCCTGGTGCCAGACCGCGGCGGCGCATGGGGCGCAGGACTGGGGCAGCACCTATATAGATGTGGATTTGTCGGCGCAGCACATGTGGTATGTTGTAAACGGCGGGATCGCGATGCAGTGCGACGTGGTGACCGGGGCTCCTGATGCAAGTAAGGTTACGCCTGCCGGGGTATATTACGTTTCGGAAAAACTGTCCCCAACCGTCCTGATCGGGGAGACTCAGGCGGACGGAAAGCCGGAATACGAACAGGAGGTGGACTATTGGATGCGGGTGACCCAGAGCGGAATCGGTTTCCACGACGCGGACTGGCAGCTGGCATTCGGCGGGGATCTGTATCTTTCCAGAGGATCTCACGGATGCATCAATATGTCCAAATACGATGCGCAGACCCTGTATTCCATGATTGAATTGGGAGTGCCTGCAGTGATTCATTATTAAGGACCTGCAGGAATGGGGACTTCTCAGGGTAAAGATGTAAGTTTTTTTATAGGCGGCCGTAATGACCGCCTATTTCAGTATAAGTTTTAATATGGAGTGCATTACTTTGCGTGCATCATTTCCCCGCCGACTTTATTTCACGCGCCCTTTCGGCTGCTGCTGGGTAATGCAGTGTACATTTCCGCCGCCTAAGATGATCTCGCGGGTAAGGACGCCGACCACCTCACGGTCCGGATGGATCGCTCTGAGCTCTTCAAGCACTTTCGCGTCATTCTCGTCCCCGAACTGAGGGACAATGATTCCGCCGTTTACATACAGATAATTCAGATAGGAAGCAGCGGTCATTTCCCCGGCGATCCGCGGGATGGTGCCGTCTACGATGTCGATGCCGGAGGCTTCTTCTTCTGTAAAATACACCGGAACCTTCGGCATGGAGATGGTATGTACTTTCAGCTTGCGCCCCTTTGCGTCGGTTTCCTGCTCCAACTGCTCTTTATTGGCTTTGAGGATTTTATACCAGGGATCGTTTTGGTCCTCTGTATAGGGAACCACCACCTCTCCGGGCCTTGCAAAGCAGCATACGTCGTCTACGTGCCCGTTGGTCTCGTCCGGGTCCATACCGTCCTTGAGCCAGATGATTTTTTCCACGCCCAGATACTGCTTTAAGTTCTCTTCAATCTGTTCCTTATTCAGATGGGGATTCCGTCCCGGGGAGAGCAGGCACTGCTCGGTCACCACCAGGGTTCCTTCCCCGTCTACCGTGATGGAGCCGCCTTCTAGCACGAAGTTTTCCGCTTTGTACATGTCAACCTCTTCCATGGAAGAAATCTTGCTTGCCACACGGTCGTCCTTGTCCCATGGGAAATACAGGCCGTCATACAAACCGCCCCATGCGTTGAAATCCCAGTTTACAGTACGCACTCCGCCCTGGTCGTTGACTACGAAGGTAGGGCCGCAGTCGCGGATCCAGGAGTCGTTGCAGGACAATTCTACCACACGGATATCATCCGGCAGTACGGATCTGGCATGGCTGTACTGCTCATCGCTGACTCCTACGGTGATGGGCTCGAATCTGCGGATCGCCTTTGCTACTTCCGTAAATACTTTCTGGGCCGGCTTGGCCCCGTTGCGCCAGTTGTCCGTGCGCTCCGGCCAGAGCATCCAGGCCCGTTCATGGGTTTCAAATTCCGCAGGCATGTAGTAGCCGTCTGCCTTTGGTGTGGATTTGATGGTTTTCATGTGATGATTCCTCCTTTGAGATCTTAGGAACTGTGCAAAAATAATCTTACCGTTTTACTTGTCCAAATCTTCATACACTGCGTTGTCGTCAATCGACGTACCCCGGTACGCCTCATTCCTCCGCCTTGTGTCTGAAAATTTGTTCTGCGCAAAAAGGCAAGTTATTTTTGCACAGTTCCTTAGTATACATTTGTTCATTTGCTGCTTGCCCATATACCAGTGATTGCGTCTGCACGTCCGCACAGTACACCGTTAATCTGAGTATACCTGCAGAAAAAAAGAAAAGAAATTGTACGAAGGTGGAATTTTATGATATACTACTAAAGTAGCATATATCGTTGCATTATATCTGAGACAAAACAGAATTTAGAGGCAGAACCTTGGCCTGGAAGAGGAAACGAAAGGAGAGGGAAGGGATGGAATTATCAAATACCCGGTGGCGCGGTTTTCAGGGATTTCTGCTGGAACTGTACCGGCAAAGCCGGCTGAATGAGATCCAGAAGATGGTCATGGAGTATCTGCAGGCGGAGATCCTGCATCAATGTTCCATGTTTGACTACGGAAGAGCCGGGGATGAGACGATCCGGTTTTTTCATCCCTATTCCGGGAATCTGGACGAACAGACATTGCAGGACTATTATCAGAATTACCAGCACAAGGATTATACGGTCTGGAATTTTTCGCAGACGGAGCCGGTGGTATACCGGGATTCCGACCTGATGCCCGACCATCTGCGGGAGAAGAGCCGCATATACCAGCAGTGGATGCGTCCTCTGGGGGCATATTACGGCCTGGGGTGCACCATCGTGAGGAGGCATTTCTACGGATCGGTCACCATGTTCCGCACAAAGGAGGCGGGGGACTTTACGGAGGAAGAGGTTTATTTTCTGGGATTATTGAATACCCATCTGTCCTCCCATCTGCAGATGCTTTATCCCAACGGGATCAGGGAGAGCGACTTCCGGGCCGTGGATGAAAGCCTGCTGGGAAAATACCATCTGACGGAACGGGAGACGGAAATCCTGCGGCAGTTGGGAGAGGGGCTTACGAATCAGGAGATCGGCGGGAGGCTCTGCATTTCCGAGGTGACAGTGAAGAAGCATATGAGCCATATTTTTGAAAAAATGCAGGTGAAGAACCGGAATCAGCTTCTTCTGAAATTACAGAAGTGAGCATGCCGGCAGAAAACAAAGAGGACTTCGAAATCGGATTCCTTTCTTCACGGGTTCGGGCCGTATTATGAGGAGGATTTTCAACATGAATAAGATTTTACTGGTGGAGGATGACGCGGAGATCAGCGCCATGCTGAAACATTTTTTGGCAACGGAGAACTTTGAGGTGGTGACGGCCTCTGACGGGGAGAGTGCCTGCAGCAAATTTTTCTCGGATACGTTCAGCCTCGTCCTGCTGGATCTGATGATCCCGAAAATGAGCGGCATGGAGGTGATGGAGCGAATCCGGGAGCATCATACGGTGCCCATCATCATCCTGTCGGCGAAGGACACGGATTCCGACAAGACCCTTGGACTGGGGCTGGGGGCGGACGATTACATTACGAAACCATTTTCCGTTACAGAGGTGCTGGCCCGGATCAAGGCGAATATCCGAAGGAGTACGCAGTATGCCCGTTCCGAAGGGGGCGGACAGCCCGGTCAGACATTGAAAAAAGGCAGCCTTGTGATGAATCTGGACCAATATCTGGTTACAAAGCAGGGCAGCAGAATCGAACTGACCTCAAAGGAATTTGAGATCTTAAAGCTGTTGCTGCAGAATCCAAAGAAGGTCTATACGAAAGAGCAGATCTATTCCCTGGTTTGGAATGACGCGTATTTAGGCGATGAGAACGCGGTCAACGTCCATATCAGCAGGCTGCGGAACAAGATCGAGGACAATCCCCGAAAACCGGAGTATATAGTCACGGTCTGGGGGATCGGATATAAATTGGGAGATGTCAGAGATGCGTGACGAGACGATTTTATTTTTTATGGCTGCTGCAATTGTGTGTTTGCTCCTTGCTGTCTTCTATCAGCGGTTTGCCTTTCACCGGGGGATACAGGAAAAGCTCCGGCAGATCTGCGAAAAGCTGGAGGAAATCTCAGAGACTGACAGCGACGAGAAGGTCATGGTCTTTACGGACATTCCGGTGCTGATGGAGCTGGGGGCGCAGATCAACCGGCTGTTAACAGAACGCCAGAAGATCAGGGCAGATTTTAAGCGGGAGGAGATCGCTTCCAAAAAAATGCTTTCCAACATTTCCCATGATATCAAGACCCCGCTGACAGTCATCCTTGGATACCTGGAGATCATGCGCCTGGACCGGGGGGAGGATGAAATGCTGGAAAAGACGGAAGCAAAGGCAAAACAGGTGCTGGATCTGATCAACCAGTTTTTTTCCCTGGCAAAGCTGGAGGCCGGGGATACGGATATCCGTCTTGAAAAAATCAATATCAGCGAAGTGTGCAGGGAAAATGTCCTGGAATTTTATGACATTTTGCTGCAGAAAGAATTTGAGGTGGAGCTTTCCATCCCGGAATCCGCCGTTTTCGTGCAGGGGGATCCGGACGCACTGCAGAGGATTTTTTGCAATCTGCTGTCCAATGTGATCCGCTACGGCAGCGACGGAAACTATCTGGGCGTCTTTGTGCGCCAGGACAGCCGCAATGTGTACATTGACGTCACGGACAGGGGGAAAGGGATCGGGCCGGAAGCTGCCGCCCATGTGTTTGACCGGCTCTACACCATGGAGGATTCCAGAAATCGGGAAATACAGGGGAACGGCCTGGGGCTGACGATCGCGAAGAACCTTGCGGGGCAGATGGGGGGAGATATCCTGTTAAACAGCACGCCGAATGTGAAAACCACATTTTCCGTAAAATTGAAAAAAATAAATTATTAGGAAATGTATCCGCAGCAGCCAGAGCCGCAGGCACTTTTTCGAAATCGAAAGAATTTCGTAAGAATTGGTCAAGAGTTTTGAAAATCTATGGATCTATAATGCTATTCATAAAAGCAAACAGACCTCTTTGAAAAAACTTTAACTGGTAGGAAGGGGCAAAAAAGAGAGGAGGCATATAGATGTCTTATATTTTGCAAACAAACCATCTGTGTAAAACAATTGATGGAAAAGAATTGGCTGCAGACGTGAATATCCATGTGAAAAAAGGTGAGATCTACGGATTTTTGGGACCCAACGGAGCCGGGAAAACGACGGTGATGAAGATGATCACAAACCTCTGGAAGCCGACGGACGGCACGGTCCTGATTTTCGGCAGGAAGCTGGAACCTACTTCCTACGAGGTGCTCAAAAGAATGGGGAGCATCATTGAATTTCCCACCTTCTATGAACACATGAGCGGAATCGAAAACCTGCGGCTCCACTGCGAGTACATGGGGTATTACAACAAAGGCTGCATAGAGGAAGCGTTGGAAATGCTGGATCTGACTGACGCGGGGGAGAAGCCGGTCAAACGCTGGTCGCTGGGGATGAAGCAGCGTCTGGGGATCGCCCGGGCCATTTTGTGCAGGCCGGAGCTGGTGATTCTTGACGAGCCCACAAACGGTCTGGACCCGGCGGGGATGAAACAGATCCGGGACCTGTTCAGAATGCTCTGCAGGGAATACGGCATGACCTTTGTGATCTCCAGCCATCTTCTCTCGGAGATCGAAAGCATTGCCGATACGGTGGGGGTGATCAGCCACGGGAGAATAAAGAAAGAAATTTCCATGAAGGAGATCGCGGAAACCAATACCATTTATATTGAACTCTCCGCAGAAGATCCGAAGAAAGCGGCCTGGGTGCTGGCTGACCGGATGCGCCTGGAAAATTTCAAGATCGTGGATGACTCCAGGATACGCATCTATGACCCGGATGCCACGGCCCAGAACATCTCCAAAGAACTGATAAAAAACGGCGTAGAGATCGTTTCGATCAGCAGGCATACGGAAACACTGGAAGACTATTTCTTAAAACTGACGGCGGAGGTGTAGGGCAATGTTAAAATTAATCAGACTTGAATGGAAGAAAAATCATATCAAAGCATATATCCGCAGTGCGGCCATCACAGCGGTGCTGCTGGGCCTGTTTATTTTCGCACTGGCATTTTTGGGAATCGCAAACGATCCGGACGGGACGTTGGATGCAGCCCCCGGGACAGATACGATCTCCGCGCCTATCGAATTATTCACCAGCATGGCGTTTCTGATTCATACCAGCGTGATGCTGTCAGCCTTTATCGTAAGCGCCTACAAGAACAAGACCATGAACTTGATGTTTTCCTATCCCATCAAACGGCAGAAGATACTGGCGTCCCAGATGATTGCGGTCTGGACCTTCAACTTTCTGGCGCTGACGCTGACAAAGCTGGCGATCTATCTGTGGGTGTTTCTCGGGGCAAGATCCATGCAGTCCTCGTTTGCCATTGATTTTGACATGGGCAGCCTGGCGTTTTATATCCAACTGATCCTAAAATCCGTGACAATCGTAAGTATGAGCTTTATTGCGCTGTTTGTGGGGCTGGCTGCGAAATCTTCGAAGGCGGCGGTGGTTACCTCGTTTTTACTGATTTTTCTGACCCAGGCCAATATGGGAGATTTTACGATGTCGGACAATGCGGTGTTTCCAATGATTCTGACAGCCGTTTCCTTTGTGTTTGCGGTACTGTCCGTCAGCAATGCGGAAAGAAAAGATCTGATATGAAAATACAGTAAATGGTACGGCGCAGGCTGCTGCGCCGTATCGGACGGCAAAAAGCGGTTATCCGAATTTCTCATACACGTCTAAAAGCTGCTGCCGTTTCTTCACCTCTACCTTGGCAAAGATATTGTGCACATGCGCCTTGGCGGTGCCGATGGAAATGCACAGGTCGTCCGCAATCTCCACATTCGTCTTATTATCCAGCAGAAGCTGCAGGATGTGCTGCTCCCTTGGCGTGAGCTGGTAGTCCCTGCTGAACAGATAGAACTTGGAATAGTCTGCCCTCTCAGAGAAGGCGTCTTCCGGGGACGCACCCGGAGAGCGGAAGCCGGCATCCAGCGGCGGCTCCTGAATTTGTGCAGAAGGTTCCGCTGGGGCGGGCCCATTGGATGCTCCGTCTGGTACGTATTCTGAAGAATCTGACCCCGGTTCTGAACCGGCATCCTGCCCGGACGGCATGTCCTGGGTCGAAACCGTCTGCGTTTCGGCATTTTCGGCAGAGGCGGCGGACACCATGAAGGAACGCAGATAGGGTCCTAAGATGCGTAGCGCAGTATATACGAAGTAGATACTCATCAGGTTCTCGGTAAAGCTTCGGTTTGTGATGCGGATGCCGGGGATTCCATAATTATCAAAATTGAATATGACGATCCAGTCTTCCACAATGATCAGGACCGAAAATACGGCAGTCCAGAAAAAAGCCCGGTGAAATCGCTTCCTGAGTGTTTCATCATAGTGCTCCGGGTGCGATTTCAGTCGTCTCATTCCATAGATACCGACTAAAAATGAAAAAATCTGACAGGGCGTGTAATAAATAAACACCTTCATGGCGCTGTCCTTCATCATGGGGATAAACAGCATGAAGAGGGTGATAAGGCCCAGGAGGGCCAGCAAGAGATAATTGACGGTTTCCTTTAAGATGGAGGCCGTAATCAGGAGCAGAAACAGGAGAACGGCAACAAAAATAATTGTCCGTGCCGTGGGGACGGACATGAACGTCGTGTCATAAAATTTTGCGAACGTGCTATCAAATTCTGTGATGAATATAATCACGTTCTCAACGGAATAGAAGAAAAATAAGCCTGTAATATACAGATACAAATAGTTACTTGTATGCTGGAAAAGTATCCATGCATAAACCACGGGAACACAATATAGGATCTGCAGCAATAAGTTGTAGATCAATAATAAGACTTCCATAGTGAAATGCCACCTTTTTAAAATATTCTGGCAATGAGCATGACCATAGTATAGCAGAAAAGAAAAAGAGAGTAAATCTTTTTTTCAAGAGAATGACACGGGACTGACTTTGAAATGTGCAAATTGCACAAAAGTTTAGAAGAGTTTATATATGATATTCACAAAATAAATAAAAAAACTAACCCAAAAGGGCTATTTTAAACCTGTTTTTTACGTGCTAGAATACCATCATAACAACCGCGCTAAGCGGTGAAACAAAGCAGCCGCTTTTCTATTTCAGGAAAGACGGAAATGTTAAGAAGGGGCTGCGTACTAAAGGGCATTGCAAATGCCCACGGCACATTTACAACTAAATAAGGAATGAGGAACGCTTCATAAAATATATAGAGGAAATGAGCGGATTTAATAAAATGGGCATACCGCAGAATCTTCCTTATTATTAATAGAAGAGTTCCGAAAGAGAAAGGAGCTTGGCAAATGGGTGAAAAGAAAAAATTTAGTATGCTGAGCTGCATACTCACAGTCATCTGTGTTGTATTCGTAGCAGAAGCGGCTGCTCCTGTAGCGGCGATCGGCAACTCACAGTACTTCTGGTGGATCTTCATGATCGTATTGTTCCTGCTTCCATATGGATTGATCTCCTCGGAGATGGGAACGACTTATGATAATGGAGGCGGGCTTTATGACTGGGTATCCGCGGCATACGGTCACAGGATGGGCGCAAGAGTATCCTGGTATTACTGGATCAATTTCCCGCTGTGGACAGCATCACTTGCGGTTATGTTTCCGGACTTGTATACAGTGATCACAGGGAAAGAGTTAAATACCATTGCAGCCATCATTATAGAACTTGCATTTGTATGGATCGTAGCACTGATCGCTCGGACTCCTACCGCAGACGCGGTGTGGATTCTGAACGGTTCCGCGGCGATCAAGGTGATCCTGGCAATCGGCGTTGGTATCTTTGGAGTGATGGGAATTGCGAAGAACGGTATGGCAAATCCGATTACAATTTCCAACCTGCTGCCTTCTTTCGACCTGGACAGCTTATCCTTCATCTCCGTTATCATCTTCAATATGCTTGGATTTGAAGTAATCTGCACCATGTCCGATGATATGGAAGACCCGAAGAAGCAGATCCCCCAGGCGATTGTAATAGGCGGTATCGCGATTGCGGCCATCTATATGTTCTCCGCGTTTGGGATCGGAGCGGCGATTCCTACATCTGAGGTCAGCACCGACAGCGGAATGATTGATGCGTTTATGCTTCTGACAGGCAAGGAAGGCGGAATCTTTATCTCCGCGGTGGCAGTATTATTCGGCCTGACCCTGTTTGGAAATATGATCTCCTGGTCAACAGGCGTTCACGAAGGTGCGGCGGCAGCGGCAGAGAATGGAGACATGCCTGCGATCTTCGCAAAAAGAGATCCGAAGAACAACATGCCGGTAGGCGGGATCATGACGACAGCAGTGGTTGCTTCTATCGTAGTCATTGCAGCGCCGTTTATCCCGAACCAGGATTTGTTCTGGAGCTTCTTCGCACTGAACCTGGTTATGTTTTTGATGTCATACATTCCGGTATTTCCGGGATTTTTGAAACTCCGCAAGGAGGATCCGGATACGGAGAGACCGTTCCGTGTTCCCGGAAGCGGAATCGGATTGACACTGCTGGCATACATCCCGATGATCCTGATCATCGTATCCATCATCTTTACGGCAGTTCCGCTGTCCTTTGATCCGGATACGCTTTCAGCAACACTTCCGATCACCATCGGAGCGATCATTTTCATCGTACTCGGTGAAATCATCATCCGGATGAAGGGCAAAGAGTAAAACAAACCGTATGTAAGGGGCCCTTAAGAGGCTGCCTGGTGCAAAAAAATGAAGTATAGCTGATATTTGGTCCCGTGCCGTGTCATGTGCCGCGCGGCGCGGGGAGTCAAAGAAGAATTGCTAAGTGCAAATAAGTCCCGCACAAGGACTTAAAAATATATAAATAAAAGAAAGGATGAAATAAAAATGGCAAAGAGAATTGAAGGAACCACTCCGAAGCAGGACGGCTATCGTATGCCGGGAGAATTTGAAGAGCAGGAATGCATATGGATGCTGTGGCCATGGAGAAACGACAACTGGCGTCAGGGCGCAAAGCCTGCGCAGGTAGCTTACTGCAACGTAGCAAAAGCAATCGCGGAATTTGAACCGGTGAAGATGTGCGTACCTCCTGCACAGTATGAGAACGCAATCGCGCGTCTGGGAGGAACCGATAATATCAGCATTATCGAAATGACCAACGACGATTCCTGGATTCGTGATACTGGCGCTACGTTCCTGATCAATGACAAGGGCGGCTTAAGAGCGGTTGACTGGGATTTCAACGCTTACGGAGGATTGATCGACGGACTTTACTTCCCATGGGATCAGGATGCTATGATCGCACGCAAGATGTGTGAGATTGCAGGCGCTGACAGCTACAGGCCGGGAATCGTCCTGGAAGGCGGCTCCATCCATACAGACGGAGAGGGAACGGTTCTCACAACAGAGATGTGCCTGCTCCATGAAAGCAGAAATCCGGACAAGAGCAAGGCGGAATTAGAGCAGATCCTCAAAGATTATCTGAATGCAGAGAAAGTAATCTGGGTAAAAGACGGAATCGATCCGTATGAGACTAACGGACATATCGATGACGTGGCTTGCTTTGTCGCTCCTGGTGAGGTTGTATGTATTTATACAGACGATGAGAACCATCCGTTCTATCAGCAGGCGCAGGATGCTTATAAGTTCCTGTGCGAGCAGACAGACGCAAAGGGACGCAAGCTCAAAGTACATAAACTGTGCATGACCAAAGAGCCCTGCTACTTGAAGGACGCAGACACGATTGATTATTCAGAGGGCGCAATTCCGCGTGAAGAAGGCGAGATTTCCATCGCTTCTTATCTGAATTACCTGATCGTAAACGGAGCCATCATCCTGCCTCAGTACGGCGATGAGAATGATGAGCTTGCAGTAAAACAAATGCAGGAAATCTATCCGGATCGCAAGATCGTAGGCGTGCAGACAACAGAAGTTGCTTACGGCGGCGGAAATATCCACTGCATCACACAGCAGCAGCCGAAGGCTTAATCAACCTGGACATATGACAAGGCCCGCAGCAATGAAAACATAATACAGATACCAATTAAAAAAAATAAATTTAAAAGAAAAAGGAGATTACAATTATGTATGCAAATGGCGTAAGACACTTCATCGACACAATGGATTTCACAAAGGAAGAACTGCTTGACATCATCCACCTTTCCCTGGAGATCAAGAAGAGCATCAAGGCAGGCTACAATCCGCCGCTCATGAAGGGCAAGACACTGGGAATGATCTTCCAGCAGTCCTCCACAAGAACCCGTGTATCCTTTGAGACTGCTATGGAACAGATGGGCGGACACGCACAGTACCTTGGACCTGGCATGATCCAGTTAGGCGGACACGAGACCATCGGCGATACAGGTAAGGTTCTGTCCCAGTTGATCGATGTAGTGATGGCACGTGTAATTGAGCATAAGACAGTTGTAGACCTGGCAAGCGCATGCTCCATCCCGGTACTCAACGGAATGTCCGATTACAACCATCCGACCCAGGAAATCGGCGACCTCTGCACCATCGTAGAGAACCTGCCGAGAGGAAAGAAACTGGAAGACTGCAAGGTGGTATTCGTAGGCGACGCGACACAGGTTTGCGCATCCCTGGCAATGATCACCACAAAGCTGGGCATGAAGTTCGTACACTATGGACCGAAGGGACATCAGCTTCAGGACAGCCCCAGCGCGGCATGCCTGGCTAAGATCGAAGAGAACTGCAAGGAAAGCGGAGCAACCTTCCTGACCTCTGACAACAGAGAGGATGTAAAGGGCGCTGACTTCATCTACACAGACGTATGGTACGGCCTGTATGAAAACGAGATGCCAAAGGAAGAGCGTGTACGCGTATTCGGCGACTACCAGGTAAACAGAGAACTGATGAGCCTTGGAAACATTGGATGCAAGTTCATGCACTGCCTGCCGGCAACCAGAGGCGAGGATGTGACAGACGAAGTTGCGGATTCTGATTCTTCACTTTGCTGGGATGAGGCTGGAAACCGTCTGACAGCAATGAGAGGACTTCTGGTATACCTGACACAGTATCAGAGAGAAGAGGCAGCGTCAGAGCTTCAGATCGCAGCGGCAAAAGAGCGTCTTGAGAAGTTCATGGCTGACAGAGGAATCAACTAATCCATAAAAAAACAGCATGAGGTGAAGAAAATGTCCAAGATTGTAATCGCATTGGGCGGAAATGCCCTTCAATCAAAGAACAGTGCACCGACAGCAGAGGGACAGCTTGAAGTCGTAAAGAATACCTGTGAGAGGATCGCGGATATCTGCTCCCAGGGATATGAGGTAGCCATCGTACACGGCAACGGGCCTCAGGTAGGAAGAATCCTGCTTGCATCGGAGACCGCAAAGGATGTGACCCCGGCTATGCCCTTTGACGTATGCGGCGCTATGAGCCAGGGCTATATCGGATACCACATCCAGCAGGCGCTGCGCTATGCGCTGAATACACGCAACATCAATTATCCTGTACTGACGGTTGCGACCCAGATGATCGTAGATGAAAAAGATCCCGGATTTACCAATCCGACAAAACCCATCGGCCCCTTCTACACAGAGGAAGAGGCGAAATCCCTGCAGGAAGAGAAGGGATATTCGATGAAAGAGGATGCAGGCAGAGGCTGGAGAAGAGTGGTTGCTTCTCCGATTCCGAAGAGGATCGTAGAGATCGAAGCCATCAAGAACCTGTGGGATTCCTCCATCGTGATCTCCTGCGGAGGCGGCGGGATTCCGGTTGTGGAAAAGATGAACGGAACCCTGGAAGGCGTTGCGGCTGTCATTGACAAAGACTTTGCGGCGGAACTGCTGGCAGAGCAGGTGGATGCAGATACGCTGATGATCCTGACAGAGGTGGAGAAGGTTGCCGTCAACTGGGGCAAGCCGGATCAGAAGAACCTGGATCACATGAGCCTTGCAGAGGCGGCGCAGTATGTAGAGGAAGGCCAGTTCGCACCGGGAAGCATGCTTCCGAAGGTAGAAGCTGCCATGAAATTTGCCCGCACCTATCCCAATAAGAAAGCCATCATCACCAGCCTGGACAAGGCCATTGATGCGCTGGAAGGAAAGACCGGAACAGTGATCACATTCGCATAAACAAAAGCGCGGAAGCTGTACGGCTTATGAATTGGTTTGGAACTGCTGACATGATTTAACCATAATTCCTTAAAAATATGTATTTACGAAAGGGCGTCCCGGAAAAACAAAACATTTTTTCCCGATACGCCCTTTCCTGCATTTTCGAAACGACCGGGGTCTGCAAGGGAAGATGCCGGAATTCATAAAAGACGATTGGAGAAGCCTATGGATCAAGGATTAATCGCAATCATAATAACTGTCTGTATTATTATAGGGGCAATCAAGACAAGGAGAACGGTGGAGTGTATGCTGCTGGGCTCCCTTGTGGCTGCATTTTTTGCCTTTCAGGGGAATTTCCTTGCGCAGTGGTGCGTGGTATTACAGGAAATGCTTGCGGAGGAGGTCTGGGTTTTTCTGGTGTGCCTGCTGTTCGGCGCGCTGATCGCGCAGCTTACGGCCTCCAGAGGGAGCTTCGGCTTTTCCAAATACCTGGCGAAAATATGCAGCAGCGACAAAAAAACGTTTCTCACCACATATATCATGGGAATCCTGATCTTTGTGGATGATTACCTGAACGTGCTGTCCATCGGAGCCTGCATGAAAAAGATCTACGATGACAGGAAGCTCCCCAGAGAATCGCTGGCTTATGTGCTCAATTCCACCGGGGCGCCTGTATGCGTGCTTCTGCCGATTTCCACCTGGGCGGTATTCTATGCCAACCTGTTTTTCGAGCAGGAGAGTGTGAAGGCGATGGGGGTGACTTCTCCCATGGCGGCCTATCTGAAAGCAGTCCCCTTCTGCTTTTACCCGATTATCACGCTGGCCTTTGTCTTTTTGTTCGCAGTCGGGGCCATGCCGAAGCTGGGCCCCATGAAGAAGGCGTTTCGGAGAGTGGAGGAGACGGGAAAGGTGTATTCGGACTTCAGCCGGAAGTTCAACCACGCAACGGTGTATGACCAGGATACGGACGGCAATATCTGGTACTTCCTGATCCCCATGGGAGTGCTGGTAGGGCTGGCGGTGGCAACCGGGGATATCCTGGTGTCTGTGGTGGTGGCGCTGGTGGTCTGCTTTGTACTCTATGTTCCCCGTAAAGTCCTTACGGTGGATGAATTTATGAACAACACCATCCAGGGGTTCAGCGATATGCTGCCGGTACTGACCATGCTCCTGGTAACTTTTGTATTGAAGGACATCTGCGGGAAGATGGGCCTGACGGAGTATATTGTGGAGAAAACAGAGCCCCTCCTGTTTCCGGCCATATTTCCCGCCATGGTGTTTGCGCTGGGAGCGGTCCTTGCGTTTACCACCGGCTCGGACTGGGGCATGAGTTCCATTATTACCCCCATCGTGTTCCCGCTGGGTTCTGTGATCGGGGCAAATCCGGTGCTGATCATGGCGGCGGTCATCTCCGGAGGAACCTTCGGCAGCCACGCCTGCTTCTATTCGGACGCCACCCTTTTGGCGGCCCAGAGCGCGGGAATCGACAGCATGGAGCATGCCCTGTCCCAGCTTCCTTATAATGTCATCGCGTGCGTACTGGCGATCGTGGGATTTATGATCACGGGGGCTGTCATGTAGCTTGTATTCACTTTGTTCTTGTGATTTTTCCGGGAATGTTGTAAAATATACAGCGGGGTTTCAGCAAGCGTATTTAGGAGTGAGCACTCTCGGAAACTCCCTTGCACCCATCTTTGCGGCTGATTTTCCGCCAGAAGCACCCAAATTTAATCAACGTACGTTCCACGTACGCCTCATAAATTTGTGCACTTCTGACAAAAAATCGTCTCACAAATCTGGGCACAAAGAGTTTCCGAGAGTACTCGGAGTGAAGAATGGAGGAACATAGATGGACCGATTTGTGATTACCGTGAACAGACAGTTTGCCAGCCATGGACGCGAGATTGCAAAGCGCCTGAGCGAGATCCTGGGGGTTCCCTGTTATGACGGCGAGATGATTCAGGAGGCGGCGGAGGAGCTGTCGATCCCGGAGGATGTGGTGGAGAGGGAAGAGGAGACAGCCGTGCGCCAGCCCCAGCCGGCCACCCGGATTCCGTTTGCGATGGCAAGAAACAGCAGCAGTACCCAGGACGAGATTTTCGAGGTGCAGTCGGAATTTATGAAACGTGTGGTGAAGAAGGGAAGCTGCGTGGTAGTCGGGCGCTGTTCGGACTATATACTTTCCGAGGAAGAGAACGCCCTGCATATCTACATCTTTGCAGAGTATAAGGCAAGGCTTCAATACTGTATGGAAGTGCTTGGGCGCACGGAGGAGGACAGCCGCAAGGCCCTGCGTGAGATCGATGAGATGCGGGATTCCTACTCCCTGGAGTATTCCGGATACCTGGCGGAAGACAAGGAATATAAGGACATCCTGATCGACAGCAACACCATGGGGGTGGAGGCCACCGCCCAGTATCTGGCCGTGGCAGCCAGGATGAAGTTCGGCCTGTCCGAGGAGAGCTAAAGACCCGGAAGTTTTTCCATACGCAGATAGAAGATATGCGGATAGAAGATAAAAAGATACGGCAGGAACCAAAACAAATTTCCCGGTTCCTGCCGTTTTTTCCTATATAGGGAATCCCCCTGTTTCAGCTTTTTTTACAGCGGATATCCAATACCCGGCACGCCTTGCGCAGCGTGACCCTGTAGATTCCATAATACAGCAGGGAGACCGGGACGGTCACCAGGGCGCAGATCCACAGAGCGGTCAGCTCGCTGGGGCTAAAGCTCTGATCATTGAGATACAGGATCATGGCAAAAAAGCAATAGATGGCGCTGGTGCCCACCACTGCCGGTGTGAAAAAGACACGTTTCGCCTGATCCCTTACCGTATGATACAGATAGGGATCGGAGGCGCCCAGACGCCGCAGGTCTTCATAGACCAGCCTTCCGGACAGCACGATGGTCATAGTCCTGGTAAAGGCGATGACAAACACGGCTGCGAAGCATACAATGGCTATAAAAATGAAAAGCATGAAATAGACAGCCAATGTCTTCAAAAAATCCTGTTTGTCCAGAATCCGGAACTTGGGCATATATTCCCAGTTCAGCCGGAACGCGGAACTGTCCCGCTCGTTATAATCAATTCTTTCGAATCCATGATCCTCTATATGCTCCGGGTCGAGAAAATAAAAGCCTTTTTCGTGATCGTCAATCTGCTTTACGACCGGGTCCCAGCCTCGGTAGAGCTCTACGTTTTGATCGGAATGGTCTGTAATGTCATAAAACAGTGCTTTGGCAAAATCATAGCTGTTTTCCCAGTCCGTTACGTGAAACAGGCACAGCATTTCCTTCCATTCCTCGCTCAGGCCCGTTTCCATGGACAGAAAATCTTCGTCGTTCATCACATAGTATCCGAAAAGGGTGTCATGCTTTAAGGGGACGATGGAATCGACCTTCATGGTCTGTCCCGACAGTGTATTGGTGACCAGGGACACATCGCGGGAGATGTAAAAGTCTGGGTTTGCGTCCCCGCGGAAAACCGTGCCCAGTGTTCCAGGCTTTAGCCCCGGCGCGTCCCCGGTATAGCGGGTGTATGCCGACTCCGGCAGAAACAGCGCCGAACACAGCACCTCCCGGTACCGGAGTTCCTCCGTCATGCCCACGGCCTGCTGGGTCCAGATGCTGTCCATCCCGTCCACTCCCAGCCGGATTGCCGGGATATCCGTCCAATCCGTGATCTCTACATCATACCTGTCTGCCAGTGTTTGTACTTCCGGTTTTCGGGGAATCTTCTGGTCCATCCGGAAGCGGTAGAGAAAGTCTGTCTGCCTTAACCTGTACTCTGCAGCGGAGGCCGCCCCTGTGACGGGGGTATAGAAGGACGCGAAATAAGCGCCTGCGATCAGTATGCTCATGACCAGAAGGGTCTGCACGGTCTGCCGGCCCTGGAATTTCATCTGGCTGTCGGACACCAGGTTTTTATAGCGGTGCGTACTCTGTCTCCATCCGTTTACGACCGTATGCAGAAGGATCATGTACAGGCCGGTCAGGGCCGGAAGATATAAGAGGGCCGACAGAGCGCCCGGCGGATTCCAGTGGAAGACGGACATGAAAAACGAAGGGCCCTGGTATCCGAGAAAAACACCTGCGCACAGGAGGGCAATCCCAAGCTTCCCATAGCTTTTCGGCACGCTGCGGATGGGTTCTGACCTGTGGCTTTCGTGGATGATGTCAATGACGCTGATCCTCTGGATGGAACGGTATCCTGTGAACAGCAGCAGGAAGAGGATCATCAGGGAAAATGCCAGTGTAAAAACAAAAGCCCGGGGATCTAAAAACAGCGTCATTTCTTCCGTGTCTACAACCAGCAGCCGGAATAACGTCCACAGGCCCCTGGTAAAGGGGATGCTCAGTACAATGCCGCAGATGCAGGACAGGGCCAGGAGCAGGCACATTTCCTTTAAGACCTGCACGGCCAGAAGCCTTCTGTCTGCCCCGAGGGCCAGAAAGATCCCGGTGTCTTTGGATCGCTGCCGGAAGAACAGGCCGGCCGCGTACAGGGAAAAGACCATGCATCCGATGGCGGTCAGAACGAAGATCATCATCACCTGCTTCCGGCTGTCTCCGCCTTCCGGCAAAACGGTGAGGATCGTGGGCGAGTACATCATGGAGATATAGGAGGAGATCAGCAGGGCGGAAAAAAACAGGCAGCCGAACAGCAGCAGGTATTGTTTCCGGTTCTGTCTCCTCAGTGTTTTATAGACTTCAGAAAATGTGTTCATTTCGTATCACCTTCCCATCTCCCTTATCGCATTCAGCAGTTCGTCCTGGAACGCGCGCCGTTCTCTTCCGTCCCGTAATAATTCCTTCCAGACCAGTCCATCCTGTAATATGATGACCTTGTCGCAGAAGCTGGCCGCAAACGAATCGTGTGTGACCATGAAAATGGTGGCGGACAGGGAATCCCTGGCCTGGAGAAACGTGTCGATTACGGCCCTGGCGGACTTGGAATCCAGATTCCCGGTGGGCTCATCCGCAAGAATGAGCTGAGGGTGGTTGATCAGGGCCCTGGCAACCGCGGTGCGCTGTTTCTCGCCGCCTGAGATTTCCGCAGGGTATTTTTCACAGATTTTTTCGATTCCGAAAATGGTGCACAGATGGTCCGCCTGTTCCTCGGCGGCATCGGATATGGTATTGCCGATGATGGCCGGGAGGAGGATGTTCTGCCTCACCGTCAGCCCGTCCAGAAGGAGAAAATCCTGGAATACAAAGCCCAGTTCCCGGCTGCGGACTCTTGCGATCTGTGTTTCGTCCAAAAGGCTTAAGTCTGTATCCCCCAGCTTCACCTTTCCGGAATCAATCGGTATATACCGGGAGATGCAGTTCAAAAGGGTGGTCTTTCCGGAGCCGGAGCTTCCCATGACCGCCGCAAATTCCCCGTCCATAACCGTGAAAGAGACCCCTTTGAGGACGGGATAGATGGTATTGCCTGCACCATAACTTTTTTGCAGTTTTAAAACCTGCAGCATAAATATCACTTCCTTTCTGCAGGGAAGCGTAGCACAAAGGCGGTTTCATTTCAAAAGGGCATGTCATTTATGGCAGGGGACAGGTCAATGTCTGCAGGGGGAGTGGCAATTTCATCAAAAACGGCAGGTTTCATGTAAAGTTTGGTTTTATACAAATTCGGATTTATGGTAAGATAAAATTGCCTGAAACGGGAAATGGATGTTCTGTGCTACAGGCAGAAAAAGGAGGGGATGATCGTGATCCGGATCGGAATATGTGATGATATCTATGATGCCAGGCTGATGCTTCGTGCCGCGCTGGAGCAGATTTTTGAGGGCAGGGGGCTTATGAGTACGACTGTGGAATTTTCTTCCGGGGAACGGGCGCTGCGCTGGCTTTCGGCCCACAGAGGGGAATTGGACGTCCTGTTTCTGGACATCAAAATGACAGGTATGGACGGGATGGAAACGGCCCAGAGGATACGGAAAGCGGACGACCGGCTGGAGCTGGTCTTTGTCACCAGCTACTCGGACCGGGTTTTTGACGGGTACTCCGTGGGGGCGCTGGCCTATCTCATGAAGCCGGTGAAAAAACCTCAGTTGGAACCCATTGCGGACCGTATTCTGGCGAAGCTGTACCAGAATGAAAACAGTACGTTTTTTTGCAAATACGGGGAGGTGACCTACCGGATTCCTTATAAAAAGATTCTCTATTTTTATTCGGAACGGAGAATGGTTACCTGCGTGACAGCGGAGAGGGAATATGTATTTTACGACAAACTGGATCATGTGGCGTCCCGGCTTGGAAGACAGTTTGTTCGGATTCATCAGAGATATCTTGTGTATGCCCCGGCAGTGGAGGAGGTTTCAGCAGCGGAGGTTCATATCGGAGATGCCGTGCTGCCTGTGAGCCGCTCCTGCAGGGAATCGGCCATGATGGCACTCACGTATGCGGCGTTGGAGGACTGAACATGGAATCTGTTTATATCATAGAACCCCGGGGGATGTTGGAGTGGCTTTACAGTATGGTCTGTATCCTGCTCGGCGGATTCTGCATTTACCGGTTATTTGTCCGTTATATACAGCCGCGGCAGAACTGGATCTGCAAACTGGTCCTGTTCGCCGCGTTTGGCATCAGCAGCTTCATGCCCATCTGGCTGGGAGATGAAAATCTGCTCCTGACCGCCCCTCCCTTTATCGGGACGGTTATGCTCTGTACGCAGGGAAACAGATATGGGCGTCTCTGTACGGTGTTTACGTTCTTCTGTCTGGAAATGTCCCTCAGCGCCTTTTTCGGCACCTACCTGGAAGGTGTCGGGCCATACACGAGCAGCTCCAGAATGGTTTTTGACGGATGCAGGTGCGTCTCTTATATCCTGATCTTTTTTTATCTGAAAAGGAAACTGCCGGAGAAATGGGTGTATCTGCCGAAGCGGCTCTGGAAGATTCTTTTCTGGTTTTCGCTGATGCCGCTGGGGACTTTGGCCGCGCTGGTCACCCTGGGTATGAGCGAACGCTTCGGTGATCCCGCGTATGTCCAGATCCGGGCGATGGGGCTGGTCATTCTGCCTTCTGTGTTTCTGACGTCCTTTACCATCCTGGCTGCGGTTTCCGCACTTGCGGATTATGAGCAGATGGAGAGGGCTGTGCATCTTTTGGAACTGCGGGAAGACTATTACGAGAGCCTTAGGCAGGAGGAAACCCGAATCCGGCATGTCCGTCATGATATGAAGAATCATCTGTTTACCCTCCGGGGATTGCTTGCAGGGGGCAAGCCGGGGGAGGCTGCCGCGTATCTGGACGGCCTGCTGGGGGAAGTGCAGCCGGGGCAGAAGGCGCGCTTCTGTGAAAATGAGGCGGTCAATGCGCTCCTCTGTTCCAAAGTGGATCTGATCCTGCAAAAAGGGCTGGACTACGATTTTCGGATTTTGCTGGAAGAGAGGATTTCCATTGCGGACATCGATTTGTGCTCCCTGATCGGAAATGCCCTGGACAATGCCATACGCGCCGCCGTTTCGGCAGAGGATCAAAAGATCTCCCTGCGGTGCCGGTGCGATAAGGGGATGTTCATGCTCAAGGTGGTAAACGGATTTGGCGGGGAGATTGACGGCCGGCTGAAAACCACAAAGCCGGACAGCGGCAGGCACGGGTTCGGAATCCCCGGTATGCGGGAGATCGCGGCCAGATACGGCGGGTCGCTGGAGGCAAAGGCGCAGGGGGATCGGTTTGTACTTGCGGCCTGTATGCCGCTGCGGCGCACGTCTGAGCAGGGGTTACTGTGAACACCCTGGCCGGGTGTTCACAGTAACGGCATCCAGCCCATTGAAAAGTCGCCTGCAGGCGAGGGGCTGGATGCCCGCCCCATCACTGAATTGGCCGGATGCCGTGCAGCAAGTGCACGCCGTGTGAACTGTAACCATTTCATTACAAATCAGGACCATTTCGATACAATGGGATTGTTCTTTTATCCCATATCTGTTATTCTGTTAAGAAACGTGGTGATGAAAATGATAAAATTCGCAATTTGTGATGATGAGCCGGTTATGGCACAGGAGATTACAAATCAACTTTCACAATATATGCAAGAAAAGGGGCTCACTTCGTACTGTGTCAACAGCTTTTCAAACGGTCGGTCTCTTTTGGAAAACGGCTGTGATTTTGATGTGATTTTCCTCGATATTCAAATGGAATATCTAAACGGGATGGAAACCGCTAAAATGCTCCGCCAAAGGAAAAATCATAGTATATTGATTTTTGTGACCGTTTTGAAAGAGTACGTTTTTGATGCCTTTGAAGTGGAGGCGTTCGATTATTTAATCAAACCATTGGATAGCGGTCATTTCAAGAGGACCATGGACAGGGTAATCATATCTTTACAGTCGAAAGAGGCCAAAAGCATTGTTATACAGCGAGGAACTTCCTGCGAGGTCATTTTGTTGGAACAGATTTTATACTGCGAAGTACAAGGCCGAAAAATTTATATCCACAAAAATGACGGAAAAATCGTTGACTACTATGAGAAGCTGGAAGATATGGAACAGCGCCTTGACAGGCGGTTTTTCAGGTGTCACAGAAGTTATCTCGTCAATCTTGAGTATGTCCGCGGATGCAATGCCGGACAGGTCATGCTGTCACAGGGCGATAAAATCCCTGTTTCCAGATTGCGTGAGCGAGATTTAACGCAGGCTCTTTTGCGTTATATGAAAGAGAGGGATTTTTGATATGGATTATTTCAGCCTATGCCTTGACGGTCTTTGCCTGCTTGGGCTAAGTGCAGTGCACATTGCGTTTGTCAGCCGTCTGACTGGGAAGAAACAGAAAATATGGCACTTTGTGATCTACTTTTTTCTGCTCTGTACCATACAATGGTTTTTCACTACATTCGACTTTCACGATGTGCTGCCCGTCGGTGCGGAGCTGCTTCTACTATACAGCGTGAGCCGTCTGGCTTTGCAAAACCGGCGATTTGTATCCTGGGCTGCTGCAATTTTGGCAGTTTATATTTCTCAGCTTTCTTTCGGTATCGTCAACTCGGTAGAGGCAATACTATTCTCCCGTATGGTCGGGAAAAAACTGCTGTATCCGTTACTTCTTTTAGCAACGCTGTCCGTCTTTGCAGTCTGCGCCTGTTGCTGCGGTGCGGTATTGAAATTTCTATCTCTGACAGAAGATCCTCAAATGCCGTATGTCGGTTTGCTGCTATTTCCCGGATTGTTTTTCTTTGTTGCTGAACTGTATATTCTGCAAACTTCATATACCGTCTTACCCTCCTACATTTCGTTAGGAGAGATCGGAAAACACAGTGCGTTATTCGTCATGCAAATCCTGGGGCTGGCCGCGTTGCTTTGCACACTGTATGCCTACCGACACATCTGTCACAGCTTTCAAACGCAGGCGGCGTTACGATCTTTGGAGCAGGCAACCCAAGCGCAAAAAAACTATATTGCCGAGGCTCAAATGCGTTACGAACAAACGAAGGCATTTCGCCATGATATTGCAAATCACTTGTCTGTACTTAATGGGCTGTTAAATCATGGAGAACTGGATGAAAGCAAAGCATATCTGAACAAGATGAAAACGGTTTCAACTTCCCTGTCTTTTCCATACCAAACCGGCAATCCGGTAGTGGATATTTTGTTGAGTGAAAAATTGGGACTGGCAAAGGAAATTACAGCAGAGATTTCTCTGTTACTGCCAAGGCCCTGTGGGATAGAAGATTTTGATCTGTGCGTGATTTTTGCATACGCTTTGGATAATTCAATCAATGCGTGCCGGTTGACCGAGGGAGTAAAGAAACTGGGAATAAGGAAGCCATTTCCTTTGGAAAAAATGATTTATAATAGGAGCCGGTTTAAGGAGAATTTCTTTTGGAAAATTAATAACAAGCGTTAACCAATAACATGTGTTAACCGATATATATAATATCGGGATAAATACAGCGGTACAATAAAAGAGGCAGTTGACGGTTTATCGGTAATTGTGTCAAATTCGTTCCTATGGATGACTAGGGAGGTAAAATTATATGCCAAAGAGAGAAACAACGCCCAGCGAGAGCGAATGGCAGATCATGGAAGCATTTTGGGATAGCGGCGTTCCACTGACGTCTTCAGAGATTATACGCAGACTTGCAGGTAATACAGATATGACGCCTAGAATGGTACGGGTCTTGATGAACCGATTATGCCAGAAACGGCTTTTGGATTATGTGGTAGATGAAAATGATGCAAGGGTTTATATTTACACCCCGTTAAAATCCAGAGATGAATGCCTGAAAGAGAAGAGTAACAGATTTGCAGACAGTTATTTTTCGGGAAGTCATGCTAATGCTGCCGCAGCATTGTTGAAAAATGTCACATTGACAGAAGAACAGGCAGAGGAACTGAAGAGTATTTTAGAAGCCTGCAGGTTTTCAGAAACAGGCAGGGAGAAGGAAGGCCAAGGCAAATGACAGACAGCCTGATGTTAAAGACATTGGATTTCACGACTGCATATTTTGGCGTGTTGCTCGGTCAATGTGCCCTGATTTCTTTTTTTCTGTTTCCGCTGATTTTTCTTCTAAGGGAGATTTTATTCAGAAAAAATATATTTTTAAAAGGGATGTCATGGGGATTATTATTGCTTACCCCATTTCTGGGTAAGCTTAAAATCATTTATGAGGAAGACCTTTTTCGACGTCTGCTGGATTGTTGGAATATACCATGTATGAATTGCTGGTGGGTTAGATATGGATATCTGTTTGGAATGATAGTTTGCGCGGTTTTTTTGTTTTCAGGCAGGAAAAGGCTTGTCAAATTTGTGAAACAAATGGAGCGTGTTCAAATTTGCGGGCAGGAAGTGAGGATCAATAAACTGGCGGCAACTCCGTTTACGGCAGGATTGTTTTGCCCGGATATTGTGGTGCCGGAGGTAATGCAAAAGGAGCTGGAAAAAGAAGAACTGGAAGTCATCTTGATGCACGAAAATAACCACATCCGGCTGGGGCATTTGTGGTACTATCTGTTATGGGATCTGCTGCAGATCCTGTTGTGGCCGAATGTATTTTTTTGTATATGCAGGAAATATTTTCAGCAGGATTTTGAGGAGATCTGTGATCGTATCACCATTCAGAAAAGCGGGAAGAATGCGTATGATTATGGTATGTTACTTTTAAAAAGTATTCAGATTTTAGGAAACGGAAAATCTGGCGCAGAGGGAGGAGGGGTAGCCGTGACTTTTGCGGGAGAAGGAGATTATGGAGAGCTGCGGCAGCGGATTTTAAAGGTTTCCGCCTTTCGGCCGTATTCAAAACCGGCAGTAGTGGCATGGGGCGTCGCTGGCATCATGATGCTTGCCGGGGTGTTCTTTCTGGTCATACATAGCTCTTATCCGCGTTATGTGGAAGAGAATTATATCGTAGTGAAAGAGAATAACAAAGACCCCATCGTCATTCTGGACAGTGAGGAATATGCCCATGCATTATCATGGGATGATTCACGTGTTTTGATTCATAGGGTGGCCATGGATCGGCTTCTGGAGAAATATGGAGTAGAGGGAAAACAGTTCTGGCTTGGATTTGGCGGATATTCTAAAATTCCGAAAATTGGTTCAGGAGGAAACCGCGTGGAAGTGGATTACCGTGGAAAAGAAGAAATTTTACAGATACCTTATAGTAACAGCGAAAATAATTTTTGGATCGCGCTTGTGAAACAGATGCCATGATGTCATAAGTTGGTCATTCAAGGAAGGAGACTATGATTATGAAACTGAATTTGAACCCCATAGTACAAAACCAAATTTTTAACGTATACCGTATGAATCAAAGTGCTGTACAGAAAACCGGGAAGGTTGGGGATGCTTCGGCAGAGAAAGGACGTAAGGATATGGCTTTTATCTCACCCCAGGGAAAGAGGGAAAGTCTCATTGAGACGCTTATGAAACAGAAAATGAATATCATGGAACAGAAGGATTCTCTGATTAGTTCTGCTAAAAAAGAGGGAAAGTCGATGGAGTCCATTCAATCCCAGTTAGAGGTCTATGAAAAACAGCTTAAAGATATAGAGGATCAGATTTCCAAAGCTATGACCAAGGAAATGGAGAAGCAGGCTGAGAAGAAAAAGAAAGACGAACCGAAGACAGAACAGGAGCTTGAAAATGAAAGGCTTGCAAATGTAATGGATTTATCCTTAGGCTTGCAGAAAGCAGAGATGGCCGGTTCCGTCAAGGCAAGGGTCGATGGGGAAGCGCGTGTTTTGAAATCGGAGATTGAACTGGATCAGCTGCATGATCCATCTGAAGAGACAAGTAAGGAAATGATTACGGAGAAGGAAGGTCAGCTTGCTGATTTAGAGCAGAAATCCAATGAACTGCTCTCAGACATCGGAGAAATGATAGGGGAGACTGTGGAAAAGGCAGAGTGGCAATCCATTCAACCATTACAAGATGAGGGAAGCAAGGGAGCGCTGACGGGGGTGAAGCTGTCAGAAGGAAAAAGATTAGACGGTTGGGAAATTACACATGTGCAAAGTGAAGATGCTGTTTCATTGGCAAACACATACCAACCAGGGGGCATTAAGGTGGTGCGTACAGAAGATAGACATTATTTAAGAAATACGGAACAGTATTTCGGAGTGTTTGAACAATATGCAAAGGGGCAGATCAGTGAAGATGAATTCACGGCATATTCTGCTGCATTTGGAAGTAAAATCCGAACTACTCTGCACACGGATCGGAGTACGGTAGGGGGACTGAACGCCCTTGTGAACGAGATGAAGGAGAATATTTCGAAGGGAATCGCCAATACTCCTGACAATCTGAAAACAAAACTTTTCGCAGGCGGAATAGAAGTGACGTGGAAAGAATTGATGAATATGCAGAAGACGGGAGAGTACATCGACAATTTTTTAGATGCCGGAGGTTCGGGTACCTATAATACTTATGCCAACATAGGGATTGCGAGGGCCTATGTACATAAATCAGGTCTGGGCCTGACGGAAGATCAGGTAAAAGTTTTAAGTGAAGCGGTAGAAAAGAAGATAGACAGGAAGCTGGAAACTTCAAAGCTCCTTTTAGATCTGGCAGCGGCGGATAAACAAAATCCCATGTGGGAAGGGTATTATATTGGCGGAACCAGAACGCAGCCGGTTGCTTCCAATACGAAGATGATTTCCGAGATTACAGAGGCATTTTCTAAGATTGATCCGAATGATAAAAGTACTTATGATGCGGCAGTGGAAAGATTTCAGGAGATTATGCGGCCATGGGAGGAGACTTTTGCAGGCTATGTAGCAAGACAGGAGCCGGGCTACGCAAGTTCTTATGTGTATGAGAAAGAGAGAAATTCCAAGGCAGGGTTTCAGGCTATTTGGAATGGAACATATTAGGAAAAAGTGGATTTCACGACAGCCCCCTTCTTACGCTTCAACTGCTCCAAGTACAGGATGCGTCCTGCTTTGGAGCAGTTCCTTTTTCACTTATTCCTGAGCCGCGAGCAGGTCTTCGAGCACATCCTCCACCGAGTCCGTCACATAGGTGGAATAGTAAGAGATACCCGGCGCGGAGTTGGACATGGCATAGCTGGTTCCCACGGTCTGCAGCATCTCCACATCGTTGTACTGGTCGCCGAACGCCATGCATTCCTCGGGCCGGATCTGCAGCACATCCAGGAGCTTCAACAGGGCGGTTCCCTTGTTGGTTCCGGGAGCAATAAAATCAATCCAGATATTTCCGGAGGTCACCACTTTGATCTCCGAGCTGAACTTTGCCTTCAGATGGTGGAGATATTTGTCTATGATGTGGGGGCCGTCCTTCATATTGCAGATGGCGATCTTTAAGATCGGCCCCTCCACGTCCCGGACATCCTCCACGATCTGCGTTGTATTTTTCATGACATGGACAATATGGTTTACAAAGTCCGGGTCATGGTCCTCGATAAAGCAGGCGTCTTCCCGGGACACTACGATCTCAAACTTCCCGTCCTTTTTCACTTCGTCGATGATCCTGCGGATCAGCTCGGGGGCGATCACCGTACGGGAGATTACGTTTCCTTTGTGAATGCAGATCGAGCCGTTTTCCGCGATATAGGAGATCTGATCCTTCACAGGATTAAAAAGATTTACTTCATTATCATACTGGCGTCCGCTGGAAGCGACGAACACAATGCCTTTTTCCGTCAGCCTCCGAACCAGATCCAGGGCGCGGGGAGTCAGTTCCTGGGCTCCGTTCTGAAGCAGAGTCCCGTCCAGATCACTTGCCACTAATTTTATCATATGCTGCACCATCCCTTTCAGAACAATGTGATTATTCACAGTAACTTCACACAAATGCGCAAAAACAGCGTTTTTGCCTTGCTATATTATGGCGCAGTTTTGCCTTCTTGTAAAGCCGTTTTTCATGAAAGGTCAAAAACTCCGTCCTCGGCGTTACTGTTCATACCCTTTGGGTGCTCCAGTAACTTGTCAATCTGGTTCTGGCGGCCCTTTTTATCTTTCTGAATATAAGGAAAAAATCAGAGCTGAAATAATACGTCAATGCGCATTATTTGAGAAAAAGGTTGATTTTACCGGGAAATAGTGGTATACTTGACGACAGTTACATAAGGAACCCGGCGGAAGAGTGGACGAAAGTTCACTCTTCTTTGTTGGAGAAAACCATTTTGCAGGAAAGGAAGTTACAGCGTGTCAAGACGAGAAGAGTATGAGAGCAAGACAGAAGAGCTTTTGGAGCCGATCGTGTCGGAAGCCGGATTTGAGCTGGTGGATGTGGAATATGTAAAAGAAGCCGGAACCTGGTATCTGAGGGCTTATATCGACAAGCCGGGGGGGATCACGGTGGACGACTGCGAGGCAGTCAGCCGGAGGTTCTCGGATATTCTGGATGAAAAAGATTATATAGAGGACAGCTATATCTTTGAGGTGAGCTCTCCGGGGCTGGGGAGGCCCTTAAAGAAAGAGAAGGATTTCCAGAGGAGCCTGGGGGAGGACGTGGAGATCCGCACCTACCGGCCTATCGACGGACAGAAAGAATTTGAAGGGGCCCTAAAAGCATTTGATAAAAATACCGTGACCATTGCCTACGAGGATGACGCGGAGCAGATATTCCAAAGGAGCGAGATCGCATTGATCCGTCTTGCGCTGGATTTCTGAGAACGGACTGGGGCAGAGGACGATACATTGTGATAGAAAGGAAGTAAAGAAAATGAACACAGAGCTACTGGAAGCGTTGACAATTCTTGAACAGGAAAAGAATATCAGTAAAGATACCATGATGGATGCCATTGAAAATTCTCTGATCAGTGCGTGCAAGAATCATTTTGGGACCTCTGATAATATCAAGGTCATTATGAACAGGGAAACCTGCGACTACGCTGTATTTGCGGAAAAGGAAGTGGTGGATGAGGTGATGGACCCGGCGCTGGAGATCAGCCTGGAGGAAGCGGAGCAGATTGATTCCAGCCTGCAGCTCGGGGATGTGGCGCAGATCCGGGTGGAGTCCAAGTCCTTCGGCAGAATCGCCACCCAGAATGCCAAGAACCTGATCCTGCAGAAGATCCGCGAGGAAGAACGCAAAGTGGTCTTTGACCAGTATTTTGAAAAAGAGCGGGATATCGTGACCGGTATCGTCCAGAGATATGTCGGAAAGAATATCAGCATCAACCTGGGCAGGGCGGACGCCATGCTGACGGAAAACGAGCAGGTCAAGGGAGAAGTATTTCAGCCCACAGAGCGCATCAAGCTCTATATTGTGGAAGTGAAGAATACGCCCAAGGGGCCCAAGATCCTAGTGTCCCGTACCCATCCGGAGCTGGTGAAGCGCCTGTTCGAGGCGGAGGTGACAGAGGTTAGCGACGGGACGGTGGAGATCAAGAGCATTGCCCGGGAGGCCGGCTCCCGTACCAAGATGGCGGTCTGGTCCAACGACGACAAGGTAGATCCGGTGGGTGCCTGCGTAGGTCTGAACGGTTCCCGTGTCAACGCGGTAGTCAGTGAGTTGCGGGGGGAAAAGATCGACATCATCAATTGGAGCGATAACCCGGCGCTTCTGATTGAGAACGCCTTAAGCCCGGCCAAGGTCATCTCCGTTATGGCCGACCCGGACGAGAAGGCGGCCAGCGTCATCGTGCCGGACTACCAGCTCTCCCTGGCCATCGGCAAGGAGGGGCAGAACGCAAGGCTGGCGGCAAGGCTGACCGGATATAAGATCGACATCAAGAGCGAGACGCAGGCCATCGAGTCGGGTGAACTGCCGGCGGATTACATGGATCAGATGGAGATGATGGATGAAGACGGCTATGTAGGAGAATACGAGCCGTATGACGAATATGAGGACGACGGGATCGGCGCGGATTACGGAGAAGAGCCCGGATACGGCTACGGAGAAGGCGATGATGCCGGGTACTCAGACGACTATGGATATGAGGGCGGTTATGAGGAAGACGCTTCTGCCGGATATGAAAGCGATGAGCCGGCGGGAATGGATATAGAAGAAACAGAGAGGGAGTACGAGGAGGAAGTTCCGGAGATTGAATTTATAGAAACGGAGCAATGATCTTGACAGAAATTTGCATCCGTCTGAGAGGTGATATGATTGGCAAATAAACGCAAAATACCGATGCGCAAATGTGTCGGCTGCGGAGAGATGAAACCGAAAAAGGAGCTGCTGAGGGTCCTCCGGACAGAGGAGGAAGGCTTTGTTCTGGATACCACCGGAAAGAAAAACGGCCGGGGGGCATATATTTGTTATTCCAGGGACTGCTTTCAGAAGGCAGTGAAGAACAAAGGGCTGGAGCGCTCCTTTAAGCAGGCGGTTCCTGCGGAAGTTTATGGACATCTGGAAAAGGAGATGGAAGAGATTGAGACAGGATAAGGTGCTTTTGCTGGTCGGCCTGGCTACCAAAGCCGGAAAAACGGTCAGCGGGGAATTTATGACAGAACGGGAAGTAAAATCCGGCCGCGCCGCATTGGTCATCCTGGCGGGGGACTCCTCTGAGAACACCAGGAAGAAGTTTTGCAATATGTGCGAATATTATGAAGTGCCAATTTATATTTACGGAGATAAAGATACCTTAGGGCATGCAATGGGAAAGGAATTCCGTGCATCTCTGGCGATATTGGACGAAGGATTTGCTGACGGGATTCAAAAACAGATGAAGGGAAACGATAGACAATTGCATAAAGGAGGTAGTATTTGACTATGGGAAAAATGAGAGTACATGAGCTGGCAAAGGAGCTGGGATTAGAAAATAGAGCATTACTGGATATACTGGCGAAGAAAAAGGTAGAGGTGAAAAATCATATGAATTCTCTGGAGGAATCCGTGATTTCGGACATCCGCAGGGAATTCGGAAAGAAACCGGCCGGTATGTCCGGCCCGGGAACCGCCGCAAAGCCGGCGGAAAAAACGGAGGCGGCGTCGAAGAAACCGGAAGCGCTGATGAAAGCAGAGACACCTGCGCGGACGGAAGCACCGGGAAGAGCAGAAACGCCTGCGCGGACGGAAGCGCCGGGAAGAGCGGAGACGGCTGACAGCGCGGTTCCTCCGATGCAGACGGAAAAGACAGAGGAAGCGGCAAAGGAAGAGGCGGCAGTGCCGAAAAAGAAAAAGATCGTTCAGATCTTCCGTCCTCAGAATGCCAAGAATCCGGGACGGATGTCCGGAGGACGCTCGGGGGCGGATCGGCGCTCTCAGGGACGGCCCCAGGGGGCAGAGAGGCGGTCGTCAGGGCAGCCGGGTACAGAGAGACGGCCTCAGGGAATGCAGCCGGGAGAACGGCGCGCCCAGGGACAGCCGGCAGCAGGAGTCCGTCCCCAGGGACGGCCCCAGGGGGCGGAGAGACGTCCCATGCCGGGAGTAGGCGTACGTCCCCAGGGATCACATCCGACACGTCCCCAGGGAATGCAGGGGAATCCACAGGGAGCAGAAGACGTGCAGGCACGGGAGGCTTCCATGCGCAGACAGGATGCTGTTTCTGGCCGTCCCGTTTCGGAGGAGCAGGGCGCGAAGACAGTGCAGCCCCGAGGCGCTTCGAATCCGCAGGTACAAAACCAGGCTGTCCGGAGTTCTCAGGAGGTTCAGGTACAAAAGGAAGGAATGCAGGAAGTAAAAGGAAACGCAGGGGAAGAACAGATGAAAAATAGACGTTCGCAGGAAAGCAACGTACAGGAAAACAGCCAGAATACAAATGCACGCGGCAATATGCAGAATCAGCGTCCGAGACAGGGCGCAGGCCAGGGAGTACAGTCCCAGGGCAATCGGGAGGGAGGACGCTTTGGAAACAGCCAGGGCGGGCGTTCCCAGGATGGCGGCCGCATGAATCGGGACGGCCAGGGAGCGCGTCCCGGAAGACGGGATGGTGCCCGTCCCCAGGGAGAGGGCCAGAGGGACCGTTTCGGCGGACGTTCCCAGGGAGAAGGCCAGAGGGACCGCTTCGGCGGACGCTCTCAGGGAGAAGGTCAGAGAGACCGTTTCGGCGGACGCTCCCAGGGAGGCGGCCAGGGAGACCGCTTCGGCGGACGCTCCCAGGGAGAGGGCCAGAGAGACCGTTTCGGCGGACGTTCCCAGGGAGAGGGCCAGAGAGACCGCTTCGGCGGACGCTCCCAGGGAGGCGGCCAGGGAGACCGTTTCCAGCGGGGAGACCGGGGCGGCCAGCCCTTCGGCGGCCAGCGTCCGTCTGGAAGACCGGGAGCGCGCAGGGAAGACCGGGATTCCATTCCCACACCTATGGTAGAGCAGCAGAAGAGCCAGAGGAATAAAGGAAAAGACAAAGAGAAAGACTATAAGAAAAAAGAACTCCGGGATTCAGAATTTGAAAACAAGGGCAAGAAGGGCAAGAAGCAGAAACCGGCAGCAGAGACGAAAAAGCCGCAGCAGAAGGCTGCGTCGGTGGAGGAGATCAAGCAGATCATCCTTCCGGAGCTTCTGACCATCAAAGAGCTTGCGGATAAGATGAAGATCGTTCCGTCTATTATCGTAAAGAAGCTCTTTATGCAGGGAAAGGTAGCCACCGTCAATCAGGAGATCGACTATGATACGGCGGAAGAGATCGCCATGGAATTTGATGTTCTGTGTGAGAAGGAGGAAGTGGTGGACGTCATCGAAGAGCTTCTGAAGGAGGATGAAGAGGACGAGAGCACCATGGAGAAGCGTCCTCCGGTGGTCTGTGTCATGGGACACGTAGACCACGGAAAGACCTCCCTTCTGGATGCCATTCGTCATACCAACGTGATCGACCGGGAAGCCGGCGGCATCACGCAGCATATCGGAGCTTATGTGGTGGAGGCCAACGGTGAGAAGATCACATTTTTAGATACTCCGGGACATGAGGCGTTTACCGCCATGCGTATGCGGGGCGCCAACTCCACGGATATCGCAATCCTTGTTGTGGCCGCGGACGACGGCGTGATGCCCCAGACCGTAGAGGCGATCAACCATGCCAAGGCGGCGGGGATCGAAATCATCGTTGCCATCAATAAGATCGATAAGCCAAGCGCAAACATCGAGCGTGTAAAGCAGGAGCTGACAGAATATGAACTGATCGCGGAGGACTGGGGCGGAAGCACGGTTTTTGTACCGGTATCCGCACACACAGGAGAGGGAATCTCCGACCTGCTGGAAATGATCCTCCTGACAGCGGAGGTGCTGGAGCTCAAAGCAAACCCGAAGCGTGAGGCAAGGGGTCTTGTGATTGAGGCACAGCTGGATAAGGGCAAGGGCTCTGTGGCAACCGTCCTCGTACAGAAGGGAACCCTTCATGTGGGAGATGCCATTGCGGCAGGCTCCGCCCATGGAAAGGTCCGGGCAATGATGGACGATAAGGGAAGACGCGTGAAGGAGGCAGGCCCGTCCAAGCCGGTAGAGATCCTGGGACTCAACGACGTACCCAAGGCTGGAGAGATCTTCGTAGGATGCGCAACGGAAAAGGAAGCGCGTAACTTCGCGGAGACCTTTATTTCCCAGAATAAGATGAAGCTGCTGGAGGATACCAAGTCCAAGATGTCATTGGATGATCTGTTCTCCCAGATTCAGGAGGGCAATCTGAAAGAGCTGAACATCGTAGTCAAGGCAGATGTGCAGGGCTCTGTGGAAGCGTTGAAGCAAAGTCTCTTGAAGCTGTCTAACGACGAGGTTGTGATTAAGATCATCCATGGCGGCGTAGGAGCCATCAACGAATCCGACGTGACCCTTGCGTCTGCTTCCAACGCCATCATCATCGGCTTTAACGTAAGGCCGGATGCCACCGCAAAGGAGATTGCGGACCATGAAGGCGTGGACCTGCGTCTGTACAGAGTCATCTACAATGCCATTGAGGATGTGGAAGCAGCCATGAAGGGGATGCTGGATCCGATCTTTGAGGAAAAGGTACTGGGTCATGCGGAAGTCCGCCAGACCTTCAAGGCATCCGGTGTGGGAACCATTGCGGGCGCATATGTGCAGGATGGTATCTTTGAGCGGAACTGCTCCGTCCGACTCACCCGTGACAATGTGGTGATGTTCGATGGCCCGCTGGCATCTCTGAGACGTTTTAAGGATGATGTCAAGGAAGTCCGTGCCGGATACGAATGTGGTTTTGTATTTGAAAACTACAACGACATCCAGGAGGGTGACTCCGTGGAAGCATACAAGATGGTGGAAGTGGAGAGAAAATAAGAATAGAATCGGAATTGGGAATAAAAGGAGCGGTTATGAGAAAAAACAGTATTAAAAATACGAGAGTCAATGCAGAGGTCCAGCGGGAATTGAGTAACATACTGCGCGGGGGCATCAAAGACCCCAGGGTCGCGCCCATGACTTCCGTGGTAGCTGTTGAAGTGGCTCCCGACCTGAAGACCTGCAAAGCATATATCAGCGTATTCGGAGACCGTAAGGCGCAGGAAGACACGCTTGACGGGCTTCGGAGCGCGGAGCGGTATATCCGCCGTGAACTGGCAAGGACGATCAACATGAGAAATACTCCGGAGATTCAATTCGTACTGGATCAGTCGATCGAGTACGGTGTGAATATGAGCAGAAAAATTGATGAGCTGACCAGAGATTTGAAAGATGGGGATGAAGAATGAATATAAGTTTATCAGAGCTTTTAGATGGAAAGAAGACAGTGGCCCTGGGCGGGCATATCCGCCCGGACGGCGACTGTGTAGGCTCCTGTATGGGACTGTATCTGTATCTGAGGGAACAATATCCGCAAATGGATACGGATGTGTATCTGGAATACATTCCGGAAGCCTACCGTTTTATCCAGGATACGGAAGCGGCCCGTCACGACATCACGCCTGGGCAGGTATATGACCTGTTTATCTGTCTGGACTGCGGGGATGAAGAACGGCTTGGGTTTGCCGCACCTCTGTTTGAGAGCGCTCGGCAGACCTGCTGCATCGACCACCATGCCAGCAACCGGTCCTTTGCGGATTATAATGAGATCGCGGCAGATGCCAGCTCCACCTCAGAGCTGGTATACCATCTGCTGGATCAGGAAAAGATCAGCCGTGCCTGCGCGGAAGCGCTCTATATGGGAATCGCGCATGACACGGGCGTGTTCAGGTATTCCTGTACCAGTCCGGAGACCCTGGAAGCGGCGGCCGGACTGCTGAGAAAGGGAATCCACGGCAGCGAGATCGTGGAAAAGACTTTTTACGAAAAGACCTATGTACAGAACCAGATCCTGGGGCTGGCGCTGCTGGAGAGTATCCTGATCCTTGACAAGCGTTGCATCGTGACCTGGATCACGAAAAAGAACATGGCGTTTTTTGAGGCCATTCCCGCGGATATGGACGGGATTGTAAATCAGCTCAAGCAGACCAAGGGAATGGAGGTAGCTCTGTTCCTGTATGAGATCGACACACAGCTCTTTAAGGTTAGCCTTCGCTCCAGAGATCAGGTGGATGTGAGTAAGATTGCTACATATTTCGGAGGCGGCGGCCATGTGAAGGCTGCCGGATTTACAATGGCAGGGACGGTTCACGATGTGATCAACAACGTGAGCCATCAGATCGCCCTGCAGTTGGACGGAGCCTGCTGATGTGGAATGGAATTTTAAATATTTACAAAGAAAAAGGCTATACGTCCCATGATGTGGTGGCAAAGCTCAGGGGGATCGTAAAGCAGAAAAAGATCGGGCATACGGGAACGCTGGATCCGGACGCGGAGGGCGTGCTTCCTGTCTGCTTGGGAAAGGCAACCCGGCTGTGTGATATGCTGACGGACCAGAGCAAGACCTATGAGGCCGTGCTTTTGCTGGGAAAGACGACGGATACACAGGATATCACGGGGCAGATTTTGGAGGAGCGGGAGACCGGGCATCTGACAGAGGAAGAGGTCTGCGCCTGCATTGCCGGGTTTACAGGAGAATATGCGCAGCTTCCGCCCATGTATTCCGCCTTGAAGGTGAATGGGAGGAAGCTCTATGAGTTGGCCCGCCAGGGGATTGAGGTGGAGAGGAAAAAACGAAGCGTGACGATCCATGAGATTTTGATCCAGGAGGTTTCCCTTCCACGGGTCCGGATGCGGGTGCGCTGCTCCAAAGGGACGTATATCCGGACCCTGTGCCATGATATCGGCAGGGAACTGGGCTGCGGGGGGTGTATGGCAGCGCTCCTCCGGACACAGGCAGGCTGCTTTGAACTAAAAGACAGTATGAAGTTGAGGGAAGTAGAGGAAGCCTGCGCGGCGGGAGAACTGTCCCGGGTGCTCCTGCCGGTGGACGCAGTGTTTCATCACCTGAAAGAGGTCCGAATCCTGGAACCATATCAGAACCTGGCTTACAACGGGAATCCTTTTTCCGAAAGCCAGATCGGGCAGAAGCCGGACACCCCGGAGGATCCCGAAAAGGCAGACTGCGTCAGGGCTTCTCAGGAGGCCGTCCGGGAGAGGCAGGGGCGGTTTTGTAATGGGGAACAGGTGCGGGTCTATGACCGGGAGCGGCATTTTATCGGGATCTACCGGTATCATGCGGGAAAACAGGTATTCCGTGTTGAGAAGATGTTTCTGGACCAAGAGGCGGCGGAGGATTGACATGCGTTATATGACAGAGATTCATTCTTATCAGAGCGAAAAGCGTTCGGCGGTGACACTGGGAAAGTTCGAGGGACTTCACAGAGGGCATCAGAAGCTGATCAGCAAGGTCAAAGAATATGCGTCGGAGGATGTGGAAAGTATCGTCTGCGCGTTTGATATGGGAAAAGCCTCCCTTTTGACGGCACGGGAGAAAAAAGAACGGCTGGAATCCGAAGTGGATCTTATGATCGCCTGCCCGTTTACGAAGGAGCTGCGGGAGATGGAGGCGGAGGACTTCATCCGGCAGATCCTGGCAGAGAGGTTCCGCGCGGCCTATGTGGTGGTGGGGACGGATTTCCGGTTCGGCCATGAGAAGCGCGGGGACGCGGACATGCTGGCACGGTATGCGGATACGTATGGATATCATCTGGACGTGGTGGAGAAGGAGCGTTACCAGGACCGGGTCATCAGCAGCACCTATGTCCGGGAGGCGTTAAGTGAAGGAAATGCAGAGCTTGCGAAGGCTTTGCTGGGCTATCCTTATCAGATCACCGGCAGGGTGGAGCACGGGAAGCGGCTGGGACGTACGCTGGGTTTTCCGACCATGAATGTGGCGCCCCCTCCGGAAAAGATCCTGCCCCGGTTCGGTGTCTACGCCTGCCGGATCCAGGTGGAAGAAGCGTGCTATCCGGGGATCGGCAACCTGGGGGTGAAGCCTACCGTGGCGGAGGAAGCCAAAGTTCTGGCAGAGGCCTATGCATTTGACTTTGCAGGAGATGCGTATGGAAAAGAGGTCACGGTGGAATTTCACGCCTTCGAACGTCCGGAGCAGAGGTTCGGCTCTGTGGAGGAGTTAAAAGCCCGGGTGGACGCGGATATTCGTTTCGGACGGGAATACTTTTCTTCCCACGCCGGAAGGGAAACAGTGAAAGAAACATAAAGTTATTTACAGAAGCAAACGTTTCGCAGAGAAAGTGTTGGGGATAAACAAATGAATGTTACAAATATCATTTCGTTGTTTGGAGGACTTGGGATGTTCCTGTTCGGGATGAAGCTCATGAGCGACGGACTGGAGCAGGTGGCAGGCGCGAGGATGCGTTCCATTCTGGAATTTTTTACGCAGAACCGCTTTATCGGAATGATCGTGGGACTGATTTTTACCGGGATTATACAGTCCTCCAACGCAACTACGGTGATGGTGGTCAGCTTTGTCAATTCCGGGCTGATGCAGCTTTCCCAGGCTGCGGGTCCGATCCTGGGAGCCAACATCGGTACTACGGTGACCGGTCAGCTGATCGCGTTCAATCTGGCGGAGATCGCCCCACTGTTTGTGATTATCGGTGCGGTGATGTATATGTTTTTTGAAAACCAGAATGTGAAAAAGATCGGGATTGTTTTGTTGGGATTCGGGATCCTGTTTATGGGACTGAGTACCATGGGAGAGAGAATGACCGGTCTGCAGGATTCCCCACAGATCGTGGAACTGCTGCAGTCCATGAAAAATCCGATGGTGGCGATCTTGCTGGGATTTGTGGTGACGGCAGTTCTGCAGAGCGCCTCCGCCTCAGTGGGCATTATCATCCTGATGGCGGCGCAGGGGCTTTTGGCCTTTGAAATCTGCTTTTTCCTGATCCTTGGCTGCAACATGGGCTGCTGTATTTCCGCGCTGCTTGTCAGCCTGAACGGAAATAAAGACGCGAAGCGCGCGGCCTGGATCCATCTGCTGTTCAATATCATCGGTTCTTTGATCGTGTTCGTGATGCTGCTGGTGGCTCTGGGTCCGATCTGCGATCTCTTTATGAGGATATCCGGAAACGATGTGGGGCGTGCGGTAGCCAATGCGAATACGCTTATCAAGGTGCTTGAGGTGGTTTTGCTGTTTCCATTTATGGGATGGATCGAGAGATTGACGCATATCATTATACCGGGTGAGGATGCGGCGCAGGAGGAGACGACACATAAGCTGCAATATATCAACAAGTCTATTTCCGCAGCCACTGCTGTGATTGACGCGATCCATGAGATGCAGCATATGGGAGAGCTGGCAAAGGAAAACCTGCGAATCAGCATGGAGGCTCTGTGCAGTCCGGACCAGGAGAAGATTGAGGAGGTCTATGAGCGGGAGCAGTATATTGATTATCTGAACCAGGAGATCACCGCCTACCTCGTGCAGATCAACAGCCTGGATATTCCGATGGCCGATGGAAAGATGGTCGGCGGCCTGTTCCATGTGGTCAACGATATCGAGCGGATCGGCGACCATGCGGAGAACTTTGCGGATTCGGCAAAGCGCCGTTTTGAAAAAGAAATTCCGTTCAGCGAGAAGGCTGTCAGACAGATGCAGGAGATGACGGATATGGTTCTCAGACAGCTGGATTACGCGTTCAACATGTTTTCGAACCAGAGTCTGGAGCATATGCGGGAGATCCTTCGGCTTGAGGACGCCGTGGATGAAAAGGAGAAGCGGCTCCGCAAGGCGCATGTCAAGCGGCTCACGAAAGGAAAGTGTACACCGGAGGCCGGCGTACTCTACTCGGATGTGATCTCGGGGCTGGAGCGTGTGGGGGATCATGCGACTAACATCGCGTTTGCCCTGCGGCCGGAAAACCAGGATGAGCTGGAGGAACTGGAAGAGGAAGAAGATTAAAAGGTCAAGTAGACATACCCTGCAAGGGGTATGTCTACTTGACCGATGAAAACGCAGGATGAAAAATGTTAAAAATTATCACTTTACAGTGAAGGGGATTCTATGTTATAGTATACGGGTATCAGACAGCCGGTGTTCAGTAACCGGACAACTCCGACCGTTACCTAATACCAGGCGTTCATTAAGAATTTCAAGGAGGAATACAACATGATCTCAGGAGAGAAGAAACAGGCAATCATCAAAGAATACGGAAGAAGCGAAGGAGATACCGGATCACCGGAGGTACAGGTAGCGATCCTGACAGCAAGGATCAATGAGCTGACCGAGCATTTTAAGGCGAATCCGAAGGATCACCATTCCAGAAGAGGTCTTTTGAAGATGGTAGGACAGAGAAGAGGCCTGCTGGCATACCTGAAGAAGATCGACATTGAGAGATACCGTTCTCTGATCGAAAGGCTTGGATTGAGAAAGTAATCATCCAACCGTACAGGTGGAATAATTTCTCATACAATTTTATAGCTGGTAGATTCGCCCTAAGCTGATCAACGGCTTAGGGCTGTTTTTTACATTTATAAAGGAGGACAAGTGATGAGGCAGATTTCAGGCAACAAATTGTTGGTAAAAGCTTTAAAGGAAGAAGGCGTGGATACCCTGTTTGGCTATCCGGGAGCCTGTACCATCGATATCAGCGATGAATTATACAGGCAGAGTGATATCCGGGTGATCCTTCCCCGGCATGAGCAGGCGCTGGTGCATGAGGCGGACGCTTATGCAAGAACCACGGGAAGGACCGGGGTCTGTCTGGTCACCAGCGGACCAGGGGCCACCAATCTGGTGACAGGACTGGCAACGGCCAATTATGACAGCGTGCCTCTGGTATGCTTTACGGGACAGGTGGCGCGTCATCTCATCGGAAATGACGCGTTCCAGGAAGTGGACATTGTGGGGATCACAAGAAGCATCACAAAGTACGGTGTGACCGTCCGCAACCGGGCGGATCTGGGCAGGATCATCAAGGAAGCTTTTTACATCGCGCGGACAGGCCGACCGGGACCGGTGCTGATCGATCTGCCCAAGGATGTGATGGCGGAGCTGGGAAACGCGGATTATCCCAAGGATGTGAATATCCGCGGCTACAAGCCCAATACCAATGTCCATATCGGCCAGCTCAAGCGTGCCCTGAAGATGCTGCATAAAGCAAAGCGGCCCCTGTTCCTGGCAGGGGGAGGCGTAAATATCGCAGAGGCCAACGAGGTATTCATGGAGGTGGTGGATAAGACCGGTGTGCCGGTGATCACCACAGTCATGGGACGGGGGGCGATCCCTACAGATCACCCGCTGTTCATCGGCAATCTGGGAATGCATGGCGCCTATGCGGCCAATATGGCGGTGAGCGAGTGTGATCTGCTGTTTTCCATCGGCACCCGGTTCAATGACCGGATCACCGGAAAGCTCCATGCCTTTGCGCCCAATGCGAAGATTGTCCATATCGATATCGATACCGCATCGATTTCCAGAAATATTTCCGTGGATGTGCCCATCGTAGCGGACGCGAAAGAAGCCATTATGAAGATGAAGGAGTATGTAGAAAGCTGCAATACCAAAAAGTGGCTCAAAGAGATTGAGGGCTGGAAGCAGGAGCACCCGCTGGCTATGCGGCCGCATAAGAGCCTGGGGCCGGTGGATATCCTGGATGCGGTCAACCGCCAGTTTGAGGAGGCCATTGTGGTGACGGACGTAGGGCAGCATCAGATGTTTGCCGCCCAGTATACGGAGATCACGGCGAAAAAGAAGCTGATCATGTCCGGTGGACTGGGGACCATGGGTTATGGCTTTCCGGGAGGCATCGGAGCCAGACTCGGCAATCCGGATACGCCGGTCATTGTGATCTCCGGCGACGGCGGGATGCAGATGAATATTCAGGAATTTGCCACCGCGGTTCTGGAAGAGCTTCCGGTCATCGTCTGCGTGTTCAATAATACATATCTGGGAATGGTACGGCAGTGGCAGAAGCTGTTTTACGGAAAGCGCTACGGCATGACGGATCTGCGCGCCGGTGCGCTGACCCGCAGGACCGGCGGCGAAGAAAAGCCGGTCTACACGCCGGACTTTGTGAAGCTGGCGGAGAGCTACGGGGCAAAGGGCATCCGTGTCACACAGCGGGAAGAGGTGGAAGCCGCATTCGAAGAGGCAAAGAAGAATACGAAGACGCCGACCTTGATCGAATTTATCATAGATCCCGAGGAGATGGTGTATCCCATGATCCAGCCGGGCGGAACCCTGGAGGAAATGATCCTGGACTGCTGATCGGATGTTTCGGGAGGATCCTGAGTGTCAAAATGGCTTTCATGATAATATGCGGAAGCGCTGCCCCCCGGCAGGCCTTCCGTATGAAAGAGGAGCGAAAACAGAGATGGATAATAGTATAAAAAAGAGATGGATTTCGTTATATGTGGAAAATCAGGTTGGTGTGCTGTCGAAGATCTCCGGGCTGTTTTCCGGTAAATCCTATAACCTGGACAGCCTGACGGTGGGAACAACGGAGGATCCCACGGTATCCCGTATGACCATCGCCACTGTCAGCGACGACGAGACCTTTGAGCAGATCAAAAAGCAGCTCAACCGGATGGTGGAAGTGATCAAGGTCATCGATTTTACGGATGTATTTGTCCGGATGAAGGAGATCCTCTATGTAAAAGTGAAAAAGTGTACCAGGGACGACAAGGCAGAGCTGTTCCAGATCGCGGATACCTTTAAGGCCAGGGTCATCGACTACGGAAAAGACAGTCTCCTTCTGGAGTTCGTCCAGACAGCGACAAAGAACGACGCGGTGGTGAAGCTGCTGAAGGAAGAATTTAAAAATATAGAGGTGGTCCGTGGAGGCAGTGTAGGAATCGAATCCATCAGTATGATGGAGCGATAGAAGTTACGATTCACAGACGTGTAACAATTCGGGTACAGAGTCGTCAAGCTTGCTTGTAAGACGCTGTATTCGAATTGTTATGCGGCTGGAAGCAGTCACTCAACGTACATAAGCAAAAGGGAAGCTGCGCAGCAGCGGTTTTGCGCATGTATGTTGAGCGGCTGTGAATCGTAAACGGCCTGAGGAAATGAATCGGGGAATAAATTGTAATAAAAAACAGAGTGCGCTCTTGAATTTTGCGCGGGATGGTATTATAATGATTTTTATTATAGAGGAATGGAGGAGATACTGATGGAGAAAAAGAAGATTGACTGGGAGAATCTGGGTTTTGCCTATATGAAGACCGATAAGCGGTATGTATCCAACTACAGGGACGGGGCATGGGACGCGGGTGCTCTCATTGAGGACGCGGATATCACCATGAACGAATGTGCCGGCGTCCTGCAGTATGCGCAGACGATCTTTGAGGGGCTGAAAGCCTATACGACAGAGGACGGACGGATCGTGACCTTCCGGCCGGACCTGAACGGGCAGCGCATGATGGATTCCGCAGCCAGGATGGAGATGCCCCAGTTTGATGCGGACCGCTTTGTGGACGCGGTGACGCAGACAGTCAAGGCAAACGCCGCATACGTACCTCCATACGGCTCCGGGGCAACCCTGTACATCCGGCCTTATATGTTCGGGATCAATCCGGTCATCGGCGTGAAGCCTGCGGACGAGTATCAGTTCCGTGTATTTACGACTCCGGTGGGGCCCTATTTCAAGGGCGGCGTGAAGCCGCTGACGATCTGTGTGTCTGACTTTGACCGCGCCGCGCCGCGGGGAACCGGGCATATCAAGGCGGGCTTGAACTATGCCATGAGCCTCCATGCGATCGTGAGCGCGCATGCCAATGGATTTGATGAAAATCTGTATCCGGATTCTGCGACCAGAACAAAGGTGGAGGAGACCGGAGGGGCCAACTTCCTTTTTGTGACAAAGGAGAACAAGATCGTGACGCCTCACTCGAATACCATTCTTCCGTCGATCACCAGACGTTCCCTGATGTATGTGGCGGAGCATTATCTGGGACTGGAAGTAGAAGAGCGGGATGTATACCTGGATGAGCTGAAGGATTTTGCGGAATGCGGGCTCTGCGGGACTGCGGCAGTCATTTCCCCGGTGGGAAAGATTGTGGACCACGGAAAAGAGATCTGCTTCCAGAGCGGCATGGAGAAGATGGGCGGGACGACCCGGAAGCTGTACGAGACACTGACCGGTATCCAGATGGGACAGATCGAAGCTCCGAAAGGATGGATCCATGTAATCGAATAATGAACAGGAAAATCATGGGATGCCAGCTTATAAAAGTTGGCATCTTTTTTATAAATCTGTTTACAATGATTTGGCAGAATGCTATGATAGAGCATGGGAAAATTAAGATGTGAAGTATCAAGGGAGTATGTTCAATGAAATGGGGAGTGCTTGCCACTGGCCTCATTAGTGTTGTGTTATTATGGTGCATATGGAACTGGAAGCCGCTGGAGGTCCATGCAGAGATTGCATCAGACGATGCGTTTGAGGGAGTAACATGGGAAAAGATCATAGAAGATGACATCGAAGGGCCAAAAGGCGTCATTCAGTCGATGTGCGTGACAGAGGATTATATCATTCTGATCGAGAATTATGATGACAGCGCAGAAAAGTCGGACATTATAAAAGCGTATTATAGGAATGACACGGATGTCCACGGAAAACCGGTGGACAAGTATTCCCTGGCAAAGCGGGTAGTGGAACGAAACTACGAGCATGGAAACGGAATGGCATATAATCCGAACACCGGGGAGATCGCAGTCGCCCTGTATACCCATCTGAACCCGGAAAACAGAGGGTGCATTTTTCTGATAGACGCAGATACGCTTTCTTTCAAGAAAAAGATCAAGATCTCGGATGACTATGATATCCTGGGGATCGGCTATGATGAGGAACAGGACCGCTATGTCATCCAGACCAATGTGGACGGGGGATATAGCTTCAAGATTCTGGACAGTCAGTTCCAGATCATAGAGGACCTGGGAGAATACGAAGGCTCTTCCAAGGGCAATAATTTTCAGGACCTGTGTGTCAGCGGGGATTATATCATCAATTTTCCTCTGACGCTGGGGCTGGGGATCGGAGATTTCCTGAATGTCTATTCCATTTCAAGAAGGGCTCTGGTATCTTGTCCGCAATTAGACTTTGGGCTGGATGCCGGAACCGTGGACGAGCCGGAGTCGATCTGCGAGCTGGAGCCGGGGGTATTTGCCGCGGTGGTGAATGTGTATAACGGAGACGGAAGCCGGAGATTTTCCGTTTATAAAACGATGGTGCCCTATAATTTTCCTGCGAAGCCTGCGGAAGAGAAAAAGCCGGAAAAAGAGGAAGCGGCCGGAGATGCCGGGAAAACGGAAGAAGCAGAACCAGCGGAAGGAGCTGAGACGGCAGCCCAGGGGGACGCGCAGAAAGACGAGCAGGAAGAGAAGCCGCCTCTGCGGGAGCGGATCAAGTCTCTTATGAAGACCACGTATTCTATGAAGAACATCATGAAGACGGCGCTGCTCATTTTCTTTGCTCTGGACATTGTCCTGGTCCTTTATCTCCGGGTTTTGGCTATACGGAGAAAGCGGAAGCGGAAGCTGGAGAAGGCCAGGCGGGAACGCCAGCGGATCCGTCAGGAGATCAGGGCCATGTATGGCGAGCGGCTGTAGAGGAAACAAAGGCAGGAGGGAGAGCAGTGAGGCGGTTTTGAAAGGACTGCCGAATGAGCGGGGCGGTATCAGGCAGAGGGAGGAGCTTTTTGGAGGCATATACGAGTTTTGCAAAGGTGTATGATCAGTTTATGGACAATGTCCCGTATGAAGAATGGGCGCAATATCTGCGCGGCGTGCTGGAAAAACACGGGATCCGGGACGGCCTGGTCTTAGAGCTTGGCTGCGGGACAGGCACTATGACGGAGCTGCTCTCCGGGTATGGGTATGACATGATCGGTGTGGACTGCTCGGAGGAAATGCTGGACGCGGCAATGGAAAAGCGGGAGGAATCCGGGCACGACATCCTGTATCTTCTGCAGGATATGCGGGAGTTCGAGCTGTACGGCACGGTTCGGGCGGTGGTCAGCGTCTGTGACTCGATCAACTATATTTTGGAGGAAAAGGAGCTGGAGCAGGTGTTCCGCTTGGTCAATAATTATCTGGATCCTGGCGGGATCTTTCTCTTTGATTTCAATACGGAGTATAAGTACCGGGAGGTTCTGGGGGACTGTACGATTGCGGAGTACCGGGAGGACTGCAGCTTTATATGGGACAATTATTATTATGAAGAGGAAGGGATCAACGAGTATGAACTGATCTTGTTCATTCGGGCGGGAAGGGACGGCAGTGTACCGGAGCATGAAAATGTACGGCCAAGGGAAGAGCTGTTTCGGCGGTTCCGGGAGACCCACCTTCAGAGAGGCTATACGCTGGAACAGATTCAAACCGCACTGCAGAATGCAGGGATAGAATACCTCGGCGCTTATGACGGAGATACAAAGTCCGGACCACATAGGCAGAGTGAACGGATCTATGTCGTTGCGCGGGAGCGAGGAAAAAAGAAAGCGGAAGAGAATATCCGCAACAGGAGGATCAAGCATGAATGATTATATCGTAAGGGCTACGGCTGCTGACGCGCAGATCCGTGCGTTTGCGGCGGTGACTACCAGACTGACGGAGGAAGCCAGGTCAAGGCACCAGACCAGTCCGGTGGCGACGGCGGCTCTTGGGAGGCTTTTAACCGGCGGCGTGCTGATGGGAAGCATGATGAAGAACCCGGAGGATGTACTGACGCTGCAGATCAAATGCGACGGGCCCATCGGCGGCCTGACGGTGACGGCGGATGCCATGGGACATGTGAAGGGCTATGTAAACCACCCGGAGGTGATGCTGCCGCCGAAAAACGGAAAGCTGGATGTGGGCGGCGCACTGGGCCAGGGGATTTTGAACGTGATCAAGGATATGGGACTCAAAGAGCCTTATTCCGGGCAGACGATTCTGCAGACCGGAGAGATTGCGGAAGACCTGACCTATTATTTTGCGGCTTCGGAGCAGGTTCCCTCGTCGGTCGGGCTGGGCGTTTTGATGAACCGGGACAATACGGTGCGCTGCGCCGGGGGCTTTATCATACAGGTGATGCCCTTTGTGGAGGAGCGGGTGCTGAGGCAATTGGAGGAGAACATTGGGGCCATGAGGTCGGTGACGGACATGCTGGACGGCGGGCATTCGCCGGAGGAAATGCTGTCTGGGGTGCTTTCCGGCATGGAAGTGGAGATCACGGATACGATGCCTGCCGGATTTGCCTGCAGCTGTTCTGAAAGGCGGATCGAGAAGGCGCTGATCAGCATCGGGAAAAGTGAGATTGAGGATATGATCCGGGATGGAAAGCCCATTGAAGTGAAATGCCATTTCTGCAATACGGCGTATACGTTTTCGGTGGAGAAGCTTGGGCAGATCCTGGAAAAACAGAATGCTGTACTGGGGTAGTGTAAAGCATTGCATGAAAAAAATGGAACGGAAGGGTTGAAGAAAATGAAACATGGGTTTGTGAAGACGGCGGCGGCCACGCCGGACATCCGGGTTGCCGATACGGCGTATAATCAGGAAAAAATCTGTGAGTGTATCCTGGAGGCGGAAAAGCTTCGGGCGAAGATTCTGGTATTTCCCGAATTGTGCGTCACGGGATATACCTGCGGCGACTTGTTTACACAGGATGTACTTTTGAGAAATGCGAGACAGGCTTTGCTGCATATCGCGGAGTTTACGAAGGAAAAGGACATGCTTGTGTTTGTGGGCCTGCCGCTGTGCGTGGAGGGAAAGCTCTATAATGTGGCGGCGGCTTTGAACCGGGGAGAGATCCTGGGCTTTACGACGAAGACATTCCTGCCCAATTACGGAGAATTTTATGAGATGCGGCAGTTTACGCCGGGCCCGCGGACTGCAAGGATGATCGAATTTGAGGGGGCGCAGATCCCCTTTGGGCCTCAGCTTTTGTTTCCGTGCCGGAATATGGAGGAACTGGTGGTATCGGCGGAGATCTGCGAGGATGTGTGGTCCCCTGTCCCGCCCAGCATCCAGGCTGCGCTGGAAGGGGCGACGGTGATCGTAAACTGTTCGGCCAGCGACGAGACCATCGGAAAGGACGTCTACCGCAGGGAACTGATCCAGGGGCAGTCCGCCCGCCTGATCGCAGGATACGTGTATGCAAATGCGGGGGAAGGGGAGTCAACCACGGATCTGGTGTTCGGCGGTCACAATATTATTGCGGAGAACGGCGCCGTTCTGGAGGAGGCGCAGCGGTATGAGAATGACATCATCTGTTCGGAAATCGACGTTCGGAGGCTCTCCGGCGAACGGAGGAAAAATACCACCTTCGGCGGAACGGAGGAAAGGACACTTTTCAGGGTGCCTTTCTGTCTGGATGTGGAGGACACAGAGCTGACCCGGAAGTTTCCCAGGCAGCCCTTTGTACCCCAGGATGATGGAGTACGGGCAAAGCGCTGTGAGGAAATTCTGATGATTCAGGCCATGGGGCTGAAAAAGCGGCTGGCGCATACCCATGCAAAAACCGCTGTGGTGGGAATCTCCGGAGGACTGGACTCCACCCTGGCCCTTTTGGTCGCGGCCAGGGCCTTTGACCTGCTGGAAAGGGATAAGAAGGAGATTCTGGCGGTCACCATGCCCTGCTTTGGAACCACCGACAGGACGTACAACAATGCCTGCCGGATGGCGGTGAAGCTGGGGGCGACGCTGCGGGAGGTGCCCATCGGGGAGGCGGTGAATGTGCATTTCCGGGATATCGGACATGACCCCGCAGATCACAGCGTGACCTATGAGAACAGCCAGGCCAGGGAGCGCACCCAGGTTCTGATGGACCTTGCCAACCGGGACGGGGGGCTGGTCATCGGAACCGGGGATATGTCGGAGCTGGCGCTGGGGTGGGCCACCTACAACGGGGACCATATGTCCATGTACGGTGTCAACGCTTCCGTGCCCAAGACACTGGTGCGCCATCTGGTGAAGTATGCCGCTGACACGGCCAGGGATGAGGAGCTTAAAATGGTGCTCTATGATGTCCTGGATACGCCGGTGAGTCCGGAGCTTCTGCCGCCCAGGGAAGGGAACATTGCGCAGAAGACGGAAGACCTGGTGGGGCCCTATGAGCTGCACGACTTTTTCCTGTACTATATGGTCCGTTTCGGATATGAGCCGGGGAAGATCTACAGGCTTGCGCGGCAGACCTTTGCAGGGAAGTACGAACCGGCTGTGATTCGGAAATGGCTGGAGACTTTCTGCCGGAGATTCTTCAGCCAACAGTTCAAGCGGTCCTGCCTGCCGGACGGTCCCAAGGTGGGGACGGTGGCGCTCTCACCCAGGGGAGACTGGAGGATGCCAAGCGACGCATGGGCGTCAGGGTGGCTGGAAGATTTGGAAAAAGAATGACGATTGTAAAGGATGCCCGGAAAAAAAGCGGCATCCTTTTTTGATGCCATCGTATGTAGGCTGGAGAGTTACATGTCACACACTGACCAATCACTACGCTGATTGGTCAGGAGGATGCACATAAAAGCTGGGATTCAGGCCGTCCATTGCCGTAGGCAATTTTAAATGACGGCCTGAGTTACAGGGCACGCCTGGTCAAGGTGTGACCTGTAACGCTGGAGAAAAGTTCTCAGAAGCATGATGAAAAATTCAATTGCGCTGGTTAGCAGAGTATGGTATAATAATTAAGTCTGCGGGCAGTTGTTTAGTTCCCGAGACCACTGAAAAGTACATCTGCCAAACAGGTTTAGCAAAAGGGCGGATTCCAGGTGTGTTTTTCAGTAGTTTCGGACTCTTCTGTAGGCAGACGAATCCATGACGAAAAGGAGAGTACCATGTATAACAAGTATGAAATGGAGCTTGCGGGGAGGACCCTGCGGGTGGATGTGAACCGGGTTGCCAAGCAGGCCAACGGCGCGGTTCTGATGCATTACGGAGAGACGACGGTGCTGTGTACGGCTACGGCGTCCGAGAAGCCGAGGGACGGGATTGACTTTTTCCCTCTGAGCGTGGAGTACAATGAGCGGATGTATTCCGTAGGCAAGATCCCGGGCGGATTTAACAAAAGAGAGGGAAAGGCATCGGAGAATGCGGTTCTGACAGACCGTGTCATCGACCGTCCCATGCGTCCCCTGTTCCCAAAGGATTACAGGAATGACGTGACGTTAGAGAACCTGGTGATGTCCGTGGATCCGGACTGTAGTCCGGAATTGACAGCCATGCTGGGAGCGGCCATTGCGGTGAGCATCTCGGATATTCCTTTTGACGGCCCGATTTCCACCACCCAGGTGGGGCTCATTGAGGATCAGTTCGTATTCAATCCCACCGCGGAGCAGAAGGAAGCTTCCAGGATGGCTCTGACCGTGGCGTCCACCAGGGAAAAGGTGATCATGATCGAAGCCGGGGCGGAGGAAGTGCCCGAGGCGCAGATGATCGAAGCGATTTTCGCGGCCCATGAAGTGAATCAGAAGGTCATTGCGTTTATCGATACCATCGTGGCGGAGTGCGGCAAGCAAAAGCACACGTACGAGAGCTGCGCGGTGCCGGAAGAGCTGTTTGAAGCAATCAAAGAGATCGTGCCGCCCTCAGAGATGGAAGAGGCGGTATTTACAGATGACAAGCAGACGCGGGAGGAGAACATCCGCGTGATCAAAGAGAAGCTGGAGGAAGCATTTGCAGAGAAGGAAGAGTGGCTGGAAGTGCTGGGCGAGGCGGTATACCAGTATCAGAAGAAGACCGTCAGAAAGATGATCCTCAAAGACCATAAGCGTCCCGACGGACGTGCCATTGACCAGATCCGGCCGCTGGCGGCTGAGGTGGATCTGATCCCGAGAGTCCACGGGTCCGCAATGTTTACCCGGGGACAGACTCAGATCTGCACGGTGACCACACTGGCGCCGTTATCCGAGGCGCAGAGGCTGGACGGGCTGGATGAGTCCGAGACCTCCAAGCGCTATATGCATCATTATAATTTCCCTTCCTACTCCGTAGGAGAGACGAAGCCCTCCAGAGGACCGGGAAGACGTGAGATCGGGCATGGCGCGCTGGCAGAGAGGGCGCTGCTTCCGGTGCTGCCAAGCGAAGCAGAATTTCCCTATGCGATCCGTACGGTATCGGAGACATTTGAGTCCAACGGCTCCACATCCCAGGCGAGCGTGTGCGCGTCCAGTATGTCCCTGATGACGGCAGGCGTGCCGATCAAGGCGGCGGTTGCGGGAATCTCCGCAGGACTGGTGACAGGCGATACGGATGAGGATTATCTGGTTCTGACCGATATCCAGGGACTGGAGGATTTCTTCGGAGATATGGACTTTAAGGTGGCGGGTACCCACAAGGGAATCACTGCGATCCAGATGGATATCAAGATCCACGGCCTGACCCGTCCTATTATCGAGGAAGCCATTGCGGCTACCAAGAAGGCAAGGACCTATATCCTGGATGAAGTGATGAATCCGGCGATTGCAGAGCCCAGGCCGGAGGTTGGAGAGTATGCGCCGAAGATCATCCAGATGCAGATTGATCCCCAGAAGATCGGGGACGTGGTTGGACAGAGGGGAAAGACCATCAACGCCATCATTGAGGAGACCGGCGTGAAGATTGATATCGAGGATGACGGAGCGGTATCCATCTGCGGAACAGAGCAGGAGAGTATGGATAAAGCGGCAAAACTGATCTCCACCATTGTGACGGAATTTGAAGCCGGACAGGTATTCGAAGGAAAGGTAGTCAGCATCAAGGACTTCGGGGTATTCCTGGAATTTGCTCCGGGCAAGGAAGGCATGGTGCACATTTCCAAGATTGCGAAGCACCGCGTGAATAAGGTGGAAGATGTCCTGAAGATGGGAGATGTGGTAAAAGCTGTCTGCCTTGGAAAGGACAAGATGGGAAGATTCAGCTTCAGTATGCGTGATGTAGCAGAATAGAGAACAATAAAAAACCTGCCGGTGAGGCAGGTTTTTTATTGTTCAGATTACCAATCTGTATAGATATCAATGGTGCCGCTGGCACATCCGCAGTCATATACCTTGCCTGTGCCGAGAGAGGTCTCTACAATACTTCCCCAGGGAAGGTCGCTGCTTGCAACACAGATATAACCGTCAGCATCGCGGATGGTTCCGTCCGATGCAACATGGCGTCCGGGAATATTCAGACCGCCTCCGGGAAGGACTTTCTGGGAATAATAGGTCTCACGGTGTCCGTTGTAATATACCACACCCTTCGAAGGGGTCAGTGCCCCGCCGCTTTCACTGGGAATATATGTGGTCTCCTGGGTAGGGATATCGGTATCCGCCTTCTCATCCTCCTGGGTACCGTCCGCGTCGGGAGCGGTGGAATCTGTCTGGGGTCTGTCTCCTGAGGGTACAGTGGAAACCGGTTTCTGCGCTTCTGCGGCTTTTTTTGCTTCCGCGGCCTTCTGCGCTTCTGCGACTCTTCTTGCTTCTTCTGCGGCCCGTGCCTGTTCCGCGCGCAGTGCCTGAAGCTTTTGATTGAATACGGCCAGATCTGTTGATGTCTCAGCCGCCTTCTGGTTCAAAGCATCCTGCTGGCTTTTCAGCTGGGTCTGCAGGCTGTTTAGGGAATTCTGCTTTTCCGTCAGATCGGCTTCCTGCTGTTCGATCCCCTTCTGGATGCTCCGAAGATTTTCCAGCTTTTCACGGTCATAGCTGCTGATATTCTGTATAAATTCCGCCCGGTTCAGAAAATCGGACATATTCTCGGCGGAGAACAGCAAATCCAAAAGATTATTATTGCCGTTTTCATACATATACTTGATCCGTGTCTTCATGTCATCGTACTGCCTGATCTCGTTCTCCCGGGAAATCGCAAGAGAGTCCTGGATACGAAACATCTCATTGTTGGCATCCTGAATCTTGGTCTCCGTAGATGCGATCTCATCGCTGATGGCCAGCAGATCCTGATTGATATCGTTCAGCAGATTTTGAAGATCACTGGTTTTGCTTTCCAGATTCTCGATCTCATCCGCATAGACAGGAACTGACATCAACAGCATGACAGATGCAAGGAGAAAGGCCGGTATGGCTTGTACTTTTCGTTTCATACGCAATCACAAATCAAATCCTTTCTTTATGATCCGTACTCTGCCGCGCCTGCACAGAGTACCTTGTCTGTATATTATATAGTGAATTTTCCAAAAGCGCAAGCCTTAAAAGGAATATTTTACCGATCATTTACGATTTTGTTAATAAATGAGTTGCTTTTGATATAAATTTCTGCATAATTTTTCCAATGCCTCATATATTGTTACAAGAGGTGGACAAGATGGATGTGAACAGAAAGGAACGGCAGATATTGTGTGTCCTGGCGCGGTCTGTGCGGGCTGTGGTGGAGGATGCGGGTCTGGATTTCGGACAGGTTCAGGAGATCCGAATGCGGATCGCAAAGCCGCTGATCGTGGTATACAACAATGAAGAGAGGATACTGCCGCCGATTCAAAGGGACCGGGAAGGGGGGCATATCGTGACCAGGGAGGAAATGCGGGAAACCCTGGAGTATGTGAGCCATTATTCCCTCTATGCCTATGAGCAGGAGATACGGCAGGGATTTATTACGATTGAAGGAGGACATCGTGTGGGTGTAATAGGAAAGGCAATTCTGGAGCGGGACAGGGTGAAAAATCTGCAGTACATATCTTCGGTCAATATCCGGGTGGCTCATGAGGTGGCCGGCTGCGCGGACAAGGTGATCCCATATATTACAAAAGACAGGCAGGTATGCCATACGCTGATCATCTCCCCTCCCTGCTGCGGAAAAACCACATTGATCCGCGACTTGATCCGGCAGGTGTCGAATGGAAATACCTATGTGAAGGGATGCTCCGTGGGGGTGGTGGATGAGCGTTCAGAGCTGGGGGGCTGCTACCTGGGCGTGCCCCAGAACGAACTGGGAATGCGCACGGATATCCTGGACGGCTGCCCCAAGGCCCAGGGGATGATCATGCTGATCCGTTCCATGGCTCCCAAAGTGATTGCCGTGGACGAGATCGGTTCCCCGGAAGATATCTACGCCCTGGAATATGCCATGCAGTGCGGATGCACGCTGATCGCCAGCGTACACGGGAGGGATATGGAGGAGATCTCCGAAAAGCCGGTGCTTTCCGACCTGGTGCGAAAAAAAAGGTTTGAACGCTATGTGGTGCTGGAGAACCGGAACCACCCCGGAGAGATCCGGGCGGTCTTTGACCAGAGGGGGAGTCTGCTATGCTGCGGTTTATAGGTGGGATTCTGATCATTACGGCAACCACCGGGGCTGGGATCCTTTACGGCATGGAGCTGCAGGAATATCTGGAAAAGCTTTTGTATATCCGGCATATTATCTACATGATCAAAGGGGAGCTGGAATATTCCTCGGCGCCCTTGAGCGAGGTGTTCGGAAGAATCTCGGCGCGTGTCAGAGAGCCCTACAGACAGTGGCTCGGGGCAATGGAGAAGCAGGTAGAGAACCGGGAGGAGGACGCATTTTTGAAAATCTGGATGCGTTCCGTGGACAAATATCTCAAAGAACTGCATCTGAAAAGCGAGCATTCCATCCAGCTCAAAGAGCTGGGAACCTATCTCGGGCAGACGGACGGAGCGTCGGAAAGCAGAAACCTGCAGCTGTACCTGGGCCGTCTGGAGCTGGAGATCGAAAAGGTGCGGGAGGGGATGGCATCAAAGAAGCGGATCGGGAACTGTCTTGGGGTGATGGGCGGAATTTTTCTGGTGGTGTTGTTGATCTGATAGGAGGGTACCATGACGATCAATCTGATTTTTAAAATTGCAGCGGTAGGAGTCCTGGTCTCTATCTTATCTCAGGTGCTGAAACACAGTGGAAGGGACGAGCAGGCATTTATCGTAAGTCTGGCAGGGCTGATCCTGGTCCTATCCTGGATCCTGCCGTTTATCTATGATCTGTTCCTGTCCATCAGGCAGCTCTTTCTATTATAAAGAACGGTTGAGGATGAATTTTGCATAGGGGGCAGGAGAGCTTTCAGGGAGCTGTTGGTAAAACTGTACGGATGACGCGGCAGCTCGGTGCGTTGGCAATTGGAGAAAGGGACGGTGCGAAGGTATGAATATGTTTCAGATTGGAATCATCGGGGTGGTGGGGGCGCTGCTGGCCGTGCAGTTCAAAGGCGGGAAAGCGGAATACGGCATCTATATGAGTGCGGCGGTGAGCATCCTGCTGTTTTCGTGCATGATCGACAAGCTGGGGATCTTTGCGGACGCGGTGGAGCAGATGAGCGGGTATATCAGCATTGACACCGGATATATCGCGACCATGCTGAAAATGATCGGGGTCACGTATATTGCGGAATTCTGCTCTGCCATATGCAGGGATACCGGATACCAGACCATCGCCGCACAGGTGGAGATCTTTGGAAAGCTCACCATCCTGATGCTGGGGATGCCGGTGCTCCTGGCTCTCCTGGAGACGATCCGGGTGTTTTTATCATGAAAAGGGCCTGGATGTGGGTGCTGGTTTTGCTGTTCCTTTTTCAGACAGAGACTGCGGTACAGGCTGCCGGAGAAGACAAGCCTGACGCAGGCCGGGTGGCAGAACAGAGGGAAGAGCGAGAGCCGGCAGAGAACCAGACAGAGGGGGCGGATCCGGCACCGTCCCGGGAGCTGGACGCTGAGCAGATGGAGGAGATCCAAAACCAGACAGAGGATAAGATGCTGGGAAAGTTTGATTTTTCGGAGCTGGACGACAGCATCCGCAATCTGTTTCCCAGAGAAAAGCTCCGATTTTCGGATGTGACGGCATCCATGATGAGCGGAGACCTGACAGAGACCGGGAAGCTTTTGCTGGAATATGTGGGAGATCAGTTTCACTATGAATTCCGGACTAACCGTAAAAATCTGGTATATATGCTGCTGATCGCGGTGATCGCCGCCATCTTCACGAATTTTTCAGGCGCCTTCCAGAGCAGGCAGGTGTCGGAGATCAGCTTCTACGTATTGTATATGCTGCTGATCACGATGTGCCTGACCACATTCCGGGTGGCGATGGAAGGGCTGGAAGGAAAGCTGGAGGCGCTTCTGGACTTTATGAGACTGCTCTGTCCGGGATATTTTATGGCGGTATCACTGGCCTCGGGAACCAGCAGCTCCCTGATGTTTTACGGGATGGTGCTGATCCTGATCTACATGGTGGAAGTGCTGGTGCTGCGGCTTCTGCTGCCATTGATCAATGTGTATATCATGATCCAGGTCATGAATTATCTGGTGGGGGAGCATGTCCTGTCGGAGCTGGCCGATCTGATCCGAAAGTTGATCACCTGGATTTTGCGCTCCCTTCTGGGGCTTGTGGTAGGGATGAATGTGATCCAGGGTCTTTTATCGCCCACGATCGATACCTTGAAGCGGAGTACGCTGACCAAAACAGTGGAGGCGGTTCCAGGTCTAGGGAACCTGTTCGGCGGTGTGACGGACGTACTGTTGGGGACGGCCGTACTGATCAAGAACGGGATCGGGATGGCAGGGGCCGTGATCCTGATCCTGATCTGCAGTGTCCCGGTGGTCCAGATGGCAGCTATGACATTTCTGTATAAATTTGCAGCCGCCATGGTCCAGCCGGTCTCGGACAAACGGATTACCGGATGCATCCGCAGCGTCAGCGAGGGATACCGGCTTATGCTGAAGGTATTGTATACCACACTGCTCCTGTTTCTGATCACCATTGCGGTAGTGGCGGCTTCCACATCTTAGGAGCGATCAAAGGAGGGAGGAGAGTTATGATTGAGGCAATCTATACCTGGATGAAAAATATCGTATTTTTTCTGGTGATCATCACCGCGGTGCTGGAAGTCCTTCCGGGAACCGCCTATCAAAAATACATCCGTTTTTTTACCGGACTGGTTTTGATGATGCTTCTGCTGACTCCGGTTCTGAGCCTGAGCGGGGCCGGGGAGGTCTTTATGGAGCTGTATCATGGATATGAGCATGAGCAGTATAGGCGGGAGCTTGAGGAGCAGGAGGAATATTTTCAGGACCTGGACCTACTGGATTTTCTTCCGGAGGAATACTTCGTGACGGAAAGCGGCGGGACAACCGCAAAGATGGGGGAGCAGGAGAGGGAAAACGCCCCCGGGGAACATGCAGACGCAGGCGGGGATCAGGATTTGGAAGGAATCAGGGTCGATGAGATTGAAGTGAAGGAGGTCAGGATTGGAGAAGAAGTGGAGTGAATGGATGGAACAGATCAGATCCCATTCAAAATTTCCGAATAAGAACCAGCTGCTTCTTATTTTTTTATGCGGGCTCCTGCTCCTTGTGATCGTCTGGCCGGTTTCCGATTCTCGGGAGGATTCCGATCCCGGGGTGCCGGAGACCGGTATGTCCGGGGGCGAAAAGGAGCCGGGAGAGGGCGGCGAACAGGCAAACAGCGGCGCCCAGGGAGGGCACACAAAGTCCATGGAAGCCTATGAGGAATATCTGGAGCGGCGTCTTTCATCGGCACTGGAATATGTGGAGGGCGTGGGGCGGGCGGAGGTGGTGATCACCTTGAAGTCTTCGGGGCAGAAAGTCGTGGAAAAAGACCAGTCTTCCAGCAGCCAGTCCTCCTCCGAGGAGGACCAGAACGGAGGGACCCGGGAGACACAGAACCGTTCTTCGGATAAAACCAGCGTCTATACCCAGGGCTCAGATGGTTCCCAGACGCCTTATATCAGCAAGGAGATGACACCGGAGATCGAGGGAGTACTTGTCATTGCGGAGGGAGGGGAAAATGCTGTGGTGATTCAGAACATCACGGAAGCAATTCAGGCATTATTCGGTGTGGAGGCGCATAAAATAAAAATAATGAAAAGGACAGATACATAAAAGGAGGATTTTAAGTGAAGCGTTTATTTAAGAAAAACCAGATCATTATTACAACACTGGCGGTGATGATCGCCATCGCCGGGTATCTGAACTATTCGGGAAAGCTGTTTTCAGAAACAGACAAAGGAACTGCCGAGGCAAATACGGAGCTGGTCAACCAGGAGCTGCTGGACATTTCTGAGGAGGACATTGAGACGAGCGAAATGGAAATCGCAAGCACGGACTCCGAGGTGGAGGGTACGCCAGGGGAAGCCGTGCTGACCAACAGCGCGGCCAATACCACGGTTGCGGAGGCAAAGGTGTCCCGGGAGCAGATCCGCGCCCAGAATAAGGAAACCCTGCAGGCGCTGATCGACAATACCAATATCAGCGAGGAAGAAAAGCAGGATGCCGTGGCCCAGATGGTCCGTATGACGGAGCTGGCGGAGCAGGAGATGGCGATCGAAACTCTTATGGCATCCAAGGGATTTTCAGAGGCAGTGGTCAGCCTGACCAATGACTCTGTGGACGTGGTGGTGGACGCGGCGGAGCTGACAGACGCCAACCGGGCCCAGATTGAAGATATCGTAACCAGAAAAACAGAGATCGCTCCGGAGAATATCGTGATCACGCCGATCCATGAATAAGGACCTGTTAAAAAACCTGCCGCGCGCAGGTTTTTTTGTATTCCCTCGTATGCGGAAAAGATGACGGCAGGCGACTTTTCAATGGGCTGGATGCCGTTACTGTGAGCGCCCGGTCAGGGTTTGAACAGTAACACTCTGTGACCGCTTTTTTGTATTTTACGAAAAACAGGCGTTGCAGGCAGGGCATTCTTGTGGTAAACTTAGAATACTGTTTCGCCCGGTGCTGTGCGATACACTGCGCGGGATCGGGCGGACTCCTGATTTTTGGATAGAAAGAATGCTGGGAGATTTGAATATGTCTGAGATTACGAAGGAAATAGAGAGAAGAAGAACATTTGCGATCATATCCCATCCGGACGCGGGCAAGACCACGCTGACGGAGAAGTTTCTGCTCTACGGAGGAGCCATCAACCAGGCCGGTTCCGTAAAAGGAAAGGCGACCGCAAGGCATGCCGTGTCGGACTGGATGGAGATCGAGAAGGAGAGAGGGATTTCGGTGACCTCCTCGGTGCTGCAGTTTGAATACGGCGGCTTCTGCATCAATATTCTGGACACACCGGGACACCAGGATTTCTCAGAGGATACCTACCGGACCCTGATGGCGGCGGATTCCGCGGTCATGGTCATTGACGGGTCAAAGGGCGTGGAGGCCCAGACACGGAAGCTGTTCAAGGTCTGTGTCATGCGCCATATTCCGATCTTTACCTTTATCAACAAGATGGACCGAGATGCCATGGATACCTTCGAGCTGCTGGATGATATCGAAAAAGAGTTGGGAATCGCCACCTGCCCGGTGAACTGGCCCATCGGCTCAGGCAAGGCTTTCAAAGGAGTCTATGACCGAAGCCAAAAGGAGGTGGAGCTGTTTTCGGATACCCAGAAGGGAACCCGGATGGGGGAGGTGCGGAAGCTCTCCATCGATGCCCCGGAGCTGGACGGGATCCTGGGTGAGGAAGCCCGGGCAAAGCTGGATGAAGAGATCGAGCTGCTGGACGGCGCGGCGGCTGAATTTGACCAGGAGCTGGTGTCAAAAGGGGAGCTTTCCCCGGTATTTTTCGGATCCGCGCTGACCAACTTCGGTGTGGAGACCTTTCTCCGGCATTTCCTGGATATGACCACGTCTCCGCTGCCGAGAATGTCCGACCAGGGGGAAGTGGATCCGATGACAGAGACGGAGTTTTCCGCATTTGTGTTCAAGATCCAGGCAAATATGAATAAAGCGCACCGGGACCGGATCGCGTTCATGCGCATCTGCTCCGGGGAATTTACGGCAGGGATGTCCGTCTATCATGTGCAGGGAGGAAAAGAGGTGCGCCTGTCCCAGCCCCAGCAGATGATGGCAAGTGAACGGAAGATGATCGACAAGGCTTACGGGGGCGATATCATCGGGATTTTTGATCCGGGCATCTTTTCCATCGGCGATACATTGACCAATGCGAAGGAACGGTATGTCTATGAAGGGATTCCCACATTTGCCCCGGAGCATTTCGCCCGGGTGCGTCAGATGGACACCATGAAGCGGAAGCAGTTCGTCAAGGGGATCAACCAGATCGCCCAGGAGGGCGCCATCCAGATCTTCCAGGAATACAACACCGGAATGGAAGAGATCATCGTAGGCGTGGTGGGCGTGCTTCAGTTTGACGTGCTCAAGTACCGTCTGGAAAATGAATACAACGTGGAAATCCTTCTGGAAAACCTGCCCTATGAGCATATCCGCTGGATTGAAAATGAAGAGATCGATATGGACCGTCTGAGCGGTACGTCGGATATGAAGAAGATCAAGGACTTAAAGGACCGTCCGCTTCTGCTGTTCATCCATGAGTGGAGCGTCCGTATGACACTGGAGAGGAACGAGGGACTGAGGCTGTCGGAGTTCGGAAAATCATAAATTGTTAGAGTTTTTGTTTGCAAACGGCAGGATATTTGCTATAATGATACTTAGCGCCAGATATACGAAACACCAGACGGGAGGTTAGAAAGATGGCAAAGGACGAAAAAATAACGTATGACATACAGAATGACGCCGGACTTGGGGATGTAAAGATTGCGGATGAAGTCGTAGCGATCATCGCGGGGCTTGCCGCGACGGAGGTGGAAGGTGTGGCTTCCATGGCAGGCAATATCACCAATGAGCTGATCAGCAAGCTGGGCATGAAGAAGCTGTCCAGAGGGGTCAAGGTGGATGTGTTGGAGGGCGTTGTGACCGTGTCGCTTGCTCTGAATCTGAAGTATAATTACAGTATTGTGGACGTGACTGCCAGGGTACAGGAGAAGGTAAAGAGTGCGATCGAGAATATGACCGGGCTTGAAGTCGCTGATATCAATATCCGTGTCGCGGGCGTGGAGATGGAAGATTAGGTTTTCGTTGCAAAGCCGCAAGTGTGCGTTGAGGCGCACACTTTTTTACATAGGAACTGTAGGAAAATAACTTGTGCAGATTGCGCAGGATATTTCTTCGAGTGTACAGGTCAAAAAACGCAGGCGCGGCGGGCTGCGTCGAGGCTTTTTGACCTGTACACTCGGAGAAACAGACAAGCAAGATGCATAAGTTATTTCCATACAGTTCCGTATAAGCGGAAAGGAGTTTTTTATGGTAAGAACAGAACTTCGTGAGCATGTGTTTAAGATGCTGTTTCAGGTGGAATTCAACCGGCCGGATGAGATGCCGGAGCATCTGAGATTATATTTCGAGAGCCTGGAGCATGCGACGGACCGGGATCAGGAGTATATCCGGACAAAATATGAAAAGGTCATACCGCTGATCCCCGAGATTGATGCGCTGATCAACGCAAAGAGCACGGACTGGAAGACGAAGCGTATGAATAAGGTGGATCTGGCGATCCTGCGCCTTGCCGTATACGAGATGAAGTGGGATCCGGATATTCCCACCGGGGTAGCGATCAACGAAGCCGTGGAGCTCGCGAAGCGGTTCAGCGGAGAAGAAAGTCCGGCCTTCGTAAACGGAGTGCTTGGCCGGCTGGCAGGACGGCAGGACGAACCGGTATCCCGCGGCCCGAAACCGGAAGCAAAATCAGAACCGAAACCAAAGCCGGAAGCGAAATCGGAACCGAAACCAAAACCAGAAGCAAAATTGGAATCGAAACCAAAGCCGGAAGCGAAATCGGAACCGAAACCAAAACCAGAAGCAAAATCGGAATCGAAACCAACGCTGGAACCGAAACCGGAAGCAAAATTACAGCCGGAAGTAAAGTCAGAATCGGAATCATGAAGACGCCGGATGCCGCTGCATGACGAGAACAGGGGGCATGATATATGCGCAGTGTCTATACGGTCAGGCAGGTCAATGCCTATATCAAAAATATGTTTACCCAGGACTTTATGCTGAACCGCATCTATGTCCGGGGAGAAGTCTCGAACTGTAAGTACCACACCTCGGGACACATTTATTTTTCACTGAAGGATGAGTCCGGGACTATAGCCTGCGTCATGTTTGCAGGCTCCAGGTCAGGGCTTTCGTTCCGGATGCAGAGCGGACAGACGGTCATTGTTCTGGGCTCGATCAGCGTCTATGAACGGGACGGGAAGTACCAGCTCTACGCAAAGGAGATCCTTCTGGACGGCGCGGGACTTCTGTATGAGCGCTTCGAGGCATTGAAGCGGGAGTTGGAGGAGATGGGAATGTTCGCGCCGGAATACAAGCAGCCCATTCCCGCCTATGTCCGCCGGGTGGGGATCGTGACGGCGCCTACCGGAGCAGCGGTGCGGGACATCATCAATATTGCCAGACGGAGAAACCCCTATGTACAGCTGATCCTCTACCCGGCCCTGGTCCAGGGAGAGGGCGCGGTATCCAGCATCATCCGGGGAATCCGGATGATGGAAGAGCAGCAGGTGGATGTGATCATTGCGGGAAGAGGAGGCGGATCCATTGAGGATCTCTGGGCCTTCAATGAGGAGGCGGTGGCCCGGGCCATCTTCGACTGCGGCGTCCCGGTGATCTCGGCGGTGGGACATGAGACAGACACCCTGATCTCGGATTTTGTGGCGGACTTAAGGGCGCCTACCCCTTCTGCGGCGGCAGAACTTGCGGTCTATGAATATGCGGCAGCAGAGGCCAGAAAGAAGGAATACGAGCTGCAGTTAAAACGGCTGATGGCTCAGAAACTGCGGGAGCAAAGACAGCGTCTGGAACAGCTTTCCGTCAGGCTGCGCTACGCTCATCCCCGGCAGAAGCTCAATGATCGGAGGCAGTATGCGTCCGACTTGGAGACCAGGCTTCGGGGACAGATGGAGAGGCGGCTGGAGACATGTCGGCATAAGCTGGCGATCTATATCGAAAAAATGAACGGTCTGTCCCCGCTGAAAAAGCTGAATCAGGGCTATTCTTATGTAGCGGACCGAACCGGCGGGGCGGTCAGGTCCATTTCCCAGGTAAAGCCTGGGGATGAGCTTTTGATCTATGTATCCGACGGGATCGTGGATGCACAGGTGGGAGGAACCAGTCCATCGCTGACGGACCGAGAGGCGGGCGGCAGCATCCGCTGATTTCAACACAGCGATGGCGTGAACAGCGGGCGGTATGGATACCATCGTATGTGGAAAGGCTGCCGGCCTTTCTGTATTCGGTTAGGAATGCAACACAGTATCAGGGAGGTTTAAGGATGGGAAAAGACAAGCAGGCGGTTCCCGAGGGCGGACAGCTCCCTCTCGAAGAACTGTTTCAAAATCTGGAAGAAGTGATCGGGAAGCTGGAAGGTGAGGATGTCAATCTGGAAGAATCCTTCCGGCTCTATCAGAAGGGCATGGAGCTTCTGAAACAGTGCAATACGGTGATTGACGCGGTGGAGAAGAAAGTGCTGATTCTGGATGAGAATGGGGAAACGCACCCGTTTCAGGATGGAGAAGACAATGAGCAGTAAGATTTGTGATCAGAATTTTGAAAAAAATGAAGCTGCGTTCCAACAGGGACTCATAGAGCGTACCGGGCAGATTGAGGCCGTTCTGAGGGCGTATCTTCCGGAAGCGGCAGGCCCTCAGCGGGTGATTATGGAAGCCATGGAATACAGTCTGATGGCAGGAGGAAAAAGGCTGCGGCCGATGCTGATGCAGGAAGCCTACCGTCTGTGCGGCGGACAGGGAAAGGAGATCGAGCCCTTTATGGCAGCCATTGAGATGATCCACACCTATTCTCTGGTGCACGACGACCTGCCGGCCATGGATGACGACGAGTACCGCAGGAACCGTAAGACAACACACATCGTATACGGGGAGGACATGGGGATCCTGGCTGGAGATGCCCTGCTGAATTTTGCCTTTGAGACGGCATGCCGGGCGTTCGGGATGGAAGGAGCGGATGCGGCACGGATCGGAAAGGCGCTGGGGATCCTGGCAGGGAAGGCCGGCATCTACGGGATGGTCGGAGGCCAGGTGGTGGACGTGCAGTCCACAGGAAAGGAGATCTCGGGGGAGACTCTGGACTTTATCTACCGGCTGAAAACAGGCGCCCTTCTGGAGGCATCCCTGATGGTCGGCGCGGTGCTTGCGGGATCGGAAGAGGACCGGGCGCGCGCGCTGGAATCCATTGCCCGCAAGATCGGCATGGCATTTCAGATCCGGGATGATATCCTGGATGTGGAGAGCACCCGGGAAGAGCTGGGCAAGCCTGTCCACAGCGATGAAAAGAACCAAAAGACCACCTACGTGACTTTAAATGGCCTCAGGCATGCGAAAGAAGAGACCGAGCGGCTGTCCAGGGAGGCGATCCGGGAACTCAGGGCTTTCGGGCCTCAGGACCCGTTTCTGGAAATGCTGCTGGAATCCCTGATCCACCGGAAAAAATAAGCAGTGTAAAGTATCGTATGAAAAAACGATACGGGAATTGCCCGCATTAAAAATCTGCTTCGCAGATGGCGGGCAAGTAGGCAATCAATTTGCTTCGCAAATTGGTTACATAAAAAGGGGAAAGCAATATGATTTTGGATAAGATTCAGGGCGAAAATGATATACAGAACTTGGCGCCGGAGGAACTGGATCCCCTGGCTCAGGAGATCCGGAATTTTCTGGTGGAGAAGATCAGCATGACCGGCGGGCATCTGGCCTCCAACCTAGGTGTGGTGGAGCTGACGATGGCACTTCATCTTGCTTTTCACTTTCCAGAGGACAAGCTGATCTGGGATGTGGGGCACCAGTCCTATACCCACAAGCTTTTGACCGGGCGCAAGAGCGGATTTGAGAACTTAAGAGCCTACGGCGGGATGAGCGGATTTCCGAAGCGGAAGGAAAGCAGCTGCGACGCGTTTGACACCGGGCACAGTTCCACCTCTATTTCCGCAGGGCTGGGCTATGTGGCAGCCCGGGATATCCGGGGAGAGGATCATTTCGTGGCGGCGGTCATCGGGGATGGCTCCATGACCGGAGGAATGGCCTATGAAGCGCTGAACAACGCGGCACGGTTGAAAAGCAATTTTATCATCGTCCTCAATGACAACAATATGTCTATCTCGGAAAATGTAGGCGGCATGTCCAACTACCTCAACGGGCTACGCACGGCGGAAGCCTATATGGATCTGAAACGGGGCGTGGAGGATACGCTAAAAAAGATTCCGGGACAGGGCGAACGGATCGTATATCGGATCCGGAAGACAAAGAGCGGCATCAAGCAGCTCATCGTACCTGGGATGCTCTTTGAGAATATGGGTATCACCTACTTAGGGCCCGTGGACGGGCATGACATCAAGGCGCTGTACAAGACCTTCCGGGAAGCGAAGCGGGTAGACCATGCGGTGCTGGTCCATGTGATCACGAAGAAGGGAAAGGGCTATGAACCAGCGGAAAAAAATCCCTCCGGATTTCACGGGACAGGCCCCTTTGAGATCGCCACAGGGGAACCGAAGAAGGCGGCCAAAACCGATTCCTATACGGATGTATTTTCCAAGGTGATCTGTGATATCGGAAGAAATGACGAAAAGGTTGTGGTGATCACGGCGGCAATGGCGGACGGGACCGGACTGAACCGGTTTGCCAGGTATTTTCCACAGCGCTTTTTTGATGTGGGGATTGCGGAGGAGCATGCCATGACGTTTGCGGCCGGACTGGCTGTCGGCGGGATGAAGCCGGTGGTCGCGCTGTACTCCTCTTTTCTCCAGAGAGCCTACGACCAGATCATCCATGATGTGTGCCTGCAGAACCTGCCGGTGACGCTGGCCATTGACCGGGCAGGGCTGGTAGGCTCTGACGGGGAGACCCACCAGGGGATCTTTGATCTGTCCTTTTTGAGCAGTATTCCGAACATGACGGTCCTGTCCCCGAAAAACCGGTGGGAGATGGCGGACATGATCCGGTTTGCGGTAGATTTTCCAGGCCCCGTGGCCGTCCGGTATCCCAGGGGAGAGGCCTATGAAGGGATGCAGGAATTCCGGGCCCCGGTGGTATACGGAAAAAGCGAGGTCCTGTACGAGGAGGGACAGATCGCGCTTCTGTTCGTGGGACATATGTCTTCCCTGGCGGAGGAGGTCCGGACAGAACTGAAAAAGGAAGGCTTCGGCTGTACTCTGGTCAACGCGCGGTTTGTAAAGCCCTTGGACGGGGAGCTTCTCGAGCAGCTCTCAGAGGGACACCGCCTGCTGGTAACCATCGAAGAAAATGTGCTGACCGGAGGCTTCGGTTCCCAGGTGCGGGATTTTATTTCCCGGACGGGACTGCCTGTGCAGGTGTGCGCGGTGGGGCTTCCGGATGCGTATGTGGAGCACGGGAACGCAGAGGTGCTCCGGCGGGAGACCGGGCTGGAAAAGGGAGCCGTTGTGAAGCGGATCCGTGAAGAATATGAAAGAATACAGAAAAACTGCCGCTGACCAGGCGTTGTTGGCGAGGCCGCGTCAATCCTGCGGCAGAGCGGTGAAATGAGGAATCAATGATATGAAAGAACGGCTGGACGTATTACTGGTTAAACGAAACCTCACTGCCTCCCGCGAGAAGGCGAAGGCAGTGATCATGGCGGGAAATGTATTTGTAAACGGACAGAGGGAGGACAAGGCGGGAACCACCTTTCCGGAGGATGTGCAGATCGAAGTGCGGGGACCGGCCCTGCGCTATGTGAGCAGGGGCGGCCTGAAGCTGGAAAAGACCATGAAACACTTTGACGTGTCCGTGGAAGGAAAGGTGTGCACCGACGTGGGTTCCTCCACAGGCGGGTTTACCGACTGTATGCTGCAAAACGGCGCGAAAAAGGTATATGCCATTGATGTGGGGCGGGGGCAGCTGGACTGGAAGCTGCGGCAGGATGAGCGGGTGGTCTGTATGGAAAAGACCAATATCCGTTATGTGAAGCCGGAGGATCTGGGAGAGCCTATCGAGTTTTCCTCCATTGATGTTTCCTTCATCTCCCTGACCAAGGTGCTGGGGCCGATTCGGGATTACCTGACGCCGGAGGGAGAGATTGCGGCTCTCATCAAGCCTCAGTTTGAGGCGGGAAGAGAGAAGGTTGGAAAGAAAGGCGTGGTGCGGGAGAAGAGCACCCACCATGAGGTGATCGAAAAGGTAGCCGGATATGCCCATTCCATCGGGTTTGAAGTCAAAAATATCGACTTTTCCCCCATTAAAGGGCCGGAGGGCAACATTGAATATCTGATCCATTTGAAAAAATGCGCGGAAGGGCCGGCGCCGGAGATCTCCATAGATCTGCAGTCGGTTGTGGACGAGGCATTTGCGGCATTGGGAGGTTCCTCCAAGGCGGAAGCCGATCCGGGACATAAGGAATCATAGCATGAGATACAGGACAGTGTGATGGAAACATTTTATATCATAACGAATCGATTAAAGGATCCGGATTTTCGGATCACAAGGGAAATCCAGAATTACATAGAGGATCATGGAAAACGCTGCGTCCTCTCGAAGAAAGATGAGGAAGGCCATATTATCCCGGGTACCGTGCCGGAAGGGATGGACTGCGCCCTGGTGCTGGGCGGCGACGGGACGCTGATCCGCGCGGCCAGAGAGCTGGGGGGCCATAATATCCCGCTCTTGGGGGTGAATATGGGGACACTCGGCTACCTGGCCGAGGTGGAGCTGCCGCGGATCAGGGAAGCGCTGGACATGTTGTTTTCGGGAGAGCCGGATATTGAGGACCGGATGATGATGCGGGGGTCGATCGACGGCAGGAACGAGTATATGGCCATGAATGATATCGTGGTGACCAGGGAGGGAAACCTGCGAGTGGTGCAGTTCCATGTATATGTCAACGGCGTGCTGCTGAACAGCTACCTGGCGGACGGGGTGATCATTTCCACACCCACGGGTTCTACCGGGTATAACCTGTCGGCGGGAGGACCCGTTGTGGAGCCTACGGCGCAGATGTTTGTCATAACCCCCATCTGCTGTCATGCACTGAACGCCAGCAGCGTGGTCCTCTCCGCGGAGGATGTCATTGAGGTGGAAATCTGCGAGGGCAGGTACGGGCGCACAGAGCGCGCCCTGGTGACCTTTGACGGGGCGGAGACACAAGGGGTGTCCACCGGAGACCGGGTGGCGGTCAGAAAGGCGCGGGAGACCACGAAGCTGGTCAAGCTGAGCCGGGAAAGCTTCATGAAGACCATGAGAGAAAAGATGAAAGGAAATTAAGTGTATGAAAGTCAGCCGCCATGCAAAAATTATTGAATTGATCACACAGCATGATATTGAGACGCAGGAGGAGCTGGCCGAATATCTTGAGGATGCAGGATTTAAGGTGACGCAGGCTACGGTTTCCAGGGATATCCGGGATCTGAAGCTGACGAAGATGTCTGTGGACGGAAGCAGGCAGAAGTATGTCATATTAAAGCCGGAGGAGGGCATGAGCGAGAAGTATATCCGTGTGCTCCAGGACGGATATGTTTCCATGGACATGGCTCAGAATATCCTGGTGATCAAGACGGTCTCAGGAATGGCGATGGCCGTGGCAGCCGCCGTTGACGCCATGAAATGGAACGAGGTGGTGGGGTGTATCGCAGGGGACGACACGATCATGTGCGCCATCCGCAGCGTAGAGGATACGGCTGCCGTGATGGAAAAGATCCGGAAGATCATTACAAAAGGAAAATAGCATTCAGTCTGCCAGACAGACTGGTTACGGAAAATAAGGAGAAGATGGAATGTTAGAAAATCTGCACGTAAAAAATCTGGCATTGATTGATGAGATCGAGGTCAACTTCCGGCCGGGGCTCAACATCCTGACCGGGGAGACCGGGGCGGGAAAATCGATTCTGCTGGGGTCGGTAGATCTGGCGCTGGGCGGCAGGTTTCATGCGGACATGCTGCGCACGGGGGCGAAGTTCGGCCTGGTGGAGCTGACCTTTACCATAGAAACCCCGGAACTGGAGGAGCAGCTTGCCGACATGGACCTCTTTCCAGAGGAGGGAAGGATCGTACTGAGCCGGAAGCTGATGCCGGGGCGCAGCGTGAGCAAGATTAACGGAGAGACGGTCAATATGGCGACCTTGAAGGATGTGGCCAGCATGCTCATCGACATCCACGGGCAGCATGAGCATCAGTCTCTGCTCCATAAGAAGAACCATCTGGCATTTCTGGATCTGTACGCAAGGGAACAGGTGGAAACACTAAAAAAAGAGACTGCAAAGGCATTCCGTACCTACCATGCATGTAGAAAAAAGCTGGATGAATCGGGGATGGATGAACGGGAGCGCCAGAAGGAGATCTCCCTGGCGGAATTCGAGGTGAATGAGATTGAGGAAGCGGGCCTGTCCGAGGGAGAGGATGAAGAGGTGGAGGCGCTTTACCGGAGGATGTCCGTCGGCAAAAAGGTGACGGAGCGGATCGCGGAGGCGTACCACTACACCAGCGAGGACGAGAGCGGCAATGCCAGCGAATTATTAAGCCGCGCCATCCATGCGCTCTCAGACGTAGAATCCGTGGATGAAGAGGGGGCCGGATTGTACAGCCAGCTGATCGAGATCGACAGCCTGCTCAACGATTTTAACCGGGAGCTGTCCGAGTATGCGAAGAGCCTGGAATTTTCCGAGGAAGAATTTTATGAGACGGAAAACCGGCTGAATGAACTGAACCATCTGAAAACAAAATACGGCAATACGATCACGGAAGTCCTGGAATATTGTGAAGAGAGAAAGCAAAGACTAAAGGAACTGGAAGATTATGAGCAGTATATGCAGGAATTGGAGGAGAACCTGAAACAATCCAGGCAGAATTATGAGAAGCAAGCCCTCTCCCTTAGAAAGGCAAGGAAAAAAGCGGCGGCTTCCTTTGTAAAGGAGATCAAAGAAGGACTTTCGGACATGAATTTCCTGGATGTTCGTTTTGAAATGCGGTTTGCAGAGCTGGAGGACTATACCGCAGACGGCATGGATGAAGCGGAATTTTATATTTCCACCAATCCGGGGGAGGCCCTGCGGCCCATGGGAAATGTGGCATCCGGGGGAGAACTTTCCAGGATCATGCTGGCCATCAAGACCGTGCTGGCCGACCAGGAGGATACGCCCACGCTGATCTTTGACGAGATTGATACGGGGATCAGCGGCATCACGGCAGGAAAGGTGGCCGAAAAGATGCATATCATCGGAGAATCCAGACAGGTTCTGTGCATCACTCATCTGGCCCAGATTGCAGCCCAGGCCGATGCGCATTATCTGATCCGGAAAAGCGCGAAGACAGGCGGAGCCCAGACGGAGATATTCAGCCTGGAGGAGGAGGCATCCGTGCAGGAGCTGGCAAGGCTTCTGGGCGGGGCGAAAGTGACTGCAAGTATATTAGAAAGTGCGAGGGAAATGAAGAGATAAAATGAAGATCGTGATTATTGGAGACGGCAAAGTCGGTTATAAGCTGACCAGACAGCTCTCCGCGGAAGATTATGATGTTGTTTTAATCGATAATAATGAGGAAAAGCTGAGAGACGCCATGAACCGCATGGACATTATCGGTGTGCACGGGGAGGGCGGCAATGTAGAGGTGCAGAAAAGCGCGGGGGTGCCGGAGGCGGATCTGGTCATCGCCTGCACCTCCACGGACGAATGCAATATGCTGAGCTGCCTGATTGCGAAACGGATCGGGGCGCTTCATACCATCGCCCGGGTACGGAACCCGATCTACTACAGGCAGATCGACATTTTAAAGGAGGATCTGCGCCTGAGTATGGCGGTCAATCCGGAGCTGACCATGGCGGAGGAGATCTCCCGGCTGGTTCTCTTTCCCAATGCAAGTAAGATCGAAACCTTTGTCAAGGGCAGGGTGGAGCTGATCGAATTTCCGGTATCAGGCGAGAGCAAGCTGCAGGGCATGTCGCTGGCTGAGATGTATAACCGCTTTCAGATCAAGGTTCTGGTCTGTGCCGCGGAACGGGGGGAAGACGTGGTAATCCCGGACGGGGATTACACCATACAGGCCGGGGACCGGCTGCACGTGGCGGCCTCCCACCAGGATATCAGCCGTTTTTTCAAGCTGCTGGGCTACCGGAAGATCAAGATGAAGAATGTGATGATCTGCGGCGGCGGGAGATCCAGCTTTTATCTGGCCCTCCAGCTGACGAACATCGGGATGCAGGTCAAGATCATTGAGAAGAATAAAGAAAAATGCGAAGGTCTCTGTGAGATGCTTCCCAAAGCAACGGTGATCAACGGCGACGCCACCAATCATGATCTGCTCATAGAAGAAGGGATCCAGGACGCGGATGCGTTTATCGCGCTGACGGGGATGGATGAAGAGAATATTATCATGTCCCTGTTCGCGAAAAGCCAGGGAGTATCCAAGATCATCCTGAAGGTGAATGAGGACCAGAGAGTGCGGATGATCGAGGACTTCGGCCTGGACAGTGTGGTGTCGGCAAAAACCGTCACTGCGGACGCCATATTGAGCTATGTGCGGGCGAGAAAAAATTCCCAGGGCAGCGCCAATGTGGAGACCATGTACCAGCTGGTGGACGAGCAGGTGGAAGCACTGGAATTTATTGTCAAAGCAAAGACAAGATATACGGATATCCCATTGAAGGAGTTGTCCCTGAAACCGAATAACCTGATCGCGTGTATCGCCAGGAAATGGCGGATCATCATTCCAAACGGGGATGACAGGATCCAGGTGGGGGATAATGTAATTGTGATCACAATGAAAAAACAGATTCAGGATATAGAGGATATTTTGTTGTAGGTGCGGACATGAATAATAGGATGACAGTGTTTATCATAAGTAAGATGCTGGGGGTAGAGGGCGTGCTTCTTTTGATCCCGGCTTTCGTGGCATTGCTTTATAAAGAAGAAAGCGCGCTGCATTTTGTGGTGGTCAGCGGGGTCCTTTTTCTGATTTTTCTGCTGGCGGGCAGAAAAAAGCCGGGAAACCGGAGGATCTATAAAAAAGAAGGGCTGCTCATTGTAGGCTCGGCCTGGATTTTGTGGTCTTTGTTCGGGGCGCTCCCGTTCTTCCTTTCGGGCAGTATCCCCAGCTATCTGGATGCTTTTTTCGAGACCGTATCCGGTTTTACGACCACCGGGTCTACGATCCTGACGGACATTGAGGCCCTGCCAAGGGGGATGGCCTTCTGGCGGAGCCTGACGCACTGGATCGGCGGAATGGGGGTGCTGGTATTTGTCATGATGCTGACATCCCTGGACGATGAAAACTCCATGCATCTGATGCGCGCGGAGGTACCCGGGCCGGAGGCGGACAAGCTGGTACCCCGTGCCAGGACTACGGCTCAGATCCTGTATGCCATGTATTTTGTACTGACGGCCGTGGAAGTGGTGCTGCTGCTGTTCGGAGGGATGAATTTTTATGACGCTCTCCTCCATGCGTTCAGTACGGCGGGAACCGGAGGCTTCTCCAATATGAATGCCAGTGTGGCACACTACGACAGTGCTTATATTGACGGCGTGATCACGGTATTTATGATTCTGTTCGGGGTGAACTTCAACCTGTATTTCCTGATCTGTCTGCGGAAATGGAAGGAAGCCTTCCAAAATGAGGAGCTGCATATCTACCTGGGGATTATCGCCGGGGCAGTGGCTGTGATCACCATAGATATCCTGCATCAGTACGGCAATGTGATGCGCGCCTTCCGATATGCCTCCTTCCAGGTGGCTGCCATCATTACCACCACGGGATTCTGTACGGCAGACTGGAACCTGTGGCCGGAGCTCTCCAAGACGGTCCTGCTCTCGCTGATGGTCGTAGGAGCCTGCGCAGGCTCCACCGGGGGCGGGATCAAGGTTTCCCGGCTGATGATCCTGCTCAAGAGCATCAAGCAGGAGACCAAGCGGATGCTGCACCCCAAGGCAGTGACGATCGTCAGGGTGAACGGGAGAAAGGTCAGCGGGGAGACCATGAACGGCGTCTACATTTATTTTATCTGCTATATCATGATCCTGCTGGGTTCGGTGCTCTTGGTGGCTTTCAACAATTTTGACTTCGGGACTACGTTCAGCGCGGTACTGACGACCTTGAACAATGTGGGGCCCGGGATCTCGCTGGTAGGGCCGGTGGAGAACTTTTCCCAGTTCTCGGGGCTGTCGAAGGCGGTCTTTTGCGTGGACATGCTGGTAGGCAGGCTGGAGATCTTCCCCTACCTGATGTTATTATCTCCGGAGCTGTGGCGGAGAAGGTTTTGAGGGGGATGCAGAAACGGATGACTATGACAGAGGTTCTGCATACGATAGTATAAACAGCCGCCGGAGACCGGCGGCGGATTGGAGAGATTTATGAAAAAAGCGAAACTGAAAGTGATGGCGGTCCTGGCCGTGCTGATCCTGGCGGCGGCGTATTATTATGCGGCGCTGCCTGCTCTGAACCTGCATTCCGCGGATATGTGGATGTTTCTGATCATACTGGTGCTGGCTGCGGGCGCCGCCTATATCCTGAAAAAGCGGCCGACGCGCTTTGAGCTGAAAAAGCTGAAAGGCTTTAAGATCATTGAGGTGATCCTGCTGCTTCTGGTGGGTGCCTATGTGATCGGCTCCCTACTGTCCTCGCCCATCGTGAACGCAAAGAAGTACCAAAAGCTTCTGGACGTGCAGGACGGGGAGTTCATCAAGGATATCGAGGAACTTTCCTTTGACCAGATTCCCCTTCTGGACCGGGATTCCGCCCAGATCCTGGGGAATCGGAAGATGGGGAGCATGGTGGATATGGTGTCCCAGTTTGAGGTGGATGATCTGTACAGCCAGATCAATTACCAGGACCGGCCGGTTCGGGTGTCCCCGCTGCGCTATGCAAGCCTGATCAAATGGTTTACCAACCTGCGGGAGGGCATCCCGGCTTATATCAAGATCGATATGGCTACGCAGAACACGGAGCTTGTGAAATTAAGCGAAGGGATGAAGTATACCACCAGCGACCATTTTAACCGGAATATCTACCGGCATCTGCGTTTCCGGTATCCCACGTATATCTTCAATGAGCTGAGTTTTGAGATTGATGATGACGGGGTTCCCTACTGGATCTGCCCGGTGCGCAAGTACAATATCGGCCTGTTCGGCGGCATCACCGTGGGCAGAGTGATATTGTGCAACGCTATCACCGGCGAGACGCGGGACTATGCAATCGAAGAGGTGCCAGAGTGGATCGACCGGGCCTATTCCGCGGACCTGCTGGTAGAATTATATGATTATTACGGTACGCTCAAGCATGGATATTTCAACAGTGTGCTGGGACAAAAGGACTGCCTGATCACCACCAACGGCTATAACTATCTGGCCATCGACGACGATGTCTGGGTGTATACCGGCGTGACCTCGGTCAGCGGCGACCAGTCTAATGTGGGCTTTGTGCTGATGAACCAGAGGACCATGGAGACAAAATTTTATGCCATTGAGGGGGCAACTGAGACCTCGGCCATGTCCTCAGCGGAAGGACAGGTGCAGAACCTGAAATACCAGGCGACGTTCCCACTGCTCTTGAATATATCCGGGGAGCCCACGTATTTTATCGCATTGAAGGACGATGCCGGACTGGTGAAAAAATATGCCATGGTCAATGTACAGAAGTACCAGATCGTTGCCATCGGTGATACGGTCAGCTCCTGCGAGGCGTCCTATACGGATCTCATGTATGAGAACGGCATTAAGGCCGTGGCTGAGGATACCCGGGAGATCGAGACGGTGACCGCAAATATCAGCAGGATCGTCCAGGGTGTCATCGACGGAAATTCTCACTATTTCGTGATGCTCGAAGGCTCCGACGATATCTTTGATATTTCCATTGCGGAGTATATCAGCATCATCGGATTTGATGTGGGAGACAAAGTGACCATTGAATATAAGGCGGGAGAGGAGACCAACACGGTCCTTTCGCTGAACGGGGAAGAGAAGTCCCGCGTTCAAAAAGACGCGGACGACGGGACAGAAGAATAAATCCGTGAAAATAAGGAACTGCCATTTGCGTCCGGGGAGGCCGTGAATGGCAGTAATAGAAAGCAAAAAAGAAAACCTGCGGACTGCGGGTTTTCTTTTTTAAAAATACCAATGATGAAGCAACCGCGGGAACAGTCCCGAAAGAATCTGCAAACAGTCCGCAGGGCTTTTCTCAGTTGAGAACCTTGTAATCCGGGTTGTCGATATCCGGAATCTTCTCCTTCTCTAAGCTTACGCTGATATAAAATTCTATATTGTTATCCTTGGAGATTTTGTTGATCTTCTGCAAAAATACAGGCAGATTATCGACGGAAATATCAACCTGCTTCAATACGCCGTCTATGAAGATGGTCTCAATGTCGTGATTGCCTGCTACCATGCCGTATAAGAATCCGACCAGTTCCTCTAAAGTTGTGATATCGCTGTAATCAGCCATACAGATTGCGCGGATGTTAAAGTTGACGCTGGATGTGTCGCGGTGGCTTTTCTTGATCAGTACAACGTTTCCGTTGGTAGTCTTTACCTTTTCATTTGCAAGTTCAATGATCTGCTGAGTCTTTCCGCTGCCTTTCGGGCCTGTGATTAAGTATACCATGACGAATCTCTCCTTTATGTAGATGTATTTTTGAGTAATTGTCACTGCTCAAATGTCTTATACCCATTATACACTAAAGTAGGGAAAGGGACAACTAAAAAAAGGGTAAAAAAGCAAGAAAGCCAAAAAAAGGGAAACTATGGGGGAGATCTGCCGCGTTTCCGGTGTATTTGCGTGATGTATAATGTGAAGAAAAACGAAAAAAATAGATACTGCGTGAGTATTGCGTCAGGCGGAATGAAAGAGTTTCCGAAAGTTTCTTAAATGTCGGGAGGTATGGAAAGTGATGATGCCTGCGGAGGTTGCGGCCTATTTTTTAAAGCACCAGAATTTGCGTCTGCGCCTGGAATTTCAGATCGTGCTCCAGTGCGCGCCGTTTCTGAAGGGCTTAAGGGCGGCAAGCCTGATCGCAATAGAGGAAAGGCTGTGTGCGGAGCTTCCGGAATTCTTCCGGGGGACGAAGGTGGTATGGAGGATCCTGGAAGTCAGAAAAGAGAAAGCGCTGGTTTTCTTTTACCGAAGGGAAGCGCTGGAGGAATCTGTGAACCGCCCCGGGATCCGGAGGATACTGGGCCGCTTCGGATACCGTGGGATGGGGCTGGAGGAGATGCTGGACACTCTGGCGGAGCGGATGGACGCGCCGGGTCGGGAGGAAAAGAGCTTCCCTCATGAGATCGGCGTGTTTCTGGGATATCCGGCCAGGGATGTGGAGGGCTTTATCCGGACAGGGGGCAGGCAGTACCTGGCGGTCGGCTATTGGAAGGTCTATCAGGATTCCATTTGCGCCGCAAGGACATTTCGGAGTTTTGATGACGCAAAAATATACGCGGTCAATGAATTTTTGTCCGGAAAATCTCTGCGGGAGATCGTGAGTGAGGGGGAGTAAGGAAGCAGGCCGGCCAGGTGGCAAAACCGCCGTTCGTGCATATCATAAAATGACGACAGATAGATACGAATGGGGGAAATATTCTGATATGGATTGTAATATACTGCTTGGAACGCTGATTCCGTTTGCCGGGACAACGCTGGGGGCAGCCATGGTCTTTTTTCTGCGGGGAGAAATGAATGAGCGCCTGCAAAAAGCTTTGCTTGGATTTGCGTCCGGAGTGATGATCGCGGCTTCGGTCTGGTCCCTTCTGATCCCGGCCATCGAGATGTCCGGGGAGCAGGGCGGGATCGCATGGGTTCCGGCAACAGTCGGATTTTTACTGGGAATGGGATTTTTACTTTTGCTGGATGCTCTGACACCGCATATCTACCAGGCGGAAGAAGAGGTCGAGGACGGATGCCGCTGTCCTGATCTGTGCAATCCCTGTGTCCGCGGCGGATGCCAAAAAAAAACAAACATGCTCGTCCTCGCTGTCACCCTGCATAATATCCCTGAGGGGATGGCGGTGGGAGTGACCTTCGCCGGCGTGCTCAATGAGAATGCGATGATCTCACTGGCAGGGGCACTGGTACTGGCCATTGGGATTGCGGTACAGAATTTTCCGGAGGGTGCTATCATCTCCATGCCTCTGCGGGCAGGAGGGATGTCAAGAAGGCGGGCATTTCTGTACGGAACCGCATCTGGGGCCGTGGAACCGATCGCGGCGTGGATCACCATTTTGCTCACTCGCCTGGTGCTTCCGGTGTTGCCTTACCTGCTGGCATTTGCGGCAGGAGCCATGATCTATGTGGTGGTGGAAGAACTGGTGCCCGAATCCCAGACAGGAAAGCATTCCAGCATCGGAACCATCGGGGTGGCCGCCGGGTTTGCGCTGATGATGATACTGGACGTGGCGTTGGGGTAAAAAGTTATGTTTCAAAGCCGCATAAAATAGGGAAAAGAGAAAAAATGACTTGACTTATTTTAACATTCTTCTTATAATAACATGGAAGAAGCGTTGAAGAGGAATAGTAAGAAACGGAAGCTTTTCAGAGAACTGCCGGCAGGTGCGAGGCAGGAAGCGGATCTTTCTGAACTCGCCTTGGAGTTCTTCTGCCGAAGCGCGGAATGAGGTACGATTGACACCCGGACGGCGTGGGCCGTGTGTCCGGATTCGGTTTATTGCTGAATCAATGTGCAAAGAGGGTGTCTGCAGTGATTGAGTACATGATTCCGTGTCAGTAAGCAGAAGCGGGTCTTCCCGTTACAGAAGCAATGAGTGCATCCGGCAGACTGTCTGCGGGGTGAATAAGAGTGGTACCACGGAAATTCAAAGCCCTTTCGTCTCTTAGGAGCTGTAGTAGTTATTTTCCTACAGATCTTTAGTGAAGATGAAAGGGCTTTTTTAGGGAGCTGTCAGGGAATGCCGTTGGATTCCGTGTCCGCCCCGGGTATTTCAAGGAAAGGAAGGAATTTTAAATGGCACAGAAAATTGTCTACAACCATAAGGCAATCGAAAAGAAATGGCAGGAAAAATGGGAAAAGGATCCGGTGAATCCGAAGATGGATGCTTCCGGCAATCCGAAGCAGAAGTATTACTGCCTGGACATGTTCCCCTATCCGTCCGGAAACGGGCTTCACGTAGGGCATTGGAGAGGCTATGTGATCTCTGACGTATGGAGCCGTTATAAGCTGCAGCAGGGACACTACATCGTACACCCTATGGGATGGGACGCATTCGGACTTCCGGCGGAGAACTATGCCATCAAGATGGGAATCCATCCAGCGGTGTCCACGGCGGAAAATGTGGCGAACATCAAGAAGCAGATCAACCAGATCGCAGCCCTCTATGACTGGGATATGGAGGTCAATACCACGGATCCGGACTTTTACAAATGGACCCAGTGGATCTTCGTAAAAATGTTCAAGGAAGGGTTGGCCTATGAGAAGGAATTTCCCATCAACTGGTGTCCGTCCTGCAAGACCGGCCTTGCCAACGAGGAAGTGGTGAACGGAAAATGCGAGCGCTGCGGCGCGGAGGTGACGAAGAAGAACCTGCGCCAGTGGATGCTTAAGATCACGGCCTATGCGGACCGCCTTTTGAATGACCTGGACAAGCTGGACTGGCCGGAAAAGGTTAAGAAGATGCAGAGCGACTGGATCGGAAAGTCCTACGGCGCGGAAGTGGATTTCCCGGTGGACGGACGGGAGGAAAAGATCACGGTCTATACCACGCGTCCGGATACCCTCTACGGAGCGACTTTTATGGTACTGGCGCCGGAGCACGCCCTGGCGGCGGAGCTTGCTACACCGGAGACGAGGGAAGCGGTGGAAAAATACATTTACGACGCGTCCATGAAGTCCAATGTGGACCGTCTGCAGGATAAGGAGAAAACCGGTGTGTTTACCGGGAGTTATGCCATCAATCCGCTGAACGGGGCAAAGACACCGATCTGGCTCTCCGATTATGTACTGGCGGATTATGGTACGGGAGCCATTATGTGTGTACCGGCCCACGACGACCGCGACTTTGAATTTGCGAAGAAATTTGACATCCCGATCGTCCAGGTCATTGCGAAGGACGGAAAAGAAATTGAAAATATGACTGAGGCTTATACCGAGGCTGCCGGAACTATGATCAATTCCGGGGAATGGAACGGCATGGAGTCTGCGGTGCTGAAAAAGGAAGCTCCCCATATCATCGAGAAGAGGGGCATCGGGAAGGCGACCGTGAACTTCAAGCTGCGTGACTGGGTATTCTCCCGTCAGCGTTACTGGGGCGAGCCGATCCCGATCATCCACTGTCCGGACTGCGGAAATGTGCCGGTGCCGGAGGAAGAGCTTCCGCTGACTCTGCCCGAGGTGGAATCCTACGAACCCACAGGAACCGGAGAATCCCCGCTTGCAGGCATTGAGGAATGGGTGAACTGCACCTGCCCGGTCTGCGGAAAGGCAGCGAAGCGGGAGACCAACACCATGCCTCAGTGGGCAGGCTCCTCTTGGTATTTCCTGCGCTATGTGGACAATCACAACGATCAGGAGCTGGTATCCAGGGAGAAGGCGGACGAGATGCTTCCGGTGGATATGTATATCGGTGGTGTGGAGCATGCTGTACTGCATCTGTTGTATTCCCGGTTCTATACCAAGTTCCTGCATGATATCGGAGTGGTGGACTTTGACGAGCCGTTTCAGAAGCTGTTCAACCAGGGGATGATCACCGGAAAGAACGGGATCAAGATGAGCAAGTCCAAGGGAAATGTGGTATCACCGGACGATTTGGTGCGGGATTACGGCTGTGATTCCCTGCGGATGTACGAGTTGTTCGTAGGACCTCCGGAGCTGGATGCGGAGTGGGACGACCGTGGGATTGACGGGGTAAACCGTTACTTAAAGCGTCTCTGGAATCTGGTGATGGACAGCAAGGATGCGGATGTCAAGCCGACGAAGGAAATGCTCAAGCTGCGGAATAGGATGGTGTATGACATCACCACGCGTCTGGAGAGTTTCAGCCTGAATACGGTGATCTCCGGTTTCATGGAGTACAACAACAAGTTTATCGAGCTGGCAAAGAAAAACGGCGGGATCGACAAGGAGACCTTGGAGGCAGTTGCGGTACTCTTATCTCCGTTTGCGCCGCATTTTGCGGAAGAGATGTGGGAGCAGCTGGGGCACAGTGAGACCGTGTTTACGGCGGGCTGGCCGAGCTACGATGAGTCACAGATGAAGGACGACGAGATTGAGATCCCGGTTCAGGTGAACGGGAAGACGAAGGTGGTTGTGTCCATTCCGGCGGATGCGGATAAGGACGCTGCCATTGCGGCAGGGAAGGAAGCTCTGGGAGATAAACTGAGCGGGAATATTGTGAAGGAGATTTATGTTCCGGGGAAGATCATTAATATTGTAGCGAAGTGATCGGAAAAAGTTGATATAAAGAATATTGTGTTTGGAGATATGGAAAAGTTCGCTGTAGATTGCGGAATACGACCATAAAAAGGGGCTGCCGGAAAATGGCATTTCTGTACAATACTTTGCTGTGATATGGAATCAGTCACAGCATAGATTGCGGAAAACCAGTCATTTCCCGACGGCCCCTGTGTCTATGTGTCCGGATCCTTATAGCTTCTGATAAATCTGCATTGCCTTTTTATGCCTTTCTGCATCCGCATATCGTATTTGGCTGGCTTTACTGATTCGTAACAATTCATTTTTAAAAGGGACTGTAACATTCTCATAATCTCCAGCTATCAATCCTTCTCTTTGGATGTTACTGTTCACACCCTGACCGGGCGCTCACAGTAACCTTTGGATCCAGGAAAAGAACATTAGTTCGGAAAATGCTTGCAATCATAACTTGGATGTGCTATCATAGTAAAAGAACAAATGTTTTGGATAGTGTATCATTCGGTTGGAAAAGAAGGTGTGAGGAAGTTGTTGGAGAAGATTCAGGTTCAGATGTCCGTGTATGACAAGCTGCAGATTTTATCGGATGCGGCGAAGTATGATGTGGCCTGTACGTCCAGCAGGGTGGACCGCAAGGGGGATGGAACGGGGATGGGGAACTGCCGGGCGGCAGGGCTCTGCCACAGCTTTTCTTCGGACGGCAGGTGTATTTGTCTGCTGAAGATCCTGTTTACCAATGAGTGCATTTACGACTGCAAGTACTGTATCAACCGTTCGTCTAATGATGTAGTCAGAACCTCTTTTACTCCGGAGGAGGTCTGTACGCTGACGATGGAGTTTTATCGGAGGAATTATATCGAAGGTCTGTTTTTGAGCTCGGGGATTTTGAAGAGCCCGAATTATACGATGGAGCTGATCTATGCGACGCTTTACAGACTGCGTAAGGTTTGTAATTTTCAGGGGTATATCCATGTGAAGGCGATTCCGGGTACGGATGCAGAGCTGCTTGAGAGAGTCGGGTTTCTGGCGGACCGGATGAGCGTAAACTTAGAGCTGCCTACTGCCGAAGGGCTGCGCCTTCTGGCACCCCATAAGAACCGGAAGAATATACTGGCGCCGATGCGTATGGTCCAGAACCGGATGCGGGAGAATAAGCAAGAGATCGTCCTGTATAAGAATGCGCCCCGGTTCGTGCCGGCCGGACAGAGTACCCAGATGATCATCGGGGCAACGCCGGAGACGGACTATCAGATCTTGAATGTGGCAGAAGCTCTGTATCAGAAGTTTGGATTGAAACGGGTGTTTTATTCCGCTTTTGTGGCTGTGAATCAGGATTCGGCCCTTCCTGCCAGGACAGGGGAAGGGCCGCCGCTTCTGCGGGAGCATCGTTTGTATCAGGCGGACTGGCTGCTTCGGTTTTACCGATTTGAGGCAAAGGAACTGTTGGATGAGGAGCATCCGAATTTTAATATTTTTCTGGATCCCAAGTGCAACTGGGCCTTGAAGCATCTGGAGCAGTTCCCGGTGGAGGTGAACCGGGCGGATTACAATATGCTGCTTCGTGTTCCGGGAATCGGGGTCAAGTCTGCCATGCGGATCGTGAAGGCAAGGCAGATGGGGAATCTGAAGTTTGAGGATCTGAAAAAAATGGGCGTGGTCTTAAAGCGCGCGCTGTATTTTCTGACCTGCGGCGGGAAGATGATGTACCGTACCAGGCTGGATGAGGACTACATCACCAGAAACCTTCTCAATACGAAGGAGAGACTTCCGGACACGGTGTCCGGAATGACTTACCGACAGCTTTCCTTATTTGATGATATGAATTATGACTATTCTTCACATGATGCTGTGCGCTCTGTACATGGCATCCGTCCAATGCAGTGATATAATACTGCCTGATATTAATCAGAATATTTTGGCGAAAACCTGAAACGGGGGTGGGTTTCTATGAAAAAAGTATATATCTGCAGTGACACGATCACTGGGATATTTTCTGCGATTTATGATGCGTGGAAGGAGAGCAGGGACGGTGAAGCGGGGATTGAACTGCGCGGGATGCTGGATACACAGCTGTTCTGTGAATATACGGAGGTCACGGAGGAGGAGCGCAAAGCAGCGGCAGTGGAAAAGCTGATCCAGAACCACCTTGGATATAACACATACTGGGACATATATCATGCGCTCCTGTCCACGCATCCGAAAAAGGCGGAAGCCGTGTTCCACGTCATGCAGGCCGCGCGGACGGTGGGCAACAGCAAGCGGATCATGGAGCATCTGTCCGATCCGGATGTGGCCTGCGTGTTTGAGCTGAGCAGAAAGGTCGCCAACGAAGCACACCAGTTCATGGAATTTATCCGTTTCCGGGAGTTGGAAAACGGCGTCCTTTTTTCTGAGATTACACCGAAGAACCGGGTGCTGACATGCATTGCGGATCATTTTGCGGACCGTTTCCCACTGGAAAACTGGATGATCTATGATAAGACCTTTCAGGAATTTCTCGTACACCGTATGAGAAGCCAGTGGGTTCTCGTGAGCGGAGAATGCCTGAACCGGGAAGAGGCGGAGAAGGTTTCGAAAGCGGAAGCGGAGTTCGAAAGGCTGTGGCAGGGATTTTTCCAGTCCATTGCCATCAAGGAACGGGAGAACCCCATCTGCCAGAGAACCCATCTGCCGATTCATTTCCGCCAGGATATGACCGAGTTCCTTCCGATCAGAGAGGCGGTCCATTGAAGCAGCAGTTGATACGATGCCGTGACTGTTACACCTGGTCCGGATTTCACAGTTATTCATTGAGACACGAAAACACTGCATTCACGCAAAAGGTATTGCGTAATCTGAGGAAGCGGTTTAAGATAGAATCAACATCAGGAAGTAATGGACCCCATCCATTACAGCACACCAGATGAAATCTAATAGAAAGAAGGAGGTCACATGGAGAGAGAGGTTTTTATTTGGCTTGGATTGCTGATCATGTTTCTTGCCGTTGAGATCGCGACGGTCGGACTGACATCAATCTGGCTGGCCGGAGGCGCAGTGGCCGCATTGCTTTTTACCATAGCGGGACTGAATATCTGGTGGCAGGCAGGTGCTTTTCTGGCCGTATCATTCTTACTGCTTATTTTTACCCGCCCATTTGCGGTAAAATACATAAATTCCCATCATGAAAAAACAAATTATGAGGGAATTATCGGAAAAGTGGTTAGAATAACAGAGACGGTCAACAACCTGCAGGAGATGGGAACCGCAGTTGTGAACGGACTGGAATGGACGGCACGAACAGAGGAGGACGGGGTGATCTTGAATCCGGGGGATCTGGCAAAGGTCGTCAACATCTCAGGGGTAAAGCTTATTGTAAAAAAGTATGAGGAGGAATAGAGTATGAATCTCGGAATTATTATCATCATTGTCATTTTAGTCATTTTACTCTTGATCATCATTTCCAACATCAAGATTGTACCCCAGGCACATGCGTATATACTGGAACGCCTGGGCGGTTACAAGGAGACCTGGAGCGTAGGGCTGCATTTCAAGATGCCGATCCTGGATAAGGTGGCGAAAAGAGTCTCTTTGAAGGAACAGGTTGTAGACTTTGATCCGCAGGCCGTGATCACAAAGGATAACGTAACCATGCAGATTGATACGGTGGTATTTTTTCAGATTACAGACCCGAAGAAGTATGCATACGGTGTAGAGAGCCCGATCGCCGCAATTGAAAACCTGACGGCAACAACTCTGCGTAATATCATCGGCGACCTGGAACTGGATGAGACATTGACCTCCAGGGAGACCATCAACACTAAGATGCGGACGATCCTGGACATTGCCACTGATGAATGGGGAATCAAGGTCAACCGTGTAGAACTGAAGAACATTATGCCTCCGAAAGCCATTCAGGACGCCATGGAAAAGCAGATGAAGGCGGAGCGTGAACGAAGAGAAGCCATCCTTCGCGCGGAAGGTGAGAAGAAATCTACCATCCTTGTAGCGGAAGGTGAGAAGGAATCCTTGATTCTGGAAGCAGAGGCTTCCAAGGAAGCTGCGATTCTGAAGGCAGAAGCGGAGAAGCAGAAACGGATCCGGGAGGCCGAAGGTCAGGCAGAAGCCATCCGTACGGTGCAGAAAGCGACCGCGGAAGGTATCGAGTTTGTAAAGGCAGCGGGTGCGGATCAGGCAGTGCTGACGCTCAAGAGCCTGGAGGCATTTGTGAAGGCGGCTGACGGCCAGGCTACGAAGATCATCATCCCGTCCGAGCTGCAGGGGATCGCAGGGCTGACGAAAACCATTGCGGAAGTTGCCCACATCGATGACGCAAAATCGGAGTGACCGGAAGTATGGCGAGAATACTGATACTGGAAGATGAAAACACTAGCCGGACGGCGTTGGTAAAAATGGTGAAAAACATATCTGCGGAAATCACGGTGGATGCGGCGGCAGACCTGACGAAAGCCAGGCTGCTGCTCGGCAGCACCGTTTCTTTTGATTTATTCTTTTTGGATGTGAACTTAAAGCCCGGGGAAGAGGGGGATATATCCGGTATCCAATTTGCGGAAGAGATCCGAAGCATTCGGAAGTACGAATTTACGCCTCTGGTCATGATTACTTCTGTAGCCGGACTGGAGATGGAAGCATATCGAAGGCTGCACTGCTATCAATACGTAGTGAAGCCCTATATTCAGTCGGAAGTGGGGGAGATCGTCAGGAAAGTGCTGTTCCATCTTCATGCGGGAACCCGGCCTTCGATTATGGTAAAGAAAAATGGCGTCAACTATAAGATCTTCTGCGATGAGATCATGTTCTGCCGGGCAATCCCGCGGGGGGTCTGCCTGCAGCTTAAAAGCGAGCAGATCGAAGTGCCGTATCTTTCGATCCATAAGCTGCTGGAAAAGCTTCCGGAGGGGATGTTTTTCCAATGTCACAGGACATTTGTCGTTAACCGCAATGCTGTTAAATATTATGATCTGGTCAATCAGGTGATTCAGGTAGAAGGCTCCTCGGAATGGATCGATATTGGAGTGACCTTCAAGCCGGAAGTCAGGAGGATCTTATATGGTGAAAAGCAGAACTAAGCTCCTGTACAGAATTTTATGTACTATATCCCTTGTGATTGGCCTGTATCTGGTGACAGACCTGATGTTCAGCGGTACTCTGAATGTGAAAATGATCATCGTATTTATCCTGGTCATGACATGGATCATCTGGGGAGCCGTAGACTGGAAGCTGAGCAGCGATCTGATCCGGAATCAGGAAAAGGAGCTGAAAATGTACTGGCTCTATATCCAGCCTCTGGAAGAGCTGGTAAAGGAAATCCGGGTCAGGCAGCATGAATTTGACAATCATATCAATGCGATCCTGAATATGCATCTGACGGTAGACAACTATGAGGAACTGGTGGAAAAGCAGTCGCGGTACATCCTGGAGATCCGCCGTGACAGCGCCGGCAAGTTCCTGCCGCTTCTGCGGATCAGCGACAAGGTGCTGGCGGGTTTTCTGTACAGCAAGATCGTCAGTTCTCCGGAAAATGCGGATACAGACGTTGAGGTGCGCAACTGGCAGATTTTATCCAGGACATCGGAACACAGCCTGATCGAGATCGTAGGGGTACTGGTGGACAATGCTTATGAGGCAGTCTCGGAGACAGGCGGCCGGGTCAGGATCTTCCTGGATTCCCGGGAGGATCAGATGGTATTCGAGATTCTGAATGAATATCGAAGGATTCCTTTTGAAGAGCTGGAGAAGTTTTTTGAAAACGGGTACACGACTAAGGATTCAAAAACCGGAAGGCGGGGAGTCGGACTTGCGAGGGTCAAGTCTTTGATCCAAAAGGCGGACGGAGAGATCACGATTGCCCAGGAAGTGATTGAAGAGAAAAATTATATCCATATTACAGTTGTTATATGATGTGGGACGGAACAATGGAAACGGAACAGACAGTAGTGAAAATCTCAGTCCGTAATCTGGTAGAATTTATTCTGCGGGAAGGGGACATTGACAATCGTACGGCAGGCAGCATGGAGCGTGACGCCATGCTGCAGGGGAGCAGGATCCACCGCAAGATCCAGAGGCGGATGGGTTCTGCTTACTGTGCTGAGGTTCTGCTGAAAATACAGTGTCCCTGCGACGGTTTTACTCTCCAGGTGGAGGGGCGGGCGGACGGAATCATGGCGGAAGAGGGCAAGACAGTCATTGACGAGATCAAAGGAGTCATGCGGGAGCTGGAGCAGGTTCGGGAGCCTGTGGGCGTCCATCTGGCTCAGGCCAAGTGCTATGCTTACATATACGCCTCCCAGAATGGGCTGGAAGAGATCGATGTGCAGATGACCTACTGCAATCTGGAGACCGAAGAGATCAAGCGGTTCCGTCAGCAATATCAGCTGGAAGAACTGGAACACTGGTTCATGGATCTGGTGCATGCTTATGAGAAATGGGCCGGATTCCAGATTGTATGGAAAAAAGAGCGGAACGCGTCCATCCGCAGAACAGAATTTCCATTTCCCTACCGTGAGGGACAGAGGGATCTGGCGGCTTCTGTTTACCGTACGATCCTGCGCCGAAAAAAGCTATTTATCCAGGCACCTACCGGGGTGGGGAAAACGATGGCGACCGTATTTCCCACAGTACGGGCCATGGGAGAGGAGTTGGGGGATAAGCTGTTTTACCTGACGGCAAAGACTATCACCAGAACCGTTGCGGAACAGGCATTTCAGACACTTCGTAGCCAGGGGCTGCTGTTTAAGACCATCACCCTGACTGCCAAGGAAAAAATCTGCTTTTGTGAGGAAACGGAGTGTAATCCGGATGCTTGCCCCTATGCAAAGGGGCACTATGACCGGGTCAATGACGCAGTGTTCGACTTGATCACAAACGGCTGTGATCTGACACGCAATGTACTGGAAGCCCAGGCGGAGAAGTATCAGGTCTGTCCCTTTGAGATGGCGCTGGATGTTTCGATATGGGTAGATGGTGTGATCTGCGATTATAATTACGTATTTGACCCGAATGCCCATTTGAAACGGTTTTTCTCAGAGGGGAACAAGGGGGGCTATCTGTTCCTGATTGATGAGGCTCACAATCTGGTGGAGCGTGGACGGGAGATGTACAGCGCGGAGATTTATAAAGAAGAGATCCTGAAGATGAAACGTCTTGTGAAAGCAGAGGATCCCAGGCTGGCAAAACGGCTGGAGGAGTGCAACAGGCTGCTTTTGGAGATGAAGCGGGAATGTGAAAATTATACCGTATTGGACGAAGTACGCCCTGCAGAAGAGGATGCGGGATATCAAGTCGTGGAAAGTGTTTCCCATGTTGCTTTGAAATTGATGAATGTATTCGGTGAACTGGAACGCTTCCTGGAGGAATGCCAGGATCCGAAGAAACGGGAGGAGATTCTGGAGTTTTATTTCCAGGTCCGGGATTTTTTGAATATTTATGACATCCTGGATGAAAATTATACGATTTATACGGAACTGGAACGGCAGGGACGTTTTAAACTGAAGCTGCTGTGCGTAAATCCTGCGGCAAACCTGCAGAAGTATCTGGAACGGGGGAACAGCACCGTATTTTTTTCTGCTACGCTGCTGCCCATCCATTATTATAAAACGCTTTTGAGCGTGGAAACAGAGGATTACGCCGTTTATGCCAGATCCACCTTTCCAATGGAAAACAGGCTGCTCCTTCTCGGGACGGACGTGAGCACCAGATATACCCTGCGGGGGAAGGAAATGTACCGCAGGATCGCACTCTATATTCTGGAGACAATCCGGGCAAAGCGGGGCAATTATATGATCTTTTTTCCATCCTACCGTTTCATGGAAGATGTATATGAATTTTTCCAGATCGAGAGAAAAGAGGAAGACAAGATTGAATGTGTCCTGCAGTCGCAGTATATGGGGGAGGAGGCGAGAGAGATTTTTCTGGAAACCTTTGAGGAGGCCCGGGAGGATTCTCTGGCGGGCTTCTGCGTGATGGGCGGCATATTCTCGGAGGGAATCGACCTGACAAGGGACCGTCTGATCGGAGCCGTGATCGTGGGGACAGGGCTGCCCCAGGTCTGCAATGACCGGGAAATCCTGCGTTCCTACTTTGACGGCAGGAAACTGTCCGGCTTTGACTATGCCTATCTGTATCCCGGCATGAATAAGGTCCTGCAGTCTGCCGGGCGTGTGATCCGCACGGAGGAGGACCGGGGCGTGATTCTTCTGCTGGATGAGCGGTTTTTAGGAGCCAGGTACCAGGGCACATTTCCAAGGGAATGGAGCGGCATACAAACCTGCAGACTGGGGGATTTGAGTGAGAAACTAAAAAATTTCTGGGGAAACGGAAGGATTTAGCCGAAATCCCATATTTTTCTTAACTTTTTAGGCAATGGGCCGATATAACTAACAGAGGATAATAATTGGTTTTCCTAATGAAAAGAAAAGGAGGAAATGAAGTGAAAATCGGTGATAATTATCAAAATATCCAGAACAATTATGCTTATGTTAATGCGAATAATGTAGCGGCAGCTTCCAAGGTTGCCGCGGAGAAGAAGGATGGATCAGCGGATGCGGCGGCAGTGGGTGCGGTAACCCCGAATACAGACCGTGCGGAATTCAGCGCTGATACAAAGGTTACAAACAAGATGAGTGATTCCGAGAGGGCGGCTCTGGTAGAAAGCCTGAAGTCAGACCTGGACAACCAGATGTCACGCTTCACCAACATGATGATGCAGACATTCAACAAGCAGGGAATCACAGGCCTTACAGCAGGCAGCGACGCATTCTGGCGTCAGATCGCAAGCGGCAACTTTACCGTAGATGCTCAGACCAAGGCAGAGGCTCAGCAGGCTATTTCCGAAGACGGATACTGGGGAGTAAAGCAGACCTCACAGAGAATCTTCGACATGGCGAAGGCGCTTGCAGGAGACGATCCCGCTAAGATGAAAAAGATGCAGGACGCGGTGGAAAAAGGTTTCGAGCAGGCAACTGCTTCTTGGGGCAAGGCCCTTCCGGGTATCTGCGATGATACGCACAGCGCAATCAATGGAATGTTTGAAGAATATTATAAGAACGCAGGTGTGGAAAAATAAAGTACATACGAAAAAGAGAAAGCATAGTAAAAGATACTGCGAAAGGAATGGAGAAACAGCGCTCCATTCCTTTTTTGAGCTGCGGGATATGTACAGCGTCTTTTAGAATATTATATTCGGAATGAGCATATTTGTAGAGAGAGCATCAAAGAACTGGAGGCGTTAGAATAATTGAGAAAAAGAAAGAAGTGTTACTATGAGGGCATTTATTGCCGTTGAAAACAGACCGGCGCATATACTTACGCCGGTCTGTCAAGATTCGTGATCATTCGATTGCAATATATCTTGGCTGTTCTTCGATTGCCTTCGGTACTTCCTTCGGAATACTCAGCCGCAGGATTCCATCGGAGAATGCTGCCTTGATGTCATCCTGGGTCAGTTCCTTGCCCACATAAAAGCTTCGGTTGCAGGAGCCAGTATAGCGCTCCTTACGGATGCATTTTCCCTTAGAATCATGTTCTTCCTTCGCCTCATTTCTTGAAGCGGTGATGGTGAGATAGCCGTCCTTCAAATCTGCCTTGATATCTTCCTTCTTGTATCCTGGAAGCTCCATCTCTACCAGATAGTTGGCATCATTTTCATGAATATCTGTCTTCATGATCTGCGATGAGGCACTTCCAAAGGGCCTCTCGAAAAATGGATCGTTGAAAAAGTTGTCGATAAAATTTCTGTTTGATAGTAACATATGTCATCCCTCCATGTGTGATTTGAAAAAGTATTGTTATCTTTGTTCTATAGGAACTATAGCACAAATTATTAGCACTGTCAACTGATGAGTGCTAATAATTTGTGAAGATTCTATGAAATCATGATCAGGATTCCCAGGTAACAGGCTTTTTATGCAATTTTATAATAGAACTTGCCCGGAACGGTTCTTTTGCGTTATACTTAGAAGGCAGTGCAATAAAATATTTCAGTGATATAGAATGGAGAAAAAAGTGAAGGACAAACTGACGAAAAGTGATGTAAAGAAGATTGAAGAGGAGATAGAGCACCGGAAGCTGGTAGTCAGAAAGACGGCAATTGAGGCGGTGAAGGAAGCCAGGGCGCACGGCGACCTGAGCGAGAATTTTGAGTACCATGCGGCCAAGAAGGATAAAAACCAGAATGAGAGCCGGATCCGGTATCTGGAGCGGATGCTGAAAAATGCGGTGATCGTGGATGACAGCTCAGCGGAGGATGAGGTTGGGATCAACAATACGGTAGAGCTCTATATTGAGGAGGATGACGAGACAGAAGTTTATCGGCTGGTGACCTCCATCCGGGGCAGCTCCCTGAACGGGCTGATCAGTATTGAGTCGCCGCTGGGAAAGGCGATCATCGGACATAAGGTGAATGACAGAGTATATATTAAGGTCAATGACGATTTCGGTTATTACGCCGTGATCAAAAAGATTGAGAATACGCAGGAGGAAGAAACAGATCATATACGCAGCTATTAACTATTTCATTCAGGAGTTTTAAAAGCTGCCTGCCGGGAAATGGCTGCATCCATACAGCATAAGTCATGTGGATGCAGTCATTTCCCGGCAGGCAGCTTTTTATATCATACCAACCTATGTAGAAAGTCTGCCAGCGGCAGGCTTTCTACATGCGGGAATGCTGTAACAGACAGAGATTTTTGTTTTCTTTACAGCCTTCCATAATTATAATTCTTTTTTAGCGGAAAAGCAGTGCGGTCAATATCTTCCGCATATCGGTCTCTCTCACCCTGTTTTTCGGAGTCGATCTCCAGGTTTTTATTCGCTGTAGACAGCATCAGCTTGATTCGGTTGAGCTGGTTTACTTCGCTTGCGCCCGGGTCAAAATCAATGGCAACCACGTTGGACTGGGGATACAGACGGCGCAGCTCCTTGATGACGCCTTTTCCCACCACATGGTTGGGCAGGCAGGCAAAGGGCTGGGTACATACGATATTTTCCGTACCGCTATGTATCAGCTCCAGCATTTCCCCGGTCAAAAACCATCCTTCCCCGGTCTGGTTGCCCAGGGATACGATTCCCGAGGCCATCTCCGCCAGCTTTTCGATCGGGGTGGGAGGAGCAAAATGCCGACTCGATTCAAATGCCTTTGTGGCAGGAGCGCGGAACCATTCCAGCGCCCGGATCCCGAGATTCCCGATTTTCGCTTTGGACTTCTCCATCCCCAGATGGGATACCTTGAAATTCTGATTATAGAAGCAGTACATCAGGAAATCCAGCAGATCCGGGACAACCGCCTCGGCGCCTTCGCTTTCCAGAAGCTCCACCAGGTAATTATTTGCGGCGGGAAGGAATTTCACCAGGATTTCGCCCACTACGCCGACTTTGGGTTTCTTGACCTCCCGGATTTCCAGGCAGTCAAAATCTCGGATAATATCCCGGCAGAGCTTTTTGAACCCGCTCCGGGACGGATAGGACTGGGCCAAAAACTGCTTGGCGATCTCAGCCCATTTCCGGTGCATGGCGTTGGCGCTTCCCGGAACAGCCTCATAGGGGCGCATCCGGTAGACACATTTCATGAAGATATCCCCAAGCACCAGTGCGTAGATTCCACGCAGCACCAGGACCGGGGTCAGCTTGAAGCCAGGATTCTCCTCCAATCCGCTTAAGTTCAGGGAGATCACGGGGATATGCGCATACCCGGCCTTTTTCAGAGCCCGACGGATAAATCCGATATAATTGGAGGCACGGCAGCCGCCGCCGGTCTGGGTAATGATCACGGCCAGATGGTCGGTGTCATAATCTCCGGACAGGATGGCCTCCATGATCTGGCCCACCACCATCAGAGAGGGGTAGCATGCATCGTTGTTTACATATTTTAATCCCACGTCCACAGCCTGCTTGTTGTCGTTCGGCAGCACTGCGATGTTGTAGCCGGAAGCACGGAACGCAGGCTCCAGCAGCTCAAAATGCATGGGCGACATCTGGGGGCAGAGGATCGTATAGGTCCTGCGCATCTCCTTGGTGAAGGAGATCTTCTCGATCGAAGCCGGACAGATATTCCGCTTTGCATTGCGCTGTTCCCGAACGCGGATCGCGGCTAACAGGGAGCGGACACGGATTCTGGCAGCTCCCAGGTTGTTGACCTCATCAATCTTCAATGAGGTATAGATCTTGTCGGAATTGGTCAGGATTTCCGCCACCTGGTCCGTGGTGACCGCATCCAGGCCGCATCCGAAGGAATTGAGCTGGATGAGGTCTAGGAAGTCTACAGTCTTTACATAATTTGCCGCCGCGTACAGGCGGGAGTGGTACATCCACTGGTCCATCACATTTAAGGGGCGTTCGACCTCGTGCAGGTGTGACACGGAATCCTCGGTCAGCACCGCAATGTTGTAGGAAGTGATCAGCTCCGGTAGCCCATGGTTGACCTCCGGGTCAATGTGATAGGGCCGGCCGGCAAGCACGATCCCCCGGTTTCCGGTATCCTTGAGGAACTGGATCGTCTCCTCACCCTTTCGGCGCATATCACTCCGGCACGCCGAGAGCTCCTTCCATGCGTCATGTACGGCAGAGCGGATCTCCTCGTCTGAAATGGAGAACTTCTTCGACAGCTCTTCCGTCAGACGGTAGGCGATGGTCTCCTCACTTTTCAAACTGAGGAAAGGATGGATAAAATCCACCTCGCCCTTTACAATGGGATCCATGTTATTCTTAATATTCTCCGGGTAGGAGGTTACGATGGGGCAGTTGTAGTGGTTGTTGGCCTCCTCAAATTCGTTCCGTTCAAAGGGGACGGAAGGATAGAAGATATGCCGCGCCTCCTGGTTGATCAGCCATTGGACATGCCCGTGGGCCAGCTTTGCCGGATAACATTCGGACTCGCTGGGAATGGATTCGATCCCCAATTCATAGATCTTTCTGGTAGAAGCCGGGGAAAGGAGCACCCGGAACTTCAGCTTTGTAAAAAATGTAAACCAGAAGGGATAGTTTTCATACATGTTCAGCACCCGTGGAATGCCGATGGTGCCGCGCGGAGCCTCCTCTTTTTCCAGCGGAGTATATCCGAAATACCGCTTCATCTTATAGTCAAACAGGTTGGGCATCTGATTGACAGACTTTTCCTTGCCAAGTCCGCGTTCACAGCGGTTTCCTGTGATAAACCGTCTTCCGCCGCTGAAATGGCTGACGGTCAGGCGGCAGTTGTTGGTGCAGCCCTTGCATTTGGTCATGGTGGTGGAATACTCCAGCGCCTGGATGTCCTCAATGGAGAGCATGGTGGTGCCTTCGCATTCCGTATAACGCTCCCGGGCGATCAGGGCGGCGCCGAAGGCCCCCATGATCCCGGCGATATCCGGACGGATGGCCTCGCAGTCCGCAATCTTCTCGAAGCTCCGAAGCACCGCATTGTTGTAAAAGGTTCCGCCCTGTACCACGATGTGGGATCCCAGCTCGGACGCGTCGGACACCTTGATGACCTTGAACAGTGCGTTCTTGATGACAGAGTAGGCAAGGCCGGCGGAAATATCCGCGACCTCGGCCCCTTCCTTCTGGGCCTGCTTGACCTTGGAATTCATAAATACGGTGCAGCGGGTTCCCAGGTCGATGGGATTGCGGGCGTAGAGCGCCTCATGGGCAAAATCCTCTACCGAATAGTTGAGAGATTTCGCAAAGGTTTCGATAAAGGAACCGCAGCCGGAGGAGCAGGCTTCGTTGAGCTGGACGCTGTCTACGGTCTGGTTCTTGATCTTGATGCACTTCATATCCTGTCCGCCGATGTCCAGGATGCAGTCCACGTCCGGCTCAAAGAACGAAGCGGCGTAGTAATGGGACACGGTCTCCACCTCTCCTTCATCCAGCAGGAGGGCAGCCTTGATCAGCGCCTCCCCGTAGCCGGTGGAGCAGGAATGGACGATCTCCACACCCTCCGGAAGCTGGCTGTAGATGTCCTTGATAGCCCGGATGGTGGTGCCCAGGGGATCCCCTTCATTGTTATGGTAAAAAGAGTACAGCAGTGTTCCGTCTTCGCCCACCAGTGCGGCTTTCGTGGTGGTGGAGCCGGCATCGATGCCCAGAAAGGCTTTTCCCTGATAGGAGGAAAGGTCCTTCATGGGAACCTGGTGCCGGTTATGGCGGCTGATAAATGTCTCGTATTCTTTGGTAGACGCGAACAGCGGTTCCATCCGGTCCACTTCAAATTCCATCCGGATCTTGCCGGCCAGCCGTTCCTGCAGCTCACGAAGGGGCACCTTTGCAGACTCCGGCTTTGCATTGAGTGCGGAGCCGATGGCGGCAAACAGATGGGACTGGTACGGGACGATGGTATGCTCGTCGTCCAGCTTCAGGGTGCGGACAAAAGCCTCACGCAGCTCGGATAAAAAGTGCAGCGGTCCGCCCAGGAAGGCCACGTGTCCCCGGATCGGCTTGCCGCAGGCCAGGCCGCTGATGGTCTGGTTGACCACTGCCTGGAAAATGGAAGCGGCCAGGTCTTCCTTGGAAGCGCCTTCGTTGATCAGCGGCTGGATGTCTGATTTAGCAAACACCCCGCAGCGGGCCGCAATGGAGTAAAGGGCCTTGTAATTTTTGGCATAGGTATTGAGGCCGGAAGCATCCGTCTGCAGAAGGGACGCCATCTGGTCGATGAAGGAACCCGTCCCTCCGGCACAGACGCCATTCATGCGCTGCTCCACATTGCCGCCCTCAAAATAGATAATCTTCGCGTCTTCCCCGCCCAGCTCGATGGCCACATCTGTCTGGGGCGCATAGTCCTGCAACGCGGAAGAGACTGCGATCACTTCCTGTACAAAAGGCACCTCAAGATGGGTGGCAAGGGTCAGTCCCCCGCTCCCGGTAATGACCGGAGACACCCGGATGGGGCCTAAGGCATACAGGGCCCGGCCGAGCAGGTCGGAGAGAGTCTCCTGGATATTGGCAAAATGCCGTTCATAATCAGAAAATAATACCTCACGGCTGCTGTTAAGTACTGCGATCTTAACCGTGGTGGAACCGATATCGATTCCCAGGCTGTATAAGTCATTCAAATTCATATGATTTCCACATCCTCTTTATAAAGATTTTATGTCAGTTATTTCCTATTAAATGTTGACTTTCACTCGACAACAAGATACATTATACGACAAGATTAAAAAAAAGACAATCGGAAATGTGATGAACGTTTTTGGCAGGAATTGATTTTTTTGGGAAAATCATATAATTGGATGAAGTTTTTAGAAAGGACAGAAGGATTCCTCTGTGCGGTTGGATGCTCCAAGGAGCATCCAACCGCACAGCTGGAAATTTTTTTGGAGCCGCAATAAATGGATAATATTGACAAATTCTGTGCCAGGTAGTATCTTTTAATAGGGTAAAAAATTCCGTAGGGGAAGGAGGAGCGTGCCGCAGAGTTCTGCGGAGGATACGCTTTTCCTGTATTAATGAACAGGGGAAACTCAGATAAAAAGGAGTGAGAACATGAACAGAAAACTAAAACGGTTCATCCCTGTATTTTTTTGGATGCTGGTGTGTATTGGTATTTCGATCTGCAATCCGATCGAAGCTTCAGCGGCAGATTTCTATCTGAGCGCAACGGACGTTGACCAGACACAGCGGATGTTCAGGATCGCAATGAACCAGTCTGAATTCACGAATGTGTACCAGACGCTCTTTGCGGTATGGGGAGATCAGAATGGTCAGAATGACATACAATGGTACCGGGCCGATGAGATGAGCGACGGGACTTATCTGTGCGATGTGCCGGTGAGCAATCATGGAGAGACAGGCAGCTATACGGTGCATGCGTATGTAGAGACCACGGACGGCTATCTGTATCTGATGGGGTATACCGGTTTCCAGGTGACAGCCGTATCTCAACCCTATTATGAGACTTATGCCGGCGATCTGACTGTAGCTGAGTTGAACGGCGGGGCTTCTTATCAGATTGATCTGTACAATGCCAAGCTTCAGGGGCTGAGCGGCGTGCAGTTTGCGGTGTGGGCTGACCAGGGGGGACAGGATGACCTGTGGTGGTATCAGGGAACCAGATATACGGACGGGAGTTTTTCCTGTACGGTTCCGATCAGCAGCCACGGACAGACAGGGAATTATAACGTACATGCTTATGCCGTGCTGTCCGACGGCTCCATGCAGTTCCTGACAGGAGGCACATTTTATGTTGAAAATAATATGACCGCAAGTATCCAGACGGCCAGGATCAGCGACTCGCAGTATCAGGTTCAGGTTGTAGCGCCCTGGGTTGACGGATACAGTTCCAGAGTCCTGTTCCCTACATGGAGCGAGGTGAACGGGCAGGATGACCTGGTCTGGTATGAGGGGATCCGTTCCAGCGATGGCATCTGGTATGTCAATGTGGACGGGACAAGCCATGGAAGTACGGGCACCTATATCACGCATGCATATATACAGATGAATGGGCAGAACAGTTTTGTGGGCGGAGTCAGCTATACGCTGAATTTTGCCACGCAGCCGAGAGCAGCAAGGGATGCCAGCGCAGTGATCGGAAGCATTACCAACGGATCCATGGATTCAGGGACAAAGCTGCTTACCTGCTATAACTGGGTTGTCAATAATATTTCTTACCAGACACTGCCGATTCCTCTGCAGCCAGAGGCCGGCTATTCCCAAGAAGATTGGTATGCTATCTATGGGCTGGAGCAGAGAAGCGGGAACTGCTATTGCTATGCGGCAGCCTTTGCGGCGATGGCGCGCCAACTGGGATACAGCGCGACGATGGTGTACGGTTCCGTGCCGCTGTATTCCGGCGGATGGGGCCCCCATGCATGGGTGGAGATTTATATGAACGGCGCCACCTATATCTGCGATCCGGAATCCCAGTATGAAAATCCGGGCTATGGATTTTATATGACGACATATGCGACCGCTCCTTATGCATATCAGAAATAATGTGGCGGCAGTTTGAGAAAGATATGGGGAGGGGATTTATGAAACGTGTGATTTTGACAGGCCTTCTGGTGATCGGGGCGGCATGTCTGATCTTGGGCTGCGGCAAAAAAGAAAGCGGCCCGACGGAGGACCGGGCAGTGACCGAACAAACCGAAGGCAGGGAAGAAGAGAACGAGCCGGAGGAACAGGAAGAACCGAAGGATCAGGAAGAGGATACTCAGGATGGGGCGGCGCAGGAGGATGCCCCGGAAGCAGACGAAGCGGAGACCGGACAGAAGACGATCGGGAGCGAGTCTGCGGATGCGCATCGGGTACTGCTGACCAATCATACCGGAGAAGCAATAACGGCGTTTTCGGTCAAAGCATCCTCTGACGCGGAATTTCCGGAGAACATGATGGAGGCGGATCAGAAGATCGGGAACGAGGAGACAGTCTGCCTGTATTACGCTCCATCTCAGGCGGAGGGGGCCCAGACCAGCTCCGGGAAGATGCTCAGAACGACCTATGAATTCAGCGTTGCCAACGAGAGCGGACGGGAGATCCGGATCGCCGGGCTGATGTTTGATGACATACAGGAGGCAGAGCTTTGCTTTGAGGATGGAGTCGGATTTATCAAATATGTCAGCGTGAATTCCGGAGAAGAGATCAGCACGAAGGAGATGGCATTGTCATTACAGGCTCAGTAGGCCGAAGCGGATATACGTGCAGGAGGTGTGAAAGCATCTCCTGCGCTTTTTATGGAAAATTCACAAAAAAATATAACATATATTTGACAAAAACGTCTCCTGACGGTAGAATTATACATGATAGAATCGAAGAAAAGAAAAGAGGAGACGAAGACTTTTGAACTGGTTGGATCAATTAGAAAAAAAATTCGGCAGATATGCAATTCCAAACCTGACTATGTACCTGATCGGGGGCTATGTGATCGGATATATGGTCTCACTCATGCAGCCCGCCCTGCTTTCTTGGCTGACCCTGGAGCCGGCATATATTCTAAGAGGACAGGTCTGGCGGCTTTTGTCCTGGGTGTTGGTGCCGCCCAGCGGAAGTCTTCTGACGATCGTGATCATGATGCTGCTTTACTATCAGCTGGGCACGGCGCTGGAGAGGACATGGGGGGCCTTTCGTTATAATGTCTATATTTTTTCCGGGGTTTTATTTACCGTGCTGGGTGCTTTCATCCTGGCCGTGTTTTTCGGCACGGATATGGTGGGATACGGCAGATTTTTCAGCACGTACTATATTAATATGTCTATTTTTCTTGCGTTTGCGGCCAGTTATCCGGATATGGAGCTTCTGCTGTATTTTGTGCTGCCCATCAAGATCAAGTGGATGGCTTATGTCTATGTGGCCTATATCCTGTATGACCTGGTCAGGGGAAACTGGATGACAAGGACGGCCATCGTGGCTTCCCTTTTGAATTTTATTTTGTTTTTTCTGTCCGGCAGGAATATGCGGCCCTATACACCGAAGGAGCAGGCGAGAAAGCGGAAGTTTAAGAAACAGTCGCGTCCGCATATGACCTATGCGAACGGCGCCATGCACCGATGCGCGGTGTGCGGGAGGACGGAACTGGACGACCCCTCCCTGGAATTCAGATTCTGTTCCAAATGTAACGGCAATTATGAGTATTGTCAGGATCATCTATTTACACATGAGCACGTAAAGTAACGTGTGTGAAAACAACTTATGAGGACGGAGATTCTTCCGGGAACATGGAATCTCCGCAGGGGACTTTTGGAGAAGCAGCTATGGTTTTTAGTTCAATGACATTTCTCTGCGTATTTTTTCCGGCGGTATTTTTATTGTATCATGTGATACCGTCCATGCGCGCAAAGAATGTTCTGCTGATCATCAGCAGTTTATTATTTTATTCATACGGCGAGCCTGTCTATGTACTCCTGATGGCAGGCAGCGCAAGCCTGAATTATCTGTATGGCCTGCTGATGGAATGGTCCGGAAGGCGTAAGCCGGTTCTGATCCTGGCCGTATGTACCAATTTTCTGATACTTGGAATTTTTAAATATGCGGATATGCTGATCGGGACATGCAATGGACTGACCGGGGCGCGGATCCCGCCCTTAAAGGTCAGCCTGCCGATCGGAATCTCGTTTTTTACGTTCCAGGCATTGTCTTATGTCATAGATGTATACCGGGGCCAGGTGAAGGCGCAGAAAAATTATGGAAGTATGCTGCTTTATATTTCGTTTTTTCCGCAGCTGATCGCCGGACCGATCGTAAAATATCATGATATCGAACAGCAGATCTCAAACAGAACAACCGATGTGAAAGAGATCGCGGCCGGATTCCGCAGATTTATCGTCGGCTTGTCCAAGAAGGTTCTGCTTTCCAATACGGCTGCGCTGGCAGCGGACGCAGTGTTTGCCGCAGAACTGTCCCAAGTCAATATTCTGTCTGCGTGGATCGGGGCGGTATCCTACCTGTTCCAGATCTATTTTGATTTTTCCGGCTACAGCGACATGGCCATCGGACTGGGGCATATGTTTGGCTTTACCTTTCAGGAAAATTTTAACTACCCGTATATTTCCGGCAGTGTACAGGAATTCTGGCGCAGATGGCATATCTCACTGTCTACCTGGTTTAAGGAGTATCTGTATATCCCACTCGGAGGAAATAGAAAGGGCGCCGCGCGTACATACATGAATAAGCTGATCGTGTTTTTCTGCACCGGGCTGTGGCATGGGGCGAACTGGACATTTGTAGTGTGGGGGCTGTATCATGGTCTGTTTTTATTGCTGGAGGGAATCCTTCCGGTGAAAAAACTGCCCAGAGTGCTGGGGCATCTTTATACCATGCTTGCCGTGTGCACAGGATTTGTGATCTTTCGGGCAGATACGCTGTTCCAGGGAGTTTCCCTGATCGGGAAGATGTTTGCCGGGATGTCCTTCGGGCCGGAGGCCATGAGCTTTGCCCTGCGGCAGATGAACCCTCTGCTGGTGCTTACCCTGGCAGTCTGTGTCTTTGCGTCCTGCCCGGTCAGACAATGGGGAAGCCGGCTGGCAGAGAGATCAGGAGGCGCTGCGGAGCTGATTTTCAGACCAGGCTCCTATGTGTGCACGGTCGTGCTCCTGGTATTGTGTATGCTGAGTCTGTCCGGGGGGACCTATAATCCGTTTATCTACTTCCGGTTTTAGAAAAGGAATGAAGTGAATGAGACGATGAAAAAGAAAATCTGGTACCTGATCTATATAGCGGCTGTCCTGGTCCTCGTTCTGGTTCCGTTTGCGGGAATGAGCGTGGCAGCGACCAATGAAACAACAGAAAACAAAGAACTGGCAGCATTTCCAAAGCTTCGGACTGACGGGATATGGAATCCCCGGTTTCTGGGAGAACTGGGTACGTATTTTGAAGAGCATTTTGCGTTTCGGCAGGAATTGGTGGCGGCCAACGCGCTGCTCAGGGGGCGCCTTCTTGGCGTGTCGGCCTCGGACCAGGTGCTGGTGGGGAAGGACGGCTGGCTCTATTTTACGGGGACTTTGGATGACTATCTGGGAGAGAACCAGATGTCGGACAAGGGACTCCGGAACGCAGTCAGCAACCTCTCTCTGATGCAGCAGCACATTGAGGAGAGGGGGAGCAGATTTGTGCTTACCATAGCTCCCAATAAAAATTCCCTGTATGACGGTAATATGCCGTCCAATTATCTGCGGGGAAGGGACAATAACCGGGTCCGCATCAATGCCCTCCTCAAAGAGGCGGGGATCCATTATGTGGATCTGTATGAGGCCTTTGAAGAATCGGAGGAATGCCTGTATCTGCAGGAGGATTCCCACTGGAACAACAAGGGAGCGCTTCTGGCATGCAGCAGGCTGCTGGAGGGACTTGACAGGGAATTGGACGCATCTTCCTATTCCTCCTGCGAGGTCAGGAAGGAACAGACCGGAGATCTGGCAGAGATGCTTTATTCCGTGGCTGCGGAGCCGGAGGATAATATTTATTATGACCGGATCCCGATCTATGCATATGTCAATGACGTAAAAAGCACAGAGGAGGATTGGATCGAGACCATCAATCCAAACGGACAGGGAACGCTTCTCATGTTCCGGGATTCCTTCGGAAATTCCATGCTTCCTTTTCTGGCAAATGAATTTGAGCATGGGTATTTTTCCCGTCTGGTGCCTTACAATCTGGGAAATCTGGATCAGTATCGTCCGGAGTATGTGATCGTGGAACGGGTGGAGAGGAGAATTTCCTTTTTTGCGGAGCAGCCCCCTGTCATGGAGGGGCCGGTACGGGTGCCGGAGAATCTGACTGCGGCGGCAACCGATACCACATTTTCCATCAGAGAGGACGGCTCCTGGTATGTGGTTGAGGGGAGACTGGATCCGGATTTTGTAAAAATGGATTCGCAGATCTATGTATCGGTCCGGACAGAGGACGGGGAAGCCGTTACGCGTGAGGCGTTCTGCACTTCGTCAATGGACGAAGAGGGGTGGAATGATGACGGATATCAGCTCTATCTGAAAAAGTCGTCCCTCCCGGAGGGGAAGGTGCGTATGGATATCATTCTCGTAAACGGCGATATCCAGACGATCGTACGGACAGAAGAGCTGAAAAGATAAAATACGGACCGGACGGTCCCGGTGAAAGCAGAAAAAGAATGAGAGTTACGGAGGATACGATCAGATGAAAAAGAGAACTTTTACAAGAATTTTGGTGATTGGGACAGCCTGCCTGGTTCTTGGATGCGGAAAAAAAGAAGAAAGCACACAGGAAGCGAAAGAACCGGAAACAAAGATCAGTGAAGAAAAGGAGGTGGAAAAGGAAGAAGAGACAGAGTACAAAACCATAGGAGAGGAATCCAGGGATGCCCTCAGGATTTTGCTGACCAACCAGATGGGAGGAGATATCATCGGCCTGTCGGTGAAGGAATCAACCGCGAAGGAGGCATCGGACAATCTGCTGGACGAGGGAATGCGGATCAAGGAAGAGGAAACGTTATGCTTGTATTATACACCGGAGGAAGGCGATTCGGCAGAAGATTCAAAGACCCCGGTCACATATGACCTCAGCCTGGCATATGAGGATGAACATGTGGTTGAGATTACGGGGCTTGAACTGGATGATATGGAAGAGGCAGAGCTGCATTTTGAAGATGAGGTTGGATATGTAACATATAAGAGTGCGGATTCAGGAAAAGAAGTCAGCACAAAAGAGACGGCGCTTGCGCTGAAGGCACAGAGAGAGGCCCAGGCTGCTGCGGAGAAGGCAAAGAAGGAAGAGGCCAAAAAAGAAGAGGAACGCAAAGCTGCCGAGCAGGCCAAAAAAGAAGCGGAGGCGGCTGCTGCGGCGCAGGCGGAGGCACAGGCTCAGACGCAGTATGAACAGCAGTACTATGAGGAGCCGACTTATCAGGAGCCGGTCTATGAGGAGCCGGTTTATCAGGAGCCGGTCTATGAAGAACCGGTTTATCAGGAGCCGGTTTACGAACAGCCGGCTGATTCCGGCGGACAGGATGTCAGCCAATCCGGGGAAAGCTGTCTTGGCGGACAGGGAGTACTGCGGTATTAAGGGTATGAAAACAGGATACGGGAATTGCCCGCATTAAAAATCTGCTTCGCGGATGGCGGGCGCGCAATCACTTGCTATGCAAGTGGTTACATTCAGCAGGCAATTAATTTGCTGTGCGAATTGGTTACAAATAAAGGGAGAATATAAAAATGAAAAAGACAAAGATTGTATGTACGATGGGTCCGAGTACGGACGACAAAGAAGTATTGCGCAGTATCATCCGGGGCGGGATGGATGTGGCACGTTTTAATTTTTCCCATGGCACCCATCCGGAGCAGAAGGCAAGGATGGACATGCTCAAGCTGATCCGGGAGGAGGAGCATGCCAATACGGCGATCCTGCTCGATACGAAGGGACCAGAGATCCGTACCGGTGTATTAAAGGACGGCAAAAAGGTAAAACTGGAGGCAGGGGCTATGATCACGCTGACTCCGGAAGAGGTTGCGGGGGATGCGCAGAGGGTATCCATCACATATGACGGTCTGGCGGAGGATGTGGATCGAGGGAAGAAGATCTTGATTGATGACGGCCTGATCGAACTGGAAGTGGTGAAAAAGGACGGTAAGGATATCCAGTGCCGGATTATCAACGGAGGCGAGCTGGGTGAGCGCAAGGGGATCAATGTACCCAATGTTCCGGTACGGCTCCCGGCCATTACGGAAAAGGACAAGGAAGACATCAAGTTCGGGGTGGAGCAGGACATTGACTTTATCGCGGCTTCCTTTGTACGGAACGCGGAATGCATCCTGGAGATCAAGGCATACCTGAAATCCCTGCATGCGCAGTATATCCCGATCATCGCCAAGATCGAGAATGCGGAAGGCATCCGCAACATTGACGAGATTATCCGCGCGGCGGACGGGATCATGGTAGCCAGAGGAGATCTGGGCGTGGAGATTCCGGCGGAAGAGCTGCCCTACCTGCAGAAGATGCTGATCCAGAAATGCAACAGTAATTTTAAGACAGTCATTACGGCGACCCAGATGCTGGATTCCATGATCCGCAATCCCCGTCCCACCCGTGCGGAGGTGACGGATGTGGCCAATGCGGTCTATGACGGCACGGCTGCGGTGATGCTGTCTGGTGAGACGGCTGCAGGAAAGTATCCGCTCGAGGCATTGAAGATGATGGTCCATATCGTGGAGAACGCGGAGGAGCATCTGGATTATGACAGACTGCTCTCCCAGGCCGGCGATCATCTGAAATCCAGTGTGTCCACGGCAATCGGATATTCTTCCGTGCTGGCGGCATCCAATCTGAATGCAAAATGTATCATCACGCCGTCGGTGTCCGGCGCGACCACACGGTATGTATCGAATATGAAACCGCGGCAGGAAATCCTCGGCGTAACGCCCAGTGACCGGGCGCTCCGCAGGATGTCCATTTACTGGGGCGTCACTCCGCTGAAATCTCTGGAATTCAGCACAACGGATGATGTCTGCAACGGCGCTATTGAGCTTGCGCAGGTAAAACAATTTGTGGACACGGGAGATATCGTTGTCCTTACGGCAGGGATGCCGTCACCGAATGTACGGGAAGAGATCGGCGGGGTGAGCAATATGATGCGGATTGCCACGATAGAGTAAGGAACTGTAGGAAAATCCTCTGAATTCCCCGTTTGGCGGGGGAGTCAGAGGATTTTATGTGACACATGTGTTACAGGGGTGACTGCGGATTGCCGCAAAGCAGAATGTATCATTTTGTACTGTGGCAGTTTCCGGGAGTGCTTTTGGATGAAATGAGGTGAAACATGAAGGGACTGCGGTGGATCGCAGGCGGAGCGTCCTCCATTGCGGTGGTTGTCATTCTGCTGATCTCCGGCTTTCAGGCGGCAATGTATGCCGATTTCGGCGTTTATGAGCGGGAATATATAAAATATCAGGTGCTGCGGGAGTTGGATATGGAGATGGAGGACGCAATGTATGTGACCCGGGAGATGATGGCATATCTGAAAGGGGACAGAGAGCGTTTGAGCGTGGTAACTACGGTAGAAGGCACAGAGCAGGATTTTTTCAATGAGCAGGACCGCCTGCACATGGATGACGTGCAGGGGCTCTTTCTCGGCGGCCTTGCCCTGCGAAGATGGGCGTTCGCTGTCCTTGCGGCAGCCCTTGTATTTTTGGCGGCAGCATGCAGGAAGGAGATATGGAGGACTTTGGCCCGAAGCTTTCAGGTAGTGCTGGGGATCCTGGCGGCTTTGATCCTGTTTCTGGGAATTGCCATGGCGAGGAATTTCAATGCGGTGTTTACGAAATTCCACGAGATCTTTTTTGACAATGACCTCTGGATCTTTGACCCCGCGGAAGATTATATGATCCGGATGCTTCCGGAAGGACTGTTTTTTGATATGGTGATCCGGATCGGAGGATTTTTTCTGACAGGACTGACCGTGCTTCTGATCCTCAGCATCGTATATTCGGTCAGGAGCTGGAAGGCCGGAAGCGGCAGCAACAGGGAGGAAAAGGCAGAAGAGGAAAGGCTCAGATAGATTTCCCGGAACTGTTCAGAGCAGATGGGATTTCTAAATTAAAGGAGGAGAACTGATATGGGTAATGTAAAGCGGGTATATGTGGAGAAAAAGGCAGACTTTGCCGTACAGGCGAAGGAGTTGAGGCATGAGATCAGACATTATCTTGGAATCGGGACAGTGACAGGGGTACGGGTGCTGATTCGCTATGATGTGGAAAATGTTTCCGATGCTTCTTTTGAGAAAGCGTGCAGCGGCGTATTTGTAGAGCCTCCGGTGGATCTCTTATACCGGGAGGAGGTTCCGGTGCAGGAAGGGGACAAAGTCTTTTCCGTAGAATTCCTTCCGGGACAGTTCGATCAGAGGGCGGATTCCGCGGAGCAGTGTATTCAGTTTATCAAGGAAGATGAAAAGCCGGTCATCCGTACGGCAACCACCTATGTGATCCAGGGGACGGTGACAGAAGAGGAATTTGCAGCCATCAAGAACCACTGCATCAACCCGGTGGATTCCCGGGAGACCGGGCTGGAGAAGCCGGATACGCTGGTGGCGGTATTCGAGGAGCCGGAGGATGTGAAGATCTTTGAAGGATTCCAGGATATGCCGGAGGAAGAGCTTAAGGCATTGTATGATTCTCTGGGACTGGCCATGACGTTTCAGGACTTCCTCCATATCCAGAATTATTTTCATGGGGAGGAGCACCGGGATCCGTCTATGACGGAGATCCGTGTGCTGGATACCTACTGGTCTGATCACTGCCGCCATACTACGTTCTCAACGGAATTAAAGAATGTGTCCTTCGGCGAAGGGGATTACAGGGAACCGATCGAGAGTACCTACAGACAATACTTAAAGGATCACAGTGAGATCTTTGCCGGCAGGGAGGACAAGTTTGTCTGCCTGATGGATCTGGCGCTGATGGCCATGCGGAAGCTGAAAAAGGAAGGGAAGCTTGCGGATCAGGAGGAGTCCGACGAGATCAATGCCTGCAGTATCGTGGTTCCCATCAAGGTGGACGGCGCGGAGGAGGAGTGGCTCATCAATTTTAAAAATGAGACGCACAACCATCCCACGGAGATCGAGCCCTTCGGAGGCGCGGCCACTTGTCTGGGCGGCGCCATCCGTGATCCGCTGTCCGGACGGACCTATGTATACCAGGCCATGCGCGTGACCGGGGCGGCCGATCCTACGGTGCCGGTCCAGGATACCCTGAAAGGAAAGCTGCCTCAGAAAAAACTGGTCCGCGGGGCGGCGAAGGGATACAGTTCTTACGGAAATCAGATCGGCCTGGCGACAGGAACAGTAAAGGAGATCTATCATCCCAATTATGTGGCGAAGCGTATGGAAATCGGCGCGGTTCTGGGGGCGGCTCCCAGACGCGCGGTAATCCGGGAGACATCAGATCCGGGAGACATTATCATCCTTCTGGGCGGACGGACCGGGCGGGACGGCTGCGGCGGCGCCACTGGGTCTTCCAAGGTACACACCGAGGAATCCATTGAGACCTGCGGCGCGGAGGTACAGAAGGGAAATCCGCCGACAGAGCGGAAGATCCAGCGCCTTTTCCGCAGGGAGGAGGTCAGCCGTCTGATCAAGAAGTGCAATGATTTCGGCGCGGGCGGTGTGTCGGTTGCCATCGGGGAGCTGGCGGAAGGCCTGCGGGTGGATCTGGATAAGGTTCCGAAAAAATATGCGGGCCTGGACGGGACGGAGATCGCCATCTCCGAATCCCAGGAGCGTATGGCTGTGGTGGTCGATCCAAAGGATGTGGAGCAGTTCTTGTCCTATGCAGGGGAAGAAAACCTGGAGGCAACCGAGGTGGCTGTGGTGACGGAGTCTCCCCGTCTGGTTCTGATCTGGAGGGGAAAGGAGATCGTCAATATTTCCCGTGCGTTTCTGGACACCAACGGGGCTCATCAGGAGACCGATGTGGAAGTGGAGATCCCGGGAAAGGAAGGCTCTCTCTTCGTTCGGGAGGACGTGGCGGATGTCCGGGAAAAATGGCTGTCCATGCTCTCTGACCTGAATGTGTGCTCCCAGAAAGGACTGGTGGAAATGTTCGACGGTTCCATCGGCGCGGCTTCGGTGTTCATGCCCCACGGCGGAAAATACCAGATGACCGAGACCCAGGCCATGGCGGCAAAGGTGCCGGTCCAGAACGGAACCACGGACAGTGTGTCCATGATGAGCTATGGCTTTGATCCCTATCTGTCCAGCTGGAGCCCTTACCACGGCGCGATCTACGCGGTGACGGAATCCGTTGCGAAGATCGTGGCGTCCGGCGGGGATCACCGGAAGATCCGGTTCACCTTCCAGGAATATTTCCGCAGGATGACAGAAGATCCGAAGCGGTGGAGCCAGCCCTTTGCGGCCCTCCTTGGCGCTTATCACGCACAGCTTGGCTTCGGGCTGCCGTCCATCGGAGGAAAGGACAGCATGTCCGGCACTTTCCAGGATATTGATGTGCCGCCGACGCTGGTGTCCTTTGCGGTGGATATGGCAGTGGAAGGGGACATGATCACACCGGAGCTGAAAAGCCCTGGAAATAAGCTGGTCTGGCTGCGGATCGAGAGAGACTCCTACGATCTTCCGGTCTATGGACAGGTGATGGAGCAGTACGGGAAGTTTACGGAGGATATCCGCGGCGGCAGGATCCTGTCCGCCTATGCACTGGACCGCCACGGAATCCTGGCGGCACTCAGCAAGATGGCATTCGGAAATAAGCTGGGCGTAAAAGTCGAGCATAACCTGGATCCAAGGGATGCCTTCGCTCCGGCCTTTGGCGATCTGATCGCAGAGGTTCCGGCAGACCAGGTGGGCAATCTGCAGATCACCTATACGGTCATCGGTGAGGTCACCGGGGGAGATGGATTCTCTTATGGAAATACGGAGATTTCCATGGACGAGGCAATCCGGGCATGGACAGGAACATTGGAACCGGTGTTTGCGACGAAATCGGCGGCATCCGCAGAGACAGTACTGGAAGAAAAGCTGTATGACGGCACAGGAAAGGTTCATGTATGTACCCATAAAATCGGGCAGCCTACGGTATTTATTCCGGTATTTCCGGGAACCAACTGTGAATATGACAGCAGGAAGGCATTTGAGCGCGCAGGCGCGAAGGTGATCACAAGAGTGTTCCGGAATCTGGATGCCGCAGGAATCCGGGAATCTGTGGAAGAATTTGAGAAGGCTATCGGCCAGGCCCAGATGATCATGTTCCCGGGCGGATTCAGTGCCGGGGATGAGCCGGACGGCTCCGCAAAATTCTTTGCCACCGCATTTATGAATGAGAAGATCAAGGAAGCGGTGGAGAAACTGCTAGGCGACCGGGACGGTCTTGCGCTGGGAATCTGCAACGGTTTTCAGGCACTGATCAAGCTGGGGCTGGTGCCCTATGGAAAGATCGCCGGCCAGACGGAGGATTCCCCCACCCTGACCTATAACACGATCGGACGGCACATTTCCAAAATGGTCTATACCAAGGTGGTGAGCAATCGGTCTCCGTGGCTTGCGCAGGCACAGCTTGGCAGCGTATATACGATTCCGGCATCCCATGGGGAAGGCAGGTTTGTGGCAAATCCAGGATGGCTGGAGAAGCTGTTTGAAAACGGCCAGGTGGCGACACAGTACTGCGATCCGGAGGGTGTGATCAGCATGGACGAGGAGTGGAATATCAACGGATCTTATCTGGCAATCGAAGGGATCACAAGCCCGGACGGAAGGGTGCTGGGCAAGATGGCGCATTCCGAGCGGAGAGACAGGTCTGTGGCGGTCAATATTTACGGTGAACAGGATATGAAGATATTTGAATCCGGAGTGGAGTATTTCCGGTAGGATCCGGATGAAAATACAGAAGATCGGACGATTTTCGTATATGAAAAAGAAGAGGGCTGTCTGAAAATGCATGTCTGTCGGCAGGAACGTATGGTTCTGCCGACAGACCGCATGTTCAGACAGCCTGTTTAGCTCATCCTGGGCTGGGTCAGGATGGACTTTACGTGCTCGATCTCTTCCCTTGTGGCCTTGGCCGCGGGAACATAATAATGCTTCTCCCGTGCTGCCTGGTACAGCTTTTCCTGGGACATCTCGCACTGGCCGCGCATCTGTTTCAGGCATTGTTTGAGTTCCTTGTTTTCTGTCTGGGGAATGATGTCGCCGAACGTTTTCAGCTCCCCGTTTACTCCGACCAGAGCGTCGGAAACCATTGTCTTTTCATTCATGTGGGTTACCTCCTTCATAAGACCACTTGCCCGGCAAGTGATCGCCTGTCATTTGTTCTGATTTCAAACAGCAGTGATCTTTATAAAAATTTCATCAGCTCCTGCTTGTTCTTCATGGCGGAATCCGCGGCATCCTGGAACAGCTTTTTGATCTCCGGGTCTTCGGCCTGGGATGCATAGTCTGTCATTTTACAGTGGGATGTGTCATAGCCGCCGATCAGATGGCGCAGGTTCTGCAGATCAAGTACGGATAAATCGGACATGTTGAAACCCTCCTTTTGATAAAAATATATTCCGTGATTACAGGAGATAGTATGTCCGCGATATCAAAAAGTATGTGGCAGATTTTTTTAGGGAGCCGCATGCTCTGATGATATCAAAAGAAAAAGTTTTTGTCATTTTGCAGAAGCTTTTCCGCTGTGGGTGGAAGATAAGATAAATCCTCCGAACAGCTCCCGCATCTCGGCGGAGCTGCGGTACATGCATTCCGGATGCCACTGGACGCCAATGGCAAAGGGGTGGGAAGGCATTTCAACGGCCTCGACCGTCTGGTCGGAAGCTGTCGCGGACACGGCCAGATTCTTCCCGATCCGGTCCAGGGTCTGATGGTGGTAGCTGTTCACATATAAAAGGCTTCCTACATATTTTTTGAGCTGTGTCCCCTGCTTCACATGGATCTTGTGACTGACCTCGTTCCGTGTATCGGACTGCTGCATGTGGTCGAGATGCTTTCCGGGCTGCAGGGAGATGTCCTGGAAGATCGTGCCCCCGCAGGCCACGTTGAATACCTGCATCCCGCGGCAGATAGAAAATACCGGTTTATTGGTCTTCAGGACTTCTTTCATGAGCCGGATCTGGAAGAGATCCAGAGAAATATTGGTCTGCCCGTTTCCTTTTTGAGGCTCTTGTCCGAACAGCAGAGGCGTGATGTCATTTCCTCCGCAGAACAGGAAACCGTCGCAGAGGCTGACATATTCATCCAGGATCGGTCCGGAGCGGATGAGGGGAAGGATCAGGGGGATACCGCCGGAATACCGGACGGACTGGATGTAAGCATTGGTCACAAACTGTTTGTTTTCAATAAAGCCGCAGACGATCACGCCGATTTTAGGTTTCATAAGGTCTCCTTTTTGTGGTATACTGGTTGATAGAATTATTTTGTATTTCAGCGTATGTAGTTTTTGAAAAAAATATACGCAGGGTTCGGAACAAGTACGTTGTATCTGGTTCGAAATTTCACAGATACGATATTTTTACGTTTGGCGGCATAAAATAAAGGAAGGCGGCTGGAACGCTGTTTAGGCAATTAATAATGAAATTTTGCGCATTCTGGTTCCGGCTTGTCCGGGTCAGGATAGAAACAGGAAAGGAAGCAGGAGGATGATGAAAAGGTTGATTGATCTGCACTGTGATACGATCAGTGAGCTGCAGAAAAGGGGTGATGAAGAAACCCTGTTAGAAAATCAGTTGTGTGTACATATGGAAGCACTGAAACGTGCCGGAACTATGGTTCAGTTTTTCGCGTGCTTTGCGGATGGAAAGGAATATGAGGACGGGAAGACTGTCTGGAACGGCAGACACCGGCAGATCGGGCCGGAAGCATGGGACCGGGCATACAAGGCGGTGCTGGATATGATCCGGCGGATCCGTAAGGAAGAGCAGGAAGGGCTTGTGGTTGTCGAAAGCTATGATGAGATCCTGGAAAATGACAGGCAGCATCGGATCACCGCGGTTGCCACGGTGGAAGAGGGCGGTGTGTTAAACGAGAAGCAGGAGCGGCTGGAGGAGCTGTACCGGCTGGGAATCCGCCTGATCACGCTGACATGGAATTATGAGAACTGCCTGGGGTATCCCAACAGCCGGGACGGTGAGGTGATGAACCGGGGATTGAAAGCATTTGGCCTGGAAATAGTGGAGCGGATGAATGCGCTGGGGATGCTGGTGGATGTCTCCCACCTGTCGGACGGGGGATTCTGGGACTGCATCCGGGTCAGCAGGGCTCCGATCATAGCATCGCATTCCAATGCCCGCGCTCTGTGCGGCGTCCCCCGGAATCTGACGGATGATATGCTGAGGGCATTGGCGGAAAAAGGGGGCGCGGCAGGACTGAATTTTTATCCCGTATTTCTGCGGGAGGAGGTTTCGGAGGTTACGGTACAGGACATTGCCAGACATGCGGCCCATATGATCGCGGCGGCAGGGGAGGATCTGCCTGCCATTGGAACGGATTTTGACGGATATGTGTGCAGGGATGTGACCGGATATATTTCCGGGCCGGGAGAGATGGAGAAGGTCTGGGAAGCCATGAAAAAGCAGGGAATCACGGAGCGGCAGCTGGATAAGATCTGGTTCGGGAACGCACTCAGGGTTCTGAAAGCAGTAATCTGAAAATACGAAAAAGCTACCCGAACCGGCAGCTTTTTCATGATAGATTGTTTTATTTTTCCACTTCCTGCATCTTCATTGCGCGGACCTTCAGCGGAAGTCCGAACAGATTGATAAATCCGTCTGCGTCGTGGTGGTCATACAGGTCGCCGGTGGTAAAGCTTGCAAGGGATTCGCTGTATAAGGAATAGGGGGAGGTCTCGCCTGCCTTGATGATGTTGCCCTTGTACAGCTTGAACTTCACTTCTCCGGTCACATATTGCTGTGTCACGTCAACGAATGCCTGGATCGCTTCCCGCAGAGGGGTAAACCACTTTCCCTCGTATACGATCTGCGCGAATTTATTTCCCAGATCCTTCTTCGCTTCATAGGTTGCGCGGTCAAGCACCAGCTCTTCCAGCTGCTGATGCGCTTCCATAAGGATAGTTCCGCCGGGTGTCTCATAGACGCCCCGGGACTTCATGCCTACTACACGGTTTTCCACGATATCCACGATTCCGATGCCGTGCTTTCCGCCTAGGGCATTCAGCTCGGTGATGATCTCGGATACCTTCATTTCTTTTCCGTTCAGGCTCTTCGGAACACCTGCTTCAAAGGCCATGGTCACATATTCGCCTTCATCCGGAGCTTTTTCCGGGGATACGCCGAGGACAAGCAGGTCATCGTAATTGGGTTCATTTGCCGGGTCTTCCAGTTCCAGTCCTTCGTGGCTGATGTGCCACAGGTTGCGGTCACGGCTGTAGCTGTGCTTTGCGTCGAAGGGAAGGTCGATCCCGTGCTGCTTGCAGTATTCGATCTCATCTTCCCGGGACTGCATGGTCCATACATCGGTCATACGCCATGGAGCGATGATCTTGAGGTCCGGAGCCAGTGCCTTGATCCCCAGTTCAAAACGGATCTGGTCATTTCCTTTGCCGGTGGCACCGTGGCAGATGGCGGACGCGTTTTCCTTGCGCGCGATCTCTACCAGACGCTTTGCAATGACCGGGCGGGCCATAGAGGTTCCCAGCAGATATTTATTTTCGTAAACAGCGCCTGCCTTAACACAGGGCATGATGTACTCGTCGCAGAATTCGTCAATGATATTTTCGATATATAATTTGGACGCGCCGGACAGCTTCGCACGCTCTTCCAGTCCGTCCAGTTCCTCTCCCTGCCCGCAGTCGATACAGCAGCAGATGACCTCATAATCGAAGTTTTCCTTTAACCAAGGGATGATCGCGGTGGTGTCAAGACCTCCGGAATACGCCAGTACCACTTTTTCTTTGCTCATGTTGATTGCCTCCTGATCCTTTTTATCGTTTAAGCGAATTTTGGGCTACATGCCATACTCCGGCCGATCACCACGATTGATTGGCCGGGAGGATGCACATAAAACCTGTAACAATTTTTGATAACATCCAATACTATACACCACGAATTATAATTATGCAAGAGAAAATGTAATAAAAATGAAAATATACATAATTTGTGTAAGATGATGAATAAATATACGTCATATACAATAAAAATGCATAAAATAAAACTTCAGACCAGTGAATGAGATTCTAGCTGGAAAGCGTGAAAACGCTTGACATTTTTATCTTGACATGTGTATAATGAAAACGCAAAAGAAATGGACGTAGTCCTGCTTAGTGGACGACTCAAAATAGGTGTTTCCCTACCAAGTGGGACAGAAATAGCCGCTGAAAAGCGGCTATTTTCAAAGGAGATAGAAGATTTAAAATGTATGTATTACAATAAACGATAGAAAGGGGTATTTTCGATGGAAGAAACATCGGAAAATAGACCAAAAAAACCTATATGCATCGCCTTGCTGGCCCATGTGGACGCAGGGAAGACGACCCTGTCAGAGGGGCTTCTTTATACAAGCGGAGCCATACGGAAGCTGGGGCGGGTAGACAATAAGAACGCGTTTTTGGATACCTTCGAGCTGGAACGGGAAAGAGGGATCACGATCTTCTCCAAGCAGGCAGTCTTTCCGGTGGAGAATCTGGAGGTGACGTTGCTGGACACCCCGGGGCATGTGGATTTTTCCGCGGAGATGGAACGTACCCTGCAGGTATTGGACGCGGCGGTTCTGGTGGTCAGCGGAGCGGATGGCGTACAGGGCCACACGGAGACCTTGTGGCACCTGCTTTCCAGATACCAGGTGCCGGTCTTTTTGTTCGTCAATAAGATGGATCAGGAAGGAACAGACGCCGCAAAGCTGATGGAGGAGCTGAAAAAGAGGCTGGATGAAAACTGCGTGGATTTCAGCGGCTGCCCGGAAGCATTTTTTGAAAATATCGCCATGTGTGATGAATCGGTACTGGATGCGTTTCTGGAAACCGGAACCGTATCCGACAGGGAGATTCGGAAGCTGATCTTAGAAAGAAAATTATTTCCCTGCTTTTTTGGCTCCGCATTGAAGCTGTCCGGGGTGGAGGCATTTTTAAAAGCACTTTCTCGATATGCTCCCATCCGGTCTTATCCGGAAGCGTTCGGCGCAAAGGTTTATAAAATATCCAGGGACGACCAGGGAAACCGCCTGACTTACCTGAAAGTTACGGGAGGCAGGCTGCGGGTGAAGGATTTGCTGACCAACCGGAGAATGGCAGGGGCAGACGCTTCCGGCGAGGAAAAGAATGCGAAGAGGGCGAAAGAAGCGCATCCGGAGATCCACGGCTCAGAGGGCGAAAAAGACATCTGGGAGGAAAAGGTGAACCAGATCCGCATCTATTCCGGCGCGAAGTTTGAGACTGCGGAGGAGGTCCGCGCGGGAACGGTCTGCGCCGTGACCGGGCTGACGAAAACATTTCCCGGGGAGGGTTTAGGGATTGAGGCGGAGTCGGGAATGCCCGTTCTGGAGCCCGTTTTGACCTACCAGATCCAGCTTCCGCCAGACTGCGACGTTCCTGTGATGCTGAGACATCTCCGGCAGCTGGAAGAAGAGGAGCCTCTGCTGCACATCGTATGGAATGAAGCTCTGGGAGAGATCCATGCCCAGCTTATGGGGGAAGTGCAGATTGAGATCTTGAAGCGCCTGATCCTGGAACGGTTCCATGTATCGGTGGAATTTGGGGCGGGAAACATTGTATACAAAGAAACAATCTCAGATACGGCGGAAGGCGTGGGGCATTTTGAACCGCTGCGGCACTATGCGGAGGTGCATCTGCTGCTGGAATCGGGAGAGCCGGGGAGCGGCCTGCAGTTCACATCTGCCTGCAGCGAGGATGTGCTGGATCGGAACTGGCAGCGGCTGATCCTGACCCATCTGGAAGAAAAGGAACATGTGGGCGTGCTGACCGGCTCGGCCATCACGGATATACGGATCACATTGGCGTCCGGACGGGCTCATTTAAAGCATACGGAGGGCGGGGATTTCCGCCAGGCCACTTACCGGGCGGTGCGGCAGGGACTCAAAAAGGCACAGAGCATTTTACTGGAGCCGTATTACGATTACCGGCTGGAGGTGCCCCGGGATACGGTGGGACGTGCCCTGTCGGATCTTCAGCGGATGCATGGAACCTTCGGCACGCCGGAGCAGGATGGGGATACGGCGGTCCTGGAGGGTGCGGTTCCGGTCGTGAATATGCGGGATTACCAGACCGAGCTGGCCGCCTATACGAAGGGCAGAGGAAGATTGTCCTGCAGTTTGAAAGGATATTTGCCCTGCCACAATGCGGAAGAGGTGATCGAGAACATCGGATACGATCCAGAGCGGGATCTGGAAAATCCGACAGGCTCCGTCTTTTGTGCTCATGGAGCCGGATTTGTGGTACCATGGGACCAGGTGGAGGAGCATATGCATCTGGAGAGCGTACTGCAGAAAAAAGAAGCGCCCGAAGGAGCGCAGGTGGAGGTGGTTCCCAGACGGCAGCCGGTGAGGGAGTATACTCTGTCCCCGGAGGAGGAGAGGGAGCTGGACCGGATGGCCGAGGCTTCCAGGAGAAGGGCGGCGCAGGCACAGAAAAAAGTTTCTTATGCCGGAAAAACATTTACCTGTTCGAAAACAAATGCGCCGGGAACGCAAAGAGACAGGACGGCGGAGAAGAAATCGGAGAAACGAAAAGAATATCTGCTGGTTGACGGATACAATATTATTTTTGCGTGGGAAGAGCTTCGGGAGCTTGCGGAAATCAACATCGACGGGGCCAGAGGAAAGCTGATGGACATTCTGTCCAATTACCAGGGGATAAAAAAATGTACGGTGATCCTGGTGTTTGACGCCTATAAGCTGGAAGGATTTCCGGGAGAGGTTCAGCGGTACCATAATATTTATGTGGTCTATACGAAGGAAGCGGAGACTGCGGATCAGTATATCGAGAAGACGGCCCATGAGATCGGGAGAAAATATCATGTGACGGTTGCTACCTCGGACGGCACGGAGCAGGTGATCATCCGGGGACAGGGATGCAACCTTCTTTCCGCCAAGGAGCTGCGGGAAGAGGTGGAGTTTGTGAACCGGGAGCTTCGGAAAGAGTACTTAAACCGGCCGGGGCATGACAGAAATTATCTGTTTGACTGGCTGGATGAGGGGACTGCCAGGAAGATGGAAGAGGTCCGGCTTGGAAAAAAGGAGACATAAAGCGAGAATAAGGAATCGCGCGGCTTGCCCATAGGCGAAGAGGAGGATGATTATGAAGGTACTGGTAGTGGTAGACATGCAGAAAGATTTTATTGACGGCGCGCTGGGAACGCCGGAGGCGGTGGGGATCGTGCCCCGGGTGATCCAAAAGATCCGGGAGTTTGACGGATTGGTGATCGCCACTAGGGACACCCACGAGGAGGATTACCTGGATACCCAGGAGGGGAAAAAGCTCCCGGTCAGACACTGCATCCGGGGGACAGACGGGTGGGAGATCCACCCGGAGATTCAGATGCTGCTTACGGAAGAACCCATTGACAAGCCTACCTTTGGAAGTGCGGAGCTGGGACAGATGCTGAAAGCACGTCAGGATACCGGGGAGACTATAGAGGATATTACTCTGATCGGGCTGTGTACGGATATCTGTGTGATCTCCAATGCACTGCTTTTGAAGGCTTATCTGCCGGAGACACAGGTTTCTGTGGATGCTTCCTGCTGCGCCGGAGTGACGCGGGAGAGCCATGAGCAGGCGCTGAATGCCATGAAAATGTGTCAGGTGGAAATTGTCTGAAGAAGCAGGCAGGCTTGATTGCTTCTTCAAAATAAATGCTGAAGACGGAACTTCTATATTGAAAGAGAGAATGAACAGGAGAGAAACAAATGGAAAATTTTAATTATTACACACCTACAAAAGTGGTATTCGGAAAAGAAACGGAGCAGCAGACCGGACAGCTCGTGAGGGAATGCGGATGCCGGAAGGTGCTGGTCCACTACGGAAGCGGCAGCGTGAAAAAAAGTGGTCTGCTGGATCGGATCTGCAGGTCTCTGGATGAGACGGGGGTGGATTATGTGACTCTGGGAGGCGTGGTCCCCAATCCCAGGCTTTCCCTTGTCTATGAGGGGATCGGTCTGTGCCGAAAGGAAAACGTAGACTTTATCCTTGCGGTGGGCGGGGGCAGCGTCATTGACTCTGCGAAGGCCATCGGGTACGGTATGGCAAATGAAGGAGACGTGTGGGATTTTTATGCCAAGAAACGGATGCCGCAGGGATGCCTGCCTCTCGGCGTGGTCCTGACCATTGCCGCGGCCGGTTCCGAGATGAGCAATTCCTCCGTCATTACAAAGGAAGAGGGATGGGTCAAACGGGGCTGCAACAGTGATTTCGCGCGGCCGAGGTTTGCGGTCATGAACCCGGAGCTGACCATGACGCTGCCGGCTTACCAGACCGAAAGCGGCTGTGTGGATATCATGATGCATACCATGGAGCGTTATCTGAATCAGTCGGAGAACATGGAGCTCACAGATGGGATCAGCGAATGCCTGATCCGTACGGTCATGAAGAATGCCAGGATCCTGCTGGAAGATCCACGGAATTACGAAGCGAGAGCGGAAGTGATGTGGGCGGGAAGCCTGTCCCACAATGGACTGACCGGCTGCGGCACGGATGGAGGAGACTGGGCTTCCCACCAGCTGGAGCATGAGCTGGGCGGCATGTATGACGTGGCTCACGGAGCAGGTCTGGCTGCCGTATGGGGGAGTTGGGCAAGATACGTGATGAACGCAAGGCCGGACCGGTTCGCGCGGTTCGCGGTGCGGGTGATGGGCGTAAAAGACACCGGAGATGCGATGGAGACTGCGGAAAAGGGCGTTCAGGCGATGGAGGAATTTTATCGTTCCATACAGATGCCCACCAGCCTGAGAGAGCTTGGGGTGGATCCTGCGGAAGAAGAGCTGCGGGAGCTGGCAAGAAAATGCAGCTTCGACGGCGGCAGGACCATCGGCTGTGTGAAGAAGCTGAATCAGGAGGATATCTACCGAATCTATCAAAACGCGCGGTAGGCGGTTCGGTACAGGGGTGTATATTTCCTGTGCCGTCTATCAAAGATACCAGCTGCATGGTTGGAAAAAATAGAGGAACCATTGGAGAAATCATGGACAGAAAAGAAATCTTACGGCAAAAGAAACGGATCGTGATCAAGGTAGGCACTACGACGATCACGTATGAAGAAACGGGAAACATCAATCTGGAGAAGCTGGAAAAATTTGTGCGGATCCTGATCAACCTGAGGAACAAGGGGAAGGAAGTGATCGTCGTCTCTTCCGGCGCGGTGGGAGTCGGCAGGGCGGCTCTGGGGCTTGACAAGCGGCCGGATACGGAGGCGGCCAAGCAGGCCTGCGCGGCGGTGGGCCAGGCCAGGCTGATGATGATCTATGAAAAGCTGTTTAATGAATACAGCCAGCTTACGGCACAGGTCCTGCTGACGAAGGAATCGGTCACCAATGAGGAATGCCGCAAAAACGCGAAGCGTACCTTTGACGAGCTGTTCCGCATGAATGTGGTACCTATCGTCAATGAGAATGACGCCATTTCCGTGGATGAGCTGGCGTATGGAAACTTCGGGGATAACGATACGCTGGCGGCGAATGTGGCGGAGCTTGTGAAGGCGGACCTGCTGATCCTGATGTCGGATATCGAGGGGCTGTATACGGACGATCCGAGGCAGAATCCCCATGCCCGCTTTATCCATACCGTAGTGAAGATTGATGAAAAGCTGGAGAATATGGCCAAGGGCTCTTCCAGCGATTTCGGGACCGGAGGGATGTCTACCAAGGTCAACGCGGCCAAGATCGTGACCGGTTCCGGGGCGGATATGGTGATCGCCAGCGGGGACAATATATATGCCATCAATGATATTATGGCGGGAAAAAAGATCGGAACCTTATTTTTGTCGAGGGAGCATGGAAAAGCCGTGGAGGATGAGCTGTCACCGGAGCGGCCGCAGTTTCGGCGGAAGTCGAAGAAGGCCCGTAAAGCGGAAAACCAGAGCGGGCCGGAGATAAAAGATTTCTGAAAGCAAAATAGAGGATTCGACCGGCAAGGGAAATGAGAGCTTTTGACGGTCGAATCATAGATCAGGAACTGCCGTAAAATACCCAGCACAATCAGAACAGGTGATTTTGTGACAGTCTGGGAATATAAGAAAGGAAGGATGCAGAAAATGGAAAGCTATATTCAGACACTGGGAATTCGCGCGAAGGATGCCTCACGGCTCTGCGCGAAGCTGGGGACAAAGGAAAAGAACAGAGGACTCCTGGCGGTGGCCGGGGAGCTGTGTGCCAGGAGCACATATCTTTTGGAAGAAAATGAAAAGGACTTAAGGGCAGCGGAAGAAAAAGGGGTGAAGCAGTCCCTGATCGACCGTCTCAGACTAACCGAACAGCGGATCCGGGACATGGCCGAGGGGCTGAAACAGGTTGCGGCGCTGGAGGATCCCATCGGGGAGGTTTTAAGCATGAAGAACCGTCCAAACGGCCTGCGGATCGGCAAGAGGCGGGTGCCTCTGGGGGTGGTGGGCATCATCTATGAATCCCGTCCCAATGTGACAGCAGACGCCTTCGGTCTCTGCTTCAAGACCGGAAACGCTGTGATCCTGCGGGGCGGAAGCGATGCCATCCATTCCAACCTGGCGATCACGGAGGTCATCAGGGCGGGCCTTAAAAAGGAAAATCTGCCCCAGGATGCCATTCTTCTGGTGGAGGACACCAGCAGGGCAACGGTGGGGGAGATGATGAAGCTGCATGGCTACATCGATGTTCTGATCCCACGGGGCGGTGCCGGACTAATCGCGAATGTGGTGGAGAACAGCACCGTGCCGGTGATCGAGACGGGCACAGGGAACTGCCATATTTTTGTAGATGCCAGTGCGGATATCGACAGGGCGGCGGATATCATTGAAAATGCAAAGACCCAGCGCATGGGCGTGTGCAACGCCTGCGAATCCCTGGTGATCCATGAGGCTGCCGCGAAGGAGGCGCTGCCTCTGATCGCAGAACGGCTGAGAGCGCGCCAGGTAGAGATCCGAGGAGATGAACGGGCCAGGGCGATCGTGCCGGAGATCCTTCCGGCATCGGAAGAGGACTGGGGAACCGAGTATCTGGACGCTGTGATCTCCGTGAAGATCGTAGATTCCGCAGAAGAAGCGATCGCTCATATTAACCGCTACAATACCGGGCATTCCGAGTCCATCCTCACAAAGGATTATGACAACGCATTGAAATTCCTGGATGAGGTGGATGCGGCCGCAGTCTATGTGAACGCCTCCACACGGTTTACGGACGGATTCGAGTTTGGCTTCGGCGCGGAGATCGGGATCAGTACGCAGAAGCTTCACGCAAGAGGACCTATGGGGCTGGAAGCACTCACGTCCACGAAATATATGATCTTTGGAAACGGACAGATCCGGGAGTAAGGGATGTCATTCCAATTCCTTTACAAGGAGAGCCTGGCCCTTGGACAGCAGGTTTCGGATCAGAAAATCCGCATGTTCTTCTTTGTTTAAATATGGCACGATAACATTTGCGGAAGGAATCAGCAAATTCCAGATTAAAAAAATTGAATTATACAGATATTGAAGGGACTGTCGAAAAATGGCTTTTCTACACAATATCTTGCTGCGATATCCAATCAGTCACAGCATATATTGTGGGGAACCAGTCATTTTCCGGCAGCTCTTTTTTTCGCGTTTGTATTCGTGAGATGTATATCCCTGCATATTCTGCACAGAATATATGAAATAAACATAAAATCGATCGTTTGCGAGAAAAGGGGAAAAGCTATGGAGAATGAAAATTCGGCTATGGAACCATTTGATATGAAGGATAAGCTGGGGTATATGTTTGGAGATTTCGGAAATGATTTTACCTTCATCCTGTCCTCCTCCTTTATGCTGAAATTCTACACGGATGTGATGGGAGTGCCTGCCGCGGTGGTAGGGCTCCTGATGATGGCCGCCCGTTTTGTGGATGCGGTGACGGATGTGACCATGGGGCAGATCGTGGACCGCTCCAGACCGACAAAAGACGGCAAGTTCAAGCCGTGGATCAAACGGATGTGCGGGCCGGTGGCGATCTCGTCCTTTTTGATCTATCAGTCTGCGTTTGCGGATATGTCCTATGGATTCCGGATTGTATGGATGGTCATTACCTATATTTTATGGGGATCTATTTTCTATACATCTATCAATATTCCTTATGGATCCATGGCTTCGGCTATTTCCGCGGATCCGAAGCACCGCGCGGAGCTTTCCACCTGGCGGACCATCGGCGCTACGCTTGCAGGGCTGGTGATCGGTGTGGGGACTCCTGTAGCGGCTTATGTGGTGGTGGACGGCAAGACAGTTCTTTCCGGCCCCCGGATGACCGGCATCGCCGGAGTATTCAGCATTCTGGCGATTGTCTGTTATCTGCTCTGCTTTCGTCTTGTGAGGGAACGGATTCCGGTGGAGGCCAATAACCAGAAGCTGGAGATCGGAAAAATGTTAAAAAACCTGGCCATGAACAGGGCATTGCTGGGGATCATCGCGGCAGCCATATTGCTGCTGCTGGGAATGCTGGGCATGCAGGGGATGGCAGGCTATGTGTTTCCGAATTACTATGGCTCCGCAGCCGCCCAGTCTTTGTCTGCCATGACAGGAAGTATTGTGATGCTGGTGATCTGCGCGCCTCTTGCCGCCAGACTGTCTGCAAGATTCGGCAAAAAAGAGCTTTCGGTGGTTTCCTGCGCGTTCGGGTCGGCGGTGTATCTGCTCTGCCTGCTGATCAAGCCGCAGAATCCGTATATATATGTGGGATTTTATACATTGGCTTATATAGGGCTTGGATTCTTTAATACGGTGATCTGGGCCATGATCACGGATGTGATTGATGATGCGGAGATTAAAAACGGGGTGCGGGAGGACGGCACGATTTATTCGGTGTATTCCTTTGCAAGAAAGCTGGGACAGGCATTTTCCTCCGGCATGATCGGGGGGCTTCTGAGCCTGATCGGCTACACCCAGGCGACAGCCTTTGACCCGGAGATCACGTCAGGGATTTTTAATCTGTCCTGTATCATTCCGGCCGTTGGGCTGGGCGCGGTGTCTTTGGCCCTGCTGTTTATCTATCCGCTGAATAAGGCACGGGTGGAGGCGAATGTGGCGGAGCTGGCGCGGAGGCGCGGGAAACCTACAATTTGATTTATCAGTATTTAGTATATGTATAGAAAGATTAAGCATTTTCTGGAATCATGGAAAGAGAGCAAACACCGTAATCCTTTGATTTTACTTTGCTGCAGCCGCATATCAAAGACAGTACGATACAAAAATGCTCTATGCAGTCCTGCTGAGCGCTGCGGTTTTTGTGAGGAGTCCTGCGGCATTCAGGCTGAAATAAGGGACGGACAGATAGCGGAAAAGACTTTTTGAGACGAATTTATACTTGTAGGATTCCATGGGAAGTGATATGATGTTTGATGGCAACATTATTTTCAGCGTGGGATTGCTGCCATGAAGAAAAATCAGAAAGGAAACAACGATAACGTGACCTATAAAGAAGCAAGGGTATATTTGGACGAGGTGTCGAAATACGGAAGTGTACTTGGCTTGGATACGGTTCGGGAGCTTTTGCGTGAGCTGGGGGATCCCCAGAAGGATCTGAGGTTCATCCATGTGGCGGGAACGAACGGAAAAGGGTCTGTGCTTGCATTTATTTCTACGATTCTGAGTGAAGCGGGCATCCGGACCGGAAGATATATTTCACCGACCGTGGTTTCGTATCTGGAGCGGATCCAGATCAATGGGAAATGGATTCCGGAGGAGGAATTTGCAGAACTGGTTGAAGAAATTCAGAAAGCTATTGTGCGTATGGAGGCAAAGGGGTTTCATAGCCCTACTGTTTTTGAGATTGAGACCGCAATAGCTTTTTTATATTTCCGAAAAAAACAATGCGGGATCGTGGTATTGGAGACCGGGCTGGGCGGGAAGGAGGATGCCACCAACATCGTAGAGCATACGTTGGTTTCTGTCTTTACCCCAATCAGCCGGGATCACATGGGCTTTTTGGGGGATACGCTGGAAGCGATCGCAGAGCACAAGGCGGGCATCATCAAACCAGGCTGTATTGTGGTATCCGCACCTCAGGAGCCGGAGGTCAGAAGCGTGTTGGAAAGGCGCGCGGCAGAACAGGGCTGTGAGATCCGGTTTGCAAAGCCGGAGGATGCCATGGTCACACAGGAGGATTACCGGGGACAGACATTTTCTTACGGGGGGATGAAGGATCTGAAGACGCGGCTGGCGGGAACCTGTCAGATCATCAATGGGATGACTGCATGGGAGGCTGTCCGGGCGGCGGAAGATGCTGCGTGGATTCAGATCCGGGAGGAGGAGATACGCAGGGGCTTTGAGAAAACCCGTTGGCCGGGAAGGTTTACCTGTCTGAGGGAAGCGCCGGTGTTTTTAGTAGACGGGGCACATAATGCAGACGGGGCCCGCTGGCTTAAGGCCTCTGTGGAACGCTATTTTCCAGGGCGGAGACTGTTTCTCATTATGGGAGTATTCCGGGATAAGGAATATGAACGAATTGCGCAGATCATGGCTCCTCTGGCAGAACGGATCTATACGGTCAACCTGCCGGATGAAAAGCGAAGCCTGTCTGCGGAGAAATTGAAAAAGGCTGCGGAGATTTATTGTAAGGGAACGGTTCTGGCAATGGACGGGATTGACCGGGCAGTAGAGGAAGCCATGCGGGACGCGGGGGAGAGGGATGTGATTCTGGCCTTTGGGTCACTGTCCTATCTGGGCAGAGTCATGGAAGTAGTGCAAAAAAAGACCGCCGGATGATGAGGACAGGCAGATTTTATTCGGAAACTGCTGTGAATAGTCAATGCATGCGAAGGAATGAAACAGAGAGGTAGGGAACATGATAGATCAGGAGAAGGTAAAACAGGCAGTTCGTCTGTTTTTGGAAGGGATCGGAGAGAATCCTGAGCGGGAGGGGTTGATAGAGACACCGGACCGGATCGCCAGGATGTGTGAGGAAATTTACGGAGGGCTGGAAGAGACGGCAGAAACACATCTCCGGAAAACATTTCGGGCCGAGGAGCGGGGGATGGTGCTGGAGAAGGACATTGTATTTTACTCTACCTGCGAGCACCACCTGCTGCCGTTTTTCGGGAAAGCCCATATCGCCTATATCCCGGACGGGAGGGTGGTGGGCTTGAGCAAGCTGGCCAGGACTGTGGAGGTCTATGCAAGGAGACCCCAGATTCAGGAGCAGCTGACCGGGCAGATCGCAGATGCATTGACGCGGGAGCTCTGCCCCAAAGGGGCTATGGTGATGGTTGAGGCAGAGCATATGTGCATGACCATGCGGGGGATCAAAAAGCCGGGAAGCCGGACCGTGACGGCAGCAAAACGGGGGTGCTTTTTGGAGGATCCGGAATTGGTACATACGTTTTACGCAATGCTCGGGCAGGGACGGTAGAGATGGAAGTAAGGAACTGTGAGCCTGAATAGAAAAGAAGGGAGCGGCAGTATGAAGGCGATTGAGGAAATCCGAAATCATCCGCTGTATGTGGAATCTTATAAAAAATTAGAGCATGCAGAACAGGAACGGATCTTTTGCTGTCACCAGATGGAGCATCTGCTGGATGTGGCGCGGATCGCATACATCAAAAGCCTGGAGCAGAAGCTGGAGATCCGCAAGGAAGTCATCTATGCGGCCGCGCTTCTGCATGACATCGGAAAATACCGGCAGTATACAGAAGGCATCCCCCATGAAAAGGCATCTGCTGAGATTGCGGAGGTTATTCTGAACGAGCTCTCGGAGGAACTCTTTTCGGAAACAGAAAAAGCTTCCATACTCCGGGCCATCCTGGGGCACCGCAGGCCGCGGGAGGATATGGAGGCGCTGGAAAGGCTGATCTATACCAGCGACAAGCAGTCCCGGAAATGTTTTGCATGTAAGGTGCAGGAAGAATGTGACTGGGATGTGGGGAAGAAGAATACTGTGCTGGAAATTTAAAAACTGGCGGATAAAAACTGAAATTTGACATCACAGGAAAGGCAAAAGGAGAACAGAATGCAGATTGGCGGAAAAGTATTTGACATTGGACACAGGACTTACATTATGGGGATTCTGAATGTGACCCCGGATTCTTTTTCGGACGGAGGCCGTTTTCAGAATATGGACGCGGCGCTGCGGCATGCACAGGAGATGATCCGGAATGGGGCGGATATCCTGGATGTGGGCGGAGAATCTACACGCCCGGGGCATGTGTTGGTTTCAGAGGAGGAAGAGATCCGGCGGGTTGTGCCTGTGATCCGCGGCTTAAAAGAACAGCTTGACATCCCCGTATCGATTGATACTTATAAAAGCAAAGTGGCTCGGGCCGCGCTGGATGCCGGGGCGGATCTGGTCAACGACATCTGGGGACTGAAATATGATCGGGAGCTGGCCGGTGTGATCGCGGAATACGGCGTGCCCTGCTGTCTGACGCATAACCGGGAGAAGGCAGAGTACAAAGACTTTATCCCGGAGGTGCTTAACGACCTGAGGGAATCTCTGCGGCTGGCAGAGGCGGCAGGTATTTCCCGGGAACAGATCATCCTGGATCCGGGCATCGGCTTTGGAAAAACCTATGAAATGAATCTGGAAATGCTGAAGCATCTGGAGGAATTGAACAGCCTTGGATACCCCATACTGCTGGGAACATCCAGAAAGTCTGTCATCGGACTGACCCTGGACCTTCCGGCAGACCAGAGGGAAGAGGGGACTCTGGTGACGACAGTGCTGGGGATCAGGAGCGGCTGTTCCTTTGTGAGAGTCCACGATGTAAAGGCGAACGTCCGCGCGGCTAAAATGACAGAGGCAATCCTGCGGGAGCATGATTTACGTGGATGATCTTCCATGAATCAACGGGACAGGCGGATATGCCGCATATCTATCTGGCGTTTTCGGCGAGGGGAAGAAAATCCCACGTAGTATATTATGTTTTATGACTGCTTCGGCGAATGGGGAGGAATTATGGATAAAATCAAGATAGAAAATCTGGAAATATTTGCAAAGCATGGTGTGTTTCCAGAGGAAAATAAACTGGGGCAGAAGTTTCTTGTATCAGCAGACCTGTATACGGATACCCGGAAAGCAGGAAAGACGGATGCTCTGGACGCGTCTGTTGACTATGGAGAAATCTGCCATTTTATAGAGACATTTATGAAAGAGCATACCTTTTCATTGATCGAGCGCATAGCGGAGAATCTTGCGGAGGAGTTGCTCCTTCATATTCCGGGGCTGGAAAAGGTAGGGCTGGAAGTGAAAAAGCCTTGGGCGCCCATCGGGCTTCCGCTGGAATCCGTATCCGTGGAAATCCTGCGGCAGTGGCATACGGTATATATCGCCCTCGGTTCCAATATGGGAGACAGGAAGGCATATCTGGATCAGGCAGTGCGGGCGTTGGATTCTTTGGCAAAGCATCCTGTGAAAGATGACCGGGGAGGTATTCTTTCGGCCGGGGCTGTGGAACGAGTATCCGGCTATTATGAGACTCTGCCCTATGGGATGACGGAGCAGGAGGATTTTCTGAATGCATGTCTCAGGCTGCGCACACTGATGACCCCCCGGGAATTGCTGGATGAGCTTCACCGGATCGAGCAGGAGGCCGGAAGAAAACGGGTCATACACTGGGGGCCGCGCACGCTGGATCTGGATATTATTTTTTACGATGACCTGGTTCTGGAAGCCGAAGACTTATGCATCCCTCATGTGGAGATGCATAAGAGGAAATTTGTACTGGAACCGCTCTGCGAGATCGCGCCGTATCAGCGCCACCCGGTATACAAAAAGACCGTACAGGAAATGCTGGAATTGGTGTCATAATCATGCAGGGTATAGAAATGCTCAAAAAAGCTTTCTGTACCCTGCAGATCAAAGTTATTCTTTCTTTTTACGCATAGAACAACCGGGCAGATCCCGCTCACAGGACTTTTCAGAAAAATAGTTCCATAGGCCGGCCAAACCGTGTTCTGTTAAAGCCGCTTCCATATCTGCCGGAAGAGCAAGCTACAATAATTGCAACTGCAAGTTACATGTCACACCCCGACCAATCACCACGCTGATTGGTCGGGAGGATGCACATAAGAGCTGGTATTCAGGCCGTCCATTGCCGTAGGCAATTTAAAATGACGGCCTGAGTTACAGGGCACGCCTGGTCAAGGTGTGACCTGTAACAACTGTAACGCGCTCTTTATCGATCGTTGAATATAGGCTTTACACTCAAAAATCCTTTTGCTATAATGAAAATATCTCATAGACGATATTTTCATATTTATAAAACCAGGGAGGTGATTCTATGCCAAATACAGGTGAGATCATTGAAAGAGCTGTCAATGACTTCCAACGTGTACAGCAACATATGAAACATGCAAAAGAAGAGAATGCCCAAAAAACATATGAAGGTTTAAAGGCTGATTATAAGTCTTTGAAAGCTGTACTGACTTCTTTAGGCGTGAATCTGACAGAGATAGACGTGATAAAAGAGTAACTGTAAATCAGGGTGTAAGGTCATGATCATCAAGGACTTTACACTCTTTTCTGTAAAGGCAGGGACGCAAAATGATGGAGATCTATTACGTGGAAGATGATGAAAATATAGCCGGGAGTGTGAGTGAATTTCTCGGAAAATACGGCTACAGGGTTTCCCTTTTTCCAACGATCGCGGACGCGAAGCAGGCTTTGAAGCAGGCGTGTCCGACCCTGATGCTGGTAGACTGGAACATGCCGGACGGCAATGGGAATCTGCTGGTCCAATGGATCCGCGCAAACTGGAAGGAGCTTCCGATTATGTTTCTTACGGTTCGGGGCGATTCCTGTGATGTGATCTCCGGTTTCCAAAATGGGGCGGATGACTATGTAACCAAGCCCTTTGAACTGGATGTTCTGCTCCTGCGCATCGGCGCTCTGCTGCGCAGGACAGGGGATGTTTCCGGGCAGTACCTGTCCTGTGATTCGATCGCGCTTGACCAGAAGCGAATGCTGGTTTTCTGCGATACGGAGGAAATCTGCCTGAGCCCGCTGGAATATCAGGTGCTTTTCTTTCTGCTCCGGCACAAAGGGAAAACGGTCACCAGAAGGAAATTACTGGAGGAAATCTGGGATATCAACGGAAATTTTGTGAACGACAATACGCTCACCGTGACGATCAAGCGCCTGCGGGAAAAGCTGCGCCAGCCTGTCTGCCTGAAAACGGTCCGGAGCGTGGGATACCGGATGGAGGATTCGAAATGAACAAAAGAAAAAAACAGGGCAGCTGTTCCAAGAAGCGTTCTGCATTTCCAGCACGGAATCTGTTTATACTGACCGGGATCGTATTATCGGTGAGTCTGGCGGCGGCTTCTTTTACCGCATTTCTTCTGACCGGGTACTATAACCGGATGCAGATCCGTACATTGGGCAGTATATGTCAGGGAATCTTGGAAAATCAGCCGGATGCAGAAGGGGCGGTTTTGTCAGCGCTGAGGGAATATCAGGAGAGGCCGGATACTATGACAGATGAAAATGAAAATATCATTCTGGCATATGGCTATCGGCAGGCAGATTTTTTGCGGCCGGCTCAAAAATATGGAACCTGTTCTGCGGCTGCAGGCTTTCTGGCCGGGGGACTGGTGTTTTTGCTCCCCTATTCGCTTCGGCGCGGGAAGGAGAAGGAAAGGATCCATGCGCTGACGGATTATCTGGAACAGGTCCATACCGGAGACGGAGGCGTCCTTTTTCCGGCTGTGGAAGATGAGTTTTCCCAACTGCAGGATGAGATTTATAAAACGGTAACGGAGCTGCACCAGACAAGGGATGCGGCATGGAAAGCCAAAAATCTTTACGCGGAAAATCTTGATCACATCGCGCATCAGATCAAAACCCCGATCACATCACTTTCTCTGTCAGCACAAATGATGCTTCCAAATCCTTCCCCAAAGCATTTGGAACGGATCCGCCTGCAGCTTTCACGGCTGACACATCTGGCGGATGCTCTGCTTCTCTTATCCCGGATCGATGCCGGCGTACTGCCTTTGGAGCGTACAAAGACGGATGTGTTCACGGTCCTTATGCTGGCCGCCGATCAGCTCCAGGAATTATTTTTAAAGGCAGGTGTCTCTGTCCGGATTCCCGAAATGGAAGAAACCGTGATCTGCGCGGATCTGGAATGGACGATGGAAGCCGTCATAAACCTGATGAAAAACTGCATGGAGCACACCCCGCCCGGAGGAAGTGTCTGCTGTTCCTGTGAGCAGACTCCCCTCTACACACAGATCCGGATCCAAGACAACGGAACGGGATTTGCGGAGGAAGATCTGCCGCACATTTTTGAACGGTTTTACCGGGGAAAAAATGCGAAGGACGGAGGGATCGGTATTGGGCTGGCTCTGGCAAAGGCGATCATTGAGAGTCAGAACGGGACGGTCACGGCTGAAAATCCTGCGGCCGGCGGCGCATGCTTTGAAATCCGATTTTATACCCAGGGGAATTACTTAGAAAATGACTGAACGGCTATTATGGGATGCGCTTTGAGCTGATCTCCGGAGCAGGACCGTCACTGAGCTGTCACTTTATTTTGATATAATAGGTATTGCGCTGAAGCGCAAGCAGGTCATCCATTTTCTAAAGAAAAATGGTGACAAATTACAATAGACAGAAAAGATAAAGGAGGCATTGAAGCTTGGAGATTTTGAAGTGTGAAGATATCAGAAAAGTGTATGGCAGCGGCAGTCATCAGGTGATTGCCCTGGACGGGATTGACCTGTCCGTGGAAAAAGGGGAATTTGTGGCGATCATCGGGGCGTCCGGCTCCGGGAAATCTACGCTGCTCCACATCCTGGGCAGTGTGGACCGGCCGTCCCAGGGGCGGGTCCTGATTGAGGGGACAGATATTTCGACCCTGAACCGGACCGAATCGGCGATCTTTCGCCGCAGAAAGGTGGGGCTGGTGTATCAGTTTTATAATCTGATCCCCACGCTCACCATCCGGAAAAATATCCTGATGCCGCTTCTGCTGGATAAAAGGAAACCGGATCCGAAGCTTTTTGACCGGATCGTAACGACCCTGGGAATCGCCGACAGGCTGGAGGCTCTGCCCAATCAGCTCTCCGGCGGACAGCAGCAGCGGGCGGCCATAGCCAGATCCCTGATCTACCGTCCGGCTCTGCTGCTGGCGGACGAGCCCACCGGGAACCTGGACCGGAAAAATTCCAGGGAGATCCTGGACCTGCTGAAATTGTCCAACCGGAATCTGGAACAGACTATGATACTGATTACCCATGATGAGAAAGCCGCTCTGGAAGCAGACCGGATCGTCACCATAGAGGACGGGCGCATCATCCGGGATGAGAAGAGGTGGTGACAGACGATGTGGAAGGACTATTCAAAAGGATATCTTAAACATAACAGGGCATCCGGTATTTCCGTGATGACGGCGGCTTTTATTTCTGCGCTGCTTTTGTCCCTGCTGTGCAGTCTGTTTTATAACCTGTGGGCCTATGAGGTGGAGCGGGTGAAAGCAGATGTGGGAGACTGGGAAGGACGACTCAACGGAGAGATCAGCGGGGAGGCCCTGGAGCGCATCCAAAATTACGGAAATGTGGAGAGGGCGGTTCTCCGTGAAGGGCCATCTGAGGGACAGGAGGAGATGGTAGAACTTTATTTTAAGGATAAAGGAAGTATCTTTCAGGATATGCCCCGAATTGCGGAACTGGCAGGGCTTTCGGAGAAAAATGTGACCTGCAACTATGAGCTTTTAAACCTGTACCTGATCCGGGATCCAGAAGACCCGGCCCTCCGCTGGGTGTTCCCTTTCTTTCTGGCGGTGGTTCTGTTTGCATGCCTTTCTCTGGTGATGGTCATCCACAATGCCTTTGCGGTGACCATGAATTCCAGGATCCGGCAGTTTGGTATTTTTTCCAGTATTGGAGCAACGCCGGGGCAGATCAGGATTTGCCTTCTGCAGGAGGCTTTTTGGCTCTGCGCATTGCCGATCCCGGCGGGAAATCTGCTGGGCGTTCTGTTCAGCATGGGGATCATGAAATGGACCAACGTGATCCTGGCAGATGTGGAAAGACATCTGGTACTGCCGTTTCAGTATCATCCTCTGATACTGGTCTTATCTATTCTGGTTTCCGCCGTTACTGTATGGATCTCCGCCTGGATCCCTGCATGGAAAATGGGCAGGCTCACCCCTTTGGAGGCCATCAAAAATACCGGCGAGCTGCAGCTGAAAAGGAAGCGCGATTCCCGGATCTTATCCTGTCTCTTCGGGATAGAGGGGGAACTTGCGGGAAATGCGCTGAAAGCACAGAAGAAGGCGATGCGGACCGCGTCTATTTCTCTGACCCTTTCGTTTCTGGCTTTTTCCTTTATGATGTGCTTTTTTGCGATCATGAGGATCAGCCAGAGGGAGACTTATTTTGAAAAGTATCAGGATGCCTGGGATATCATGGCAGAGGTAAAGGATACGGAGATCGACGCGTTTGACGAGTCCGATGCCCTGCAAACGCTTACCGGAGTGTGCGGCAGTGTGACGTACCAGAAGGCAGCGGCCAGACGGATCGTGACAGAAACGGAGCTCAGTGAAGAAATGCGGGCGGCGGGAGGACTGAAAAACGCGTCGGCAGAGTATGTTTCTCACGTCCCGGAGGGATGGCTGGTGAATGCGCCGCTGGTGATCCTGGATGACGACGGATTTTCAGAATATTGCAGACAGATCGGGGTCAAACCCCGGCTGGACGGCGCGGTGATCCTGAATCAGACGCAGGATGCTAGGGATCCCAATTTCCGGGAACGGCGCAGATACCCTTATCTGGCAGGAAACAGGCAGACGACCGTGCTGCGGCCGGCAGAAGCGATAACTCCGGAAAATGGAAATCGACGGGAGTCTGCGGCAGCCGAGCCTGAAGATAGCCGGGAGAGGCAGACAACAGAACCTGCGGAGACGGCGGATAGCCGGGAGAGGCAGGCAACAGAATCTGCGGGGAGTATGAATACCCGGGAGGATGGGACAGCGGAGCTGCCGGTGATCGCATATACCCGGGAAGCACCTGTTCTGCGGGAGGAATATGGGACTCTGGATTTTTATGAATTGGTGCATTTTATTCCGGTTTCTGTCTGGAAAGAGATCAAAGGGCGGATTGGCAGCCAGGAGGAAAATGTGTGGATCCGCATCCTGGCAGGGGATGAGGTAACGCTGAAAGAGCTGAATGGTGTGGAAGAGGAGGTCTCAAAACTTTTGGGAGGCAGGTATGACATTGAGATCGAAAACCGGATTCAGGACAGGATGGATAATGACAATATGATCCATGGAATGACAATGATACTCAGCGTTTTCTGCATCCTTCTGGCGTTGATCGGGATCGGGAACGTATTTTCCTATACGTTTGGATTTGTATGGCAGAGGAAGCGGGAGTTTGCGCGCCTGCTTTCTGTGGGAATGACTCTGGAGGGGATGAAAAAGGTATTCTGCGCGGAAGCTCTTGCGATTGCCGGGCGGCCGGTGCTGACTGCGCTGCCTGTGAATGCGGCGGCGGTAATCCTTTTTCTGAAGATCAGTTATCTCGATCCGATGACATTCATCCGGGAAGCGCCGCTGATGCCGATAGTCGCGTTTATACTGCTGATCTTTGGCTCTGTCGCTCTGGCATATTTTCTTGGAGCAAGGAAGGTCATGGGGAGCAGCCTGGCAGATTCCCTTCGGGATGATACGATGATGTGAATGATTACGCCGGGCCAATCGTCACTTGACTGGTCCGGCGAATTTGCATCCAGGTTTAAATCCCATGCCTTTTACAGCAGACTTTCAAAGGTATCGTAAAACGTGGGGAAGGATACATCTACACAATGGCTGTCCAGGATTTTGGTATGCCCCTCGGCAGCCAGAGCCGCAATACTGAATGCCATGGCGATTCGGTGGTCAAGAAGTGTGTGGATGGTTGCCCCATGCAGGGAATTGCCGCCCCGGATCACCATGCCGTCGGCGGTGGGGATGGCATCACAGCCCATGGCTTTCAGATTGTCGGTGACGGTTTCGATGCGGTCTGATTCTTTGACCTTCAGTTCTGCCGCATCCCGGATAAAGGTGGTTCCTTCTGACAGAGCTGCCATGACCGCGATGACCGGAATCTCATCGATCAGGGTGGGAATGATCTCTCCTTTGATCGTAATCCCGTGGAGACGGCTTGTGCGTACCAGGATATCTGCAACCGGTTCACCGCCTTCCTTCCGCTGATTCAGAAGCGTGATGTCGCCTCCCATATCCTCGCAGACCGTCAGGATTCCGGCGCGGGTGGGATTGATACCGACATTTTTGATCAGGATCTCGGAATCCGGAACCAGCAGTCCGGCGGCAATAAAATAGGCCGCCGAAGAGATATCTCCGGGCACGGTGATCTTCTGTCCATACAGCTCTTCACAGGGCCGGATCACGGCGGTGGATTTCGGGGTGCCGTCCAGAGCATGAACCGAGCGCAGATCAGCGCCGAATTCCCGCAGCATCAGCTCTGTATGGTTTCGGGACAGGCTGGGTTCGGTCACGGAAGTCTCTCCGTCCGCATAAAGCCCGGCAAGCAGGATGCAGGATTTGACCTGGGCGGAGGCCACCGGGGAATCATAGAGGATCCCGTGAAGCCGGGCCGGAGTAATGTACAGCGGCGCGCAGTCATTTCTCAGGATGCTGGAAATGTTTGCTCCCATCTGCCGCAGAGGCTCAATGATCCGCTTCATGGGACGGGAATTTAAGGATTCATCCCCGGACAGCTTGGAGTCAAAGGGCTGTCCGGCCAGGATCCCGGAGATCAGCCTTGTGGTGGTGCCGCTGTTTCCCACATCCAGAAGATTGTCCGGCGCGGTTAAGCCGTGAAGCCCTTTTCCGTGTATCAGGACGGAATCCCCTTTTTTCTCAATCTCAATTCCCAGCCTGCGGAAGCAGTCCATGGTGGACAGGCAGTCCGCTCCCTGGAGAACATTGTGTACCTCGGTGGTACCCTTTGCGATGGAGCCGAACATGATGCTGCGGTGGGAGATGGATTTGTCCCCAGGTACGGTGACCTCTCCTTTTAACCCCGTGATGTTTGTTAATTCCATAATGTATTGATCCTTTCCTGTTGATCTCTTGGGTAACATATTATACTTCATACACGATATATCGGTGCTTTTTCAGCAATTCCGTAGCTTTGGCCGAGGCGTCTTCATCGTAAAATTCAATCCGCAGAACCCCTTCTTCAAATTCCCGGTTATGGATGATGCCGATATTTTTAATGTTGACCATATTGCTGGCCAGGATGGTAGCGATGGTGGCAATCCCTCCGGCCTCATCAATGATGTCACAGTATACGGCAAACTGCTTCTTGATCGGCCCGGAAGAGCCTTCGGGCATGGAATTGCGGTAATCCCGGGAAGACTCGAAGATGGAATAGAGGGTGTGCTCCGATCCCTGATCCACCGCCTGCTTTGCGTCTGTCAGAGTTTGGATAAATTCCCCCAATATTTGGGAAATATTTCCCCTGTTTTTGAGACAGATCTGCTGCCACATGACAGGAGAAGAGGAGGCAATGCGGGTAATATCCTTGAAACCGCCTGCTGCCAGCATCTTCATCAGTTCTTCCCGGGTATCATGCTCCTTTACAAAATTGACCAGGCTTGCCGCCAGAATATGGGGCAGATGGCTGATGGCGCCGGTCACATAATCGTGCTGCTGATAGTCTAGAATGATGGGCAGCGCTTTCAGAGATTCCACGAAGGCGCGGTATGACTGCACCTGCTCTTCGGAAACCTTTACGGATGGTGTCAGGATATAGTAGGCGTTTTCGATCAGATGCGGCTTTGCATTGACGAATCCGCTTTTTTCTGACCCGGTCATGGGATGTCCGCCGATAAAATGCTCTTCCAGCCCCAGGGAAATGACTTTCTCATGGATGGAGTTCTTGACGCTTCCCACGTCCGTCAGGATGCAGTCTGGGCCAAGGACGTTTTTCACCTGGCTTAGATAGGCTGTGTTGCAAGAGACCGGGGCGCACAGGAAGATATAATCGCAGTCCCGAAAATTGTCATCAATGGAGGAGCAGGAGGTATGGATGATCCCTTCCTGTACGGCCAGGGCCAGTGTTTCTTTATTTTTATCAAATGCGAGGATCTCACAGTCGGGATGATACTGGCGGATGGCTTTTGCAATGGAGCCGCCGATCAGGCCCAGGCCGATGAAACCTGTTTTCTTTACGTGCATGTTTTATCCTCTCTTTATATTTTTTGAAATGAAAAACCAAAAATATTTTAGCATTTTAAATCGTAAAAGTAAAGGGAGAGTTGCGCCGATGGGGGAGCTGTTTTCCGGCTTACCGGGAACGGCGGCAGCTGTGGGGAATGTGAGGGGCGGCGAGGGGCGGCGCGCGGGAGAGGAAGAAGTGCGGAAGAATGGGAGTTTGAAAGAAGGAAAAGAAAAAAGATGTAGAAAATATGTGAAAAATTTATAAAAGAGTTGTAATAAGGGCAGAAGTTTAGTACAATATTTACAGAGTGTGTACGGCTGTGGTAAGAAAAAGATAAAATGAATTTGTACGGATAGCGGATGTACAGAGGAGGTTTGGACGATTCTTGGGCAGATGCGCATAAAATAGAAACAAGGAGGCAGCAGCATGAAGGTTTACAGAACGGATGAAATCAGAAACGTAGTATTGCTTGGACACGGGGGCAGCGGTAAGACGAGCCTGGTGGAGGCAATGTTATATGTATCCGGAGCTACAAAGCGTATGGGCAAGGTTTCCGAGTCCAATACGACCAGTGATTTTGATAAGGAAGAGCAGAAGCGAGGATTTTCCATCAGCACAAGCATCGTGCCGATCGAGTGGGAAAAGGCCAAGATCAATATATTGGACACCCCGGGATACTTCGATTTTGTCGGGGAGGTAGAGGAAGCGGTCAGCGCGGCGGATGCGGCGGTGATTGTGGTATCCGGTAAGGCCGGGGTGCAGGTAGGCACGGAGAAGGCATGGGAACTCTGCGAGAAGTACCATCTGCCCCGTATGATCTACGTGACAGAGATGGACGTGGACGACGCCAGCTTCCGCCAGGTTGTGGAAGACCTGACCGCAAGATACGGCAAGAAGATCGCGCCCCATTTCCAGCCGATCCGTGAGAATGAGAAGCTGGTCGGATATATCAACATCATCAAGAACGCAGGAAGAAGATATACCGGCATCGGCCAGAGAGAGGAATGCGAGATCCCGGACTACTGTCAGGAGAACCTCCAGACCCTGCGTGATTCCCTGATGGAAGCGGTGGCAGAGACAAGCGAAGAGTTCATGGAGCGGTATTTCGGCGGAGAAGAATTTTCCGTAGAAGAGATCCGCGCGGCTATGCGTACCGAAGTGATGGGCGGAGACATCGTGCCGGTGGCAATGGGCTCCAATATTGAGGCTCAGGGCGTTGCGAACCTGCTGTCCGACATCGTGCGTTTCTTCCCAAGCCCGGATAAGAGGAGCTGCGCGGGAATCAACCGGACGACCAACGACATCTTCGAAGGCAATTACGATTTCTCCAAGGCGAAGACCGCTTATGTATTCAAGACAATGGTGGATCCGTTTATCGGAAAATATTCCTTCGTAAAGGTGTGCTCCGGTGTACTCAAAGGCGATGACGTTCTTTTCAATGCAACCAGCGAGGCAGAGGAGAAGCCGGGCAAGCTGTATATCATGAGCGGTAACAAGCCGACGGAGGTCAGCGAGTTGTTTGCGGGAGATATCGGCGCTATCGCGAAGCTGGCAAATACGAAGACAGGCGATACGCTTTCCACGAAGAATACACAGGTGCTGTATACAAAGACCGAGTATTCCGTACCGTATACATATATGAGATACCGCGTTAAGAATAAAGGAGAGGAAGACAAGGTATCCCAGTCACTGGCGCGTATGATGGCGGAGGACGTGACTCTCAAGGCTGTCATCGACAGTGAGAACCGTCAGTCCCTGCTCTATGGCATGGGCGACCAGCACTTAGAGATCGCGGTCAGCAAGCTGCTGTCCAGATACAAAGCGGAGATCGTCCTGGAGACACCGAAGGTTGCCTTCCGCGAGACCATCCGCAAAAATTCCGACGTGGACACCAAGTATAAGAAGCAGTCCGGCGGACACGGACAGTACGGCCACGTGAAGATGAAATTCGAACCCTCCGGAGATCTGGAGACGCCTTATGTATTTGAAGAGGTCGTAGTCGGCGGCGCGGTGCCGAAGAACTATTTCCCGGCAGTGGAAAAGGGACTCCAGGATTCCGTGGTGAAGGGACCCTTGGCCGGATATCCGGTGGTTGGTGTGAAAGCGATCCTTTACGATGGATCCTACCATCCGGTAGATTCCTCAGAAATGGCATTCAAGACCGCTACCTGCCAGGCCTTCAAAAAAGGCTTCATGGAGGCATCCCCGGTTCTCTTAGAGCCGATCGCGTCCTTGAAGGTGACGGTTCCGGACAGCTATACCGGCGACGTGATGGGAGACCTGAACAAGCGCCGCGGCCGTGTACTGGGCATGAACCCGATCGCAGGAGGCAAGCAGGTGATCGAGGCCGACATCCCCATGACAGGATTGTTCGGATACTGCACGATTCTGCGTTCCATGACCGGCGGAAGAGGGACCTATGAGTATGCATTTGCAAGATACGAGCAGGCTCCGTCCGACGTGCAGGAAAAGGAGATTGCCGCACGCGCGGCAGCGGAAGCATAAAAAAATAAATCAATACAGAAAACCTGCCAACGGCGGCTTTTCTGCATACGATGATATCCGGAACAGCAGGCAAAAGATTTGTCTGCTGTTCTCCTGTTCTCATTTTTTTGAAAAAAATGGAATTCTGTGAATAAGAATACCAGTGTGAAATTTTTTTGAATCCATATAATAATGACAAAGCTGAAAAACGGATACCAAAATCTGCGGTATTCGTTTTTGTATGTCTTTCGGACCTGTATGAAAATAACGAATCCATCTTGACTGGTCTATTTCTCAGGCTCAGTTTTTTTCTACAGCTCCTTTTTTTTCGGCTTTGGGTATAAATGGAAGATACACGTGAGAAAATGAGAACAGGAAGGATGTAAGGCGGCATGAAGAACAAAGGAATCAAAAGCATGATCCTGGCGGCAGTCTTTTTTTCCGGGCTGCTGGCTTCAGGGTGTCTGGGTTGGGCGGCGGCAGGCTATATTCCTCAGGAAGAGGTCAGCACCGTTGAGATCGGGGAGGATACGGTCCTGGTAGGTGGGATGCCCGTGGGGATCTATATGGAAACGGACGGAGTTCTCGTCTTGGATACACAGACCATCGAGGGCGTGGACGGGCTGGAGCACGATCCGGCGGGCAACCTGGTAAAATCCGGCGACTATATCGTCGGGATCAACCAGGAATATGTCAGCGGAAAGGATGACCTGATCCAGGTTCTGAAAAATCTGACCGACAAGGATGTGGTGCTGACTCTGCGCAGGGAGGATGAGACTGTGGACGTGCGTCTGGAGGCAGTGGAAAATGCTCCCAATGATTATAAGCTTGGGATCTGGGTCCGGGACAATGTACAGGGACTGGGAACCATTACCTTTCTGAACCAAAACAGCAGGTTCGGCGCCCTGGGACATGGGATCCATGACGCGGATACCAATGTGTTGATGGAGATTGAGGACGGAAGTCTTTATAAGACCAGCATCCGTTCCATATTAAAAGGTGAATACGGGATTCCGGGCAGCATGGAAGGCCTGATCGTATATAATTCTTTTAACCGGCTGGGAACCATTGACAAAAATACGGAGGCCGGGATCTACGGGGCAGTGGAGAAGATCGACGATCTGTTCCAGGAGCAGATCCCGGTACAGCTAGCCGCAAAGGAGGAAATCCACACAGGGGAGGCGGTGATCCGCTGTTATCTGGAGGATGAGATCCGGGAATATGCTGTCATGATCAACGGTGTGGACCCGGAACCGAAGGAGATCAATAAGGGAATCGTATTTCAGGTAACAGATCAGGAACTTCTCGACAAAACAGGAGGGATCATCCAGGGAATGAGCGGTTCGCCGATTCTCCAGGACGGAAAGCTTGTGGGTGCGGTGACCCATGTATTTGTCAATGACCCGACAAAAGGATATGGGATTTTTGCGGAAACGATGGCGCGCGAAGCGCGGTAGCGCGGATTTCCCGGCCGTTGGGAACAGGATCTGCGCACAGAGGAATCCTATGTTCCGGGGGGGGGACGAACCGGAAACAGCCCGGATACAGTATCGACAATTTCCGGCAGAAAGCGTGTAAAAATAAGGAATCTTCGACATTACATGTCGAATCATCACGGCAAAATATCCTTGATTCTGTAATCTTGTGTAGATATAATAAAACTTGATAGTGGTAATTCTGCAGTACAGAGACCTGTCTGGAGGAAAAGGTATGGAACAATTGACCGTAGCTATCGCTGATGACAATGAGAAAATGCTGAACATGCTCGATGAGATCATCAGTCTCGACAAAGAGCTGAGCGTAGTAGGAAAAGCGAAGAATGGCGAGGAAATGTGTCAGATCATCAAAGAAAAACAGCCGGACGTTGTCCTTCTGGATCTGATCATGCCGAAAATGGATGGTCTTACCGTGATGGAACATATCAATCATGACAAATCCATGTCGAAGCCGCCATATTTCATAGTTGTTACAGCAGTCGGACAGGAAAGAATTACAGAAGATGCTTTTGATAAAGGTGCAAATTACTATGTTATGAAACCGTTCAATAACGAGATCTTATTGAACAGGATTAAGACCGTAAGAAAGGTATTTCGAGGCCACGAAAGGAGAGCAGAAGAAGTAATAGAAAATACGCAGATTCGAGAAGATGACCTGGAAAATAGAGTTACAGATATGCTTCACGAAATTGGAATACCAGCCCATATCAAAGGATATCATTATCTGAGGGATGCTATCATCATGGCCGTAGAAGATATGGATGTCCTCAACGCGATTACCAAGGTGCTGTACCCAACTGTAGCGAAAAAGTACCAGACTACTTCCAGCCGGGTCGAGCGAGCCATACGGCATGCGATCGAAGTGGCGTGGAGCCGGGGGAAGCTGGATACATTGGATGAACTGTTTGGGTATACTGTGAGTAACGGAAAAGGAAAACCGACGAATTCTGAATTCATTGCTTTGATCGCCGACACAATTCAGCTGGAGTACAAGCATAGATAAAAAAGATAAAAAATCAATTCAAAAAAACACGATTTCACCGTTCAAGACAAAATTCCCAAAAGAAAAACAAAATTTAGCCAATATTCCTGCAAGATAAATCTTTTCAATGTACGAAAAATGAGTTATAATAACAATAATCATACTATTTTGAGGAGATACTAAGAAAGGGTCAGAGGTTTGTTAGCTATGAAAAACATTTTATTTGCAGCTTCAGAATGTGTACCATTTATTAAGACAGGAGGACTTGCAGATGTAGCAGGATCCTTGCCAAAGTATTTTGACAAGGAAAGATATGACGTGCGCGTTGTACTGCCGAAGTACAACTGTATGTACCAGAAGTGGAAGGACATGCTGGAATATGTAGATCACTTTTACATGAATCTGGCAGGACAGGACCGCTATGTAGGAATTTTGAAGTGCCAGTATGAGGGCGTACAGTTCTATTTTATTGACAACGAGCATTATTTCAACGGATTTGCGCCCTATGAGGGAGATCCGAAGTGGAATATCGAAAAATTTGCTTTCTTCTCCAAGGCAGTTTTGAGTATCCTTCCGGTGATCGGATTCCGGCCGGACCTGATCCACTGCCATGACTGGCAGACAGGGCTGATCCCGGTATATCTTGATAATTTCCGGTATGCGGGAGAATATTACCGCGGGATCAAGACCATCATGACGATACATAACCTGAAGTTCCAGGGCGTGTGGGATACGAAGACGGTACGCGGCATCACAGGACTTCCGGAATACTATTTTGTTCCGGATAAGATGGAAGCGTATAAGGATGCCAACCTGTTAAAGGGCGGTATCGTTTATTCCGATAAGGTGACCACGGTCAGCCAGACCTATGCCGAGGAGATCAAGACGCCGTTCTACGGAGAAGCGCTGGACGGCCTGATGAACGCGCGGTCCAATGATCTCTGCGGTATTGTCAACGGACTGGACTATACGGACTGGAATCCGGAGACAGACAACCGGATCGCAAAGAACTTCAATATTGAGAATTTCCGTAAGCTGAAGCAGATGAATAAGCTGGCCCTTCAGGAGGAGCTTGAGCTGGATAAGGATGCCCATGTGATGATGATCGGTATTGTATCCCGTCTGACAGACCAGAAGGGGTTTGACCTGATTGATTATGTGATGGACGAGCTCTGCCAGGACGCAGTGCAGATCGTGGTACTGGGAACAGGAGATCCAAAGTATGAGAACATGTTCCGCCATTTTGCGTGGAAGTACTCCGGAAAGGTTTCCGCGAACATTTACTATTCCGATGAGCTGTCCCATAAGATCTATGCTTCCGTTGATACCTTCCTGATGCCGTCTCTGTTTGAGCCATGCGGGCTGAGCCAGCTGATGAGCCTCAGATACGGTACCCTGCCCATCGTGCGGGAGACTGGCGGCCTCAAGGATACGGTAGAGGCATACAATGAGTATGAGAAGACGGGAACCGGATTCAGCTTTACCAATTACAATGCACACGAGATGCTCAATACGATCCGTTATGCAGAGCAGATTTACTATGACAAGAAGAGAGACTGGAATAAGATGATAGAGCGGGCTATGGCACAGGACTTCTCATGGAACAATTCCACGAGACAGTATGAGGCGCTCTACAGAGATTTACTGGGAGAATAATATGAAGATCATTGATAGGCTGAACGAAGATAAGATACACATTTCCTTTGAGGTGTTTCCGCCCAAGACGGATGCGGGATTTGACAAGGTACTGGACGCCACGGACAAGATTGCGGCGCTTAAGCCTTCCTACATCAGCGTGACCTACGGGGCGGGCGGAGGAACCAGCAAGAATACGGCGAGGATCGCGTCCCATATCAAGGACGATCTGGGCGTATTGAGCCTGGCTCACCTGACCTGCGCGTCTTCCACCAAGGAGGAGGTCAGGAGCGTTATCGCAAATCTCCGGCAGCTTGGAATTGAAAATATACTTGCACTTCGGGGAGATATCCCCGAAGGAATGGTATTTCCCACGGAGGATCGTTTTCGCTATGCATGGGAGCTGGTGGAGGAGATCAAAAAGTACGGCGACTTCTGCATCGGCGCGGCATGCTATCCGGAAGGCCATGTGGAGAATGAGCACAAGGCGGATGACATCCGGTTTTTGAAGCAGAAGGTAGACAGCGGAGTGGATTTTCTGACGACCCAGATGTTTTTTGACAATGATATTCATTATAATTTTTTATACCGGATCCGGGAGGCAGGCATTACGGTTCCCGTGCTTCCGGGGATCATGCCGATCACCAGCGCTACCCAGATGAAACGCAGCCAGGAGTTGTCCGGCACTGTATTTCCACGGCGTTTTCTGGCGCTGCTGGATCGGTTCGGAAGTTACCCGGAGGCGATGATGCAGGCGGGGATCGCATATGCCACGGATCAGATCATTGATCTGCTGGCAAACGGAGTAAAGAACATCCACATTTATTCCATGAACAAGCCGGAGGTGGCGGAGAAGATCATGTCGAACCTGTCGGATATCATCCGGTGCTGAGACCGGATGCTGTCAGGAGACGCAGAAAAACCACGATACAAAAAAGACTGTCGCAGGCAGTCTTTCTGTACGTGTATTGGGAGTGTGCGGAGCATGGATCATTTGATGAGAGAGGCTGTCCGATACCTGGGATATGGAAAGCATGCGGTAGATGATCAGACACTGAGACTGATCGCGGATTCCTTTGGGAGCCTGCGTTCGGTCGGCAGCAGAAAGTCGGTCTACCGCATCTTTGATTTAGAGCAGGAGGACGGGGAGACCGTCCGGTTCGGGAGCCTGACCGTAAAGAGCAAAAGCCTGGGGAAAAACCTCCGGGGCTGTGATAAGATCGTGTTGTTCGGGGCCACCCTGGGAATCGGGGTGGATCAGCTTTTGTCCCGGACATCCAAAACGGATATGGCAAAAACCGTAGTGACGCAGGCATGTGCCGCGGCACTTTTGGAGAAGTACTGTGATGAATGTCAGGAACGGATCCGGCAGGAGATGGAGTTGGAGGGCCGGTATCTGCGGCCGCGTTTCAGCCCGGGATACGGGGATTTTCCCATAGAGTGCCAGAGGGATCTGATCCGGGTGCTGGATTGTGCCAGAAGCATTGGGCTGACCTTGACGGAGGGCTGCATGATGGCGCCGTCCAAATCGGTGACGGCTGTCATCGGGGCGGGCCGGACTGTGATCAGATGCCACAGACAGGGCTGTGAATCCTGTGAAAAAATAGACTGTATTTATAGAAGGGATACCTTATGATTAAAAATGATTTGGGAAAGAAACTGCTGTTTTTCGACGGCGGGATGGGCACGCTGCTCCAGGCAAAGGGATTGAAGCCGGGAGAACTGCCGGAGACATGGAATGTAACACACGGGGAGGAGATCATCGGCATCCATCAGGCCTATATTGAGGCCGGAAGCGACCTTGTCCTGACCAATACATTTGGCGCCAATGCCCTGAAATTCCGGGATGGAGGCTATCCGCTGCAGGAGATCATAGAACAGGCGGTCAGCCACGTGAAGGAAGCGGCCCGCCGGGCCGGGCGCGGCGTCTATACGGCACTGGATGTAGGCCCCACCGGGAAGCTGCTAAAGCCCATGGGGGATCTGGAATTTGAGGCCGCATATGAAGCCTTTAAGCAGGCCATGGTCTACGGGGAACAGGCGGGCGCGGATCTGATCCACATCGAGACGATGAGCGATACTTATGAGATCAAGGCGGCGGTGCTGGCGGCAAAGGAGAATACGAAGCTGCCCGTGTTTGTGACCGCCATTTTTGATGAACGGAAAAAACTGCTCACCGGTGCGGATGTTCCTGCCGTTGTCAGCCTGCTGGAAGGCCTGCGGGTGGATGCCCTTGGGGTGAACTGCGGACTGGGGCCGGTTCAGGTGATGCCGGTTCTGGAAGAGCTGCTGGTCTGCGCGTCCATTCCTGTGATTGTGAAGCCCAATGCCGGACTGCCGAAGCAGCGGGGCAATGAGACATATTACGATGTGAGTCCCGAGGAATTTGCGCGGACCATGAAGGACATTGTGGAAAAAGGGGCGGCTGTCGTGGGAGGCTGCTGCGGGACTACGCCGGAACATCTTGGCAGCATGATCGAAGCCTGCCGGGGAATGTCCGTTAAACCGACGGAGAAAAAAACGTTTACCGTGGTCTCTTCTTACGGGCAGGCAGTGGTCCTGGGAAGGGGATCTAAGATCATAGGGGAACGGATCAATCCCACCGGAAAGAAGAAGTTCAAGCAGGCTTTGAAGGACCATGACCTGGATTATATTTTGAAGGAAGGCATCTTGCAGGAGGAAAACGGAGCACATATCCTGGATGTGAATGTGGGGCTGCCGGATATCGATGAGACGGCCATGATGGTAGAGGCAGTGGAAGGGCTGCAGAGCGTTACCAGCCTTCCCCTGCAGATCGATACGGTGGATGTGCGTGCCATGGAAGCGGCGCTTCGGATCTACAACGGAAAGCCCATGGTCAATTCGGTCAGCGGCAAGCAGGAATCCATGGATGCGGTGTTTCCTCTCATTGCAAAATACGGCGGTGTGGTGATCGGACTGACACTGGATGAAAAGGGCATTCCGGGTACGGCTGACGGCCGGGTACGGGTGGCAGAGCGGATCATCCGGGAAGCTGCGAAGTACGGGATTGAAAAGAAGGATATCGTCATTGATGTGCTGGCCATGACCATCAGCTCGGAACCGGAAGGGGCTGCCGCGGCACTGGAGGCCATCGGGCGGGTGCGCCAGGAGCTGGGGGTGCATACGGTACTGGGGGTGTCCAACATTTCCTTCGGGCTTCCCTGCCGTCCGATCCTGAATGCCAGCTTCTATATGATGGCCATGTACGCCGGGCTCAGCGCCGGGATCGTGAATCCCTCTTCCGAGGCTATGATGGAGGCCTATGACGCATACCATGCCCTGATGGGCTTTGACGAGAACTGCAGCCGTTATGTGGAAAAATATGCGGGACGCAAAGTTCGGGGGACGTCGGCTCCGGGCGGGAGCATGGCGGCACTTGAATCCGGGGGCAGGGCTTCGGCGGGCTTTGCGGCAGGCGGCGGAGCGGATATGCTCGGCGGTGACATGAGCCTTCAGACGGTGATCGAAAAAGGGCTGAAGGAAGAGGCATACCATATTACGGAAACGCTGGTCCGGGACCAGGCCCCGCTTGATATTATCAATACCCATCTGATTCCGGCCCTGGACCATGTGGGAAAGGGCTTTGAACAGGGAACCGTATTCCTTCCCCAGCTTTTGATGAGTGCGGAGGCGGCGAAGGCGGCATTTTCCGTATTGAAGGAGCGGATCGCGGAGAGCGGGGAAGCGGCGGAAAAGAAGGAAAAGGTGGTCCTGGCAACGGTGAAGGGAGATATCCATGATATCGGAAAAAACATCGTAAAGGTCCTGTTGGAAAACTACGGCTTTGAGGTGATCGATCTGGGCAAAGACGTGCCGCCGGAACAGATCCTGGAAGCGGTCCGGGCGCAGGACATCCGGCTGGTGGGCTTAAGCGCGCTGATGACGACCACTGTGGTCAGCATGGAGGAGACCATCCGGCTTCTGAAAATGGAAGCGCCAAAGTGCAGGGTCATGGTCGGAGGAGCGGTGCTGAACCAGGAATATGCCGATATGATCGGGGCGGATTTTTATGGGAAGGACGCCATGCAGTCCGTTTACTATGCACAGAAGAGTTTGCTGTGATTTTTGAAGGTTTACAAACAGAAAACGCTGTGATATGATGAAAAACAGTCGAATTGGATCAATAGGAGGATGAAACAAATGCACCAATATGGAGTGAACCAGCTGAGAAAAATGTTTTTGGAGTTCTTTGAGAGTAAGGGACATCTTGCTATGAAGAGCTTTTCCCTGGTGCCGCACAACGATAAGAGCCTGCTGCTCATCAATTCGGGGATGGCGCCGCTGAAGCCGTATTTTACAGGGCAGGAGATTCCGCCCAGGAGAAGGGTGACCACCTGCCAGAAGTGTATCCGTACGGGAGATATCGAGAATGTGGGAAAGACCGCCCGTCACGGTACTTTTTTCGAGATGCTGGGGAATTTTTCGTTTGGAGATTATTTTAAAAAGGAAGCCATCGAGTGGTCCTGGGAGTTTCTGACCGAGGTCGTGGGACTGGATCCGGACAGACTGTATCCTTCCGTATATGAGGAAGATGACGAGGCGTTTGAGATCTGGAACAAAAAAATGGGGATCCCGGCAGAGCGGATCTTCAAATTCGGAAAAGGGGACAACTTCTGGGAGCATGGTTCCGGCCCCTGCGGCCCCTGCTCGGAGATCTATTATGACCGCGGAGAGAAGTACGGCTGCGGCAAGCCGGACTGTACGGTAGGCTGTGAGTGCGACCGCTATATGGAGATCTGGAACAATGTATTCACTCAGTTTGACAATGACGGCAACGGCAATTACAGCGAACTGGAGCAGAAGAATATTGATACCGGCATGGGACTGGAGCGTCTGGCATCTGTCGTGCAGGATGTGGATTCCATTTTTGATGTGGATACCATCAAGGCACTGCGCGACCATGTGTGCAGCCTGGCAGGAAAGGAATACGGAGCCGTATATCAGAATGATGTTTCTATCCGGGTGATCACGGACCATGTCCGTTCGGTGACTTTTATGATCTCAGACGGGATCATGCCCTCCAATGAGGGAAGGGGATATGTGCTGCGCCGTTTGCTGCGCCGCGCCTGCCGGCATGGAAGGCTTCTGGGGATCGAAGGAAGCTTTCTTCCGAAGCTGGCGGAAACGGTCATTGCAGGCTCGAAGGACGGATATCCGGAGCTGGAGGAGAAGAAGGATTTTATTCTGAAGGTGATTGCGAAAGAGGAAGAGCAGTTTAATAAGACCATTGACCAGGGGCTGGGAATCCTGTCCGACCTGATCGCGGAGATGGAGAAAAAGGGAGAGAGCACGTTGTCTGGAGATTCGGCATTCAGGCTCTATGATACCTACGGCTTTCCGCTGGATCTGACGAAGGAGATTCTGGAAGAGAAGAAGCTGTCCGTGGATGAGGAAGGCTTTCAGTCTGCCATGGAGGTGCAGAGGAAGACAGCCAGAGACGCCCGGGAGGTTACAAATTATATGGGAGCGGACGTGACCGTATATGAGTCGATCGACCCCGGTGTGACCAGTACCTTTGTGGGATATGACCATCTGAGCGCAGAGTCTGTGATCACGGTCCTGACCTCAGAGACCGAGTTGGCGGACGCACTGTCAGACGGAGAGGCAGGCACCGTATTTGTAGAGGAAACACCGTTCTATGCGACCAGCGGCGGACAGGAGGCGGATACCGGCCTCATCCGGACCGGGGAAGGGGAATTCCAGGTGGAAGATACGATCAAGCTCTTAGGGGGCAAGATCGGCCATGTAGGACGTGTCGTAAAGGGCATGATCAAGGCCGGTGACCAGGCGGTGCTGGAAGTGAACGCGGAAAAACGCGCGCTGTCCGCAAGGAACCACAGCGCCACCCATCTGCTCCAGAAGGCCCTCCGAACGGTTCTGGGAACTCATGTGGAGCAGGCCGGATCCAGCGTCAACGAAGAACGGCTGCGGTTTGACTTTACTCATTTTTCGGCATTGACTGCGGAGGAACTGGAACAGGTGGAAAATCTGGTCAATGAGAGCATTGCAAAGGCATTGACCGTGGATATCAGAAATATGCCGATTGAAGAGGCAAGGAAGACCGGGGCGCAGGCCCTCTTCGGGGAGAAATACGGGGATATTGTGCGTGTCGTGAATATGGGAGATTACTCCATTGAATTCTGCGGCGGCACTCATGTAGGAAATACCTCGGAGATCATGGCGATGAAGATTATCAGCGAGACCGGCGTGGCGGCCGGTGTGCGGCGTATCGAGGCGCTGACCTCCAAAGGGCTTCTGAAATACTACGGCAGTCTGGAAGAGAAGATGCGGGAGGCGGCGAAGCTTTTAAAGGCGACACCGGAGAATCTTGGGGACAAGATTGCGCATTTGCTCTCGGAGAATAAGGCGCTCCACGGGGAAGTGGAAAGCTTAAAGAGCAAGATGGCACAGGATGCCGCAGGGGATATCCTGGACCAGGTAAGGGAAGTGTCCGGAGTGAAACTCCTCGCGGCTCAGCTGGACGGAGTGGATATGAACGGACTGCGCGACTTGGGTGACCAGCTCAAGGAGAAGCTGGGAGAGGGCGTGGTCGTTCTGGCATCCGCAAACGGCGGCAAGGTCAGCCTGATGGTCACAGCGACAGAAGGGACTATGAAGAAGGGGGCACATGCGGGCAACCTGATCAAGGCGATCGCAGGCTGCGTCGGCGGAGGCGGAGGCGGCCGTCCGAATATGGCGCAGGCCGGAGGAAAAGATCCGGCAGGCATCCCGGACGCGCTGGCAAAGGCGGCAGAGGTCCTGGAAGGACAGATCGGCTGAGAGATAGAAAAAACAGGAGAACAGCAGACGACAGATGGGTCTGCTGTTCTATAGGAATAGTCGAAGAAATATCCTATAGAACAAAGAAAACAGGATGCTGGTATTCCAGCATCCTGTCGTTTTGCGCATATTAATTATACTTCCGTTTTCTGGCCGCCTCAGACTTTTTCTTACGTCTTACGCTCGGCTTCTCATAATGCTCTCTTTTACGGATTTCCTGCTGAATGCCCGCTTTCGCACAGTTTCTTTTGAATCTGCGTAAAGCACTATCCAACGTCTCGTTTTCTTTCACGATTACATTTGACATAGACTCACACCTAACCTCCCCTCCAGCCTTGTATTGTGCATCATACGACTGTTCGGGTATATTTAGCACTACAGAAGATTATAACATATTTTTTCGTTCAGTCAACTGTTTCTTCACAAAAATTTTATGAAAGTCGTTGCATAAGCCTGTTTCACGACATTTTTTTGTGGTACCGTTGGATTTTTTGTTGACAATCGCCGGTATAGCTTATAAAATAGACGGGTAGGCAAAATGTCATATTATTCGCCGGGCGGCTTTGTCTGTCCGGCTATTTATGTTGAGGAGGTAATGTTGAGTATGTCATATGTTGATGAAGTCATTGAATCAGTTGTGAAGAAAAATCCGTCAGAGCCGGAGTTTCATCAGGCTGTGAAGGAGGTTCTGGAATCTCTTCGTACCGTTGTGGAGGCGAACGAGGAGAAATTCAGAAAAGACGCTCTTCTGGAAAGACTTGTAGAGCCGGAGAGACAGTTCAAGTTCCGCGTACCGTGGGTAGATGACAATGGACAGGTCCATGTCAATACAGGTTACCGTGTACAGTTTAACAGTGCGATCGGACCTTACAAGGGGGGACTTCGTCTTCATCCATCCGTGAACCTGGGAATCATCAAATTTTTGGGATTCGAGCAGATTTTCAAGAATTCCCTGACAGGACTTCCCATCGGAGGCGGAAAAGGGGGCTCTGATTTTGACCCCAAGGGAAAATCAGACAGAGAAGTGATGGCTTTCTGCCAGAGCTTTATGACAGAACTCTGCAAATATATCGGGGCGGATACGGATGTACCTGCCGGGGATATCGGAACAGGCGCGAGAGAGATCGGATACATGTTCGGACAGTACAAGCGGATCCGCGGACTGTTTGAAGGCGTCCTGACAGGAAAGGGCCTGACCTACGGCGGTTCTCTGGCACGTACGGAAGCGACCGGATACGGGCTGCTCTATCTGACCCAGGAGATGCTCAAGCTCAACGGCATCGACATTGCCGGCAAGACCGCGGCTGTTTCCGGTTCCGGAAACGTAGCCATCTACGCAATCGAAAAGGCACAGCAGCTGGGCGCAAAGGTGGTAACAGCCAGCGATTCCAACGGCTGGGTTTATGATCCAGATGGGATCGACGTTGCGGCGCTGAAGGAGATCAAGGAAGTGAAGCGCGAAAGACTTACCTCCTACAAGAGCTATCGCCCGAATTCCGAATATCACGAGGGAAGAGGCGTATGGACCGTTAAGGTTGACATTGCCCTGCCCTGCGCGACCCAAAATGAGCTGCACTTAGAGGACGCTAAGGCGCTGGCGGCAAACGGATGTATTGCTGTTGCGGAAGGCGCGAATATGCCGACCACCATGGAAGCAACCGAGTATCTGCAGCAGAACGGGATCCTGTTCGCTCCCGGAAAGGCAGCCAATGCAGGCGGTGTGGCAACCTCCGCTCTGGAGATGTCCCAGAACAGCGAGCGTCTGAGCTGGTCCTTTGAAGAGGTGGACGCGAAGCTGAAAGACATTATGATCAATATCTGCCATAACATGGCTGACGCAGCTGAGAAGTACGGATGCAAGGGCAACTATGTGGCAGGCGCGAATATTGCCGGATTTGAGAAGGTTGTAGAGGCAATGACTGCACAGGGGATCGTGTGATCCGGATGAAGTGTGTTGAGCTTTTCCGCGAAAGCGTGCATCCGATACGAATCTGATGGATCATTACCGAGTCAGACCTGCTCATTCGATAGGGCGGGCCTGACTCTCTTTCATAGTCAGGCCATGCCAAAATCCATCCTCTGATCGGCTGAATGCTTTTCAGAAAAGTGCAGGGCATTGTGGATCACAGGCTATGACATCAGGGTCAAACGGCCATGTTTGATATTGAATGCTTGCGGAAACGCTGTCTGCAGCAGGATTTCCGTTTGAAATGACCTTTTGCCCCTGATATCATATTATAAATTTTGATGATATTGTAAAAGATAAAGGGTAACTCTGTAATAAGGAGGATTTCATATGAGTGAATATTATCAATTACCGGGCAGGGAGGTTCTGAAAAAGCTGAATGGTTCCGAGGAGCCGCTGACGTCCCAGCAGGTCCGGGAGCATCAGGAGAAGTACGGGCGAAATGAACTGGCGGAAGGGAAGAAAGAGACGATCCTGCACATTTTCCTGGGGCAGTACAAGGACTTTCTGGTCATGATCCTGATCGCCGCGGCAATTGTGTCCGGTCTGCTGCGGGATGTGGAGAGCGCGGTTGTGATCCTGGTCGTGATCACCATCAACGCGGTTCTGGGAACCCTGCAGACCGTGAAGGCGGAGCAGTCGCTGGATAGTTTGAAAAAGCTGTCTGCGCCGGAGGCAAAGGTCATGCGGGACGGCAATCTCGTCCAAATCCCATCTGCGGAGGTGACGGTCGGGGACATTGTATATCTGGACGCAGGGGACTATATCCCTGCGGACGGCCGGATCCTGGAGTGTGCCAGCTTAAAGACCGATGAAAGCGCCCTCACCGGGGAAAGCCTTGGAGTTGAGAAAAGCACCGAGCCGGTGAAGGGGGAGGTTTCTCTTGGGGACCGCACGAATATGGTCTATTCCGGCTGCTTTGCGACCTATGGAAGAGCCTCCTTTGCGGTGACTGCCATCGGGATGGAGACAGAGGTGGGCAAAATCGCGGGACTTTTAAACCAGACCTCTCAGAAGCAGACACCTCTGCAGATCAGTCTGGATCAGTTCGGGAAGAAGCTGTCCATCCTTATCCTGATCTTCTGCGGTATTTTGTTCGGAATCCAGGTGATGCGGGGTGGAGACGCGGGAGACGCATTTTTGTTTGCGGTAGCCCTCGCGGTAGCGGCGATCCCGGAAGCATTGAGCTCTATCGTGACCATCGTGCTTTCCTTCGGGACGCAGAAGATGGCCAAAGAGCATGCCATCATCCGGAAGCTGCAGGCAGTAGAAGGGCTGGGCAGTGTGTCTGTCATTTGTTCCGATAAGACGGGAACTCTGACCCAGAACCGGATGACAGTGGAAGATTATTATGTAAACGGGATCCGGATCCCTGCGGAAGGGATTGATCTGGAAAATCCTCAGGAAAGCATGCTGCTTCTGAGCAGCATCCTCTGCAACGACGCCTCCAACGCGGAAGGGGCGGAGATCGGGGATCCTACGGAGATCGCGCTGATCAACCTGGGAGATCGGTTCGGACTCTATGCGTCCGGCGTCCGGGAAAAATATCCCCGGTTCGGGGAGAATCCTTTTGACAGCGACCGGAAGCTGATGTCCACCCAGCATGTGATGGAGGACCGGCCCACCATGCTTGTCAAAGGAGCGGTCGATGTGCTGCTTGAACGGATGACCCACATCCAGACGGATGAGGGGGTGCATCCATTGACGGAAACGGACAGGGAAAAGATCCGAAACCAGAATCAGGAATTTTCCAAAGAAGGGCTTCGGGTGCTGGGATTTGCCTATAAAGAGATTCTGGTCGGCCATGAGATTACACTGGAGGATGAATATCATCTGACCTTTATCGGGATGATCGCCATGATGGATCCGCCCCGGGAGGAATCGGCAGAGGCTGTGAAGCAATGTAAGCAGGCCGGGATCCGGCCGATCATGATCACCGGGGACCATAAGGTGACGGCAGCGGCCATTGCAAAACGGATTGGTATCTTAAAGGATGATTCTGAGGCCTGTGAGGGTTCGGAGATGGATTCCATGTCGGACCAGGAGCTGAGGGATTTTGTGGAAGATATCTCGGTCTATGCCCGGGTGACGCCGGAGCATAAGATCCGGATCGTAAAGGCATGGCAGGACAAGGGCTACATCGTGTCCATGACCGGGGACGGCGTGAATGACGCTCCGGCGCTGAAACAGGCGGATATCGGAGTGGCAATGGGGATCACCGGGAGCGAGGTGTCCAAGGATGCGGCCTCTATGGTGCTGACGGATGACAATTTCGCGACCATAGTCAAGGCAGTGGAAAACGGTCGGAATGTATACCGGAATATCAAAAATTCCATCCAGTTTTTACTATCTGGAAATTTCGGAGCGATCCTTGCGGTGCTGTATGCGTCTGTCGCGGCGCTTCCGGTTCCCTTTGCGCCGGTGCATCTGCTGTTCATCAATCTGCTGACAGACAGCCTTCCGGCAATCGCGCTGGGACTGGAGCCTCATACGAAGGACGTGATGGACGAGAAGCCGCGGCCGGTCGGGGAATCCATCCTGACAAAAGCATTTTTGCAGAAGATCGGCATTGAGGGCTTATCCATCGCGGTAACTACCATGGCCGCATTTTATATCGGAAACCATTTTGGCAATGCGGTGCTGGCAAGCACCATGGCATTCGGGACACTGTGTACGGCACGTCTGGTCCATGGGTTCAACTGTAAGGCTGACATGCCGGTGGTGCTTTCGAAGAAATTGTGGAATAATAAGTATCTTCTGGGGGCATTTGCTCTGGGGCTGTGTCTGATCACGGCAGTTTTGATGATCCCGGCGTGCAGCGGAGTATTTCAGGTGCAGACTCTGACAGGGACACGGCTTCTGATCGTGTATGGACTGGCGGCGCTGAATCTGCCGATCATACAGATCATCAAGATGGTCCGCGTCAAAATGAAGAAGTGATTCGTGCGGCCGCAGGGAACTGTAGGAAAATAACTTGTGCAGATCTTACTGGATATTTCCGTACAGTTCCCAGGTACGGAAACAATATAAAAAAGGACTGTCGGAAATCGTGTATTTCTACAATATATTTCGAATGATATATATTAAAAATACGTCATTTCCAGACAGTCTTTTTTGTTCACTTTACTGTGTCAGGTGTACCGTTTGATGGTCTCCTTGAGTACATATTTTTTATCGCTGTACCGGTCAAAGATATAGCTGTTTGCCTTGTGCTCCAGTTCATCCGGCAGCGGCTCCAGCCGGACCTCTGCCCCATATTTTCGGATCAGTGCCTTTTCCAGCAGATAATCGCATACGTGAGGATTCTTCGGCAGGAGCGGACCATGGAGGTAGGTGGCGATCACATTTTTGTAAACGACCCCTTCGCAGCCGGATTTTCCGGTATTTCCCAGACCGAAAAATACCTTTCCGAAGGGGGTGTGGTTTCCAATATAGGTGCGTCCCCCGTGGTTTTCAAAGCCCACTACAGGCCGGTCGAATAAGGGGCTGTTCAGGATGATATTGCGGATCATCCGTTCCGGTTCCCATTCCGTATAAATGTCCAGAACCTCCAGACCTTCGATGGTCTTTTTTTCTGTTTTGTAGTACCGTCCCAGGAGCTGGTAGCCGCCGCAGACAGCCAGTACCACGCCGTTGTTTTCTACATAGTCCTGGAAATCAGTTTTGATGCTCTGCAGATACTGGCATACCAGCTCCTGCTCCCGATCCGACCCACCGCCCAGGAGCACGATGTCCAGCTTGTGAAAATCAATGCTGTCGCCGGAGAGGAACGGGATCACCTCTGCTTCCATGCCGCGCCATTCCAGACGCTTGCGGAAGCACTGGATATTGCCCCGGTCTCCGTAAAGGTTCAGCAGGTCGGGATATAAATGCCCAATGGTCAGCTTTTTCATGATTCTCCAGCCTCCTTCCGGTTGTCGTCCATTCCGGTCAGCAGATGATTGGTTCGGTAGAGACCGGAATAATTTACGATCACATACAGATTTTTCGTGCCAGCCGTTGTCAGTGTTTCAATCGTACCTTTCAGATCCGTAGTGGAACCGCAGTCGATATCCTCGTATTTGAGCCGCAGTCCCATATCATGCCGGCGTGTGCCGTTGGTGGTGATGGTGGCTGCGTTGGCATCTGCCAGGTACTGGAAATCTACATCCCACAGCCAGGAAATGTCTTCGCCGTCCTGGTAGGTGTCGTTGATCTGGATGATCACGTCCTTGGGAGCCGGATCCTTTAACACCAGGGAGATCTTCTGCTGGAAGCCGATGGGGTTTTTCGCCAGATGGAGCTGGACCCGGGCGCCGTGGATGGTAAAGATGCTCTCCCGGTTATTGCCGTAATCAAAGGCTTCGATCATTTCCTGAAAATGTCCTGTGGGCGCGTCAAGCGCCATCAGAGCGGCATAGGCGGACAGGGTATTGTAGATGTTGTAGGGCGTCCTAGCGGTAGAATTGATTCGCGTCCCGTCCATATCAAAGGAATAAACCTCATCGTGAAAGTCCACATTGGCCGCCGTATAATCCGGATCGGGACGTGAGAGCCCGCAGGCAGGGCAGTGGTAGATGCCAAGCTGCCCATAGTGGAAAAATTCGTAATCCAGCTTCTTTCCGCAGGAGCGGCAGAAAATACTTTCCCGGATCTCTGAGCGGGAGATCTCGTCAAAGATCTGCTCATTGATGCCGTAGGTAACATAAGAGTTCTTGCTTTCCGCAGCCAGAGTGTAGGAGAGCACGTCATCGCAGTTGATGATGAGGGTACTGTCCGGAACGCTGGTGACGGCGGTTTTTAATTTTTGAAAGGTAATGTCTACCTCACCGAAGCGGTCCAGCTGATCACGGGAAATGTTGGTCAGCAAGGCGCAGTCCGGCTTTAACTGGGGTAGAACGCGTACGGATGCGATCTCATCGCACTCAATGCAGGCGTAATCCGCGTCCAGCACACCATGCCTGTCCGTAGCCAGGACGAATGCGGATATGATGCCGTTGAGCATGTTGGCTCCGGTGCGGTTGATGATGACCTTCTTGCCCTCTGCTTTCAGGGCGTGATACAAGATACTGTTGGTGGTGGTCTTCCCGTTGGTCCCCATGGTGACAATGGTCTTTTCGCGGACCATGCCGGACATGGCGGAGAGGATCTTGGGATCAATCAGGCGCGCAACGTAACCGGGAAGGGTGACGCCGCTTCCCCGGTTCAGCTTTTTGATCAGGGCACTGGTGGCCTTGGCGCAGGTAATGGCCAGTTTGCTTCGTAAATTCATGGTTATTCTATCCTCTTTGTAGATTTTTGGTAACTCTGTATATTATACGGGAAGATGCAGGAGAAAACAAGGGATAAATTGTTACAGGTCGCAGCTTCGTCAGATGTGGTTACTGGTCACACCTTGACCAGGCGTACCCAGTAACTCAGGTCGTCATATAAAATTGCCTGCGGCAATGGACGTCCTGAATACCAGCTTTTATGTGCATCCTTCCGACCAATCAGCGTGGTGATTGGTCGGGGTGTGACATGTAATCAGATGTGCCATATGACGACAAATTCGCGGCGGATCTTAAATAAAATGGGTTCCTGAGTCAGATCTGCCGCTTCCAGTGCCGGATATGCTCAAAGCGCTCTTTCACGGCTTTTTCCTCACCTTCTTCCGTGGGATGATAATAGGTTCGGTGCTGCAGGGATTCCGGCATGCATTCCATGTGCGTCAGCTTTTCTTCCGTATCGTGGGCGTACTCATAGCCTTTTCCATAGTCCAGCTCCTTCATTAGCCTTGTGGGGGCATTGCGCAGCTGGAGGGGGACCGGCTCGGCACGAAGCGTTCCTACATCCTGCTTGCAGGACTCACAGGCCCGATAAAGGGCATTGGACTTTGGAGCCAGTGAGAGGTAGGTGACGGCATGGGTCAAATGTACGTCGCATTCCGGCATGCCCAGGAAATGGCAGGCCTGGTAAACGGATACGGCAACCTGCAGGGCATGGCTGTCCGCCATTCCAATGTCCTCGCTTGCAAAACGGATCAGCCGTCTTGCGATGTAGAGGGGATTCTCGCCTCCCTCGAGCATCCGGCACATCCAGTATATGGCGGCATCCGGGTCGCTGTTGCGCATGGATTTGTGGAGGGCGGAGATCAGGTTGTAATGTTCTTCACCGTTCTTATCATACAGAAGGGATTTCCGGCTGATGCACTGGGAAAGACCCTCCGCCGTGACCGTCATCCCCTTAGCATCGACCTCCCCGTTGAGGACCGCCATTTCCAGGGTGTTGAGGGCTGTCCTGGCATCTCCGTTGGCAAATCCGGCGATGGCCCGCAGCTGTTCTGGAGTGATCCGGATGGTCTGGGAGCCGAAGCCGGCAGGATTTTCCAGGGCATTTTCCAGGAGCCGGACCAGGTCGGCTTCCTCCAATGCCTTTAAGACAAATACCCGGCAGCGGGAGAGCAGGGCGGCGTTGACCTCAAAGGAGGGATTTTCGGTGGTGGCCCCGATCAGGGTGATACTTCCCCGTTCTACAAAGGGCAGGAAAGCATCCTGCTGGGCCTTGTTGAACCGATGGATTTCGTCCACAAACAGGACCGTGCGAATCCCCATGCGGCGGCTTTGCTCCGCCTGGTTCATGACCTCCTTGATCTCCTTGATTCCGCTGGTAACGGCGCTGAAATTGATAAAATCAGCCTGGGTCCGTCCGGCGATGATGCTGGCGAGGGTGGTCTTGCCAACGCCGGGAGGTCCCCAGAAGATCATGGAGGAGATCTGGTCCTTTTCAATCAGCTGCCGCAGCATCCTGCCAGGTCCCAGGAGATGCTCCTGCCCGACAAAATGTTCCAGAGATGCGGGCCTTAAGCGGCTGGCAAGAGGTGCGTTGTCTGTCCGGTTATCAAATAATGTCATCTGTTCCATAGCGTTTTTTGTCTCCTTATATTGTACGGATTGCGCATTGGAAAAGGCAGTATAATCGCTTTGCGCTTATTTTAGTTTATCACAGGAATATGCCAGATTCTATTGATATTTTTTCGAATTTTATGTAGAATGATATTATTCTCCTTGTCTTGCGGGGATGGGGAAAAATAAAGTAAAATCAGCAGGTTTTAAGTGAAGGAGAGATAGTGATGAAAAAATCTATGAACCAGTCTACGTTGATGATGATTTTAAACGGGGGTTCTATTTTTGCTCTTGCTGTCGTGATCATTCTTCTGTTTGTTTACGGGAGTGTGAGCGGTCAGCTTGACGATGCAAATGAAGACCGGTTTAATCTTACATACAACGCGAACCGTTTTATGAACGGTTCCTCATATCTGACCAACGAGGTGCGTGCATTCGCGTCAACCGGGGAGCAGGAGCATTATGATAACTACTGGAATGAGATTAATAATCTGAAGAACCGGGATCAGGGAGTCGCGGCCATGCAGGAGATCGGGATTACGGATCAGGAGCAGGCCATGATTGACGAGATGTCTTCCTTGTCCAATGAACTGGTTCCGCTGGAGGAAGAGGCTATGAATCAGATTCAGGAAGGGGAGCTGGAGAAGGCTCTGGATTATGTATATGGAACAGAGTACAGCACGGCCATCGCAAAGATCAATTCCTTGAAAGAGCAGTTTTTATCGGCGTTGGATGAGCGGACCGGGAGTAAGGTCAAGGCTCTTGGAAGAAGGTCGGATTTTATCCGCCTAGCAATGATCTTGGCACTTGTTATGGTAGGGGCGTTCCAGATTACCAATCAGACCATGACCCGGAAACGGATCTTAAAGCCTGTCATTGCGGTCCGGGATCAGATGCGGGAGATCTCATGCGGAAATCTTTCCGCGGAGTTTGCGCTGGAGCCGGATACCTCCGAGATCGGTATGCTGGTACAGTCTATCCATGAGACGAAGCAGGAATTAAAAAAGTATATCAATGATATTGATATGAAGCTGGCGCAGATGGCTCAGGGAAATATGGACCTGGTGATCGGTGATGATTACCGCGGGGAATTTCAGCCCATTCAGAAGGCCATGCGCCAGATTCTGGAGGCGCTCAATTCCGCGCTTTCTCAGATCAACCAGTCGGCGGAACGGGTTACGGCGGAATCCGAGCAGGTGGCGGACGGGGCGCAGATCCTGTCCAGAGGCGCCATGGACCAGGCTTCTGCTGTGGAGGAACTGACGGCAAATATCCAGGAACTGTCGGAAGAGGTGGACAATTCCTCTGCAGACGCGGATCATGCAAGGAAGAGCTCCATGGACGCGGCAAGGCAGCTGGAGCTCTGTAACACAAAGATGGAAGAGCTGACTAGGGCTATGGAGGATATTTCGAAATCTTCTTCGGAGATCGGCGGTATTATCAAGACGATTGAGGACATTTCCTTCCAGACCAACATCCTGGCATTGAATGCCGCAGTAGAAGCGGCACGGGCCGGTGAGACAGGAAAAGGCTTTGCCGTAGTGGCGGATGAAGTGCAGAGCCTGGCAAACAAAAGCTCGGAGGCGGCTCAGAATATCACCTCTCTGATCGAGGACTCCATCAAGCTGGTGAAGGAGGGAACCGCTTTGTCGGCGGATACGACAGAGGCGCTTTCGGCAGGCGTTCTGGGGGCGCGCAGATCTACGGAGCTGGTGGAGCGGATCGCGGAATCCGCAGAGCAGCAGGTGGAGGCGCTGCGGCAGCTGACCCAGGGGATGGAGCAGATCTCAAATGTGGTGCAGACCAATGCCGCAACAGCGGAAAAGTCCGCATCCTCCGCGTCAGAGCTGTTAGAGCAGGCGCATGACCTGAAAGGATCGGTGCAGAAGTTCCGGCTGCGTCAGTATTAGATTACTGTTCACACCCTCGCCGGGTGCTCACAGCAACGAATCCGGCAATAGGCCGGATTCCAGCGTCGGTACTGTACTGCCTGTAACCGTGTGGCATAGTGCTCGCGGTCCAGGAAAGAACAGTAACTATTAGTGTTACATGTCACACACTGACCAATCACTACGCTGATTGGTCGGGAGGATGCACATAAAAGCTGGGATTCAGGCCGTCCATTGCCGCAGGCAATTTAAAATGACGGCCTGAGTTACAGGGCACGCCTGGTCAAGGTGTGACCTGTAACCTATTAGTCAATAGAACGGATAAAAAACCGGAATTTGTCTTGATTTTTCTTTCCTGGTGGCGTAATATGATTGTTGCGTATGAACCCGTCGGCCGTATATGCGCGGATGGGCGGGACATATCTGTGGGAGTATAGAACAGACAGGCAATGATGATATAAGGGAGGACTCCAATGTCAAGTCGTACATATTACAATGTTCTTGGAGTTTCCAGGGAGGCAACCCCGGAAGAAATTACGAATGCAAAAAATGCGTTGGCGAAGATCTACCATCCAGATGCCAATATGCACAATGATATCGATACAACGAAGGAGATGCAGGAGATCCTGGAGGCCTACCGGGTTCTCTCAGATCCGGAAAAGCGGAAAGTTTATGACCGCAAACTGGGCGGAGGCAAGGCGCGGGTATTCCGTACCTTTACCGTAGGGGAATCCAAAGAGACAGACGAGCAGTTTTCCTTTGTCAGCTGCTGGAATGCGGCCATGAAGCTCCAGGAAACGGTCAGGAGAAGCTCCTGGCTCTTAGAGCGGGAATCCAAACGGAAGAATATTTCCGCAAGGATCCTGGAAAAGCTGGGAAAGAACAGCCGCCTGGAGAAGGAGCTGCGCACCCAGATGGACGAGCTCTGCCAGGAGGCGCTGGAATATACAGCGGTGTTAAAAAACGCGGAGATTCCTGTGGATTACTGGAACGCGGAAGCCATGAACTGGGTGCTGGTTCACTGGGGGCACAACAAAAATGCGAATTACCTTACATTGTTTGCGCAGTATGACGCACATGTCAACAGGGATAAGTCAGGAACAGAGCGCCTGCGCTTAAAGTCTCAGAACAGGCAGTTCCATCATAACCTGAAAAGACTGCTGAGCTATGCGTTATAAGCGCAACCAGCAGTCTTCCAGGAGTGCTTCGCAGCCTTCTTTGATATCGCTGTAGGTGACATCAAAATTGCCGGTATACCAGGGGTCGGCAATATCCCGGGGATGGTCGGTAAAATCCAGCAGCCTGCACACTTTATGCTCCGGGTCATCTCTTAAGATCCGCAGCATGTTCCGGATGTTCATGTGCTCCATGCCGATCAGATAGTCGTATTTCTCGTAGTCATCCCTTCGAAGCTGAACTGCATATTTTCCATCTGTGGAGATGCCGAATTCTTTTAGCTTCCGCCGGGTGCCGTGATGTACCGGATTCCCGATCTCCTCCGTACTGGTGGCTGCGGACGCAATATAAAAGTCCTTTTCGGCACCGGCTTTTTTTACCATATCCTTCATTACAAATTCTGCCATTGGGGAACGGCAGATGTTGCCGTGGCAAATAAATAATACTTTTATCATCTTCTTATATCTCCATTTAAGTCTTGTATTTCTTCTCAAATGCTTGATTTTTCAGGGTTTTCCGATTTTTGAGTTTTCCTTTCTTTTCAAGTTTTCTTCTCAAATCTTCTCGTGTTTTCTTATGTTTTTCCCTGAAATCTTGGTAAATCCGTTGGTAAAGCAAGTATCCTTACCAACGGGCTTTTTTAACTATTCGCTATCCGATATACTTCTTCCTTTGCATCATCAAAATTCACATGGGTGTAAGTGTTCAAGGTTACACTGATGTCTGCGTGACCCATAATATACTGCAAGGTTTTCGGATTCATCCCGGATTTTGCCATGTTAGAACAAAAGGTGTGCCTGCATACATGCGGGGTAACTTTCGGCATCTGGACACGGTAAATCTTGTTGTATTTCTGAACAATATGCTCCAGATACTTCTCCCAGTGAAGGGCGACCATCGGCATATCGTTTTTATCCAGAAACAAAAATCCAACGTATCCTTCCACCATCGGCTCAACCTTTGGTGTCTTTCGGTTGGCAATAATTCTGCGAAAACATGCTGCGACAGCTTCTGTCATCGGCACATAGCGGATACCTTTGTCTGTTTTTGGCTCTTCAATCACATACTGCATCTGTGCTGTACGCTGTAACTGATGGTCTACCTTGATACGCATTTCTCCAAATTCAATATCTGAAACCGTCAGCCCGCAGAACTCTGAGATACGAAGCCCTGTGTGAAAAAGAATATAGATTGCATCATAGTATCTGCTAAAATGCTTATCTTCCTGAATAAACTTTAGCAAATCTCTCTGCTGCTTTCGGGTAATCGCTTCTCTGGTAACAGAATCATTGACAATGACGGATGCAAGTTCAAATTCAAATGGATTTTTACGGAGCAGGTCATCATCTACTGCCATCTGAAATGCCGGTCTGAGAACTCCCCTGATAGAATGAATGGAACTGTATCCCCGTCCATCAATCTGCTGGAGCTTAATTAACCATGCCTTTGCATCTGACAAACGCACCTTATCAATTCGCAGATTCCCAAAACTCTCTTTTTTCAGCATATTGATGACCGTTTTATATCCGGCAACCGTATTGTGACGAACTCCTGTTTTCAATGAAACGTACTTTTCTACCAGTTCCAAAACAGTATAGTTGCCACCGTTGGTTACGATACGGTCAAACAAATCCGCTTCAATCTGTTTTTCTTTCTCACGCAGGGAAGGCTCCCGCTTCTTCCCTTTTGGCATTGGGTCATTCTTGTCCAAACGCCAACTGTATACATTTTTCTCTTTTCCGTCCTCATCAATATAGCGGAACCGATACCTCCCATCCTTACGCTGGTACTCGCCCTCTCGCAAAATCCGATTACGGTTATCTCGTCTTTTCTCACTCATCGTGAACTCTCCTTTCAAAAAAAGAGAGCCAGACTTGCACTCTTATCATAGCACAAATCCGGCTCTCCGCATAGTTATATCATGTGAAATTGGTAAATCTGTCAGCTCTGTTTACACAGCCGTAGCCTGATCCAGATACCTCTCAAATTTGTTACCATACCGCCTGCGGCGGCACAAATGATGACGAAAGCTTCGATTCCATATTTCCATATAGACTAAATGGGTGTATTCTTATTTTCAGAGACGCCAGCATACTA
>CAJSZT010000001.1:0-359982 GCA_910573785.1 Lachnospiraceae bacterium | reverse complement strand
ATGGCTGGTTCCTGTTTTCCATTTCCCATTCGGGTTTCACTCCTTTCGTTATATGATTTTCATCAGTATAACAGGAATTGCAGGGAAATGCACTACGCCATCTTTTGAGGCACTTACAAAAAAACTCTTGAGATAGAATAATCTACACTTCAAGAGAATTTTCTTTTAGAAATAATTTTCAACTATTAAACACGATTTCACTATTAACTATAAATGTTTTTCATGTTATTGTTACTATTAATATTAATCAGATATTCCTATCACAATACCAGGATAAACGCATCAATTTAATTGCACTGAACAGGACAAAAATAGGCCTGTATTAAAATGAAATATCAGACAATTTCTCTTAAAAGAAATGGATGGTGATTTTTAAATATGTCTCTCATTACTTACCATAGAGTGAAAATACACTTTTCAATAATATGTAATACATTTTTAGAAGACTATTTGCTCTGGAACAAACATATTTAAAATGTCAATAAGTTTTTAGAAGAGATTGATGCGCTTATCCTGATCACAATATATTTGAATTTTTATCCATATTGTCTATGCCTCCCCCAATTTTATAATATTCAGATACAACCAAATTTTTAGTCAGTCCAGAAACTGACTTTATCATTCTATTTAAACCTTCAGCATAAATTATTCCCGCAGGGTTTTCTGCAAATTGAACCACTACCGGCTAAAGCCAGTAGGTTGGTTTGCTGCTGAAGCAGCCTAAAGTTGTCTCTGCTCTTCGTGTTTCCTTTTATCTTTAGCTTATTTCAAAGTTGTCTGTTTTTAATTTCTCTTGTTAATCTTGATTTTGTATATATTCTTTGATAATTTCATCTGTCACATTTCCACTGCTTGCCACAAAATATCCTTTTACCACAAATGCTGGCCCCAGAATTGCTTGTTCTTTTTGCCCAAAGACGAGGGTTTTAACTCCATTATATAGACAATAAAGCCTGCTGTTATTTATTCTCTCGTAAAAGTTATACAGTTTATATTCCACATCCATAAATCTTTACTCAACAGCGAAGTATTCTGGATATCAGTACCTCATCTTTTGAAGCAACGATTTCCTTCTGCTGTACATCTCCGATAGGCCTTACCGCCGAGTGCGTAGGATTCCTCCGCCTGCTGACCACTCCTTCATAATTTGTCACGGATTGATAACTGGTATTCATATTTGAATTCATAAAGCATCTCCCCTCCACAAATTCTTAATATAAATTTCTGTAGAACCTTTTATATCTTTTTTCTCAGTTTCTCTGCTTTTCCTCAGATATTGTCTAATGCCTGATACAGTTCAATCTTTGTTATTGACAGATTATGTTATATTGATTACTCGATTTGCGAATTGCTGAACAAACTTATCATGCGATACTATTATTAAAATTTTACCACTATAGCTTTTCGATAAAACTTTAACAATATATTCTGTAGACACATTATCTATATTGGCTGTAAATTCATCATAAATACATATAGGAGCTTCCTGTATTAAGGCTCTCGCCAATGCTACTTTCTGTCTTTGCCCTCCCGATAATTTGCATCCATTTTCACCAATCATATATTCTAATGATTTTTCATTAACAACTTCTTCTAATTGACTATCTTTAATTATTTTATTTAACTTATCAATATCCATCTTTTTGTACAGGCATATGTTATTTTTCAGACTATCATTAAATAAATATATATCCTGGCTAACCACAGAAAATAGTTTCCTATAACTCTGAACACTAAGATCATAGATGCTTTTTCCATTTAATAGTATTTCTCCGGAATTTATATTATAAAATCGTAAAAGTAAATTGATAATTGTCGTTTTTCCAGAACCATTATTGCCGACCAACGCTATTCTCTCTTGAGCATTTATACATAATGATAAATTTTCTAATAATGGCTTTTCATTATATGAAAAATTTACGTTTCTAAACTCAATACTATCTACTTTCATATCCCTTAACTCATCTATAATTTCATTATCAGAATTTTCTTCTGGTAACTCAATAAATTCATATAACCTATTCAAAGAAACGGATACTATTGACAGAAAGTAATTTACATTAAATATTGTTGCTATCGGACCCAAAACATATGAACTATATGATACAAATGCATATACACCACCTATGGACATTTTCGAGTCAGTCAACATGCTAAAACATATTAAATAAATAATCAGTACTAAAATTTGTATAACAATGGAATCGATTCTGAAATTAAATTGTTCAAATAAATCTAATCTCTTTTCACACTCCATCACTTTTTTTTGTTCATTATTAAATTCTTTTTCCTTTTCAATCTGAATATTGAATAATCGAATAATTTCAATTCCATTGATATATTCTGCAAACCATTTAATATAAGATTGATTACATTTCAAATATTCTATCTTAATATTTTTCCCTATTTTTTTAAAGCATCTAATATACAAATATTTGAGAGGTACAAAAAACAGTATAATTATAGCCAATCGAGGGCTAATAATAAAAAGCCCTATTGTACCACCAATAATATTCAGAAATTTAGTTACTGATGAAAAAATTTGACTATCTGCTATAGAAGTTATAGTTTCTATATCTTTATCAATTCTGTTTAATAATTCCGCATTATTATTATCTGTCAAATATTGTATATAGATTTTTTCAATATGTTTAAAAACAATTTTATTTAAGCGGACTCCTATATCTATTTTTATTCCAATTCTAATCTTTTCTTTTATCATTTCCAAAGCAAACGTACTCAAATAAATAAGTAATAAATATATTATACACCTTATAAAAATATTATGATTTTTTTCCAAAAACCCTTCATCCATTATAACTTTACTGATAAGTGGTATACACAAACTCATTATTGACATCAATATAAGACATAAAAATATAATTATTAGTTTAGTCTTATACGGATCCAGTATTGAAATCAGTTTCTTTTCGATCTCTCTTTTTTTCATTATAGTCAGCTCTTCCCTAAAATTGTATAGCAGTCTTATTTCTTCATGACATAACAGCAAGTCCAATATACTAAGAATAAATATACACAATATATACCCAGGAAAATGCTCAAAGCAATCAATCCACTCAGCCATATAACGTTTTCATCTGTCAATAAATATGGCCCGTAGACAAACTGCAGAACTCCCAACAAAACCACTGTAATAGATATAGGAATGATTACTGGAATAAAGAATTTCGCGACAATTTCTCGCTTTATTTCCACCAGCCACTCTCTCCACGAAATGCCAAGCGAACTTAAAATTTTAAAATTCTCCCTTCTTTCTTCTGACAATGAGAGCTGTTGGAAAGAAATAACCGCCCCTAACAAAATTAAAATAGTTATAGCGAGATATAATCCGCCAAAAGCAATCATTCCATATCCAACTATAGAATTCTGTAATTTCCACGTTTTTACAATTACATCATAATAAATATGGTCTTTCGTATCCACCTCCTTTTTTCCAGTCCATTCATAATGCAGATAGTCTTCAAGCCTCTCTTTCATAGCTACCGGAATATCATCCCCCATCATAACCAGGCGGGTTGCACATATATGCGCTTTATCCACAAATTGGTCGGGAACGACTACGGCATAGCCATTCATGCCGGCAGTTTTTACTTGTTCCATTGCCTCCGTAAACACCAACGATTTAGAAGTTGTTAAATTCACGTCACCGATCTGAAATGTCGGTTCTTCCCTTATTCTGTCTAATATCTCATCCAGATACCGCCTTTCTTCGCAATGGATGATAAACTGGCCTGTGCCTAACTGTTTGCTGTCCTTGCCAATCTGTCTCCTTAGAAAATTATAATCGCTCAGACTGATAACGCAGATTTCGTCACTGGTTTTGTAAAGATTATAAATCCGTGAAGCTGAAATTGGTGTCTGCTCCGATACATACTGCTGTATTTTCTGCATCTCCTTCCAGGAGATATCCGCATCAATAAGAACCTCCAAATCATATGGATAGAACGTTTCCATGTTTACATAAGATATATTTGTCATTGCAAGGCTTAAAGCCAGGGTACCCAAAGCAAGCATATTCAGTACTGCCAGAAGTGCATTTTGCTTCTCATAGAAAATGGATCTGCAACGTATTTGTCCATAAAAATAATTGTTAATGCTCCTATATCTCCATTTATGGAAATAGCTGAATATCTTCATGATAACAATAGAGCTATTCCTATAAAATATAAATAGTCCTATAAAAACCAATAAAAAGGCCACCAAAAAAAGTGTGTGTGCATTTTGGTCATTGCGGATGGCCACTATAACCAGGCAAATCCCTAGGGTACATAAGAGGAAAGATACAATCAAAAAAAAATTTTTAATCCCTCGTTTATACTTCTTATCAGAGAATTCATTTGACGGATTTAATAATTGCGAAATTGTTTTTGTATATATCGCAGTCAGCGCTCCGATTAGGCCAAACAGGTAAAAAACGCCAAAACTTATCAATGTAAAAATAATATTTTGGCCAGACAGCGTAATATGATATTCATGGCTGCTTTTCAATAGCCACATAATCAGATAGGAAAGCGGCGCATTTAAAAACATGCCTAACAATATTCCAATGACAAATGCAGCAATTCCTAAAAATAAATTTTCTATACAGAACATCCCCATTATATGATATTTTTTTATGCCCAGCAAAGTGTAAATAGCAAATTCACGTTTTCTTTGCTGAAAAATAAATAAAATCGAATATCGGACAATCAGTATCCCTATCAAAAAAACCAAACCGGTTAATGCCCCTATAATCTTAGGGAAAATCGAAAAATTTTTGCTTAAGTCAAGAACTAAACGCGAAGTGCTAAGGGAACGGAAAGCATAAATCACAGCAGCCAGAAGAACAAGTGTCCCAAAATATATACTGTAGTCCAGGATACTTTTTGTTAAATTTTTTATACTTAATTTTATATAAAACATAGCATCCCCTCATCAATCAATACATAATATTATTATAAATTAACTGCTTATATTCTTCTGGTTTTTGATTATTATAATTCATTTCCGTTTTTATTTTTCCATCCATTAAAAAAACAATTCTGTCTGCATAACTTGCCGCCGTTATATCATGCGTCACCATTAATATTGACGTGTCCCATTCACAATTCATGATTTTCAAAACTTCCAATAACATAATAGAATTTTTATGATCCAATGCCCCGGTCGGCTCGTCGGCAAATACAATTTTCGGCTCATGGATAATTGCTCTGGCACATGCGCACCGCTGCTTTTCCCCTCCGGAAATTTCATTCGGATACTTTTGTAATAAATTCTCTATATGGAATTTTTTAGCCATCTGGGATGTCTTACTTTTTATTTCGGAAACTGAAAATCCATTAATTGAAAGCGGCAGTTCCATGTTTTCCTGCACGGTTAAAGTACTTAGCAAATTATATTCCTGGAACACAAATCCCATCTTACTGCTCCGAAATTTAGAAATCTGATCATCTTTCAATTCAGTAATGCTGGTTCCGTCAAAGCAGATGCTTCCGCAGTCAGGTTTATCAATTGAGGCAAGACAATTGAGCAATGTTGTCTTGCCTGAACCGGATTCCCCCATAATAGCAACAAATTCTCCATGACTGACAGATATTGTCACATCATCCAAAGCTTTGTTAATATTTTCTGAATTCTTAAAATATCTCTTAATATTTTTAGCCTGTAAAACCATATTACATTCCTCATCCCAAAATCAACATATCCAGAAATCGCATTATTAATTACTTTATATTCACTGCTTTTCCACTAACAAACTATATCAGAGCCAAAAAATTATGATTTATAATCTAATATAATCAAGACTCTCGGCAATGGGAAGTAAAATAATCCATTATGATTTCTTCCGGCAATAAAAGATACTGCTCTATTATATAAACATATATATCTTTCATTACACTACAAACTAGCGGATTAGGCACAGTTATATATTCTGTCTCCTGATAATTTTCATATGGACAACCGCCGCCACATAATGCTACAGCCCAACATATCCTACATGGACTATTGTTGATTAATGAATTATCTATAAATGAACCATAAGTTTGCATATTTATGCCATCTTCCACAGAACCAACTATACATTCTTTATTTGTTACAAATCTATGACATGGATAAAATTGCCCATTAATATCTGCCGCTATCATATTACATGCGGCTCCACAATGAACCTTTCTAATACCTCCCATATGTATCCTTGTTACAATCGAATTAATATTTTTTATTTTACATGCCTTATCATATTGCTTTGAATAAATAAGATTTATAAAATAATCTGCCATCTTTTTTATTTCAGATATATAAACTTTATAATCTTCTTTTTTCATTAAGTTTATTGCTGGTGAAAAGTAAACAGACTCAAAAGGTTCATTTAATAAAAACATAAGATTATCAAACATCTCCGAACAGTTATCCGGACATACGGTCGCTCTTGCAGACATTTTTACACCAGCACTTTCCAATAAAGCTACTCCTCGCAAAATTTTTTCATGTGCACCTTTACCATCAATATAATATCTGGTTTTATCATTGCTGCCTTTAGAGCCGTCTATACTAATAGTAACCGAAAATTTATTCTCAGCAAAATAGCGTGCTATTTTTTCATTAATCAAAGTAGCATTCGTCGTAATCGAAAAACAGGGAGTTTTATTCTCATTTTCCCCTTTAATTTTAGCATACTCCACAACTTCCTCTATCAATGGATATTGCATTAATGGTTCCCCACCAAAGAAAATCACCGAAATATCATCTTTTATAGCCTTGTCAAACAAATAATCAACAGATTTCTTAGCAGTACCCACAGTCATTTTGCCACGATCACTGTACTCTCCACCATCACCATAACAATATTTACATCGTAAATTGCATTCTTGACATACTAATAATGTAATTGCTTTTATGCCTATCTTATTACATCGTGTCTTTTCTTGAATTACGTTTATATTACTGGGAGTCTTGATTATAAATGACTCAGCAAAATTTTCTAATATGGCCTTTATTTTTTCTTCTTCAAAATGTTCTAGTAAACATTCGCATGCAGTTCCATTATACTGCAACAATTCCAGTTCCGCACCATCAATCTGAAAAATCGAATTGGCAACATTACTTAAAATATAATATTTATCCTTTATCCCAAAAATTTTGTATGGAAAAAATTCCAATTTTCCTTCAATAAAAAAATCTGTAATTTTGCTCATTTGTATTTTACCTTCCCTATTTAAGTTCTGCTGTAAAACATCTTTCCATACATAAGAAAGGGATACTTAATTAGCAGTATATTCATACAATAAGTATCCCCTTTTTAGTAAATAACTAGTCCCAATCCTTCGGCAATCCGCACAATTCTTCATCGCATTTTGTACACATATCACGTGGTTCATCACAGAAAATACATGTATCGCCACATCTTTCATCAGTAATAATGCTGCGAATCTCTGACTTAGCTACTCGATTTACTGCCTTTAACATAAGTATACCCCCTTTCCATTTTTTATATTTAGCAATTATAGTATTTTTTAATACTATAAAAACTAACATAATATTTATAGACCTACTATCGCGTCTTTCCAATAAACTTCCTTGTAGCAAATCGCAAGGTATTCGCCTCAGCTTCATTTGTTGCACAGTAAGCTACAGGGAATCAAATCCTCTTTTTAAGCACAAAAACTAATAAGCCCGAGAACTCGAATTTGAGCATATTAAAAACTATATCGTACACTTCATCTGGCACATCGTCTTTTTCTCCCTAACTCATAAACAAAAGACTCTTTATCCATTAATGCAATCCCTCTACTTAATCAGTTGGCTTTCCCCACTTGATTCTTGCTTTGACCATGTGGGCAGGCCCTAGAAGCCGCCATAAATTTTCCAATAAGCATGACCAGATTATAAACTTTACTTTATGCGAGTACTTATACAATCGTTCAACAAATTTATCCTATCACGTTTCTATTGTTTTTTCAAGTATTTTTTTACTATTTCTTTATTTTTCTACATTATCTTTCTTTATTTATGTTTTTATTTAGTTTTTAATTTAATTTTACGTTTATATCTTTACATATTTATTTTTTTGTGTATAATAGGATATAAACTAATGGAAAGTTCAGCTTTCGAGAAGATGGAAGGATAAATATATGAAAAATCGTTTTACTAAAAAGGAAGTGGAAATCATGAAAACCCTTTGGAATCATGATAAACCACTTATTGCTTCTGACATTGTAAATCTCAATTCGTCATTAAATATTAATACTGTGCAAGCCGGACTTCGTACTTTGATTAGCAAAAATGCAATTAAAGTAGCGGATATTGTTCATAGTGGCACGGTGTTGACACGGTGTTATACGCCTATAATTTCCAAAGAAGAATATTTTGATGCCCTTTATAAAGATATCATTGGGGATGAAAAAAATATATTCTTTCTGATCAAATCATTAATAGATACAAAAACAACACTGGATGAGTTAGATGAATTGGAAAAAATAATTACAAGAAAAAAAAGAGAACTACTGCAAGGAGATCAGGACTAGGATGTCACTTTCATTTGGACCCTTTTTTACATGTTTTATTATTACCATTTTTCTTAGTGGATATCTATACGTACTTTTGCATCGAAATACCGTTTTTTCAATAGGTATAACAAAATTTTCAATCATAGGTATTCTAATCATTTTGATACGGATGGGAATACCTGTTAATTTTCCATTTACATATTCCATCTATTCCTATAATTTTCTACCAAGTTTAACTAACTTTACTACCACTCAGATAGGAAGTAGCCGTTTTATAATTGCAGATTTAATTTTAGCGATTTGGTTTGTAGTCTCAATTATCTTACTTGTTAAATTAGCTATACAATATATTAGAATGCAAAACTATCTTTCTTATTTTTATATTGAAAGTAATAGCAAATGGGATTATTTATATAGTTTTATTGAAAACCATTATAATAAGAAAATACGAATCGCTATTATAAAAAAACCAATTTCCCCATCTATTTTCGGATTGTTTACGCCTACTCTAATCATTCCAGATTTAGAAGGATTTACTGAACATGAAATAGAATGCATCTGCATACATGAATTAGCCCACTATAAGCAACATCATCTTTGGATGACATTATTAATGGAAGTAATTTGCCGGATTCATTGGTGGAATCCATTCGTATATTATCTAAAGAGGGAATATGCTTTATTTTTAGAACTGTCAAATGATTTTTTTGTTATACGCACTATCACTAAATTTAACATCACTGATTATGCTGCTTTAATCGTAAAAACTGCCGAAAAAATATATCTGGAAAAGCATCCTTTTCCCTGTACTTTGATGAATTTTGCAATTAAGCGTCCCTCTTTATTGACAATGCGGATAAATTATATTCTTAATATTAAAAATAATGAGAAGCATTCCAAAACACTAAATCATACTTTATATTATGTTCTTATATGTTTTGCTGTATTTTTTTCTATTTTCTTTACTCCAGAAGCATCTTTTCTTAAATTAGAGAATATAGTGGAACCTGGAGAAATACAAATTACTGCTGAAAATGCATACATACTGCAAGATAAAGACAAATACTTTATTTATATAAATGAAGAATATTGTACAAGTATTAATTCTATCCCCGAAGAATTACAAAATATTCCTATTTATAAGAGAGGTGAATTAAATTATGAAAAATAAATGTATTACGAATCCTGTGATTATACATATAATAGCTTTATGTATTATTCTGAATATACCAGCTATAGGTTCTACATATGCAGATAGGACTTCCAATAATTCTTTTGTTTCAACTACTACTGAAATTTCTCCAAAAGCTAATGATATTCGCTGGAGATTTAAACTCGTCAATGGAGTCTTATATAAACGTCAATATGATTATACACGAAAGCAATGGATTGGCGATTGGATTAGAGTTTAAATATTTATTTTCTTTATAACATCAAAAACAGTTGATATTTTGTAATAATCGGGTCGAATAGAAAGAGCATACTTTAGTTTTCCGGAAATTTTATTAGCCACTACTGCATTTAAAAGAATTTTAACACAGTAGTGGCTAAAATTGTGAATGTCCATAACTTAATGACTAACACATATTTCTTTTATATTCCAAATCTATATTAATAATCCATACCCCAAAATCAAGTTGGAACCTACTATATAAATACTCTGCTGTACCCTATCATCCGAATTTCCTTCCACTGTATATACCCTCCCATTCTCACATTTCTCCACAATCCCCACATGATCCGACACCCCATCTCCGTCCCAATCAAAAAAGATAATCGCCCCCGCTGCCGGACTGTAGCTATTGTCCTTCCATTTTCCATTGCTACGGAACCACTCCACGCCAGCCGGGCAAGAGGCAAATTTCGGAAGCGCCCCATTTGCGATTAATCCGCACTGATCCGCACACCATGACACGAAACAGGCACACCATTCCACCCTTCCGTTGAATCCATACCATGACCAGAACTTCTCTCCCCCCGGGTTTCCGACCTGCGCCATTGCAACTGATACCATCTGGCTGTTTCCAAATAATCCGGCGAACAGATTTCCTCCGGAATAATACCGCATCACATGGGGGACGTATTCCGGGTCTCCATAGCCTGACCAGCCATGTGCTGACGCCTGTTCCTGGGAAAACTGCAGGGCGTTTGCTTCACTGTAGCCGCCATGGTTTTGGATGGCCCAGGATATGTACCCGTTCCCATAATTATAGCCCTGAAGGCTGAGCTTTAGCCTGTCCAGATCCTGGGGCCCCGTGCATCCGGCCTCCTGGACGCAGTATGCGTAATACTGAATCCCGACCTGAATGGAATATTCTGGATTTGTGATTCCGTTGGGGCTGTTGGGATATCGGGTATTGAAGGGGCACTCGCTGGCCTGCATGGGATCGTTTCCCTGCCCCCTGGATTCCTGCATCATGATGGCCTGTATGGCCTGTACATATTCCGGGATTCCATACTCATTGGCATACCGGCGGATCACTGGGGTGTAATCCAGCACCTCCTGGCTCAACGATTCCGAACCCTGGTTACTGCTGGAAAGTAAAACACCGCCAATCACGCCTGCTATAAGAATCAGCAATACGGCCAGTCCGCCTCCTGCGGAAGCAATGGCTGTCAAACATTTCGAGGACGCTGCCGCCGCTTTGATGGAGGAAATGATCCCCTTAGCAGCCGTTTTGGTGGTTTTCTTTACACTTCTCACGGCTTCCAGATTTGTCCGGACAGACTGAATTGCCATCTGCCTGGCTGCTTTTCCTACATGGCCTACCTGTACCTTCTGCACTGCACTTTGTCCTGCCTGGATTTCCCTGGTAAACCTTCCGGAAAATGATCCAAAAGCCCGGGTATCCGTTTTCACCCTCCTGGTAACGCCGGAATGGAATGCCTCCCTCCGGCTTTGTTTTACTTTAATTCCTCCAGGATCGAAAGCCTGGTTCCCGCCTGCTTTTGTTTTAATCTTTTCTGCATTCGGTTCTGTTCTTACAGTCCCTGCTCTTATAGTCCCTGTTTTGATAGTTTCTATTTTTTCGGAGTCTATTTGTATCGTTTCTGTGCCCAGTGGTTCCGTTTTTTCAAAAACTCCGGGCTTTCCTGCAGGTGCGTTTTCCCGGATGTTGCCCTTTATCTGCTCCTCCGCTTGATTCTGAACATCCTCTGCCGCAGATTTCCCTCTGATACGCTCCCCTATCTTTTTATGGGATTTTTTTGCAATGCTTTGACCGGTTGTGGTAAATGCCCTGGCCGTCATACTGGCTGACTGTTGCCCTGCGGATTCGATTTTCCTGTGGGAATATTCTGTCGGTGACTCTTTCTTGTCTCTGGACATTTCGGTCTCATAGATGTCCCGGGACTTCTCTTTCGTTCTCAGCACCGCTTCCCGTATCAGGTTTTTCGGTATCCTGGAAACAGGGTCTTTCAGCTTCGGAGCTCTTCTGGCTTCTTTTGTTTTGATATCCTTCATTGATCACCTCTTTCGAATAATAGCACTCTTAAAAAATCCGTTAAAAACAATATAAGCAGAGTACCAGGCCCGCCGCCGGCGGAATTTCAAACCAGATCTAACTACTACCGCACAGCCGCCTTTGCCTTTTTGTGTGCTGCATGGATATTTTTGCCCATGTTGCTTTTTTGCCTGGTACGAATGGCTTTCAGATCCCCTCTGACGGATGGCCGTTTGATTTCCTTGGCCCGTTCTCCCAGGCAGTCCAGCCGCCGGATCGTCCGGTCTGTCTGCTTCTCCATATGATCTAAAACTCCGATTGTTCCGTACAGCATTTTCTGTACCTGGAATACCGCCCCTTTCTCCATTTCACGGGAGCCTGTCTCCAACGGTCCTTTTCCTGACAGCTCCCGTTTGATGTTTCCCAGGTGCGTCCTCACTCCGTACATTTCATTCCCGATATTTTCCAGGCTGATGATTCCCCGGTCTGCCGTCTCCTGGGAATAGCGGAGCTGTCTTTTCACACCCAAAAGCCCCTTTCGGATTCCAAAAAAATCAATGGTTTCATAGACGGCCAGGATCCCTTTTTCTTTAAATCTGGTGAGGGTCCGGTTTACACTTTTCACGAACTGTTTTTTCAAATCCACCAGCTCTGCTTTAGCCGCTCCCAGCTTTGCCTCCAGCGTCCCTACTGTCCGCAGCAGGGTCTGCCGGATTCCCCTCTGCTCGATGGTTTTTAGCTGGCGCTTTACAGTCCGCAATTCTGACAGCACTTTTCCAAACTGCGCATCCATGCTGTCGATATAGTTCACCAAATCTATAACCTGCCCTTTTTCCGACCTGAGTCCTTTTTCATCTAAAAGGTGGAAGAGTTCTTGGAATCTTTCCTGCTCTTTCAATGGAGTTGATAATGCTGTTTCCATATGTCACTGCCCCTTTCTTTATTCACCGCATTTTTTCATCGCTGAACCATTATTTCATCACTTGATATTAACGATTCGCAGCTGCTGTCCTTTCAAAAATAAGTTCGATACTAACCACTTCCTTTTCTGCTAAATAAGTTTCATAATAATGTGGTTTTTTGCCTCTTTAGCATAAAGAAAGGGCATATCTACTTATAACAGCAAACATACCTTTCCAAACACTGACCTATCATCCGCAATTTTCCACATTCCAGTATAAAACCTATTTTTAAATACATGCTGTTTCTATGAAACTTTTTTTGCAAAGTATATAACTTATTTATCAGTCAACAGCTACTTTCACTCTTTCCCATGAAAATCCCCTGCAGAGGTTGACATCAGTTCAAAAAGCCTTGTATTTTTCGGAAATGTGTTTTCAAATGGTACGAGATTCCCGGAACACCGGATCAGCCCATGACCAGCACCCACGTTCGTGATATAGGAAAGCTGGTTGTCTGAAATGTTCAAAAGCCTTGCCAATTCCTCCCGGTCTGTGCTAGACTGGTTTAATAAGATCAGAAATTCACTGTTCGCAAGCATCAGCCTTGCCGTATCGGATTTCAGAAGTTCGCAGGGTAGGACAAAGGCGCCTTACCGATCAAATCGGCAGGTCTCCTACATCCTCCCTCAGAACCGGACTTACCCGTCTCCGAGTATCCGGCTCCCCATTAGTAATTGACATATCGCTTAACTGTGGATTCTCTTATGGCAGCCGCTGCATACTACAAGCGTTTTTCTCCGCTTTGCTTTCATGGCAGCCTCCCAATCTGAATTTCCTAATTCATTCAGATTTCTTACTACATGTACCTCGTATAAATCCGCATCTTTCTTACCACATAATTCGCATACGCCGGCATTCAGCCTTTGTCTGATTGTGGATTTCCAGTTAAATTTTGTTCTTTGGAACACAATATCATTAGCCTCGCCTCTCTTGCAGTCGGCGATTTTAACAGGACGCACTCTTTTTGTTCCCTCTTTCGTTTCATAAGGAACAGACCATGTTTTCTTATCTTTATATTTCCTGATAATTTTGCGAACAGACGATTTGTGCTTGCTCGCGATTGTTTTCAAACAGCTATATTCCATTAAATAACAGAAGTAATCTAAGGTATGGTAATCCACTGCCAGATTATAATAATTCAGCAGTCCTCTCACTTCCGCATTATATTGTTCTACAATCTCACTATCAGACTGGTTTAAAAGTGCTGTCCTATGGACTGGTTTAAATTTACCATCCTTTTGGATGATGGCTTTCTTTGCAAACATAAATTTCTCTATCTTTTCCGTATGGGGAATTGTCAGAGCAACTTTGAGGTGTAAGGATCGTGATTTCCTCCACTTTCCGTTCTTCATTTTATGGCCTTTGATTTCCTGGCTTCTCCGGACACTGATATCATATCCTATGAAACGTACTTTTTCGGAACTATGCGTTATCAGCGTCTTTTCCTCACTTAAAGTCAATTTTAATTCTTTGTTCAGAAAATCCGCTATCTCCGCTTTAAGAGCAATGCACTCTTCTTTTGTTCCGCATACTCCCGCCAGCCAGTCATCGGCATAACGTACAAATGTAAATTTCTTGTTTGTCTGTGGATGGCAGGGAATCTTATGTATCACCTTTTTCAGACGTTTATGTTCATCAATCAATTCCTGCCTTTTGGTGATGTCTTCCGTGTGGTCAATCCAATAAGAAATCTTTTTCATTTCATTATCTATTTCCCTGTATTCCGGTGTTTTCCTGTCTTTGGCATCTCTTGGCTTATCAAATCTTTTCCTGATTTCCTCAAACTTCTGGTCTAATTCATTCAAATAGATATTTGCCAATATGGGAGAACAGATGCCGCCCTGTGGGGCACCGCTGTATGTTTTATTATATTTCCAGTTCTCCACATATCCTGCCTTTAGAAACTGCCGGATAATGTTCAGAAATTTACTGTCTTTAATCTTCCTTGCGAGAATACCCACCAATATTTCATGGTCGATGTTATCAAAACAACCTGTGATATCGCCTTCTATGAACCATACGACCCCTGTGAAGTCAGAGGAAATCTGACGCAGAGCCGTATGACAGCTTTTCTTCGGTCTAAAACCATGGGAATGGTCATGAAAGACTGGCTCGTAGATTGCTTCTAATATCATTCTGACTGCTTCCTGCAATAGCTTGTCCCTGAAAGATGGGATTCCAAGCGGACGCTTTTTCCCGTTTTTCTTTGGGATATATTCCCGTCTTACGGGTTTTGCCCTGTAAATTCCGTCTTTCAGTTCGTCGATTAATTTCTTTACATACACATCACTAAATCCATCTGCGGTATCATCATCAATTCCTTTTGTTGTTGCACCTCTGTTTGCATAGAGTTTTTGGTAGGCGGCATAATAAATATCTTCACGCAGTAAATATCTGTATAACCTTGTGAATACGCCGTCTTTGTGTTCCTTTGAACTTTTTGCGATACGCTCTAAAATCTCCGATGTTGGTTTCATTGAGGTTTCTCCTCCCTTTCATTCTTACAATTTTAGATGTTACTAACTAGCCCCCTTCGCCATGTAAGCGCCATTAACGCTCTCGGACTACTACGGAGCCTCCGTTACCATGTCAGGCAGATGAGCCTGATTAAGGCAATCCCCAGTTAACACTGTGTATAGGTATGTGAAGATTGTCGGATATGCTTTCGGTTCTTTATGACGTGTTCTCACGCCTGTTTCACAACAGTTTGATAGTTGTTATAGAGTCGAAGATTCCATAACAGTGTTGTGACATGGGTTTCAAGGCTTCTACCCATATCTGCAAAAAAAAAAAACAGAAACTCGAACCTCACATTCGCTAAACACACTCTTATCCTCATATCTTCTTATCATAGAGGTACAGCCGCACCTAAAGCCTTTCGGTGGCTAACCCCTTTCCCACCATGCGATGGTCCCGTATAGCGTTTCCGCCAAGTCGGTAAGGTGGGTTGATTCGTCCACTATCATAGACGGTAGCACCTACGCTACTTTACACAATGCCCTATCTGGGCGCACTTCGACGTTCTGCGTCAACCCTGTCACAAAACCATAATACTTCCGGATCCGCTTGTATAAGCGATAAAAGAAATCCGCGCTATACTGGTACTGAAACAATAAATAAAACTCATCTGCAAAGATCCACGTGGTCTTTCCTTTCTTCCAGTTCTGGATCACCCGGTTGAAAATGCTGTCCAATGTGACCAGCATCCCCAAGGGCATGAGTTGCTCACCCAGCTCCCGGATATCGTAATCAATGATGCGGCTCTTTGTATCCACATTGGTGGACTGTGCAAAGGTATTCAGGCTCCCATTGATAAACAATTCCGAAGACAGTGCAAGCCCCCTTGCCTCTTCCTCCGGCTGTGCCATCAGTTCCCGGTACAGATCCTTCAAGGTCGGAACCTTCCCCCGGTAACCGCCCCGGATATATTCCCGGTACACGTCTGCCGTACACCGGTCCAGGATGGATTTCTCCTTGGCCGACAGGTTGCCTGCGCCTACCAGTTGCTCAAACAACGACAGGATGAACTCTGACTTCTCAATCAGCGGGTTCTTATCATCCCCGTATGCTGCATCCATATCCAAAGCGTTCAGGTGGGTGCCCGACGTGGCGGATATCTGGATGACCTCCCCGTTCAACGCTTCCACCAGCGATGCGAATTCCGACTCCGGATCCAAAATCAGAATGTCATCCTCCGTGGACAATGCCAGATCCACGATCTCTTCCTTAGCAGAAAAAGATTTACCGCTGCCACTGACTCCCAGCCTGAAGGAGTTCCCGTTCAGCAGTTTCCTCCGGTCTGCCACGATCATATTTTTACTGACCGCATTCTGCCCGTAATAAATCCCACCCGGCTGCATGATCTCCTGGGTATGGAAGGGGATCAACACCGCCGTGGATTCGGTTGTCAAAGTCCGCTGTGTATGGATATTCCGCAGACCATATGGCAGCACTGTATTCATCCCATCCACTTGCTGCCATTTCAATACCGACATCTGGCAGAGATGTTTCCTTGCTACGGACAGCAGGGTTTCCGTATCTGATTCCATCTGTTCCCTGCTGTCTGCCATATGCACCATAGTCAGCAGGCCAAACATCATCCGCTGGTCCCTGGTAGTCAGGTCGTCCAGCATCTCCTTGGTTTCCTTCCTCTGCAGCTCCATATCATAGGGAACGACTGCGGAAAAGTTATTGTTTGCGTTCTGCCGGCGCTGCCAATTCGTCACATTCGTCTCTACCCCCAGGAGCCTGTTCTGGATCTCCTTCACCGCCTCATCCGTGGGCACCGGCAGGATATCAATGGACAGCATCAGGTCACGGCTCAGGTCGCATAGTTCGGAAATCATGGCATCCTTTACATAGCTGGCGTAACCCTGCATATATAAGACCTGCCCGTACCGGTCGCCCAGCTTAAAATAATCCCTGTGGAATTCCATGGTGTCCGGGCTGATCCAGTCCTTGAAGCTTTTCCCCCTTCTGGCAAATGCTTTCAAGTCAAAGGGATAGCACTGGGGCTGATCCGCCCGGAAGAAATCCCGGAAAATCTGCAGCCGTTCCCCGGCATCCAGTTCCTCTGCCACAGAGGACAGCTTGGCCAGGTGGGTGACGATGTCCGTCCCTACCCTTGCAAAATATGTCCTGGCCTCATCCACATTTTTCTTATGGACACTGATGGTCAGGTACCGTTCCTGCTGGATACTGTTGTTGGTGCCGCTGACCTTGGAGAGCAGCATCTCATTGTATTCCCTCCGGTAGCTGTCCAGCCCGTCCCCTTTCATGGGGATCAGCAGGGATTCCTCAAATTCCTCCTTGTTGATCCTCCGGTTATTCAGTGTGATCTTTGCCGATGCCCCCGAATCCAAAGCATTTAGAAACTCCGAATAATCCAGGAACATTTCCATCTTGTCCGCTTTGCTGGCGATGGAATAATTGATGTCCGAAAACCGGAATGATTTTGAGAATTTATTCCCTACCTGGAAAATCCCATCCTGCCAGATCCGGCGGATGGGGATGGCCTGCTGGACAGACCGGGGGATTTTAAATTTCTCCCGATCCATTTTTCTTGCCTGGATCAATGTCTTAATCATACGCATCCCTCCTTTTCCTCTGGCGGCCGGGATTCTCCGTCTGCCGAACCTCCCGCCTGCCATCCGCCCTGCTGTTCTGCTGGCTGTTCCGTCTGTTGGCCGGCCTTCCATTGCACGGATTTTGCTGTATGCTTCTTGGCCTGCCTTTCCGAGTGCTTTGATACATGCTGCCCATCCCCCTCTTCTGTGGGTTATGCTGCATGCTGTCTGGCTTGCCCTTCTGTAGATTTTTCTCTATGCTGTCTGAGCCTTTCTCCTGTGAATCCCTATATCGGGCGGTCGGGCTGTCCTTCTTCATACGGTTTGACATGCTACTATCTGACCGGCTGTCCAGCGGATTCCTCCGTACATTTTCCAATTTCATCCCTCTTGGATTCTTTCTTTTCTTTCTTAACCGGTTCTTTTTCACATCTTTTCTACCAGTCTGCCTTATTCCCCTAACTTTTTTCCGTTTCTGTTTTGCCTTCCCACACTTCGCTTTCTTTCTCATTATTCTTCCATCTCCGGCAGAAAGACGTTCTTCCATACATTGGTAATATAAATCCTCCGGCTGGAACAAAAGACGTTTCGGGTAAAGGAATTCGGATTTGATAAATGCCCACGCAAACTGTTCCGCAGTCATCCCGTGGTATCGGAAAAATCCGCAGAACGCAAATGGGGCCGCGCCTAACATGCACAGCCACCCTGTCACCTCCTCCCCTGCTTTTTCCCGCAGGCCGAAATAAATCCCTACCGCAGCCACAACTGCCAGCAGGGAGCAGGTCATCTGGCGGAAATCCAGCCCAAAGAACATGGCTTCCCGGTACTCCATGATCTCCTTATTCATTTTTACTTCTATCTGCAACCACCTCCATTACAAAAGGTAGGATCATTCCAATCCTTTTCTTCATTTCTTATTCTGGCTTCTATAATCCCATGATCTCCTTCACGATCCGGTCCGATGCCTTCACCGCTCCGACCAATATCAGCAGGTTGAATATCAACTCCCCTACATAATTCCATACGACCGTCACTGCCGACAGATCCTGGTTCCCTATAGCTGGCGGGCTTGCCGCAAATACAGAAAAGATCATGCACGCCAGCGCAATGACCGCCCCTTCCAGGCATACTCCGGTATAAGACCGGATGAAGTTCTTACCCACGGACTGGGTCGGCTCCCCGGCAAAGGTGGAAATGGGGATTGGGGCGATCGCTGTATACATGTACAGCTTGAACATCCTCCCATAAACGGTCAGGATCATGACAAAGGACAGGACAGTGATCAAAAGGCTCCCCAGCAGTGTCACGATCCATAGGGGGATGGATTCCAGCATCCCCACGGATTCAATCTTTTCCACGATCTCTGCCGGAAGCTCCGTCACCCCCTGTGCCATACCGGAATGGGACATGATGTTTGACACCATGCCCTGCACAATGGAAAAGACCGCCGTCAAAAGTTCCATCCCATGCATCACCGCCCCCTGTGCCAGTGCAAAGCGGATGAATGCTTTCACTGCATGCTCCGGCTTTTTGATATCCGTATAGCTAGAACAGGTTTTGACAATACCGGCTGCAAAGAACAAGACCAGCAGGGCGTATCCGATGGCTTTCAGGCCGTCATTGACATTTAACATGACTGTCCAGATTGCGCCGTCCTTGAAATCCTCCGGACTCTGCGTCAAAAGCCCCCAGATCTCTGAGAGCTTCGTATCCCATGTGGACAATGCGGAGTTCAGGTTTTGGACGATCCAGTTATCGCTGTCCATCTGTCTGCACCCCCTTTTTCAAACAATATCCCCGGCATCAGCCCACAATCATATCCAGGATCTCTTTCGCAAAGGTAATGATGATCCCTCCGGCCAGTGTCAGAAATCCATTCGCCCTCTGGCTTGGATCATGGCTCTTTAGGGAAAGCCCTACCTGCACCACTCCAAAGCCCAGCAGGATCATCCCGATCGCGCGGATCAGGGAAAAGATAAAGGATGACAGGTTATTTACCACAGCCAGCGGATCCCCTGACGCATAAACCGTAATCGTTCCCATACAGATGGCGAAGGCCAATGCCGCATAGACGGAAAATGTCTTTCTCTGTCTGGAGTTCATCGGCAATGGTGTTGTTTTCTTTTGATTCTCTCTGCCATATTTTTTTCTCATCTTATAAAATTTCATCCACATTCCTCCCATCGTTTGTGATCAATTTGCATCGCAAATTGATTGCCTACTTGCCCGCCATCTGCAAAGCAGACTTCAAATACGGGCAACTCCTTGTTTCTCTAAAAAGGCTCCCCGGCAATATCCTCGCCAGAGAGCAGTTCATAGTCTTCATATCGGGTTTCATCAAATGCCGGTATATCATGTGCCAGCGGTGTTTCCGCATAATCATAAGGTGGTGCGCCTCCATCCTCCGTATCCCTGATATTCGGATGTTTTAAAAGGTCATACTTCCGGTCCATAACAGCATGCTCCCCTCTGACAAATAAAAGTGCGTAGTCATTATCCAATAGCCTGACTTCATCGGGCATCAATAATTCCCTTCCGCTCTGCTGGAAATTTGTGGAATAACTGCCGGATTTTCCCCTCGTCTGACCATAGGTATTGGTATCAATGGTCGCCTTTCCGAGCAGTTCAGAAACATACTTGTGCGTTTCCTTTTCGTTGCCGCCCAAATATAAAAGCTCGTCACAATTCCCTACCAAACTTTCGTGGGAATCTTTAAAAAGCGCCTTGATCTGGCTCATGTTCTGGACGATAATACTACAGGAAATAGAGCGTGAACGCATGGTTGCCAGGATCTTTTCAAAGTCATCCGGCAGAGCCACATTTGCCCATTCATCCATGATGCAGTGCACCGGCACCGGCAGCTTTCCACCGTGCAGGCGATCCGCTACATAATACAAGGTCTGGAATAACTGGCTGTATATCATTCCTACCAGATAGTTCAGGCTGGTATCCGCATCTGGAATACAGCAGAATAATGCCACTTTCCTTTCCCCGATACTGGACAGGTCTAATTCATCCGTACAGGTCAGGTCTGCGATCTGCTTCAAATTAAACGCTGCCAGCCGGACGCCTACGGAAATCAGAATACTTTTCGCGGTCTTGCCGGCAGCCTGTTTGTAAATATGATATTGCTTCACGGCGATACTTTCCGGATCACGCATCTCCAGCCGTTCAAATAGGATATCCAGCGGGGACTCATAATCCTCGTCCTCCTCTTTCACCTGCGCCGAAGCCAGCATTTCCATGATCATGGGGAAGTTCTGTTCCTCCGGCGGCGCTTCATGTAAGAGGTACATCATCAGCGCCTGCAAAAGTGCTGTCTCGCTCTTCTCCCAAAAGGGATCGGATGATTGGGATCCTTTGGGTGTCGTATTCTTAATCAGGTTATTGATCAGGCGCAATACGTCCTTATCATCCTGCACGTACTGGAACGGGTTGTAACAGAATGAAGTATCCGGATGGATCAGGTCAAATACCCGCACCTCATATCCCATCTTTTTCAGCAGACCTCCCGTCTTTCGGAGCAGTTCGGCCTTTGGATCTGTAATCACCATGGAGCAGTTACACTGCATGATATTGGGGATTGCGAACGTCCTGGATTTCCCGGCGCCAGATCCCCCAATCACTAAAATGTTCAAGTTCCTCCGGTGCTTGTAACAATCCAGACCCATGCGGAAGTTTTGGGTCAGCAGAATATTCTCTGCATAAGGCATGGCACGGTATTTCTTGCAGAGCTGCCCTACATTTCCCCATTTAGCGGAACCATGTTCCTCTCCGCGCCGGTAATTCTTCTGGTTCGAATAAAAGACGCCGATTCCCATCCCGTATAAAAATGTACAGACCAGAAGCGATCTCACCGTATATTCCGTAAAATGAATTTCAAACGGATGGTCCAGCTTTTCTGTCAGCAGTTCCAGAATGACCATCAGATTTCTTCCTGGCCCTACGGAATCCGCCAGCAGGAGCGCCGCCCACCATACCAACGGAAGGGCAAGAAGCCAGAGGATCCAATCCGACTTCCCGCCCTGTTTTACCGGGATGGTTCCCCCTTCTCTTTTTTCTTCTCCGGATCACTGATCTTATGAAATTGATCCACACCTGGAATCAATGCCAGGCTGCTTCCATTCTCCCACTGGACATGGATCTGGCCTGCATCATCCACATAGAGCGCCCTGCCCTTCAGCCCTGATGTCATCCGGCTTTCTCCTTCCATCGCATCCAGGCAGACAGGTGTTCCCGCCGGATACCGTTTTCTCAACAGTTCCAATTGTTTTTTACTTACCGTATGCATACACCCTCCTTTCTACTAAAAAGGGCATCTACAGAAATTCCAGGTTCTTTCTTAACTTTGGATATTTTGTATCTGTCAGTAATTCATATTTTGCTAGAAATATAAGGTTCCAGCAAAACTGAATCTAACATCATATCCAAACATGAGAAAGAACCAAATTCCATCTATAGATGCCCTTTTCATCAACCGTATTTTCACCTTTTTATAGCGCAAGTACAAATACGCTGAAATTCACATTCATGCTTCACAGCATGGCTTTTCCTTCACATTTCAATTTATATGGATATCCGCTCAATCCACGTTCCTTTTTCTGAAATCTTCCTGACAGGAATACCTACAAACTTTTATTCGCAGATCCCCCATCTTCTGCTGGCCACAATCACATCGGACTGCCCGGAATCATTCACTTTGCTTTTTCAAATCTTTGAAGCAGGAAACGATAGGAGCAATGAAACCAAAACACGCCAGCCCCAAAATGAATAGCCAGAACAGAAAGTCTGCCTGGTCTCCTGTTTTCGGCGTATCCGGTGTCTCAGGTGTATCCGGCTTCGCTTCATCCTTCATGGCCACCTTCTGGATTTCTCCGGTATTTCTTACTTCAAATGGAATATCCTCTGCTAACAGATAGCCATCCGGGGCGGTTTCTTCGTGGAGCGTATACTCCCCGGCAGGCAGCATTTCAATAGAATGGGGCTGCTCTTCGGAAATCCAGCTTTCCACCACTCTCCCGTCTTTATCATAGATTACCAGCTTCGCTCCAGGCAGTTCGTTTCCGGCAATGTCTGTCTTAGAGATTTCTACTTTGGTCACATCATCCTTCATAGTGACTTTCTGGATTTCGCCCGTATCCTGGACTTCAAATCGGATATCCTCCGCCACCAGATAGCCATCCGGCGCAGACTCTTCATGGAGCGTATACTCCCCGATCGGCAGCATCTCGATATAATGCGGTTTATCCTCAGATGTCCAGCTTTCCACCACTTCCCCGTCTTTGTTATAGATGGTCAGCTTTGCTCCCGGCAGTTCGTTTCCGGCAATATCTGTCTTAGAAATCTCTACCTTTGTCACGTCATCCTTCATCTCTACCTTCTGCACTTCATTGGTATTTTCTACGGTAAATTCGATACTCTCCGCAGTCACATAGCCATCCGCAGGCAGGATCTCCGACATTCTATAGGTTTCTCCTACCGTCAGTTCCCGGATGATATGCGGTTCTTTCCCGGAAACCCATTCATCAATGACTTTACCGTCCGAATCTGTCACCTGCAGCTTTGCGCCCTCTACTTCTGTTCCGTCCGTAAGGGATACTTTGGTAAATTCAAATACGGTTGTTTCATTTTGGAAGGCAATCAAAGAAGGCGTTGCCGCTCTCCCGGCCATTCCAGGCGCGAAGTCAAATTCCTGCGTTTCGCCCATGGTTGTAAATCCGGGAGCCGAAGCGGTTTCTTTCACGTAATAAGAATAGCCCACAGGCAGGTCTGCCGTAAACTGCAGCTTCCCTTCGGCATTGGTGGCTTTTTCCTCGATCACGGTATCCGCTTCCAGAATTACTTTTCCTTCGGCATTCGTGATATCCTCCTTTGCGCACAGGGAAAATACTGTTCCCGGAACGACACGGTCAGAGTCTTTTACGGTTTTCAATACCTGGAGGTCTACTTTCTGGCGGTTATTCTGCCAGTCCGTAGAAAAAGTGACCACCGGGGTATCCTGATCCCGGTAGGTCAGATCCACTTCCCGGATTTCCTCATCCAGTATATATCCTTCTGCGGTCTCCTTTTCCCGGATATAATATTTCCCCAGGGGCAGGTTTTCCAGCCTGGCAACTCCGGTCTCATCTGTCATGATGGTATCGATCCGTTCATCCTTCTTATAATAATCCCCGCTTTCCCCGTCTGCCGCCTTGATATCTTCCAGGGCATAGACTTCAAAGGTGACATCCTTCAAGGAGCCTGTTACATATTCGAATACATGCTCTATCCATCCGCTAATGGTATCTAAGAGAGAAACATTTTCTAAAAGTTCTCCCTTCTTATTGACCAGGATCAGCCCGGTCGGGACATCATCCTTCATCTCTACTTTCTGGATCTCAGCAGTATTCTCTACTGTAAATTCAATTTCTTCCGCTTTCAGATAGCCATAAGGAGCCATTTCCTCACGCAGCGTATAGGTTTCCCCTGCTGTCAGGCGTTCTACCAGATGTTCCTCACCTTTGATGGATTTCCAGGAATCTACAACATTTCCGTCCTGATCAAGAACGGTCAGCGTTGCCCCTTCCAGTTCTGCTCCGGTTGTCAGGTCTGTCTTTTTAACGGAAACCGTTACCGGGTCATTCTGAAATTCACAGCTGGCCTCTGCCGCCTTCACATCCTGTCCCTGATAGGAAACCGTTACATCTACTACTTTATCCGAAGAAACATATCCTGCCGGCGCTTTCTGCTCCCGGATATAATACGCTCCAAAAGGTATATCCAGGTCAAACGCTGCTTTCCCATCCTCTCCTGTAGCCGCTTCACCGAGAAGTGTATCTGCTTTTACGATGGTTTCCCCATTTACAATGATGTCCGCTTTCGTATACAATCCAAAAACCGCTCCGGCAAGCAAAGCCTCATTTCGGGCATCTTTCTTTACTACGGAAATCTCTACCTTCTGACGGTCATTTTCAAATACCGCCGTCTGTTCTACTACCGGCGTATCCTGATCCGCATAGACCAGGGTGATCGTCTGCTCCAATTGGTTTAACACATATCCTTCCGGAGCTTTTGTTTCTACAATCCGGTAGGAACCGAGAGGCAGATCGGATACGGATGCTTCTCCATTTTCATCTGTGATTAATGTCTCCACCAGTTCCCCGGCAGCATATTCCCGGATCCGGTTCCCTTCCGCGTCCTTCTGGCAGTCTGCCGTATAAATATCCTCTGCCGCATAGACGCTGAATTCCGCGCCTGCCAGATTTTCCGCTTCGTAAATAAATGTCTCGTCATAGCCCTTCAAGACTTCGCCCTTTTTCACGATATTCAGCTTTCCTTTTACCGGATGGTCCTCACAGGCCACATCAATGATCACATCCCCGGATGTCCCGTCTATCTGGTAGAGCGTATTGGAATCCACAGACACCTCATAAGTTTTTTCATTCCGGATATACCCATGGGGAGCCGTGACTTCCTCAATACGGTAATTCCCGATCTTTAAATTCTGGGGCAGGATCAAATAGCCCTGCTCATCGGTAAAGAAAGACTCATGTTTCTCAACGGTCGGATAGGTTGTTACCTGCTCCACATATTTTTCATTGTCCAAGTCGTAAATCTTGAACTCCGTATTCTTTATTAATACCGGTTTCTTTGTCTCATCATCCTTCTTCACGATCCGCAGCTTTGCTTCAAATTCATCATCCAAAAGCACACGCCATACCTGTGGCGTATCCGGATGGTTCTCTGTGATATGGACAAAGAAATCCTTGACCGGCGTATAATTATCCGGTGTCGTTGATTCCCTTACAATGTAAGTTCCAAATGGGAGCGGAATGCTGCAGGCGTAGCCTTTTTCATCGGTGAAGATCTCGGTTTCCCCATTTGCTCCAAGTACTACCGGTTCTGCGGAATCAAAATCATATCCGCCGTCTTCTGTTGTCTTCAGTGAGGATAATAGATAAGCGGTAAATCCTGCGCCGGAGAGCAGGCCCGCATCGGTTTCCCCATTGTTTGCCGCTTTCACGATCTGGAAAGGCTGTTTGATCACCTGCTCCGGAGAGGTACAGCTTCTCTCAATGACAGCGGAAAGTTCCCCTTCATAGCTGCACACCAGATCATATTCCGTTTCATCTGCCAGATATCCGGCTGGCGGTGTGATCTCTTTTACAAAATATTCTCCCAAGTAAAGGTTCTCAATCTTCGCCTTTCCTTCCTGGTCCGTAGTCAGTGTTGCGACCTGTTCCCCTGCTTTATAGATCACACCAGTTTTTTGATCCGGATGGACGATATCCTTCCTTGCATACAATCCATAAACGGCATGCTCCAGCGTGGCGTCTCCCTGTGGAATATTTGCGCCAGTTTCCAGATCCACTTTCAATAGCTGAATTGCGGCACTGGCTCTTTCATTTGTAAAGGTATGGGAAAAGGAGACCTTCGCTTCACTGCCATTCACCGGGTCAAATTGGAAAGAATAGATATCTTCGGCATTTTTCAGGTAGTTTTCCGGGGCCTGGATTTCTTTCACATAATACCCGAAGCCAACCGGCAGGTCTGCTGAAAATACGGCATTCCCATCTCCGTTCGTTGTCACTTTGTCGATCAAGGTATCCTTTTGCACAATGGCATTTCCATCTGCATCCTGGATATTTTCAGAAGCATATACCCCAAAGATTCCGCCTGCCAGACCATTCATGGTATCCTGATCCTTCTTTACGATGCTGACCTCTGCTTTCTGGCGGTCATTGTGGAAGGTGGTATCGGAAAATGCCGTCTCTGCCATCTGGCCGGCATAAGCGATCACCACATCCTTCGTTTCTTTGCCGTTATAGAAACCATTTGGCGCCTGTACCTCGGCCACCCGGTAGGTTCCCAGATGCAGGTTCTTCAAGGTGACGGAACCGTCCGCCCCGGTTTCCAGGTTTTCCGCTACCAGCTGTCCGGATTTGAAAGCCACCGTGCCATAAGAGGTCACTATATCCTTTGCCGCATAGACATTGAAAACAGCGCCTTTCTGTCTGCGGTTCCCATACTGGAATGTGAGCCCGTTTTCATGGGTGGATGCCCCTGTCAGAACTTCCCCCTCTTTGTAAATGGTCAGATTCCCCAGCTGTTCTACATCCGGAACAGTGGTGGAAACCGTCTGGTTCGTTTTCAATGCTACCCGGTAGGCTGCCGCATTATACCGGTATCCGGCAGGCGCGGTAATCTCTTTTAGGTAGACCGTGTCCTGTGTCTTTGTAATCTCTACCTCAGACTCCCCATTCTGGTTGGTTGCAGGCATTGTCACGATCAGGTTTCTGCATGCTTCATCGCTGTAAATCCCAAACACGGCTCTGGACAGTTTTGCATTGGAAACAGAGTCTACTTTGACTACCTTCACCTTTGCAAGCTCCATCCATTCCACGGAAAAACTGACGAAATTGCCGTTTTCTTCCTCATAATAGCTTCCGATATCCTGGTTTGCGTCTCCGGTAGTCACCACCAGGGCTTTCCAGATATTCCGGATGCTCCCGCTCATTTCCCCGGTATTCCATGTGCCGCTGACACTCATCGGCGCTGTGAAATAAAAACTTGTGCCACCGGAAATCCGCACGCTCCCTCCGGTCTGGGTATCTCCATTGCTCTCATTATGGAAGGTTACATTCTGGGGAAGGCGCAGCGTGATATAGTTTCTGGAATCCCCTTCCAGTCTGGTGATCCCTGTCACCTGCTCAGAGCCATTGCCGGCTGCTTTTAGTGAGGTCTTTGACAGGCTGAGATATGGGTCGGGAGGCGCCGGCTGGTCCGCAAGATAATTGATCCATCCAAGCACTCCGCATGCCTCCAGGTCCGCCATTGTGCATCCTTCGAATCCTTCAATACCGCAGTAAAAATAGCTGGCCGCGATATGGGTGAACACGTATTTCAGTTCATCACCAAACTGGGGCATAAACTGATCCGTCAAATCCCCTGTGCCGCCATATCCATAATAAAGCGCTTTCTGTAGATTCGGATTGCTCTCCAGAACATAGGACGCATAACTGCCCGTAGGGGGTGTCCCTTTTGCAGATTCCAGACAATAAGCAATCCTTCCATTTACAGTAAATATATTGGTGGAGTAATTTCCTAAGTTGGTAGGATAGAAGACCTCCTGGCCTGTCACCAGGGATGCGTTTCCCGTGGCTGCCCTTGATGTCATTCTGGCACTCGTCCTTGTATCCATAGAAAACAGGAGCAGCCCTCCATCCTCTGCGATCTTCTCCGCATCCTCATGGGATTGTGCGGCTGCTTCCATATCTTCTATGACCGCTTCCATTTCGGCTTCTGTCATGGATTCCGGTGTATCCGTTTCCGAATCCGGAACTGTTTCCGCATCGCCCTGTGCCGGCTCCTGGGACGGATTTCCCTGCTCATTTGCAGGTTCCCCGCCGGATTGTGATACATCTGGTTTTTCTTTTACTATGATGTTCCGGCTCACATGGTAGGATGGATTTCCGCTCACAGGTTCTACAAAATAAATGGCTTTGTAGATATCCGCCTGGTCCACATGGAAATCCTGCCCGGCGTTGTTCTTTGCTTCATGGAATTTCACCGTCACTTTTTCTGCGGGGATTTCCAGCCCAATAAAATCATTCTCTATATCAAAGTTGCTCCCGATCTCCATTTCATAATCTTCCGCTGTTACAATTTCATCCTCTGCCAAATCCGGCCGGACTGTCTCCAGCGCCGGATATTCTGCTTCATAGGCTGCTGGCTCTGGTTCTTCCGCAATGGCCGCAGCTGGCTGGATCAAAGCGGATAAGAATGTAACTGCGGCAAGCAGGCCTGAAATTACTCTTTTACTTTTCCTATTTATCAATCGCATTACCTCTCTTCCATCTTTTACAATTCAAATCTTTTCAATTTCAATGACAATGCAAAAGCCACAGACTGTTTTCAATCTGCGGCTGTTTTGTTAATTGCCCAACAAGCATAAGTAAGCAGATATATTTTCTACCGCTCCGGCTGTTTCTTCGCCTTTCCGCCCTTCTGCTTCTGAACTTTTTCTGCCGGCCCTTCTGGATTCGGTGCATTCATCTGCTGGCTTTCCCCCTTCACTCCTTCGGATACCGCAAATGCATCTGCTGTAAACTCCTGCTCCGGCTGGCCCAGGTTGCGGTCGATATGCCGGGAGATCCTGTAGACCGCATTTTTTACATTGCCGATAAATGCGCGGAGTTCCTGGGGTTCCCGGTTTCCATTTTCCTGCAGCTCACAGATCTTGCCCAGCTGAAACCCGGAAGTATCCACCCCATACTTCTGTGCCATCACATAAGCGGCGCAGTATGCCTGGGGAGACACGGAAACCCGGCTGTACGTCCCGTCATGGGAATCCATTGCGGCACAGGCCAGTTCCCGGTTGATGGCATGGAAGGTCACTTCCTCACTCATGCCGTTTCGCACAAAGATCGTCCGCTGTCCTGGGATATATTGTGCCTGCACATTTTCCGGCAGTTTATCCGCGATACTGACCTTTGTTTCCGTATTCTTTAAAAGGGCGCCCAGCAGAACCTGGATGGGCTTTGGCTCCGGCGGTTCCGGCTGCTTCGTGCGGATCTGGCTGATATCGTAGGCTTTGCAGATTACGTATCCCTGACGGATTTCCCCGTCCTTTTCATAATTCTGGTCTGCGATAAAGGTATAGCCATGTGCGCCTGTACGCAGAGTCTTATGTTCCTTCTTCCATCCGTCAAAAGTCTTCACCTGGCGGATCTCAGGATTCTGCCCATACAGGAGCAGAAGATTGGCCGCTTTCTGCGGTTTGCACTGTGCTATGAAGTTCAGGAAATTTTTTAAAGAATCCCCGTCCTGGAACACCTCCTGGGCTTTGGAATCCACCTCTGCCCAGACTTCCTCCCTCTGCTGTTTCTTTAAAGCGGCGTATTCCTCTTTCGATAACTGCTGGCTCACATCTGCCTGGGTTTCCTCTCCATTCTGTAAATACTGTGATAAATCCATCCCATCACCTTCCTTTCTCTTTTATCTTCATTTTCTTCCTGCCCCGGTGGTTTCCGCGGCTCCGGTCTCTCTGGTTCCGCTTTTTACCGGCCTCCTTTTCCTGTTTGATCTGGTTCAATTCCTTCCGTACCGATAGCTTCTTATTCGGCTCCCCCTGCCCGGAAGAAATATCGCTGCTGCGCGAGGAAGGTCCGGACGGATTCTTTCCCTCCTGCGCCTGGGTAAAATTTTCCATTTCAGGTTCGCCCATCCCCGGCAGTTCCCCGACATTGAAATCGTCCTCAAAATCGCTGAGTTCGAATTGGATCTCTCCCTCCGGCATCTCCACGGTTTCTGTTTTTACCGGGAAATTTTGTTCCGGATGGACTGCTCTCTCTGGCTCCTGCGTCTTCCCGGTCGGATGGGTTCCTTCCGTTTCTCTCACAGCTTCCTGCACGGCTTCCCCATTCTCCGACTTTAGGAAATCCAGGTTCATCTGATCCATCACCCGGTTCACCTTTGCCGCATCATCGGCAAATACCATCAGTTCGCACAGTTTTGGATTTTTCCTGTCACGGATCACCACATAGGGCAGGCCACGTTTTTTTCCTTCCTTTGCGAACTCATGGATCCGGTTTGATGGAATGGTGAAGAATTTCAGCGGCCGGTTTTCCCTCAGCATTCGTGCCATGGAAATCCTGCCATAACTCTTTTGGTTATTTTTCATGACCGCCGCCAGAAAGACCGCCAGGTTCTTTGCCATCGTCCCGGACAGCCGTAATCCATGGTCGATCCCTTCTAAAGAATAACGGACGACCTGGTCGGCCGCCTCACCTCCAAGGTTCATATCGCTCATCCTCCTTTCCGATTTGATTGATCTGATCATATGGGACTGCTATCCCATCAACGCTGCATGGATTTTTCCTTTTTAGATTCCATGCCTTTTGGCTGTAATTCACTGGGCTTCTGGCCGGAAAGGGGACAGATAAAGCCAATCCTTCCCGCCGCATGGATTGCCTGCCGGTTCAGCATTCTCTGCCATACGCCTGCCTTGGATGCCCACCGGAATCCGTTTGCCTTTAGCTGGGCACGCTGTTCTGGGGATGGCTTTTCCTCAAATAAAAGCTGTAATCTCCCTGCCTCCTGGTTCGCAACCGCTTTCCCTCCGTCAAAATCCCATCCGCAGAATCCAACCTCCGCACACTGCTTCAGTTCCTCAATGCGTGCCTTTAACCGCCGGATCTCTGCGCTATTATTTGTAAGCAGATAAGAAGGGAATGGTTTCGGCTCCGGATGCCAGGAGTTCTCCATGGAAACTTTCAGACGCTGGATCCGTTCCCCGTCAAGCATAGGGCATCCATCCAATGTCTTATTTTTCCGGTAGAACGCATTCACATCCTTCATCAGCTTCTGGGTATTCTCCAGCCTGGCCAGCTTCTGCTCCAGCTGCTCGACAGCATGGGGATGGTCGGAACGGATGCCGCCCATCCCTGTACTTTTGATCTTATCCAGGAGTCCCTGCACCTGGCGCCATTCCTCCATATTTTTATCCCTTGCGTTATTCTGCTTTTCCTTTTTCCGTGTGGGAAAGTTGGAAGCGCCTGCGATCATTACTGACGGTACACGCGCATCAATCTCATACCCTTTGTTCATGTTCTCTGCCAGCTTCCGGGCATAGGTATCTACCAGCCTGTCGATCTTTTCATGGTAGATGGGGTCTGCCCTTTCCTTCTGCTGTTCCGCGATCTGAACTGCCTGGTCCACACAGCGCCGGTATTCTGCCGTAGCACTTCCCGGCTGGTAATCAAAAAAGCTGTTCATTTCCTTTGCCCTGCGTGCGGCATCCTCATTGATCGGATAATACATCGCCGGAATCCCTGTGTAATCCATATTTTTCTGGTTTATTTCTTCTCCATTTCTTTCTGCCATCCGATTTCCCCCTTTCCCGATTTTGGATTGTTTTCCTGCCCTTTCTGCTGCTCTGCCTGGCGCATCCGTTCTTCCATCTCTAAGGAGTTCTTTTCAATCTGCCAGGACATTTTGACCTCCTTCCGGAGTTTCTTCAGCTGGTCCGTGATCCCGTCAATCCTTGGGGAATCCGGCTGTTTCCGATAAAGCCGCCTGCGCTCCTTTAAAAGAGAGAGGATCTGCTCTTCCCTGGGTGTCCGGAAATACATCAGCTGCTCCCTGGTTGTGATCCCATGATTCCGGAGAAATTCCATCTGCTCAATCCTCTGGTCCAGTCGGCGGATATCTTCCCTCACCAGATAAGAAGGTCTCGGCGGACGCTTTTTCAGCACGCCCATCTGATAAAGGTAGGAATAATACAATGCCTGCAGGCCGGTCAATTTCTTTCTGGGCGCATCCGCTTTTCTGCCCTGCTTCTGGTTCCATTCCATATTTCCCTGCCGGGTATGCCCCAGCTTTTTCGGTTTTAAGATCCATTCCCGGATTGCCGTCTCCGTATAATTCTTCCCCAGGCTTTTCAAACGTACAAACCGCTCCATGCCGGGGGCCTTTAAAGCCGGATACTTCTGATCCAGCTTCCACACGTATCCCCTCTGTTCCATCTGTGCCAGGAACTGTCTCCATGTGAAACTCTCCTGGACTGCTTCCCGGATATCCATGCGAACCGCTGTCCTCCAGGTAGGCCTGCCGCTCCTTTCCGCCTGCCACTCCACATAGGATTGTCCCTTGCCTCCATTTTCCGGAATGACCGACAAGCCGTATTTTACACAGAGTGCGTCTGATATTTTCCGCACTTCTTCATAATAGCTTTTCGCATTACTGTGGTATTTCCTGCCGTCTTCCATGCTGACCGAATTGAGTAGGCTAAGTACCCAGCGCCTTTCCACATTGCTGTAGTAGGTTTCCGGGCACTCGCCCCCGAACCGGACTTACAGCTCTCGCTGTATCCGGCTCTCCATCCATTCACAGTCTGCTCCGTGAATCTTTGTGTGACAGCTTTCGCAGACCACCAGTGTTTTCCGGTTAATCTTCTTCATAAAAGCTGCCCATGGTTGACTTTCATCCAACTCTTTTAGCGTTCGTACTTGATGGATTACCAACGCTGGGGTTTCTTTTCCGCACCATTCACACCGATTTGCTTTCAATCGTGTTCCCAGGCTGGGCTTCTTTAAGGTGTCTTTCGGCTTATGAATAATGTCCGCTTCTTTTCCCATAGGATATTTATTTCTGGCAAGACTGCCTTTCCATAGGAGTCGAATCCGTTCATTGCCGTGCTTATCCTGAAATTTTACGCCGATGTCCTTTCCAATACGATACTGTGCAATAATTCTCTGCTTTGTCGTACGGTATTTGCATGCCAAAGTTTTGTAAAAGCTGTATTCCATGATATAGCGGAATTTATGGAGCTTAGAACGATTGTTTGCAATCGCATAATAATTGCAGAATCCTCGTATCTCGCCGTTGTACTGTTCTAGGATACTCAAATCTGTTCGCCCAATAAGTTTTCCACGATGCGTGGGGTGCCATATCTCTGTCCCATTATGGACATCAATTCTCATGGCTCCCAGTTCCAGCAACTTCTTCTGTATAACAAGAGTCGGAACTTCCAGCATTACATGACCGCTGTAGTTTCTAGCCTTGAAGCCGCTTTTTGTTTTCTTGGCATGATTGCTCTGCGGTGTGACCCTGATTTCGAATCCTAAGAATTTTGCTCTGTCTGTTGCCTTGGTCACCAACGTCTTTTCGTCCGACAGTTCTAATTTCAACTGTTCGGCGATATATGCGCCGATTATCTGCTTGACAGCCTGTGCGTCTTTCTTGGCTCCGATGATACCGATAATGAAGTCATCAGCATACCGGACATATTGCAGTCTACGAAAGTTTGTGTCCATCGGATTTTTGCAGGGAATGGTTTTGTGAACCTTGTCCAATTCCCGGATACTTTCCAGAAGAACTTGCCTTTCTTCCTCTGATTGTGCTTTTTCCAATTTTCTCTTGAGTCCGGTTCTTTTGTCGCTCAGCTTACGATATTCCACATTAATGGCTCGTTTGTCCCCATGGTCAAACAATTTCTTGAACTCTGCCACATACTTGTCGAACTGGTCGAGGTAGATATTGGCAAGAACGGGACTGATAATGCCGCCCTGCGGGGTACCGCTGTAGCTTTGGTGCAGTTGGTTATCTTCCATATATCCTGCGTTGAGAAATTTACGGATAAGGCGTAGAAAGCGCTCATCTTTAATTCTCTTTTGAAGAATACCGATCATTACATTGTGATCGATATTGTCGAAGAAGCCTTTTATATCTCCTTCTACGAACCATTTACATCTGACAAAGCGATTTTGAATCATTCTCAAAGCTGTGTGACAACTTCTGTTAGGACGAAAGCCATGTGAGGTATCCTCAAAGCTGTCTTCGTAGATTGATTCCAACAGCATTCGGACAATTTCCTGTACCAGCTTGTCATCAATGGACGGAATCCCCAGTGGACGGAGTTTTCCGTTCTTTTTAGGGATATATGTCCGTCTGGACGGCTTGGGTTGGTAGGATTCATCTTTCAGGGTTGCAATAAGCCTGTCAATTCTTTCAAGGCTCATTGCGTCAATAGTTTTTCCATCTGTTCCTGCGGTCATGTTTCCTTGACTGGCATATATATTTTGATATGCCTGTAAGAAAAAATCCTTGTTGAACAGATTACGGTACAGCCTGTCATAGACATAGCCGGATTGAGCTGAATGCTCTTGCAGACTGTTCAATACATTTTCTGGATTTCTCATAGTGCCTCACGCACCTTCCTTTCTTTTGTACTGAATTGAATGAACTGCCGCCCTTCGCCATGTGCGTGCCATTAACACGCTCGGACTACTACGGCGGCTCCGTTGCCATATTGGATATTCAGGACCTGTGCCCATAGCTCTCGCAAGCATTCCAACTTAGGCAATCCCCATTTAGTAACAGAGTAAAAAGCTGTGTTCATTGTCGGATACGGTTTTCGTCCTTTTATGCTGATACATACGGACTGCACATTGGTTTCGCTCCTATCAGTCGTATTTCCTGACGGAGATGTGCAGCGCAACGGATATAGCTGTCTTCCGTTACGACCACCACAAATGTCCCTTGGACTGCCGTTTAACCAGTATAGGCTTTATCCTTATATGAACTTTGGTCTTGCTACTCAGTCGTGGCATGACAACTTGCCAACTCGTAGCTTTACGGTCGTGCTATTGTTCCCTTTGGGTTTCCCCATCCAGGTTAGCCGTTGACCACAGGCATGAAACCTCGCGCCTGCCGCTTGCTAAGCGGATTTACTCTGCCCCTTATGGGCGCACAGACGATGTGGTTATGATAATGGGCGGTATTCAGATGCGTGGTAACTACGGCCTCAAACCGGCCTTTTAATAGCTGATCCGCCAGTTCCTGACCGATCAGATGCGCCAGTTCCGGTGTCACCTCTCCTTCCGCAAAGCTCTGGATCAGGTGGTAGCCCTGTACGCCGCCCAGCTTGTGGAACCGTTTCTTGGTCGCCACCATGTCTGCAAAAGCAGAATCACAGGTACATCCGATGGAATCCTCATAGACCGCCAGTTCTGTTTTCTCCCGGTTCATGGCATAGTCCACCGCCTCTTCTAAGGAACCGGCGGCTTCGGATCTCTTCCTGGTTTTCTTTTCATCCTTGATATAATCAATCGAGCGGTCCAGACGGTGGACCGGGAGGATACTGGTATAGGCCAAGCCCGGTCACCATTCCTCTTTTACCAGCTGCCAGGTCTCCCGGGAGATCCGCAGCATTTCCCGGAGGTTCTCCGGGCTGGCCGTGCCGGATGCGTTGGCCACATGGGCCAGCTGGTTGGCGTTGTTGCATAAGCCTGCGATCTTCCGCAGCAGGTCTCCGTGATGCTCACAGGGCTTGGCATGGACTTCCGCCCCCATGATCAGGGTGCGGAGATATTCCTCCCGGGAAAGCCCGCTCTTTTTCACCTGTTCCTCCAGATACCGCAGCTCCTTGGCATTGAGCCGCACGGGTATCACATGGTTCCGTTTCCTCATCGTTCTCCCCTTTCCTGTTTCTGTTGTTTCGGCTTTCTATTTTTTGTCTTCTGTTCCGGTTCTGTCTGTCTCGGCACATGGCTTTCCCATGGGATTGCGGAAAGGTCAAACACTCCGCAGTCCGGAACATACGCGCCATACCGGACATAGGGGAAACCCTCTGACTGTACCAGGATCCCTTCCCTGCGCTCCGGTGTGGTGACCAGGAGGCTGTGGGCACACTGCCCCTCGTCATCAAGATACATATCGCCGCCGTTTTCATAAAGGAACTCGTAATGCCTATAGAGTTCTTCCTGGAATTGTTCAAATGTTTCTTTGGAAAGCTCGACTCCTTTTTCTATCTGTGCCTTCCATGTTTCCCCTGGATAGACCGGATCTGCCAATTCCCATCCGTCCAGGGGCTTCCTGTGGAATTCTGCGTAGACAGTCCGGCTTTTTTGCTTCCCCATCTTTACTCGCCGCCTTTCTTCAGGGGCAGGGCTCCTGCCATGGCTGCGTATGCCACATTGCCTGCTATAACCCTTTTTCTCATAATAATGCCGGGCCTCCCTTCGCTTCCAACGCCCGCATGGTCAAGGGCATGAAAATGATGTCATTCCTCGCCATTTCCTTTGCAAACTCCTGGAGCTGCCACGCCTTCCCATCAATCTTCACATGGGTATCATCCAGATAGTGGCAGATGCTAAACTGCCGCTCTCCCCTCTGGTTGATCAGCTGGATGGGATCCCCGTCCTGGATACAGAACAGGCTGTTGTTAAAGTGGTCGACAAACCGGATCACCTTACGCCTCCCATAACCGTTCCGCTCCATCTCCCGTTTGGCACGGGCCATCGCTCTGTTACACTTTGCCCCGGCTGCCAAAAGGCACATGGCTAGGATCCCTGCCATGCCGCCAAACAGGATGCCGACAATAAGCCATACGATAAACATTCTTTTCTCCTTCTCATTTTGTAATTAGTCCTGAAAAGCAGGTACGATATTTTTCTGTTAAATTTTATATGCTATGGTGTTCTCTGCTTCCGGGGGCTTGGGGTTCTCCCCAAAGTTGCGTTTGGGATATCCAAACGCTATGCTTGCAGTGCGAGTTCCATCCTTTTCTCCGCCCCCACCCAGCAGGTTCAGTGCTGGTATTCATCGTTCCATCTGATGCTTCTTTTCCGGACAGATCAGCCTTTTATAATCATCTGCCATCCGTCCCAGCATCCTCCATGCGTCCGCTCCGTCTGACACCTGGTCTGCATATTTCTTGATCTCCAGCGCAGGCAGGTCAGGGGCGCCCTCTTTCTCAAGCTGCAATGCGTCTACGATCCAGCCCTTCCTTTTCACGGGGCCGATCTGTACCTTATAATCCCGGTATTGTTCCGGAAGGAACTGTGTGAAACCATCTTCCACAATTTCATAAAACTGAAACCACGGCAGCCCGATTTCTGCAATCCCCAGGCGCTTTCTAAGCTGCCCCAGCCTTTGGCAGCCCTTTTTCAGCATTTCCTCTAATTTCTCTAACTCCTGCGGCTCAAAAGAAAGACGCCCGACCCGTTCACCGCTGATCATGTTTTCCAGATGATGGATCCACCGCCGTAATCGGTCATACTCCGCCCACATCCTGTCTTTTTCTTCCATATCACTGCGCCTCTTTGATCCTGACCAGCCCGTCCAGTGTGGTACAGATGATGTGGAACCGGTCCGCCATGCTGATCTCCGTGTTCATCGTGCCGGTCGTTTCTTTTCCGCAGACCACCACCATCCGGCACCTCCGCAGTACCATATGGGACATCCTCTGGAACGCCTGCATATCCTCTGCCTCCCCTTCATCTAAAAATGGGGAGAAACTGAACTGCGGGCAGATCGGTACATACCCCAATTCATAAATCTTCCGGCAGTATTTCTGCACCTTTGCTTTCCCTGCATCCGCAGGGCAGCATACATAAGCCAATGCTTTCTCCATAATGCAATCCCTCCTTCCGGTTAAGCAGGGTATCCATATGGATGCCCTGGCTCAATCTGAAAATACTTTAGGGCATCCTATTGGATGCCCTGTTTGAGTCTGACAATCTTTTAGGGCATCCCATTGGATGCCCCGGCTGCATCTGACAATCGTTTAGAGCATCCCATTGGATGCCCTGGCTGCATCTGACAGCATTTTAATGCATCCCATCGGATGCCCTGTCTCGGACATGCTCCCGGTATTCTCACCGGGTCTTCTCCTTTTCCGCAACCTTACATTTTTGCAGCGTGCCGGTCTTGCCCTGGAACTCATAGACGTCATTCCCCAACCGTTCTTCCGGATCCACCTGTTCCCGGTTGACCTCCACTACCATTTTTCTTAATTCGGCCGGCGTAAAACCAGCCTCTTTGGAAAGAATGAGAACCTCGTGCAAACTGGAGGGCAGGATATAGTAATCTCCTTCCATTTTTTTGTGGACATCTTCCAGCACTCCCGGATACAAAAGCACAGCCGCCCCATGATCTCTGGACTGGTTGGTGAGGACATAAATATCTTTTTTATCGAACGTTTCCTCTTCCGGGCTTTCTGCCCCCAGAATACTGGCTGTCACTGCTGTCATCGACTGGAACTGGACACCTTCTTCTCTCTGCGAGTTTTCCAGTGCCGCCTCAAAGACCTCCTGTACCGGTACGTTCCATTCCTGCAGGTTCTGATGGGCCACATGCATTCTCATTGCCCCCTCACTGGAGCTTCCCAATTCCGCATATAGGATCTCCGCCCCCATCGGATGCAGTTTATAAGGTCCTTCTTCCAGATATGCTTCATTTTGTTCCCTTCCTACCAGTCTTACCCTCAGCTTCTCCTTCATTTTTCCATAATCCTTGAGCGGCAGCGCGGAAACATCAGGGCAGCACCTTTCTACATTCATTTCTATAATCTCCCTGCTGATGTCAGAAAGCGGCCTTCCTCCCAGGTATTCCTGGTAAGGCTGGTCAAAATAAACCGAAAGGGAAACCAGGCTTCCTTCTTCTGATATCATCAGCCCTTTCTTTGTAACATTATTTTTATGCACTGTATTCCAGGAAAGACTATACTCCCCTTTTCCCCGCAGCCCTTCCTCTACCAGCTTTTTCATTTCCTGCCGGAATGTTTCGTAATCCATCTTATAATCTATGGCGCTTTCCTCCTTTTTTCTTTCTGGCTTTTTGTTCCAGCATTCTGGCAAATGCTTTCCATGTTTTTTCACGTCCAGTCTTTGGTTCCCAGTTCAGGACAAACTGAATTTTCTGCTTTATCGTTCCCACCCTCTTCCTGACCTTTCAATTCCCATAACTATTCAGAACAGAAAACGTCCCCTGTTACGGCTGCTCTTTTACTTCTGATTCGGAAACAGTTCCTTCCTCCGTCTCATTCGTTTCCGCTTTCCGATTCCCCGACTCCAATGTTGACCTTACCCGCTCCGTTCCCAAAGCGTAATAAGTATCGGTGACTTCGATCCCTACGGCTTCATATCCTTCCTCCACAGCAGCCAGGATGGTCGTGCCGGATCCGGCAAAGGGGTCTAAGATCCTCCCTCCCGGTTCACAGATCTGGATCACATCCTTCATCAGCTGCAGCGGCTTCTCCGTCACATGGATCCGGTTCTGGGGATTCCCATACCGGAACACTCCCGGCAGGCACGCCACCGGACGGTTGAGCGGCATGGGGCCGTTGCTCCCCCACACGATGTATTCTGCCTGCTGGCGGAAACGGCCTTTCTGCGGACGGGAATTCCCTTTGTCCCACACAGCGGTCCCCCTCCAGACCCAGCCCGCCCATTGCAGGGCATCGGTGATTGAAGGATACTGTCTCCAGTCAATGAATAAGCAGATCGGCGCGCCGCTCTTGCAGGCTTTGCGGACATCCTGAAGCCATTCCGCCATCCAATGGGTCCAGGAACGCTGGTCTTTGTTATCCCCGTCAAAATCCGGCAGGGCATTCCCGGAACGCATGCTGCTGTATTTCTGGTTCGTGGTCCGGTTCCTCTCATTCTGCTTCGTACCGCCGGAAGCATAGGGCGGATCCGTGACCACTGCGTCAAAGATTTCCGGCCGGAATGACTTCACCAGCTTCAGCGTATCCCCATGCAGGATCCTCCAATGTTCTCCCCCTGCGGATTCCTCCGGGTACATCCCTTCTATTAATAATTCCTCCAGTTCCAAACGTTTCTCCATAGGCATCCCTTCCTTTCTTTTCCCCATTTATTTATAGAAACCCATGCCTCTCCTATTTCCGATGGCATCCATCAGCGGCACGGTGTTTTCTCCGGCTTCTGTTTTCTTTGGTTCTTCTTTTCTCTGGCTCTGCTCAGTTCCGTCTCCACATATTCGCTGATGATTCCCAGCGCCTCATAATAACTGCCTGCTTTGAATACCCGTTCATACATCTCATCCGCCTCCTGTTTCTGCCCATTTCTGGAAAGCAGGCGCCTGGCATCCCCCACGATTGAAAAAATATTTCCTTCATGGCCGATGAGCTGTAGTTTAGGACGGCTCTTTTTCTTCTGCGGGCATGGCCTGGCTTTCTCTAAATCTTGGCTCTGTTCTTTTTTTGAATCTAATGCTTTTTCAGTTTCCGGATCCGTCTTCTTTTCCTCCGCTGTCTGTATCTGGAATTTCATCCTTCCCCCCTGCCAGAAATGCACATTCAATATCCCGCCGTCCACCTGGATATCCCTCTGCTCGAACCCTTCGCCCCAGCCATCGCTGTACTGGCCGGTAATATATTCACATAATTCATACAGTTCACCCGGTTCCAGCTTTTCTTTCAGCCGCAGCGTGGTACAGCCGTACAGGGTTCCTTCTGCACTTTCTACGGAAACTACCGCAGACTCTACTTTTTCTTTGATCGAATCACTGCCGCGAAAATATTCCATCAGGTTGCAGATATCGCCGCCCTCTTCTTCCGGGCTGTTCTCACGGTCCACCGCTTTCTGGATGGATTCCCTATACTGCATGAGATCCCTGCCGTCCAGCTGTTCCCTGTCACCATCAAATTCATCTTCCCAACCAGATTCCTCCTTCGGGAAAAAATCGCCCGTCAAAGGCGTGAGAATCTTCATCTCGGTTCCATCCCATATAGGCTCCTTTTTATTTCCCATTCTTTTCACCTCCCCTGCTCTTTTGTCTGCCCCGGTTTCTTTTTCTGCCCTCCCGGATCCGTTTTTTCTTTGGCGCTGCCCGGTTCGATTTCCACATATTCGCTGATGATCTCCAACGCCTCATCATACCCCCGCACCTTCGAAACCCTGTCATACATTTCCTCAGCTTCTTTCTTTTGTCCGTTTTTAAGCAACAGCTGGAGAGCACCCGGCAGGACAGAAAAAATATGCCTGTTATGCCGGATCAGCGACAGTTTCGGCCGGCATTTCTTTACCCGTGTGCATGATGCCTCTGTTTCCAGCAGATTGGATTTTTCGCTTTCTAAAATGGTTTCCTTTCGTTTTTCCGGATATGGATTTTTTATTACTGTGGACTGTATCTGGAAATCGGGGCTTCCTGCATAATCAAAATATACGTTTAGGATTCCTCCGTCCGCTGGAATGTTTCGCTGTTCGAATACTTCCCCCCAGCCATCACTGTACTGGATGGCAATAAATTCACACATTTCTTCCATCTCCCAATCTTCCAGTTCTTCTTTGAGAATCAGCGTGGTGCAGCCATACAAAGCGCCTCCTATATTTTCCACGGAGATCGTGCCATGCTCTGCCTTTTCCAGGATGGAAAGGCTGCCGTCAAAACACTCATCCATAATGTCAAAAGGATTTCCACCCTCCATCTCCGGACGGTTCACTCTATCTGCCGTTTTCCTGATGACTTCCTCATAACGTGCCAGTTCCCTGCAATCCATCTCCCTGCCCTGAACTTTGATAACCTCTTTCTTTCCACGTCTATGTTTCTGAAAAAATACACCTGTCAGGGGGCTTAAGAACTTCATCTCGATTCGTTCCTGATCTTTTAACCGCATTTTTTTCTGATTGATATGGATTTCGTTTTCTTTCATTTTCACCTCCCTTGATCATGCTGTCTGGATATGCTTTGATTCCGTTCCATTTTCCGCATCGCCAGGTTCCCATAATCCGCTCCTTCTATCTGCGGCAGGTTTTCTATGATCCGATAGTCATTTCCATATGCCTCCTTGATATGTCCGCAAGCCCATCTCCCGGCAAAATCATTGTCTGTACAGATCTCGATTTCCTCAATCTCCGGATGATTCTTCAAGAAATGCACCAGTGCCGGAGAATTCTTTGCAGGTTTCCTCTGCGGTTTGTTTCCAGATATCCCTTGCTTTTCTTTCTCTGCGCTTTGCTTTTCTCTGGGTGCGCTGATCCCGCCTAAAGAAAGACGGTATTTATCCGCTTTTCCCTCTTCTAAGGTCATATGGGCTAAAGCGTCGATACACGCCTCATATACTGCTACCCGGACACTCCCTTCGCTGGGTGGAATACAAAACGCATAGTTCTTTTCACTCCCGGCCTGTTCGATCCGGAAGGCTTTGCCGTCTTTATCATAAATCCCACGCAGGAACGCATACCTTGGCTTCTGCTCTTCATCCATCCCAACAAAAACAGCGTTATGGTATGGACTGCTCTCATATAGGATGCCGAGCCTCCTGCAATATCGGATTACATCGCTGCTGATCCCCCTGCCATTCAGATACCTCTGTACACGGCCGCAGTTCCGGAACGGCTCCGGCAGCACAAAAGGCTTCCCCGGCCTTTCCTCCGGCTGGGGCATCCGTTGGGACAGCACAGGATTTTCCTGCAGCAGCAGCCCCACCGCTTCCTGGAAATCCATGCCATCTACATGGGTCAGGAAATTCAATGCGGAAATCCCGCCGATATCCCTGGACTTCCAATGCCATTTGCTGGTGATCCCGTTGATCTTGAAGCTGTCATGGTCGGTCAGTTCCCATTCATTCCTTGCGGAAGATTTTTTCAGGCGGCTGGGCTGGTGCTTCTGTAAATATTCCATAGCCGTCACCGCCCGGACAGCCTCCATCTGTTCTTCCCCATACCAGGGCATTAAAGCAGGGCCTCCTGCAATTGCTTCACCCGGTCGGTTCGCTCCCATGGGAACTCCTTCCTGCCGAAATGCCCGTAGGCGGCAGTCTGGCGGAAGATCGGGCGTTTCAGCCTCAGGGTTTCCATGATCTGCTTCGGGGTCAATTCGAATACCAGCGGTACCGCTTCCGACAGGCAGTCATCCGCGCAGGCCGTTCCCGTACCGAAGGTGTCCACCTGCACCATCACCGGCTGTGCCACCCCGATAGCATAGCCTAAGGACACCTGGCATCGCCTGGCCAGGCCTGCGGCTACGATATTTTTTGCAATGTATCTTGCCATATATGCCCCGGAACGGTCTGCCTTGGAACCGTCCTTCCCGGAAAAGGCCCCGCCTCCGTGGGGTACCTGGCTGCCATAGGCATCCACCATCAGCTTCCTTCCGGTCAGCCCGGTATCGGCATCCAGTCCTCCCTGTGCAAACCGCCCGGATGGGTTGATCAGGATCCGGGTGTTTTCATCCGGAGGGAGCATGCGCAGTGCCGGAAGGAGTGCTTTCTCCCGGATTTCCTTCTCCAGCTTCCTCAAATCTTTCTCTTCCTCATGCTGACAAGAGACCACCACGCTGTCCAGACGGACAGGCTTTCCGTCTTCATATTCCACGGTCACCTGCGCCTTTCCATCCGGCAGGATCCCCTGGATATACCGGCTCTTCCGGCAGGCAGTCAGCTCCGCCGCGACCCGGTTTGCCAGCACCGCCGGCATGGGCATTTTCTGCGGGGTTTCATCGCAGGCGTAACCGATCATGACTCCCTGGTCACCTGCGCCATACTCTGATCCGAAAGTCTGTTTCGGCAGTCCGTTTCGTTTTTCCCATGGGCATTCCACCGCCCCTGCGATATCCGGACTCTGGTGGTGGATCCGGGCTTCCATTTTGATCTCACCGGATGGGTACCCGGTCTTTTCCAGGACTTCCTTTGCCGTCCAGAACACGTAAGGCTCATATCTGCTGGTGATCTCCCCGGCGATCAGGATATATCCCTTTGTAGCCAGTACCTCGCATGCCACTTTTGCCTCCGGATCCTGCTTTAAGCACTCATCCAGGATGCTGTCCGCGATCAGGTCGCAGAGCTTATCCGGATGGCCTTCGGTCACCGATTCCGCTGTATAAAATCGTCTCATAAATCATACCTTCCTTTCAAAAAAGGCAGGAGATATCCCCCTGATCAGAGGACATCTCCTGCCTGATATTTTTTATTACTATTTTTGGTTCTTCCGCAAATTATCGTGTTTATGAAAATCATATCTTCCCTGAACTTCTCATGCCGGGAAAACAATCACTGCTATCTGTTTGCTTCATCTTCGCCACAAGAGTAAACGGAACGTTGCACTATAACTCGGATACGCCGTTTCGAACACTTCCCTTGAAAAGGAACACTCTGTGTCTCGGATTCTGCACTTTCTGGGTACTTTTGAACACTTTCCTGTTTGCTTCATCTCCACGGAAAGAGTAAACGGAACGTTGCACTACGATTCCAATGTGCTGTTTTGAACACTTCCCTTGAAAAAAATACCCTATGTCTCAGATTCTGCACTTTCCGGGTACTTTTAAACACGTTCCTGTTTGCTTCATCTCCACGGAAAGAGTAAACGGAACGTTGCACTATGATGCGGATACGCTGTTTCGAACACTTCCCTTGAAAAGGAACACTCTGCGTCTCGGATTCTGCACTTTTTGGGGCTTTTAAACACTTCCCTGTTTGCTCCATCTTTTCCTCAAGTGTAAACGGAACGTTGCGCTATAATTCGGATGCGCTGTTTCAAACACTTCTCTCTGGGAACGTCCGTTAGTGTTTCCATTCTACCGAATCTATTCTTCCTCCTGGCCGTATCTTTTTCTCCTGCGGATCAGCAGCACTGCAAGCACAATGAATGAAAGCAGACCTGCGAAAAGAAATACAGCAAACAAATGCAGTGCGTCCCCTGTCTTGGGTGCAGATGTTTTTCCTGATTCAGACGTTTCCCCTGATTCGGATGCTTTTTCTGATACCCGTGCATTTTTCAATTCTATGCTCTGGACTTCCTCCGTATCCATTACGATGAACTTCACTTCCTTTGGAATTACATAGCCTTTGGGCACAGCGGTTTGCCGCAGGATCAGTTCTTCATTTACCGGAAGCCTTTCCATACGGTACGGTTTGCCGTCTGTCACCCATTCTTTCAAGATGTTCCCATCCCTGTCAAGGAGCTGCAAAGTGACACCTGGAAGTTCCTTCCCAGTTGTCTGGTCTTGAATGGAAAAATCTATTTTGGAATATTCATCCTTCATTTCCACCTCTGTCACGCTTTCTTCCGATACCTGGAAAGTGATATCGGATGCCGATACATAGCCCTCCTTATAAGGCGCCGTTTTTTCATGCAGGATATACTCTCCCTCGGGCAATCCATAGATCACATGGGCTTCTTTTGTGCTGGTCCACTCTTCAACCAGGTTTCCTTCTTTATCTGCCGCCTGCAGCACAGCGCCCTCCAGCATTTCACCGGTGACTGCGTCTGCCTTGGTAACATGTATTTCCGTCGGCTTGCTTTCCTGTTCCGTATTCTCAGGAACATCATAGACCGTCAGTTCTATCTCATTTTCATTTTCCACATCCACCGGATAAACATTGGAATCCAGCAGATAATTCTCTGGGGCTTTCCGCTCTTTTACATAGACCTGCTTCAGCCCCATATCAAGATACTCACTGGATGTCTTTCCGTTTTCTTCGGTCTCCGGCATTTCCATCAACAGCTCTTTACATTGATAGTCTTTATAAATGCCATATACCGCGCCTGCCACCGGTTCGTCCGTATCCCGGTCTTTTTTCAGCAGACTGATCTTAGCCTGTTCCAGCCAGTTCACAGTGAAGCTGACTGGCTCTGCGGACGAAGATTCAAATACATCCATGCCCTCTTGTCCTTCTCCAGAAGCCAATGCTAAGATCTTCCAGTCCTCTTTTAAGGAACCAGACAGTTCGCCGGAATCATACTGTCCGCCCACATTCATGTTTGCGGAAAGATAGAATGAATCGCCGCCATAGATTTTGATAGTTCCATTGGTGACAGCTTCCTCTCTGGCCACGTTATAACAGGTAACATCTTCAGGAATGCTGAACTCAATATAATTCTCGCTGTCCCCATCCAACTGGATCTCTGGTGTTTTCTGAATACCGCCATCCTGGACGGCATCCACAGATGTACTGGACAGTGACAGTTCCTCTCTACGCGGATTTTCCTGCCCAAACAGAAAATCAATATAATCCATTACGCCTGCTTCTTCGAGATCCTCCTGCGTGCATCCCATAAATCCGGCTTCGCCTATATATGCATAGTTGGCCGCGATATGGGTATATACATATTTCTCTTCCTTGCTTTTTCCGGAAAACGCTTCTCCGGTTAAATCTCCCTTGCCGCCATATCCATAATATAAAACCTTCCGCAGGTTTTCATTGGAATCCAGCAGAGAGGATACGGCCTTTCCTGTGAAAGCGGCTGCATTCTGGTTTTCCAGACAATATGCTGTCTCGCCGTTGATCTGGAACCAGCTGGTTTCATTATCCCCGAAAGAATCTGGATAGGGAATTGTATCCCCTTTCTCTAAATCCACTACAGAATCGGCAGACCCGAAAGCGCTTCCGGCTGCGGAAACAATCATCACCTTTCCCTCTGTAATGTCCTTCTGCAGCTTAGACAGGGATTCTTCCGTATCTCCTTTCCCACTGATCGTGATCTTCACCTTTGCTGTACCCTGCGGTCTGCTCTCCGTTTTTTCCTCGGCAGTTGAATCTTTCTCTGAATCTGGGTCTTCCTTTGATTCCGAATCCTTATCAGGCTCCGGGTCTTTCTTTGACTCTGAATCTTGATCAGGCTCCGGGTCTTTCTTTGATTCTGAATCTTGATCAGGCTCTGGGTCTTTCTTTGACTCTGAATCTTGATCAAGTTCCGAATCTTTCTTTTCTCCCAGATCGGCATCTGACTCCGTCCCATTCTCCGGATCCGTATCTGTTTTTTGCTTTTCTCCACCATTATCCGATGCATTTGCCATACCTTCCGTATCGGTCAAAATGATCTTACGGGTAACCACATAGCACTCTTCCTGATCCTTGGGCGTGACCAGATAACTGGCGGTATAGGTTCCTGCCCTGTAGGACTGGTACTCACTGCCATCATCCCCCACGGCCTTATAGAAAGAGACTTGATCCTTCTCCGGGTCAAACCGGATCCCTTCCAGGGAGGTTCCTATTGAAAAAGTTTTGTCGTTCACTTTTATTGTAAGATCCTCCGCGACAACCCGATGCTGCGCCGTGATATCTGACTGCACGTTCTCTTCTTTCGTAGTTTCTGATGTTACATTCTCCTGCTGGCTGTACGGTTCTTCTGCTGCATAGACAGCAGACACATTTCCCATCGGAACCAGCCCCATGACCAATGCCAGCCCGAGGGCCGCAAGCCTTGTTCTCATTTTATGAAATGTCATTCCATTCTCCTTCTTCTCTTTCCAACTGTTCATCCCGATCTTATCTTTCAGGATCCTTATGGCGCTTCTTTTTCTTTTGCTTTTTTGTCCAGGCCGCCGCATCCCGGACTGGCTTCTCCGGGATCCCGTTCTGCCTGCATCCCTCTAAGATTCCATCCAGATACAGCCTTGAAGGGCTGGACAGCGTTTCCTTATAGGGCGCGTTCATGACATATGCCATCACGTCCATCTCCATCCCTGCCTGATTCCGCACACAGACGGTCTGCTTTCCATACAGATACGGATATCCCTCGTATCCGTCCAGGCTTTTTTCACATCCCGGCGTAATCTCCCATAATACACCTTCCACCTGGCTTCCTTCCTCTGGAAATATGGTTGCTACCCCATTCCCTTCCGGTCTGCCGCAAAACGCAAGACGGTGATCTTCCAGGCGGACAGTTTCTACTACCCTGGCAGCCGGACACCGGTATTCCATCTGGTCTAAGTTCATGTTGCTTCCATAGGCAAAATAAAATTGATTCTTTATGCTCTCACCTCCCTCCATTTTCTCTCCAGTATTTCTACCGTTCCATTCCCGCATCATTTCTTTGCAGGCATTTATATGTGCTTTTGTCATACCTCCATGCCGGGTCTCCATCCAGATTTTCCAGCAGATGTTCCCGGACATTTTTATATTCCGGCCCGATCAGCCCCAGCCGGAGCAGGAAGGTACGGAACGTAAAACACGGATTTTCCGTGATCTCCGTTTTTCTCATATGGGTACACTTCTGGTTGATCGCCTGTGCAGAAATGGCAAGTGCGAGCGTAATGTTCGCCCGCACTTTTCCTGCGTGGAGGGTACTCTCAAAACACCGCCATTCCAAAGTTCCCTTGGAAAATACAGCATGCAGATTTAAAGCATAATACCGTGACCAGTTATAATGGTCCCTGCTGTAATCCCCGCCCTCATACCATGCCCGTTTCAGCTTTTCCATGGAAATGTTTCTGTTTGGCATCCTCCGGATCTGCTCCAGCACCGCCGGGCGTACTTTCTGGCAGTATCCTTCTTCCCTTGCGTTCTGCACCTTCAGCGCTTTGAACAGGATGTCCTCCTTGGAATACATGATCGTCAGCGCATTCTTGAGGCTCCTTGCCGTGTGGTTGGATGCGTCCACATGAACATGCTGTCCACAGGACGGATTCACCCTGGCTCCATTTCTCCGTAAACAGCGCACCACTTCCTGCAGCTTTCCCATTTCCTCATAAGTCAGCTTGGGGCTTACCATTTCCGTGCAGTATTTCGAATCTGCCAAAACCACCTGCCCTCTGGCTCTCCGCTCCGGATGGATACTGCTGTCATACACAAATTTCCATTCTTTTCCTTCCCGGTCTAACAGGCGCCAGGAATCATAGGAATTCCTATGGTAAATAGAAGTACCGAACATTTCCGAGACCACTTCCGCCGCATGCTGTCTCGTGATCCCCGTCATCTCAATCTCCGTGCCATAGAATTGCTCTTTTAAATCCATCCTGCCCCCTTTACTGCCCTGTTCAGACAGGAACTTCTGCTTTTAACTGCGTGTCAATTTCCCGGAGGTTCCTGCCGATGGCTTCAATGACATTGACCGTCACTCCGTTTCCGGCCTGCTTATAAAGCTGGCTGTCCGATGTGTCCTCTATGATCCGGTCGATCTGCCCATCATGATATCCCTGCAGCCGCAGGCACTCCCTCGGGGTCAGCCTGCGGATCCTTCCGTGGTATTCTGCCCCGTGCCGGTCCGTTGCCGTAATGGTGAACATTGGCTCTTCCGGCTCCTTCATCCTGCGTCCCTCCTGCCGGACTTTCGCTTTTGCCGGGGTCAGCACAGCCCTTGGGCCGGTTTCCCCTAATACTCCGGATGTTTCTCCCCGATGCCTGGATCCCCCTGCATCCTGCCTGGCGCACGGGCATCTTGCGTCCTCTGTTGCCGGCGGCGGATGGGGCAGGTCCACAACGTGCAGCGTCCCCTGTAGGCTCCCGGTGGTCAGGGTATGGGCAATTCCTTTCCCTACACGCCCGCGCCTGCTGTTCAGGCTGGCATACCCCAGGTCGATGCTGTCACCCGGATACGCCATCTTATAGCCTTTCCGGGTCGCCTCCTTGATCGGGATCCCCACTTCATAAAGCCCGGTCTTCCCGCCCATCCCTCCGGTGCCTGATGTCAATGTGCAGCTCAGTCCGTCCGGGTGGTAGACCCTTTTTCCCTGCCTTCCGGGTCGGAGCTGTATAAGAGCTGTTCCGTTTGTTTCCGGGACAGGAAGTATTTTTCCGGCACATCTTCCATCAAGATATCCGACAATGTACACCCTCTTTCTTGATTGTGGGACTCCGAAATCTTTGCTGTTAAGCACCTTCCATTCCACATGGTACCCCAGCTTCCAAAACGTACTGAGGATGGTGTGAAACGTCCTGCCTTTGTCATGCGATAACAGCCCGGGAACATTTTCAAGGAGAAAATAAGCAGGCCGTCTGGCTTCAACCAGTCTGGCAATCTCAAAGAACAGGGTCCCTCTTGCGTCAGCAAACCCTTCCCGTTTTCCAGCGATAGAGAATGCCTGGCAAGGAAATCCCGCGCACAGGAGATCAAAGCCTGGCATTCTTCCTGTTTCAATTGCTCTTGCGTCATCACAATACCACTCCCCTTCCGTATCAAACAGCAGCCGGTAGTTCTTATCCGCATGGGCATCCACCTCGCAGTGCCCCACACAGGTGAATCCGCCTGCACGGTTCAGCCCTTCACGGAATCCGCCGATCCCGCTGAATAGATCAAAAAATCGAATTGTTCCGGTTATCACTCCTTCCATAATAAAAACGGCATGGGTTCTATTTCCATGCCGCTTCTGTCTAATGACCATGTTCCTATTCTTCTGTTACTGTATCGTCTGGCTCCTGCTCCGCTTCGCCCGCGCCAGCGGTTTCCGGTCCGGGTGCTTCTTTATTTTCGGATGCCTCTGGTTCTTCATCTTCTATCCCATCCGCTTTCTCTGGTTCTCTTGCTTCCGTCTCATCCGGTTCTTCTGCATCCGCTGATTCCTCTGGTACTTCGGCTTCCTCTTCTGGAGCGGCCTCTGTCCCTTCGGCTTCTGACTCTGCCGGTTCTTTTGGCTCTTCAGCTTCCGTTTCTGCCGGTTCCCCAGCTTCGCTGGCCTCTGTCCCCTCAGATTCCATTTCCCTGTTTTCCGGTTCCTGCTCCGCTGGTGGCGCTTCCGCCCGTGTCTCTTCCTCCGGTGCCGCTGATGCATTTTCTTCTCCGAATTCCGCCTCGATCTCTTCGATTGCCCTTTCAATCAGCGCGATCAGGAAATCCTTCTGTTTGCATCCCTTTTTTGCTACCGCCGCTTTGAATCTTGCGAAGAGTTCCTCCGATACCTGTACTGCCACTGTCCTTACTGCCATGCTGACCTGTCCTCCTTTTTCTGTGAAATGTTCTTCAATGACCTGCTGTATGAATTGCTGTGTGCTGATCTCCCTCTGTTCGATCTCCTGCCGCACTTTTGTGTGCAGTTCCAGCGGGATCTTCCCGCAGATGTTCTTCATCTCTGCCATGTGGGTTCCTCCTTTTCTTTTGTTATATACAGGATACTTGGAAACCCCATTGATATCCATTCACAATACCCAACAAATATGGTGTTCGGAAATACAGCATACCTGACAATGGCATATTATTTTAACCTGCCCTCAAAACCGCACCACCTCCTTTCCTGCCCTCATTCTATCTGTGACAAAAAATCCAGCATCTGATCCGGTATCACCGGCTTCTGAACCTCCTGCTTCAAAACTCCTGGCCCTGCCAAAACCGGGGCCTTTTCCAGCCGGATTCCCTCCAGTTCTTCCCGGACAGCCTTCCGTATCAATTCTTCCAGATGCTGCGCCAGGTCTTCCTGCAGGATCGCCCGCACAAGAAACAGGTTCTTCTGCCCTTCCGGGACACTGCTTAAGATTTCCCATGCCCTCTGATGCTCCGGGTTCTCTGGATTTGGCCGAAAAGAAAACACCGGGCGGCTCACTGCTCCAGCATCCGCTCCGCGATCCGCTCATACCCGGCGGCATTGGCATGGACATCTGTCAGGAATACTGCCCGGCACAGCCCATCCTGGGGTCTTATATGGCGTTCTATAATGGAAGCGCCGCCGCCCATAAAAATCACGGGAACCGCCTTGAAATCAAAACCGGCCTCCATAATGGAAGACAGGATCCGCTCCGTATAGATCCGTCCATGGTTTAGGATCATCTCCTTGGCAGTCTGGTCCATGCTGCATGCGCTCCCGTTCAACACACGCTCAATCTGGATGTCCGTTACGGACAGCCCTGTCCTCCGGCGGATCTGCTCCATGGCTTCGTCCATGCACCGGATGACTCCCAGTTCCAGGCTGCGGCATGTAGCCGCGTTTGGGACAGCATTGTCCAGCCGCATCAGGTCCACCGTCCATCCCCCGATATCGGCAAGCAGGACAGAAGGCTCCCCGTTCACATACTCCGGATGCATCGCAATGGCAGAATAGCCTTGGGGGAACAGCTTCACATCCCGGATCCATATCCGGTATTTTTCATCATCATACTGGAAACACAAGGGCTGATGGTCCCGCAGGAGATAATTCCGGAACCCCCGCTTCTCCCTCCCGAAACCGGACAGCGGCAGCCCGGCTGCAAGGACAACCTCCATCTGGTTCTCCGCTTTCCGGCTTCGGATCTCCTGTGCCAGCGCCGCCATGGTCAGGAGATAATAATTGTCATTGACAGTCTTGTCCTTCAAAAGCGCCTGCCGTCCGGTGCCGCAGACATAATATTTCCCTTCGTATTGCAGGACATTCTGCATGGTATACGGCTCATAATCATAAACGGCAAGCCCGCTGGGGAATGCGACGTGCGCCCCCTTGACGGCATAAAATCCATGGTCGATCCCGATTATCATGGGCATCACTTCCTTTCTCTATTTATTTGTGATTCTATATTTGTGGAAGATATCAAAAAAATCTCCTGAACTTAAAAATGGTCTTTCGAACACTTCCGCCTGTGGTTCCCGGACACTCCTTATGGAATGCCCTGGCGGAGAAAATGCCTGGGACAGGGAAAGAAGCGGCAATCCCGAACACTTTTTCTTTCCAGCCGGTAGGGGTTACTTCCCCCTGGAAGCCGGCCGCTCGGCGGGCGGCCCATATGCAAGGGTGTTTCCCCTGACCCTTGCGTAACGTATGATCCGTATTTTCTTCTGATGTTCTTTTTCCTGCATCAGGCAGTACGCTTCCCCCGTCAAAAACATACGGCAGTGGTCCCCTCGCTTTCCATAGGGTTCCCGGCCGCCCAATATCCGGAATTCCAGCATATGCTCCGTATCCGCAGAATACCGTTTCTCACATAAGATCCGGTCTCCCTTTACATAGTCTGCGCCTGCCGTCTCCCGGGCAATCGCCAGAAGCTCAAACACACTCATTTCCATACCTGTCATCCCCCTTGCTGAAATGAAAAAGCAGGAAGCATCCGTAAGATGTCCCTGCACACACTGATTCCTTTATGATTTCTATATTTTTATAATCTTACGTTTTACAATCTCCTGTGTTTTCCATGATACATCTCTTTTTGTCATCTCCATATATAGATCCTTATTCCGTTTGTCTCATTTTTACAGCCTCATTGATGGCAGGGACAGGGAAGGACACACGTGAATCCGGAACTTACCGCTCCGGATCCTTCTTACAGCCTTTTCCTTTCTGGTTTTTTACTGCTGCAGGCAGCATTTTTTCTATCCGATTCTCCGGCTTTGCATTCCGCAGTTCTTTGAGCTGCCCTTTGACGGAAATGACTTTACTTGCTTTACCCCCATCCCCCATTTCCCCCTTTCCAGAATATTTTCCTATCTCTTCTGAATGTACAGGCCGTACCTCTTCAAAAAGCGAATACACCAGCCTTCTCATCCCCTCAAACGTTTCGTCATCCGGCACCACAAGGGTGATCCGTACTGCTTTCGTCTTACGGGCATCCCCGTCATAGCTGTAAAATTCCTGATACTGGCTCCAGATTCCGTCTGCCTCCGTGTTGACGTTTTCCTGCCTTTCATCTGCCATGACCTTGTAGCAGGCATTTCCGGTGACTGCCCATTTCTGTGAAAACCCCTGCCATGTAACAGCTTCTTGTTTCATACAGGCGTCCAGATATTGTTCCGGGGCAAAATAGAGGTTGACCGCATACCGGATACATGCCTTTTCAAAGGGGTGCTGGAATTGTTCTAACAGGATCCCCATTTGAACCCCCGATGGGGGCAGGTAATCAATCACTTCGTATTCCTTCTTGTCCTTCCCATGCTTCTCCAAATATGCCGTATCCGCGATCAGAACATGTCCGGGACATTTTGCTTTATATTTTTCTTCCTTCACAGCATCCTCCTTTCAGGCCGCTAACCTTTTAGATTCATCCATTTATACGAAGGAGCAGATTTTTCTGCCCCTTCGTATAACACTGCCCTGCCCAAGTGATCCTGCGGCAGTTCCTAAGCCTTACGGTTACAAATATAACCAGCCTGTGCAGGGCTGCAGGTCAGGTAAAATCTACCATCATGCCTGTCTTGCAGATCTTTTTATAATCCGCATTTTGCAGGAGCACCTTGGATCTGCGCCGTACTTCTCGGTTCAGTATCTTTTTATATTTTGAGGTTCCTCCGCGAAGCTCCCCTCTGGCGTCGCAAGGCCCATTCCCCCTGCTCCAGCTGTTCCTTTTGGTCTTGGCTATTCCTTGTTTCGCTTCCTGTAATGCCAGAATCTTTTCACCTTCTTCAAGAATCCTGCGTTCTCCTTTTCTTCCCTTGATGAATTTAAAATGTCATCTACCGCATACTGGTAAAAAAGTTTAAGGAACGTGAGCCAGCGTCCATTGATCGCATCCGCATAATGTGCAATGACAGTCTTCATTTCGTCTGTTACCTGTAGGCTGCTGACTGCTTTCTGTGCCTCGTTCTCCATCTCCACCCGCGCCTGGTACTCCGGATTGGAGAAACGGAGCGCCTGATCCGCTTTCTCGATCTGGTTTTCAGCCAAAAGATCCAGAAGCTGGCTTGTCCGGCCTTCTCCTGTTTTCTGTTCCTTATTTCGATGGATGCCAAACTCCTGCAGGTACGGAATATTTGTGGCTTGCCCTAAATAATAATGGTATTCCCGGATCAGGAGTTCTGTCTTCTCCCGCATGTTCAGGTATTCTTTGATCGCCTGATGTTCCTCATCTGTCAGTTCCATAGCTTCCTCTCCATCTAAGAACGGAACGATCACAGGATATTTGTCAGCCAGTTGGCTCTGCTCCCTCAATATCGCTTCAAACCGGGAATGGTTTTCTTTTAGATACGTGACCACCTTCCGGTCCACCCATAGTGACAGCGCTTCCTTCCATTGTTCGTCTCTGCCGCATTCCAGCATTTCATTTTTCTCCTTTCTTAAAAATCCTCCCTGCTTCAAGTACGACACTATACCAGTATCTAAAAAGAAAAGCCATTCACAGAACCTACCAATCCTTACCTTCTGAAACTGTGCAGATGACACAAAAGCACCATTTCTGGCGCTATAAAAGCCAAGCCCTTTACGATAGTCATTTATTTGCGTCTCTGCCTGGTTCATTACATGGAAAAATAAAAAAGCAGATACAGTTTTACTGACCATAAAGCCGCACTGCATCTGCTGTCTTTGATTTTCCCTATCCACTTTTATATATTTCAATCTGCTCTCAGTATCGGATAAAATAGTCCTTAAATGGAATACTGCATTCATGCTGGGCTGGAACAAAGTACAGACCCCTCAGTACATTTCTCCGGATCAGTGCATCCTCCTGCGCTTTCATGATCACGGAATGGACGTGGAAATCTTCATACACATGGGCCAGGATCAATTCCATCAGTTCCTGTATCCCTTCCCTGTTCTCATATTCCGGCAGAAGGTCAAGCCGGAGGATTCCCATACTGGAGCCGTCAGCCGAATACTTATAAGAGGGACAGACCTCCGCCATTCCCGCAATCTTCTCTGTGCTGTCATGGACGATCGTAAAACGGACAAAGTCCTTTTCCTGGTACCGGCTCTCCCAAAACTCCATACATTTCACAAACTGGCTGAAATCCGTATAATAAAAGTCTTCGCCGCAGCAGTCACCGTTAAAATACTTTGCGGCCTCCGGATTGCTGTAGCATGAAAAGAGGCCTTCTGCGTCCTCCATCCTCATTTTTCTTAAGCGGAAATGCTCCGATTGATAAGCAGGGCATTTTTCAAATACATTTGTTTCACTCATTTTCATCTTCCTCAATTGTCATTTTGTACTATATCATATCAGAACTTATGTTTGCTTTCAAGTGAATTTTTATGAAACCCATGGATTGTATGATCATCTGACCCGGCCGTCTCGTTTTTTCTTCTTCTCGCTGTTTTCCCCTCCTTCCATTCGAATTTTCCGTACCTTATCCGCACCCTTTTCTACCAGTTCCTTCAATTCCGGAAGCGACGTATTCCACATCGAATGACTGCGGTAACTTTCAGCATTATAGGTTTTAGAAAACATAGCCCCCAGCTTTGGATACACAATCAGCGCATCCGGTATTTCTAAGGGATATTCTATCATGGGATGGTACCGGATCTCCTTAGATACTTCTGCCTGCATCTTTTTCTCCATTTCAAGTGTACAATCCTGATAAATGCTTCGCCCGGTCGATTCCTTATAGGCATCATATCCAACATAGTTTAAGGATGCAAACTCACAATTCCCATACCGTTCTACGCCTGCGAGTGAATCCGGATTCTCTAACGTAGCCATATAGATTTCTTTACCCTGGGCGATCAGCCATGTCCTGAAATCAATAAACCGGTCATCACTGCAGCCATCCTCCTTGATAAGTACTGCTGCGGTCCAAAGGCCATATTTGTTAGCTGCTTCCTTGTACCCGCTCAGGACTGCATAGAATTTCAGTACCTGCTCCGGCTGCATTCCCAACAACCGCCCTTCTAACCAGCGTGCCATGAATGCCATATCCCTTCCACACTGTTCTTTTGCTCCCTCAATGAACTCCCAGAAGGTATCCTTGTTCATATCCATAATATCTCTTCCCACATCAAGCCACCTTTCCTATCTTTCATTTTGATTTCACCACATCCTTCCTCCACCCATGCTATCTTCCCAACAAAAAAACCGGCATCCGAAGTCTCCATTCCTCCTTGCCAGTCATTACATTTATTCCATCTACTTCATACACATTTTTCCCTATGCCTTGTGTATCAAGTAGCTATATTCCATCATTTTAAACACAATATACGCTATATACAGTCAAAAACCATAGTCCAGTTTACGTCCAACAGCAAAATGGGCGGCCAATCCGCCAGCGCACACGCGATACTGAGCCTTCGCTTCATGCCGCCTGACAATTTCGAGACGGTAGTATACATCAATTCCTCCAATTGAAACTCGCGGATCAGTTCCTGGTCCTCTTTCCTTCCCCGCACGCCCCACAGTCTCAGATTATCCTTCACAGATAATTCCTCCATCAGCGGAAGCTCCTGGGGGACATAGCCGCAGAACTTCTGAAAATATTTCATTTTGCTCAAAGGATCCTTCCCGAAATAGCGCAGTCCGCCCTCATCCGGCCGGATGACGCCTGAGAGAATCTGCATCAGGGTCGTCTTGCCGCAGCCGTTCCTGCCGACGATCGCCACGCACTCTCCGCAGTCCGCGCGAAAGCTGATATGCTCCAGTACGTTTTTTCTTCTATAGCTCTTTTTAATATCCGATACTTCCAGCATGGTTCGCCTCCGATTTCTTTACATTGCATTGATCCGGCGCAGCATTACAAAATTTCTATTTTACAGGAATGTACTTTCGTTTCTTTATCATAGCTGATCCCTACGGCAAGTATACGCCCGGTATACTTCGGCTTTTCGCCCAATTTTCCTTTCAATCGCAGAGCATAATCCTTATCTTTTATCTGCTGGATAGCAGCTTCCGGCGTATCATCCACCTTTAATTCAAGGATGATCGCATCTGCATTCTTTCGCTCCGGATAAAAGATAAAATCAACATACCCTTTCCCGGCTTTATCTTCGCGTTCGACACGATATTTATCACGTGCGGACAGGTAGACCAGATTTACTACCGCAGATAATTCAATTTCGCTGTTGTAAGAAAATATGGGGGATTCTGTATTGTGCGCGTATTCAAGAATTTCCTCCATAGTTTCCGTATCTGAATCCAACGTTGCCGTAAGCATTTTTCTGGATATATTTGCAAGATTATAAATATATCCCAGTGACTTTTCTCTCCTCATCATGGAAGCATAGCTGTCCATCAGCTCCTTATTGGGAATGGATACGCAGCCGTCTTCAAAAGTAAGAAGGCCATATATGACCATTGCGGAATATATTTCGTCTTTTGTTTCCAGCAGCAGGGAGGTTGCCGCATATTCCTGAATATCCGCAGGAATTGCCTCACCCGCAAACATCAGGGCCAGATCCTCCTGTACATCTGCGATATTGTCCTTAATATATCCGAAAATAGAATCATAAGTGCCGGAGCTGGTCCAGTAATTTGCCAGTTCATTATCAGTTAAAGCACAAACAATGGAGCGCGGATTATAAAGCTTGACGCCGCCCTTTGTGTGATATCCATCATACCATATCCGCAGATCTTCGCGCGTGATCCACGGATTATCCGTAATTCTCACATAAATACGATACAGTTCATCAACTTCTATGTCCATAAATCCAAAATATTTGCTGAAACGAGCTCTGGTTGCCATGTTATATTCCTGAAACATATTCAGTTCCGAGCCATCGGAGTATTTCGCAATCGGCAGGATCCCCGTCATATATACCAGTTCCGCATACACTTTTCCTTTCAGTAAGGATTTCAGGAAAAGCAGATAATCCATCCGCTCTTTTTCTGTGATAAAAGACATGTGAAATACGGCATCCCATTCATCCATAACAAAAATAAATCTGTGTCCTGTTTTCTGGAAAATATCTGTAAGGATATCCCAGACTGCTTGATCCGGATCGATCGGAATATCCGGGTAGCCTTCTGCCAGATCTAAATTAATCCCATTTTGGACGCGGTCAATATATTGCTGATAATTTGCACAGTCTCTCGGCATTTCACTAAAGTCAATGTAGATCACATTATGCCGGTTCAAATGCTCTGTGTAAAATTCTGAGGAGGATATCTTCAGATTTTTGAATATATTTTCTGCGTCAGCAGCTTTTCCCAAAAACGCGGCAATCATATTTGTCATAACGCTTTTGCCAAAACGCCTGGGCCTGGTAATACAGAAAAAGCGTTCTTCCGTTCCGATTGCAGGCAGAAGCTCATTGAGCAAAGAGGTTTTATCGACAAAATAGGTTCCGGATGCTGTTGCCTGATATGCGTTGAACGGAACCGTGCTGTTCAAAAATGTTCCCATAGTGCGCGCTCCTTCCTGTAATGGTAGTGAACCGATGCTGTATGGTTTTCCTAAATTATACAGGAAAGGGCTTTTTACTTCAAGGGGCAGAGTTGGATATTTGGATATCCGTTCCTGGTGAGCTGCCTGTGCAAACTCATGGATGAGAATGGGCTTCAATCCGGATATGTAGAGCAGGAAATAGCTAACGGAGCTGAGGCAATCGACGCAGAAGTAGTTTTTGCGGGAAATCTGCCGTTCGTATTGCGCCGGCCAGCTGTCACCCCTGTGACAGCTGGCCGAATACATTCCGCAGCAAAAGCGAGATGAGCCATACGAGCAATGACACCCCGATCATCAGCCTTCCGCGAACCATGCGGATTTTGACTGGGTGGTCTAGCCGTGTAGCGTCTCAAGAATACTGGCGCCTCAGAATAATCTGGGGTGTTTTTTTATTACATGTCACGCCTGGTCAAAGTGTGACATGTAACGTTTTTTTAACAAACAACGAGCCTTGCACTTTAATAAAAAATCTGAAATAATTGTAACCAATCAGCCGTAATAGATGTCTAACAGGTATAACCGGTTATCATCCAAGCACATTTCGAAAAAAGGAAGGTGGTTTTACGTGCACAGAAATAAAAACAATGATAAAAAGGATCTGGAAACAGAGCTTGAAGGAAAGCTCGCGAAAAAGGCGATCCGCGGAAATGCCGATGCCTACGGAGAACTGATCCGCAGAAATCAGGAATATCTCTACAAAATGGCATATATCTATACGGAAAACCAGCAGGATGCCCTGGATGTGGTCGGCACGGCCATCCTGAAAGGCTACCAGCATATCCGGTCGCTAAAGAATCCTCAGTGGTTCCGGACCTGGATCACACGCATCCTGATCCGTTGCGCACAGGACGCCAACAAAAAAATCGTCTATTTCAACAGCATTGACGAGGTGGAGATTCCCGAACGGTATGGGGGAATCTCCCTGGAGGAAACCTGGGATCTTAGAAACGCCATCGAGCTTCTTCCCGAAAAATATCGGAACGTCATCATTCTGAAATATTTCAGCGGGATGTCGGTCCAGGAGATCGCCTATGTCCTGGAAATCCCGGCAGGAAGTGTCAAAGCCTACTTAAGCCGGGCACGTGAGGAATTGAAAAAATATCTGAAGGAGGATTACATGTATGCAGAATCTGTTTGAAGAGATCAAAGTTCCGCAAACGGAACTGGAAAATATCGTAAATGAAAAGCTGGATATGATCCGGAAGGATTCCCGGAAAAAGAAACGCGCGAAAATTCTGTGCGGCTTCACTGCGGCGGCAGCCTGCATGGCCGGTTTGATCGTATTCTCTGTTTCCAATCCGGTACTTGCGGCGCAGCTTCCGCTGATCGGGCATCTGTTTAGGCAGGTGGAGGATCAGCAGTCCTATTACAGGGATATAGATGAGACGAAGGTGCAGAAGATGCCGGAAGCTGAGGAGGCCGAAAATGTGGTTGACGGCATCAAGATTTCCCTGTCTGAAATCTACTGCAATACGGAAGCGCTGTACATGACTGTTGTGATTGAATCGGAGGAGGCATTTCCTGATTATCTTTTGAATAATACACTGGCGCAGACCTCGCAGATTCCGGATCTTTTCATATTAGACACGGACGAAACCTTTGGCTTTACAGACCAGCCGCTGAGAACTCCTCTGCAGGCGAATGGTCAATATATTGACGAGCATACCTTTGTCGGAAGTGCCCGGGTTGATTTTACCCTTGGCCATGGCAGTATAGATGAAAACGGCAATGAGACCAATTTTTTATTTCCTGATGTCATTCCGGAATCCTTCCATTGGAATATGGATATAAAAAAAATTTACACATGGTATAGAAGCTCTGCGTCCGATTCCTGGGAGACCTGTACTCTGGACGGCCCCTGGTCGTTTGAAGCGGATGTAGCCGCAAAACAGACGGAGAAGATTGTCAAAGAGGTCAATGACTATGGTCCTAACGGCATGGGGATCACTACGGCAGAGAAACGGGAATATGAGATCTTGCTGAATTATGGCTATGATGAAAGCAAGGCAACAACGTATGATTACGAATCTATCCAGAGTATCGTGCTGGATGCTGATGGAAAATACATGCTGGATAAAGCCGGAATGCTGCCGATCGGGGATTTTAATGTATCGAAGATCCATGTATATTACGTTCCTGTTGCCTCGGAGGAGGACTGGATGGAGGTCCAGGAGAAACTGACTGTGGGAGAACCGGCCGACTTTATCAAGGAGATTGCCGCGCATCATACGGAGATTGACTTCGGGGCCTGATATATGGCTGTATACGGCTGCTGTATATATATGCCGTGCTTTTCTCTCTGTGAATATCTCCGTCATTTTATCAAGAAATGACGGAGATATTATTCTGCTGATTGCCTGTTCTACAGCAATACTTATTTTTTTCATGCAGATATACTTCATTCAATTTCGCTTTTTTTGATTTCAAATAAGTCCCTTCTGTCATATCAGCCAAAAGTCTGGCAAATCATTAAATGGTGGAATAAACTGGATGCTAACAGGGAACGGAAGGAAAGGGATCATGAAAAAGGTCGTTCCGTTATCCCCCTTGAATGGAGAGCAGATGAAACGTATCTATCCGGCAAGCCTTCCTATGATATGGTTTTAAGAAAGCTCATGCTTGCGGGCGATTTCCTTGATTTTGTATTTGACCGCCCGGAAACGCTGCGCGAACTTGTCACGGATGCGGATTTTATAATCTATGAATCCGTGTATCTGCCTAAAAACCACTTTATAAAAGCAGAAACATTGTCTACAGAGGACTATCTTTCTTATTTCTACCCTTTTGACAGACTGGATTTCAGAAAAAGCGGTGTAGAATCGGGCTGGTCTGTGGCTGACCGTGAGGGCATTGCGATCACGATGGCGATGGGGAATGCACCGCAGGCTGTGACGATGGGATTTCAGAAGGAATATGCGGAAAGGTATGACTGGATTGTAAAAGAGTTTGCTGACCTTGCATTTACCTTTATGACAAGTTTCCTTTATTACCTCGATTACGATTCAATTGACAAAGATACCCGTAACCTGTACCGTCAGGGCGTTTCCGCTTTCGGCGCCATAGCGCCGACTTATCGGATAGCTCTTAAAAAGGATTCTCCCGTCATCGTATGGGATTTCCACTCCCTGCTCGTCATGGTGCAGATGTGCTTTTCTTTCATGCTCACGGATAAGGACAGTGATATGCGTATGTGCAAGCACTGTAAAAAAGCCTTTATCGCAAGCCGGAAGGGGAAAGAATTTTGCAGCCAGAAATGCAAGAACCAGTTTAATGTCTACAAATCAAGGGAAAAGAAAAAGGAAAACTAATTGGACAACCGCTAAAAAATACTTGCGGCACTTTAGAAATTGTGGTATATTGAACATAAAGAAGGACATCTGCGCTAACAGATGTCCAACAGGAGCTACCGATAGACGGTTAGCCCGATTATTTAGTCACAAAATAGCCGTAACCTTTGGTCGGGTGGGCGGCTATTTTTGTGTCTTGACATCATCTGCTCATCATGCTGCAAAACTTAAAATCGAAGCAACTCTAAAGGGAATATATCAGATCATGTAGCACTACTTCCTCCGCCCTGCTCCTAATGCTGTTCATTTTTTGGAGCCAACAGAGCCAGTCATAGGATTTAAGCTGCTCCGTCACTCCCTCTTTCTTTGCCATCTGTCTTACAAGCCTGTCCATCATCTCATTACATTCCTCGTCAATCTCCGCAAGATGCTTCCATAAGGTTTCCGACAAAGGCATATGCGAATAAATGCCCCTGTGGTTTTCTTCTAAAAAACGCTTCCTCATCCGTCCATACTTCCCGATCTGATATTCCGTTGTATCCGAAAGTTTGAGGTTGGGAATCCTATCAAATTCCCGTGTATTACTTTATCGCGCATGAGCATTTGAGTCGGTATCCAATCAGGGAGAATCCCTTGGAAAAGCCAACCTTGTCCTGAAGAAAAATCTGCTTGGAACGCGGATGTACGCCAGGTCAGAAAAGCGGAAAGCCGCACATTGAATTACATACAAAAAAAATGGTTTGAAGATGGAGACTTTAGAAAACCGCACAAACTTTACGTTGATTTTTACCGCTGTATGAATTTTGAATATATTGGACATCTATTTTATCTGTTATCCGAGTTCGTGGATTAGGTTCTTGCATTGCATAGCGCAGACACATATCTGGATTGGGCTGCAGACATTTTTGAGTTAAGAGTCAACTCGAATCCGCGCCAGGAGGAGTGTGGAAAAGAAGAATCCCAGATGCTGGGCGTATATTTTCTGTATTTCAATCAGCTGTTGGGCAAGCGGAAGGCCAAAGGCCTGGCCGAAAAGTATGAACGAAAGGGGTTATAAGGATATAGGTATTTCAATCCACACTCCCACGTAGGGAGCGACGGGTATTACCCTAACGGCTGATTTCGTATTCAATATTACAAGTATAGATTGATAGTCTTCTGTTTTCCCTACAATTTCATTTTCAAGCTTCTAGTACAACGAATAATAAGTATCTGGCTATATCGCGCAGGATGATTTTTCAGATACAAGGCAGATTTTCGACGGCGTAGCGGTGGCTACGGCTAGAAAATCTAACGCAGTAGCTGGAAAATCAGACAAGTGATATGGCTAGTTATTTATTATTCGTTGTACTAGGCGCAAGCCGTAAATATATTTTACTCCTGTTGAAGCATGTCCAACACTTCCTCTCAGTTTGTATGTTCCGCAACAGATTCTTCCCTGCCGGATCCATCGTCTGAAATATGGGCAACAAAAAATCCCCCCTGTTTCTGAAAATTGCATTTTTTCTTATTTTCTGTTTACAGTGGCCGCATTTTCCAGTATACTGTTACATGAAATTACATAAAATAAATCATGTGCTGTTAAGCTCGGTGCTTATAAACGCTGCAGCCAAAGGTACAAACAATTGTTTTCTAAAGGGTTTTCTGTACGGTGTCTGTTTTACAGGCGCTTTAGTCAGAAAGCTCTTTTATTTTCTAAAGCACGATAAAGCAGCATAAAATTATCTAATGTAATTTTTTTCATCGTTAAAGGCTTATTTTCAATCATAATGGTATACGGAGTCACTTCCGCTCCTACCATCCCCTGCTTGTATTCAATAAATACAAATCTATCCTCCAGCACGTTAATCTGATCTTCGTCCAGACAATCCACAATAAATTTTATAATATTCTGAATAAAACTATCTATGTCACTTTATAAAGTGTGGATTGAAATGCTGAAAGTCTCATTTAATGTTTTATCCGGCTGTAATCCTATTATAGTTTATGTGTGACAAAAAAGCTCAACCCATTTCCACAGATATCCCTGCCCTGGATGCAACTCCCGGTCATTCTCTATGATCTGAATCAACATGTTTCCTCCCGTTCCATCATCCCCTGTAAAGCCAGTTGCTCAATTCCGCAAATTCCCCCAGTGTCAGCGCTTCCCCCCGCACCGAAGCGCCCTTTCCCAGCTTTTCAATGGCCGCCTCGATCTCTTCCTTTGTAAAATCCAGCTCCGGCGAGTTCTTCAGCCCATTCGCCAGCGTTTTCCGCCTCTGGTTAAAGGACGCGCGTATGATCCCAAAGAGCAGCCTTTCGTCCTTCACCGCCACCGGCGGAGTCTCGTAGCGTTCCAGGCGGATCACCGCGGATCCGATCCTGGGCCGGGGCATAAAGCAGTTCTGAGGGACATTTGCCGCAATATAAGGCTTCGCGTAATACTGCACTGCCAGGGAAAGGGCGCCGTAATCCTTGCTGCCCGGCCCCGCCTGCATCCGGTCCGCCACTTCCTTCTGCACCATCACCGTAATGCTCCGGAGCGGCACATGCCCCTCAAACAGACTCATGATGATCGGGGTGGTTATATAATAAGGAAGATTCGCCACCACCTTGATCGGCCGCCCTCCATTTTCTTCTTCAACCAGCTTTGCCAGATCTATTTTTAAAATGTCGCCGTTGATGATCCGCACATTGTCATAGCCGTCCAGCGTATCCTCCAGGATCGGGATCAGCGCCCGGTCGATCTCCACGGCGATCACCTTTCCCGCCGCGCAGGCCAGGTACTGAGTCATAGTCCCGATCCCGGGGCCGATCTCCAGCACCATATCCTCCTGGGAAATCTCCGCGGAGCGTATGATCTTATCCAGAACATGAGTATCGATCAGGAAATTCTGCCCGTATTTTTTTTGAAATGTAAACTGATATTTTTGGAGAACCGCAATCGTATTCTGCGGATTTCCCAGCGTTGGTTCCTTCATAATATGATGTCCTTTCGTTACAGGTCACGCCTGGTGAAGGTGTGACCTGTAACGTCCTTTCTACAGTTCCTTACACCGGACCATGCACCTCTTTTTGTAAAATGCGATCCCATAGCATACTACCTGAGAATATTCCTCCTCAAATTCTTCCGCATACATTCTCTCATCAATCTGCGCCGCTGCTTCATCGCAGTCCTTTGTCAGATTTTTCAGCTCCTTTGAATATTTTGCTTCAAAGACTGCTGCCCGGTCTCCGGCAGGATCCAGCACAACCACATCGCATCTCCCCTCGCCGTGTTCTTTGTTGGATTCCACGGCATAACCCGCTCCCGCAAATATCCCCGCAAGAAACGCATGATAAAAGTCTTCTTTATAATCATGATAGCTGATGGTTTTTCGGAGCAGTCTTGTCATTTCTGACGTCACCTTTTCCGCTTCACCGTTCCAGACTGCCGCAAACAATTCTTCTCTTTTCCACGCCTTTGAGCTATCCTCGAACCACTTTTTGATTGAGCTCTCAAAAATCTCTTTTACTTCTGCATTTGGGATCCTCAGAGCCAGGCTGCCCTTCGGAATCAGCTCATTTCCCAATTCCTGCGCGCGGACCCTGGTTAAATATCCTGTCAGATATAAAATACTCCAAAGATTTTCTTCGGATGAGTGCAGGTAGTCATATGTCAGATCTTCTTCAACACTCTGGACCACATATCCGCCTGAAAGCAGGGTCTCGAATTTTCTGGTAACGTCATCCCCCGCATAGTCGATAAATGACCGGATCACTGCGTTGTCGCTGCTGTCCTTCCAATAGCTCAGAGGCTTCTTTGACGGATCCAGCAGCAGATTTTTTACATGGTTTACAACATCCCACGGACAGTACACATCCAAATCCCCAAAATGGTACCCGTCGTACCATGCCTTCATCTCCGCGGCATGGGACGTAAGTCCCGTATCCCGTAGCAGCCGGTCCAGTTCGGTCTGTGTAAACCCAAAATATTCATTGAGCCGGGTGTCTGATACCGTATTCGCCACAAAATTATTTGTTCCGGTAAAAATACTCTCCTTCGCGATCCGAAGGCAGCCTGTTATTACTGCAAATTTTAGTGAGCTGTTATCCTTAAATGTCTGCATAAGCCCTTTGAGCATATCCAGCATTTCAGGATAATATCCTTTTTCACTGGCCTTTGCGAGCGGCACGTCATACTCATCTATGAGAAGAATGACCTGCTTTTCATAGTAAGCCTCCAGCATTCTTGTGAGCATAAAAAGGCTGTCTTTTATTTCCTCCGGCGTCGGCTTCTTTGCCGCGATCCGCTGAAAAATTTCTTTATCATACGGATTGATCTTATCACTGTCTAAAAGGTAGAGATGCTCTTTATAAGTCTTGGCGATCACTGACGTAAGCCGTCCGTATGCCCCCGAAAAGTCTAGGCCATCCACGCTTTTCAGCGACAAAAATAACGTCGGATACTGATTCATCCATTCCGCGCAGAGCCTTGTCTGTTTTGAAATCTCCAGCCCTTCAAACAATTCCCTGCTGTCTTGCCGGATATCGAAAAAAGCGGCCAGCATAGACATCCCCAGCGTTTTTCCAAAACGCCGCGGCCGTGTGATCAATGTAACCTTTGTTCCGCTGGTCTTCATCAGTTCGGCAATCATCCCTGATTTATCCACATAGTAGAATCCTTCTTTTCTGATTTCCGTAAAATCCGAGGTTCCTACCGGAATCATAATTTTACACATATCTGCCCGCTCCTTTCTAATGTCCTCCCGCTTTCCTTTTCCGCTGCTTTTCACAGCCATTTCACACAGTTCTTTAAGCATTTAGCAGCAATCGCCTGCGCGAAATGCCAAAATTTCAGGATCGCGCGTTCCGGATCAGGCTATCCGATAAAACGCCCGCGCGTTTTCCTCTGTCGCCCGGATCACTTCCTCCGCCGTCACGCCCTTCAATTCTGCCACTGCCTGTGCCACATAGGTCAGGTTCAGCGAGGAGTTCCGTTTTCCCCGGTAGGGCTCAGGCGCCAGGTAAGGGCAGTCCGTCTCCAATACAATATGGGAAAGCGGCACAGCCTGTACCGCTTCCTTTAATTTTTTCGCGTTTTTAAATGTGACCACGCCGCCGACCCCGATGAGATACCCCATCTTCACGTATTCCTCGGCCATCTCCTGTGAATAGGAATAGCAGTGTACGATCACGTCCATTCCCCGGCCATGCTCTTTGAGAATCTCCATCGTATCCGCCGCGGCCTCCCGGCTGTGGACGTTCACCGGAAGCCCTTCCTGCCGCGCTAGCGCGAGCTGCCGCACAAACCACTCCTTCTGCAGGTCGTGCTTTTCCTTATCCCAGTAGTAGTCCAGCCCGATCTCTCCCACCGCCGCGATCTTTTCGTCCTTCAATAACCGCTTCATCCTGGAAAATGCTTCCTCATCCAGACCGCCTACCTCGTCCGGGTGTACCCCGATCATGCCGTATACAAACGGATACTTCCGGGTCAGCTCCAGAACCCGTTCCCAGGATTCCACCGAAGCGCTGGCATTGACGATGGTGCCGACCCCGCCGGCCTCCATCTGCCCAAGAAGCGCCTCCCGGTCCGGATCAAACTGCGGATCATCATAATGCGCATGCGTATCAAAAATCATATTCTCCTCCATTGTGTTACCCACTTTATAACACGATACCATCAATCTTCTGAAAACTCTTCCTATTGTGCGAACCCACTTTACAACACGATATCATCAATCTTCTGAAAACTCTTCCTATTGTGCGAACCCACTTTACAACACGATATCGTCGATCTTCTGAAAGCTCTTCATATCGTAGGATTCCACCGTATTTCCCGCTGTCAGGTAGAGCCTGCTGCCGGAATACAATGCCCGCGCGTTCCATGCGTACCCGCTCAGCTCCCGCTCGAAAATGCATTCGAACCCATTTTTCCCGTAGGAAAAGATCACATACCGCATCACGTCCCCGTCCACGCGGAATCCGATCAGGTTCTTTTCCACATCCACCAGTGCTGATTTATAATCATAAAATACATCCGAGGAATACGTATTTTCCAGCACGTACTTCTCCGCTTCCGTAACATTTTCCGGATCTGTAATATCGAACATGGAGAGCTTCACGCCCTCTGTCGCAGTCCCTGTTTCGTCCACGTCCATGCCGATCCCCAGAAGCTTCCCTTCCCCATAAGGGTGCAGGTATTCCGAGAATCCCGGGATTTTCAGCTTTCCTAAGATCTCCGGCTTCTTCGGGTCTGACAGGTCCACGGAAAACAGCGGATCCATCTGCCGGAATGTGACAAAATACCCGGTATCGCCCATAAATCTCGCAGAGTAAACGGCCTCGTCCTCCGCCAGCCCTTCGATCCGGGACAGCTCTTCCAGATTTTTATCCAGAATATAAAGGGAATTGGTGTCCTTAAGCTCCTGTTCGGCCTCCTCAGTAAGCCCAAACAGCCGGGGCGTGCTGCTGTTGTCGGAGGAAATCGGGGTCACGGTCACGACCAGACGCAGATTTCCCTCATATTCGTCAATGCTGAACGAATCGTTGAGCGTCCCGTCCACTTCCGTCTGCCCCACAGCCGTAAGCCTTCCGTCCTTATAAGAAACCTTCCGGATACAGGTTCCGGACACACTCCGCCCGGAGCTGCCACCTCCCTGACGCGCCAGGGGCATGATGCCGTAGTCGCCGTAATCACTCTCACAGATGTAGATATTGTTCCTGCTCACGTAGCACATTCCCGCGCTTCCGAATACCGCCTTGGTATCCACCTTTTTCTCCGGATCCTTGATGGAAAACGCGGAGATGATGGTGTATTTTTCCGCCCGCGCGCCCATGGGCATCAGAATGTCCCCGCTTTCGATCCGCTTCCCCTGCGCCATCGGGATATATCCGTCCCGGTCCGTCCTGGAGCTGTAGATCTCCGCATAAAAATCACTGAGCAGATACACATAGTCCCCGGACACCCGCATGGTGTTGTAATTCCCGCTCTGGGAAATCTTTCCTACGGACTTCGGTTTTTCCGGCTTACTGATGTCAAATGTCTCTGCCACGGCATACTGCAGATAGCGCCCGCCGTATTCCCCGGTGGACACGTCGCCCTGATCCCGGTACTCTGACTGGCTGTACACCGCAATGAGCCGGTCGCCCTTCACAAAGATCTCAGAAACATAGCATTCCTGATCCAGCCGGATGGTGCTTAAGTGCTCCATCTCTTCCTTCTCGATGCCGACGATCTGGATCTGCTGGTTATTCACGATATACAGCCGTTTTCCGTCTGTCTTTACAATGTCCGCTTCTCCAACGCCTTCTTCCCGGACGTTGGTATCTGAATAGCCGGAAGCTCCGCCGGCCTCCCCGGCCGTGTCTGCTGATACCTCGTTTTCCATAGGCGCGCTTTCCATTTTTGCGCTGCCGCCGGCCATCCCGCCGTCCGCGTCGTCCATCACCGCATACTCCTCCGTGGATCTCTGCATCTCCTGCATCCGTTTATTTTCCGCTTCGATGTATTCAAAAACCTCGTCATAGTTCTTTGCGGTTTTGATATCTGTTACTTCGAAGGGGTCTCCGCTCCGGTCCGACCGGCCGGATACACTGCTTTCCTTTCCATTCTGCCCGCCGGCAGCTCCATCCTGCTCTCCGGCCGCGCCGCTTTCCGAACCTCCTGAACTGTCCGCGGCGCTGTCTGCCGCTGATTCCGTAAGCATCTCTTCCGAACCAGCAGCCGCGCCGCTGTCTGCGTCCGCTATCATCTGGAACTCCGCATGATCCGACTTGGATCCAGTACCGAAGCCGAATCCTACTGTCCCGGCGGCAACAGCACCGATGACCAGCAGGCCGCAGGCTGCTGCCGCCGTGATCTTTCCATAATAATATTTTCTTTTTTTCTGTCCCCTGGATTCCAGCATCTGCTGGATCTGGTCCGGCTGCAGGGAATCCGGGATTTTTATATTTTCACTTTGCTCTTCCGCAAGCTTTTTTAAATCTTTCTCATCCATACTCATATTCCGCGTCTCCTTTCTATACCTTGTGAAACGGCCGTATGGCCATAACGGGGTGCCCTTGGGTATACCTTGTGAAACGGCCGCATGGTCATAACGGGGTGCCCTTGGGTATACCTTATGAAACGGCCATATGGCCATAACGGGGTGCCCTTGGGTATACCTTGTGAAACGGCCGCATGGCTATAATGGGATACCGCTGGGCGCACTTTTTCCGCGCAAAGTCCGCCGTCCCGTAGGGACATGTTCGATGTGATTCCTTTCGGACATTCCCGGCGCGTCATACCGCATCCCCGGTATCGGTCATTTCAGCTCAGGATCCGGCGAAGCCTGTCCATGGCGCGCGCCTTCCGCGAACGGACTGTCGCCGGGTTCATCCCCAGCATCCTGCCAATCTCCGCGCTGGCATACCCTTCCAGCACAGAGCAGGCCACAATAACCCGGTCCTCTTCATCCAGCCGCATAAAAGCCGCCCTGACATCGCAATCTCCGGCTTGGTCCCGTTCCTCAGCCGCCAGGCCCTCTGGCAGCTCCTCTGTCCTCTGTACGTTTTTTAATTTTCTCCTGCACTGATTCGCCAGGATCGTAAATATCCAGCTTCGGAAAGACTCCTCCTTTTTCAGCTTATGGATATTCTCATACGCCGCAATGACCGCCTCGCTGACTGCGTCCTCCGCATCCTGGGGATGTTTCATTGTGTACAGCGCAAACCGGTACAGCTCCTTATAGATCCGCGCGTACAGCCCCGAAAACGCTTTCACATCCCCGCGCCGCGCCCTTTGGATCAGGACCAGCTCTGAACTATCCTTGTAATCATACATCCGCTCCCCCTCCTTCCAATCCGACATATTACTGTTCACACCCTGACGGGGTACTCACAGTAACGGCATCCGGCTCTTGAGAAGTCACCTGACGGCGGTCCTAAGCGCCTGTGACGCTTGTTTAGGACGGACCGAAGCAGAGTGTAGACGAGCCGGATGCCCGCCCCATCACTGTATTGTCCGGATGCCGCGCCGCGAGCGCGCGACACCGAGTGAACAGTAATTGCGGCATGACCGCTGTTTCTCACCAACTGATGGTGATGTAAATAAGAGTATAAAAAATGAGAAAGTGTTGCAAAGTTTTTTATTTTACGTGATTTTACATAGTAATAACTATATCACTTTTCTGAGCCTTTAATCCAGATACCACAGTATAATTTCTGTTAAATTACGGTTCAGGTCCCGCTAAAGGAAGTATAACACAAAATGTGCCCCTTGAATACCTTAATAAAGTATTGAAAATCCCTCACCTCTCATGTTATACTAGACAGAAAGGGAAACAAATCGAAGAGAGTAGAAGACTTCCCATACTCAACTAACGAAAGGATGTACATTTATGCGAAAAAGTATTAAAACAAACGTTGGAATCCGAGTGATTGCGGCACTCGCTTCCGTAATTTTGTTCAGCAGTGTCATGACGATAAACATTTTCCGCATTAAGAATATGCAGGCTGATAATGCTGACGTCAACAACTTGCTGTCCACCGTACAGGCTGCCGAGACAGCCCATTACAAATGGTCCAGCGGACTGAGCAACGCGCTGTATGCCGATGCCGAATTTACCGGCAGTACCGACCCGACTACCTGTGTCCTCGGACAGTGGATCTACGGCGACAGCAGCACTGCGGATCCTGATATCCTGGCCCTGCGCGACCAAATCGAGCCCCTCCACAAGGAGCTGCATGAATCCGCTATCCATGTACTGGATCAGATGAATTCCAGTCCGTCACAGGCACAGGCTTACTATCAGAATACGATCCTCTCCAACCTGTCCACACTGGTAGGATTCTTGGATCAGATCGTTGAGGACTGTACTCAGAAGAGCCTGGACAGCACCACCGAAATGCGGCAGATGATCCTGACCATGAACATTTTGTGCGCGGTCTGCCTGACCCTCGCGCTTGTATGTCTGCTCAGCCTGGTTCAGTACGTTCTGAAGCACATTGTAAAACCAATCATTCACATTACCGACCAGAGCCGTCCTCTTCAGGATGGAAATCTGGAATTTGAGCTGGATTACCATGCGGAAAACGAGCTGGGCTACCTGGCAGATACCCTGAGAAAATCCATGGGCCTGATCCACGATTATGTGGAAGATCTGAACCGGATCATGGAACAGCTTTCCCGCGGCAACTTTGATGTTGCCACGACCGCTCCGTTTATCGGTGACTTCCGTACCATTGAGATGTCACTGAACAGCCTGACCTCCACCCTGTCCGGAACCATGTCCAACATCCTCCGGGCGGAAAAGATGGTATCCGGCAATGCAGAGCAATTATCCAGCAGCTCCCAGACACTGTCCCAGGGCGCAACTCAGCAGGCAAGCGCGGTGGAAGAGCTGTACGCTACTCTGGAAGAGCTTTCCCGCAATGCGGACCGCAATGTAGGCGTGGCTCAGGAAGCCCAGGAAAATGCGCGCCTCACCGGAGAGCAGGTATCCGTCAGCAGCCAGCAGATGGAACAGATGGTGCAGGCCATGGAAGATATCAGCGCTTCCTCCCAGCAGATCGGCAATATCATTGCTACGATCGAGAATATCGCTTTCCAGACCAATATCCTGGCATTGAACGCGGCAGTAGAGGCTGCCCGCGCCGGAGAAGCAGGCAAAGGCTTTGCCGTAGTATCGGATGAGGTCCGCAATCTGGCAGCCAAGTCAGATGAAGCAGCCAAGGCTACCAAGGATCTGATTGAGAATTCCGTACAGACAACGGCGCGCGGAACCGAGATCGTAGGAAAGGTTTCCGCCTCCCTGAAAAAGACGCTGGAGCTGGTAGAACAGTCCAACGAAGCGATACATACGATAGCAGACGCCATCCAGGGCGAAGCAGATTCCATTTCACAGGTTACCGAAGGAATCGGACAGATCTCCACAGTGGTCCAGTCCAATTCTGCCAGCAGTGAGGAATCCGCGGCTGTCAGCGCAGAGCTCTTCGAACAGGTTCATATGCTGGAAGCGCAGACAGAGAAGTTTAAGCTGAAACGCTGATCCTACAAAGATTTACCGAATATATGGTCACAGAAAAGGGACGGTCACTTGAAACCGTCCCTTTTTTCCACTTGTACGGTTGGATGCTCCCAGGAGCATCCAACCCACTTATATTTTTTTATCCTCTATAATAATTGATCAGGCATCCTTTCAGGATGATCTCCCTCTCCGCGTCAGTCATTTCTCCCAGCTTCAATTCGATCTCCTGCAGCCCGTCCTTCACCACAAATGCCTTTACCGTGCTCTGCTTCTCTTCGATCACCCTGCGCGCCCCAGGGATGAACAAATAATCCCCGCTTTGGAATGGAAGCGCCTCATGATCCGCCTCTGTCAGGAACGGAAGCATGCCCCAGTTGATCAGGTTGGAGCGGTAACGCTTGGTCGCATATTCATTGGCAATATTTGCCCAGCCGCCTAAGACCTTCTGGCAGGATGCCGCCTGCTCCCGTGCGGATCCGTCTCCCGGCTTCACCGCAAAGATGGTGCTTCCCACGCCGATATTTCCTTTGCCCGTCTCCGGGAAATCCTTCTGGATCGCGGCCATTACCGGCTTTAACTCTTCCAGCGCATCCAGCGGACAGGCGCCTGCCTCGATCGCCTTCTGCGCCGCCTGCACTTCCTTAGCGCGTCCCACATAAGCCGGATCCTTTCTGGACAATGCAAATTCCGCAAGCCCCAACGGATTGGAACGGTAGGAAGAAGTCTCTCCGGAGGGAATCAGCTCGTCCGTGGTCGTGACGGGATCATGAATCTCAGATACGACTTTCAGGATCAGGTTCTCCGGCAGCGCGGACATGGCCGGCCAGTCCTTGATATTGGGACCGAACTGGATTTCCACGGAAGGATCCGCCACACCCTTGCTGTCAAATACCCGGTTTTCGTAAATGCTCCTGTCGAAATGGTATTTCTGCCCCTTGTACTCTACATCCAGTACAGTTGCCGGGGTCAGGAAGCCCTGGTTCGCCGCGGTCGCCGCAATGGAACGGGCATCCATCAGCGCGACAGAGGAAATCTGTCCGCTCTGCAGCTTGGAACCCTCCCGGTTGGGGAAATTCCTGGTAGAGTGGCGGATGGACAGCGCATTGTTGGCCGGTGTATCTCCCGCGCCGAAGCATGGTCCGCAGAACGCCGTCTTCACGATGGTACCTGCCCCGATCAGATCCGCGACCGCCCCATTTTTTACCAGCTCCATATAGACCGGGGTGCTGGCCGGATAAACGCTGAACGTAAACGCCCCGGAGCCGATGTTCTTTCCCCGGATGATATCCGCCGCCGCACAGATATTTTCAAATCCGCCGCCCGCGCAGCCGGCAATGATCCCCTGCTCCACATATAATTTCCCGTCAACCACCTTGTCCTGCAGGCTGTAATCCACCGCGCCGTCCAGGCTCACCAACGCCTTCTGCTCGACATCATGAAGGATGTCCTTTAAATTGGCGTTCAATTCCTCAATCGTATAGACATTGCTGGGGTGGAACGGCATTGCGATCATAGGCTTGATCTCGCTCAGGTTCACATAGACCATGCCGTCATAATATGCGCATGCCCCCGGATTCAGTTCCTTATAGTCTTCGCTTCTGCCGTGGATCTCGTAAAATTCCCGGATCTTCTCGTCTGTCGCCCAGATGGAGGACAGGCAGGTGGTCTCTGTCGTCATCACGTCCACGCCGATCCGGAAGTCCGCGCTCAGCTTGTGCACGCCGGGTCCTACAAATTCCATCACCTTATTGTTGACATAACCATTTCCAAAGGTGGCGCCGATGATCGCCAGGGCTACGTCCTGGGGGCCCACTCCCTTCCTCGGCTCGCCGTCCAGGTAAATGCCGATCACGCCCGGCATCTTGATATCATAGGTCTTATTCAGAAGCTGCTTCACAAGCTCCGGTCCGCCCTCGCCCATGGCCATGGTGCCCAGCGCGCCGTAGCGGGTATGGCTGTCCGAACCAAGGATCATCCTGCCGCCGCCCGCAAGCATCTCCCGCGCGTACTGATGGATGACCGCCTGATGAGGCGGTACATAGACACCGCCGTATTTCTTCGCGCAGGTCAGCCCAAACATATGGTCATCTTCATTGATCGTACCACCCACCGCGCACAGGGAATTGTGGCAGTTGGTCAGCACATAGGGGATCGGGAATTTCTCCAGCCCCGAAGCCCGAGCCGTCTGGATGATCCCCACGAACGTGATATCATGGGAGGTCAGCTTGTCAAATCTGATCTGCAGGTTTTCCATATTGCCCGAGGTATTGTGGTCGCGCAGGATGCTGTAAGCCATCGTCTGCCGCGACGCTTCCTCCTTCGAAAGCGGAACCTGCGCGCCGCCCTTATCTTCGATCATATCTGTGCCGTTCAGCAGATAGACTCCATTGTCATAAAGTTTTATCATGATATCATGCTCCTCCTTTATCAGATGCAGCCCCGCGCCCTGCCTCTGTATCCGAACATCCGCCGATTCTGGCCGCCGCAGGCTCCCGCGGGGTATAAACAGTTACAAAATTTCTAACACTACGGTGGTTATTTTATCATGCGGAAATATCTTTGTAAAGCGGGAAGAGATACTTTATTTATTACTATGGCCAGTAATCGGATATGTTTTGGAAAACCAACTTATTTTAGTAGTATTTTCACAGGTATCATGACATGATATGTACAGTTCTCTACTGCATTTTTCATGAAATTCAACTATAAATTGAAAGGATGTGAAGCAATTGACATTACAGCAGCAAGTGTGTGCCCGTATTATAAATATGTCAGATGAAGGAACCGCTTTTATTAATCTGGGCAATAAGCGACAGCCCCAGATTATCTGAAAAAGCCCGTAAAATCCTGCTCAGCAAAGACAACACCATTTACTATAGTTTTGCAAATGTGTGGGAAATTGCCATTAAGCATTCCCTCCAAAAATCAAACATAACCTTTTCTTCCGAACGCTTTGAAGAATTATGCAGAATGGCAGGTTATTTATTATTAGAAACTCATCCCAAACATGCTTTTATGGTCGAGACACTAAGGCATGCTGAAAATGCTCCCAGAGAGCATCGCGATCCATTTGACAGGCTGCTCTTAGCTCAGGCCAAATCGCTGTGAGATTTATACACAGCCTGTTTTAATGGAATAGAAGGTTATGTGTCATTCCCCCTGCTTCTCCGCGTACGCAATGATCAGATCCACCATCCTCCCATAGCTCTTCACGCCTTCGCTCTGCCCGTTCGCTTTCAGATAGGTATCATTCACCTTATCGGAAACCTCCGCCACTGCCCCATCATAAGAATCCCAAAACCGGGAATTTTCCCGCAGATCTGCTTCCACCGCTTCGTCCAGTCCTTCCCGGACCGCCTGCCACTCTTCTGTATCCGCCCGGCGCAGCGCATTCATGCAGTACACCCACCCCATCAGATATCCGCTGTATTCAAAATCCCGTTTTCCGGCCCCGACGCAAGCCAGAAACGCGATAAAGTTCGCCTCTTCCTCCTGCATAAACCCCCGCAGATGGGATAATTCATGGCACAGCGTAAAAGGAATATTATAGTCGATCATGTCTGCATTAAAATTCGCTTCTATCGTAAACGGCGAATATACCCCGGACAGGTTCTGATAGGACAAGATCTCCGATATGCAGACAGGCTTTGGATGAGGATAGAATCCATTCAAATCCGGATATTCCTCCGCCAGTTTTTTCATCGCCTGCACAGCATCCTGTTCCTCCTCCGCAGGCATTGTCAGAATCATTGTCCCACCGTCACTGCGCTCCACCTGCCCCGCCAGACTGTTGACCTCCTCTGTCAGCCACAGGCACACTTCCCGCAATTCTTCTGCCGTATACTGCTCCGCCGCAAACCCGGACTTTTCCGAAAAGGATTCCCTCTGATAATTCACTCCGCAATTAGTCATATACAAAAACAGCAGCAGTGAGACCGTAAGAAATATTCCTGACGCCCACCTAAGCGCATTTTCTCCGCCATGTCCGAAACGCACACACTTCACAGTGGCACGTACTCCCGTCACCGGAAGCAGGATCAGCAGCACATAGAGACCGATCTCTACGATAGAAAAAGGAGCCAGCCCCGTCACCCTTCCCACAGCCGCAGTCAGCTTCTGATAAATATGTACCGCATACCACTCCGCAAATCCCGGTATCTGCCTTGCGCACACCAGCAAAATCCCTGCTGCAGCCAAAAAAACGCAGGCCGCGATCAGCCTTTTTTCTGTTGTTCCCAGTTTCTTTTTTTCTTTCATCTTACAGTTTCCGTCCTCAATCGTTGTCTAAAGATCTGTAGAAAAAGAACTGATACAGATTGCGCAGGATGTGTCAGTTTCTTTCCTACAGGTCCTAACTATGATTATATCCGATTTTCCCGGCCCTCTCAATATGGCATCCTCTGGAAATATACCAGCATAATTTCACACATACACATCATATCCGCGGCGAAACAGTTTGATGCAAGCCATATTTTAAACAGAAAAAGAGAAAGAACAGTTCCTCCAGCAGTCCGTTCTTTCTCTATCCTGTGTCTCAGGAAGCCTCTATTTTCATGAGCGTGTTACGCACAATTCCCCTTATACTCCAGAATACGCCGCAAACCCCGCGTCAATCGGTAGCACCACCCCTGTGATTGCGCTCGCCGCCCTGTCGTCGCACAGGAAGAACACGCCGCCCAGCAATTCCTCGCTGTCCACAAACCGCCTGGTGGGTGTCCCGTTCAGGATCTTCTCGGAACGCGCTGTCGGCGTCCCGTCCTCGTTGAACAGCAGCGCCCGATTCTGGTTAGACACCAGGAAGCCCGGCGCGATCGCGTTGCATCGGATCCCGGTTCCCGCGAAATGTGTCGCCAGCCATTGCGTAAAGTTGGAAATCGCCGCCTTGGCTCCGGAATACGCCGGAATCTTGGTCAGCGGAATATATGCGTTCATGGAGGAAATATTCAGGATGCACCCGGATTTTTTCTCCACCATGTCCTTCGCGAAAGCCTGCGTCGGGAGCAGCGTCCCCTGGAAATTCAGCTTAAACACAAAGTCCACGCCGCCCGCGTCCAGATCGAAGAATGTCTTCTGCCCTTCCTGCGCCTCATGCTGGTATTCATTGTCCGTGGTCGCCCTCGGATTATTGCCGCCCGCGCCGTTTACCAGGATGTCGCACGGCCCCAGATCCTTCAACACCTGAGCATGAACCGCCTCCAGCGCCTCCGGCTCCAGCACGTTCGCCTTATAGCCCTCGCAGATGAAGCCCTCTGCCTTGCATTCCTCCGCCAGCTTCTTCACTGCGTCCTCATTCAGATCCAGCGCCGCCACCTTGGCTCCCGCCTGTGCAAATGCTTTCGCCATCGTACCGCAGAGCACGCCGCCTGCTCCTGTCACAACCACAACTTTTCCTGTAAAATCAATGTTCAAAGGTAAATTCATTTTTCGTTACTCCTTTCCGTTTTTTATACTTCGAATCCAAAAAACGCATTCGTATTATGAAAGCAAATATCCTCCACGATCCGCGCGAGCTGCTTCTTATCCTCCGGATACTGTCCGCTTTCCACCCATTCCCCGATCAGCTCACAGAGAATGCGCCGGAAATACTCATGCCTCGTGTAGCTTAAGAATGATCTGGAATCCGTCAGCATTCCTACAAAGCATCCCAGCATCCCATTATTTGCAAGCTCCGTGAGCTGGCCGCGCATGCCGCTGCGGTTGTCATTGAACCACCAGCCGCTTCCGTGCTGCACCCGACCCACGATGCCGTCTCCCTGGAAGCATCCCGCAATCGTCACAAGGGCGGTATTGTCATTGGGATTCAGGGAATACAGGATCATCCTCGGCAGTCCCTCATTTTCCTGAAACGCGTTCAGAAGCGGAGCCACATTTTCCACGCCGGACTGGCTGTTCACCGCATCATATCCGGTATCCGGCCCCAGCTTCGCGAACTGCGGCTTGTTATTGTCGCGCAGGCATCCGAAATGGATCTGCATCACCCAGCCCAGCTCCGTATATTTTTTCGCGCAGGCAATGGTCGCCAGCGTCTTGTATGCATCCGCATCCGCTTTTTCCGGGCGATCGCCCTTCATTGCCGCCACAAATGCCGCCTCGGCCCGCTCTGGATCCGGCTTCTCGTACATGCAGTAGTCCAGTCCGTGATCCGCGCACAGACAGCCGTGCTCCGCAAAGTAATCCATCCTGGTCAGGAGCGCTTTCACCGCATCCTCGGCACTGCGGATTTCGAACCCGCAGGCTGACGACAGCCTTCCGATATATTCCGCAAAGCCCGCTTTTTCAATATTGATCCCCTTATCCGGGCGGAACGCAGGCAGCACCTTGATCTCCATCGTCTCGTCCGCCGCAATCACGTCATGCCAGTGCAGATCGTCGCAGGGATCGTCCGTGGTGCAGATCGCTTTCACATTGAATTTGCGCATCAGCTCCCGGGCCGATACATGCGCCAGCACCTCATTACATTTGTCATAGATCTCATCTGCGTTCTCTTCCGTCAAGGGCTCTGTAATCCCGAATACGCGCCGCAGCTCCAGGTGGCTCCAGTGATACATAGGATTCCCGATCAGCCGGGGCAGTACGGACGCAAACGCCCGGAATTTTTCCCTTGGGTCCGCGTCCCCGGTAATGATCTCCTCCGGAATCCCGCCGAACCGCATCTGCCTCCATTTATAATGGTCGCCGCCCAGCCAGACCTGCGTGATATTGTCAAACTTCCTGTCCTCTGCGATCTCCTGCGGATTGATATGGCAGTGGTAGTCGATGATTGGCATATGCTCCGCCGCCTCATGATAAAGCCATTTTGCCGTATCCGTGGACAGCAGAAAATCCTGATCCATAAATTTTTTCATCATGCCCTCCTTTTCGTTACTGTTCCCGATGCCCTGAGCCCGGGCATCGTCAAGGCTTCTTGACCTGCCTCGCGATTACTTCGCTACTTTCCCTTCGGTCCGCTCCAGCATGTCCCAGCAGCCCCACAGGTACATGATCCCCAGAGCCCGGTCATACAGCCCATACCCCGGCCGGCACTTCTCGCCCCAGATATGCCGCCCATGATCCGGACGCACATAGCCGGTGTAGCCGCAGTCATGGTAAGCCCTTACGATCTCCAGGATTCCCGTATCCCCGTCGCAGTCCCGGTGGGAAGCCTCGGTAAAGTCCCCGTTGGGATAATGGCGCACGTTTCGGATATGCGCAAACGCGATCCGGTCGCAGTAAGTACGCACAATATCCGCCACATTATTTTCCTTATTCGCGCCCAAAGACCCGGAGCACAGACAAAGGCAGTTGTACTCGTCGTCCACCATACTCAGAAACCGCCCGATGGACTCTTTGTCGCAGAGCAGACGCGGAATCCCGAAAATATCCCACGGCGGATCATCTTGATGGATCGCCATCTTGATCCCTGTCTCGTGGCAGGTCGGCATGATCGCTTCCAGGAAATATTTCAGGTTTTCCCACAGCTTTTCCTTGGTCACTGGGCGGTATGCCTCGAACAGTTCATCCAGCTTCGCCATCCGCTCCGGCTCCCATCCCGGAAATGTCATTCCGTGCAGGTTGTTCAGGATGTAATCTGCCATTTCCTTATAGTCATCCTGGATCCTGTTCTTCTCGTAGAACAGCGCCGTTGAGCCGTCCTCCAGCGGATGGAACAGATCTGTCCTTGTCCAGTCAAAAATGGGCATAAAGTTGTAGGTCACGACCTTCACGCCGAACTTCGCCAGATTGCGCAGCGTGGTCTTATAGTTTTCGATATACTGGTCTCTGGTAGGAAGCCCGATCTTGATATCGTCATGCACGTTCACACTCTCTACCACGTCCATGTTGAAGCCCGCGCCCTCAATCTGGCGTCTTGCCTCCTCGATCTCTTCCACCTCCCAGACCTCTCCGGCCTGCTTGTCATGCAGCGCCCAGACCAGTCCGGTCACTCCCGGGATCTGTTTGATCATCTCTGGAGTGATGCTGTCGTTTCCCTCGCCGTACCAGCGAAATGTCATTTGCATAATGTTGTCCTCCTTTATTTTCAGGAATTGCCGCAAGCAGCTCCTTGCAGCATTCCCTGTTTACTTTGCCCGCAGCGCAGATTTTTATAAAAAGTATGCGTCCTGACCCGCACCCGTGCCGAAACGCGGCTGCGGCAGCAGCCATTTTCCTGCGCCGCCCGTTTATATGAGTCCCGCCGCCGTCGGCAGTCCGATCAGAATCGCGACATAATACCAGAGCATGTACGGTATCGTCTTGGCCAGCTGAACCATGTCTGTCTGGGAACCAAGCAGCTCGCTCGGATAGACTTCTACGTTATATTTATCTCCCAGTTTTTCCTCGATATACTCTTCAAAGGCCATTAGCGCAATATTGGTTGGATGGTCTGTAGCCTGATTATGCCCGATCCGGATGATCTGCCTCTTGTCTCCCCCACCTGCACCGCAGCCGGAAAGCGCTGCTGCCACGAGTCCTGTGCTGACAAGCACAGCAAGCACTCTGCGACATTGTCTCATATTTTACTTCCTCCTTTTTTATTTTTGTAACTTTAGAACAGCCGATTCATCTGTGATCTTCTGTTCCGGAGCATTATTTTTTGTAATTTTGGAACAGCCGATCCATCTGTAATTTTCTGTTCCAGAGCATTACACTTTTGTAACAAAACGCGTCTACCGGGATAGACATTGCTGATTGGAACGCCGTCCGCTCCATGCTCCGCACTCCGCGCTTCTGCGGTCCGGGCTATTTCAGCAACTGTTCTGTTGATATATATAGTATATCAAGCCGCTGTTTTTTTTACGTGGTAGTTACTGCTTGAAACCTGGTAAATATTGCCATATAATATTAGTATAAAAATGTGTTTTTATGTATATTAACTGATTTTAGAAAGGTATTTTTGTGAACAATGTACAAAGAGCAATTTAATCCAAGCCAGATTATGACGGAACGCTACTACGAATTTCACCACAGTTACAACGAGGACCCTCCTGTAGTCGAATTTCACCAGCATCCTTTTTATGAGATTTTTTTCTTTTTATCCGGAAATGTAACGTATATTATAGAAGGACGAAGCTACAAGCTCCGCCCGGGAGATATCCTGTTGACCAGCAGCTCCGACATTCACCGCCCCGACATCCGCCCCGGCAGACCCTACGAGCGGATCGTGATCTGGCTGGCGGATGATTTTTTTGAGCGGCTGCAGGATTTTTTTGATGAAGACTTTACTGCCTGCTTTACGGACGCCGCCCTCAAGGATTATCGTCTGATCCGGCCTGACAGCCAGAATATCGCCCATTTAAAGCAGCTCTGCAACGAGATGTCCAAAGCCAAGCACAGCAGCGAGATGGGAAGCCTGGCCCTGGCTTCCGCATACCTGACGGAGTTTCTGGTATACGTCAGCCGGGCCTACTACGATGCCCCCGATTCGGTCAAGAATGACATTACGGAAAATGAAAAGGTCAATCAGATCATTACCTATATCAATGAAAATCTGACCGAAGAATTATCCTTAGACCAGCTTGCCGCCGAATTTTACATCAGTAAATATTACCTCAGCCGACAGTTCAAACAGTTTACCGGATTATCCCTGTATCAGTATATCATGAAAAAGCGACTCATCTCCGCCCGGAATATGCTAAAAGCAGGCAGTCCTGTGATGGATGCCTGCCTCTGCTGCGGTTTCAGCGATTACTCTAACTTCCTGAAAGCCTTTAAACGGGAATTCGGACAGAATCCGAGCAAATATTCCAGGGGATAGCCACATATATATGAAGGAACTGTGGAAAAATAATCTTGCTGTTTTGCGCGGTTCCTAAGCTTTGATATCCCCGTCGTCAAACGGATCGCCGCATTCCGGACAGAATTTCGGCGGTTTCGCTGGGTCTTCCGGCTCCCATCCGCATTTGTCACATTTGTACTGCGGAACTCCTGCCGGTTTCGGGCGGCCGCATTCGGAACAGAATTTTCCTTTATTCACCGTGCCGCAGGCACAGGTCCAGCCATCCGCCGCAGGTTTGGGCGCTCCGCACTCCGTACAGAACTTCCCGGTGTTTCCTGCTTTTCCGCAGGAGCAGGTCCAGCCTGACGCGGCGGATGCCTCGCTTGGCACGTCGCCGGATGACTGCTGCCGGGGTTGATTTTCCTGCCCTGTATGCATACCGCCCGATGGTTGTTGATTCGGCTGACCCGCATACGCACTATCCTGCGACGACTGTCCCACATAGGTGCCGCCCGGCATCGGCTGATTCGGCTGCTGCCTTCCCATCTCATACAGTCCTTGTATCCCTGCGCCTCCGGCCTGCTGCGCCATACCCATTCCCATAAATCCGGTCATCGCGCCGGCCGTGTTTGCCGCAGCCGTACGCATGGCGTCCGCCTGCGCCCCGGCCAGCGTTGCCGCAGCCATCCCCGGATCCCGCATCACTGCGGATTTCTGGAGCTGCTTGATCATGTCCTCATCCTCTTTGGGCGCAGTCACGCTGTTCATCCCGAAGGAGTAGATCTGGATTCCCCGAAGCTCCGTCCATTTCTTAGACAGCACCTCATTCAGAGCGTCCGAAAGCTCCATCGTATGCCCCGGCAGGGCACTGTAACGGATGCCCATCTCCGAAATCCTCGCAAACGCAGGCTGCAGCGCAGTCAATAATTCCGATTTCAGCATAGAATCAATCTGATCCCTGGTATACACATTTCCCACATTTCCGCAGACATTTGCATAGAACGCCATCGGGTTCACGATCCGGTAAGAGTATTCTCCATTGCAGCGGATGGAAATATCCACATCCAGTCCGATATTCCGATCCACCACCCGAAACGGTACCGGATTCGGCGTACCATATTTATTTCCCGGTATCTCTTTAATATTCACATAATAGACCCGCTGATTTTTCCCTGCGCCCCCGCCGAACTGAAAACGCTCCCAAGCCTCCTTCGCAATCCCTCTCAGCCCTTCCATAAATGAACCGCCGAACACCGACGGGCTCGTGCCCATGTCGTAGGTATACGCTCCCGGCTCCGCGCACGCGTCCATCACCCTGCCGTCTTCCACGATGATCATACACTGGCCGTCCGCCACCGCGATATGCGAACCGTCGGTAATGATGTTGTCATCGCTCCTCCGGTTGGAGGAACGCCCCGACACATTCCGCACGCCTCTCGCCACCAACACATCCGCATCCAGAGCATCACAGTAAAAATATTCCTTCCACTGATCCGCCAGTGTCCCTCTGACCGCATTCGATGCCGCTCTTATCAATCCCATAATGTTCTCCTTTCCGCAAATGCCTTTCATTTTATGTTCTTTATAATCTTATTAGATAAATGTCGATCTGAAATCGCTCTCAGAACTTCCCGCTGGTCCCCGAGCTGTCCGAACGCATGCTTCCGCTCCCGCCGGAAGAATGCTGTTCCGGTTTCTTCGTCCGGCTGACCGTATGATACAGGAACAGATCCGACCGATTCGACAGATAAAAGCTCCCTGCCTTCAGATATTCCATTGCGCCATTCTGACGTACCCTGGTATTCATCCCTTTCCTCCAGGCGATCACAACTGTCGCAGAGATTCCCAGCGACAGCAGAAATGACACTCCAAGGATCACCGGAAGTCTCCATCCTTCCCGATATCGATGCCGCTCCGTATAAGGCGTTCCCTCCTCTGCCGCCGCCAGATAATCATCCGCAATCGACAGATATCCGGAAAATGCCTCATAAAATTCTCCGTCCGACAGATCATCCAGGATCAAGCTTCCCAGCCGTTCCCTTGCATATGTAGAAAATGCTTCCTGCGCAGAGCCGAATCCCACCAGCCCCCAGTCGCGCTCCGCCATACTGATTGCCAGCATCACGCCGCTACCGTCACAGTCCGCTCCCAGGTCATACTGGGAAAATATCCGTCTCTGCCAGTCCTTAATATCTCCCCCGCCAAAATTCGGCGTAGTCACAATGTAGACCCCTGTGCCGTATATTTTGAACAAGCGCCTGCATTCTGACTCCAGCGCCTTTTCCTCATCCGAGGTCAAAAGCCCCGCATCATCCTGCACCCAGCCGTCAAAGTAAGGAGCCTGATCTGCCGCAGCATCCCAGGACCATCCTTCTGTATCCGATATTTTATCTGCAGCCGCCGCTTCCGGCAGATTCCCCGGATCCAGGACGGATACACAGACCAACAGCAGCATAATTGCTGTTTTACACACCGCATTCTTCCATTTTGTACCGCAGCCCCGCAAAGCCTCCTCCTTACATATTCTCTTACATATTCTCTTACGTATTCTCGTATATCGTTTCTTACATGATCTCTTTCCTATCTTCCTCACAGCTCCTCTCTCCATCCCATCCGGATGTCTATCACATTGCATCATCACAGCACACCCCCGAACAATAAGATTCCAAGGATGGAGCAAACCGCCGTCCCAATCGCCGTGAATCCGCATAAATATTTCCAAAACGCGCCCCGATCCACCGGCAGCTCCCCGACCATCTTTCCCGTCTGCCCGTTGATCGCAAACTGATACTTCTTTCCGTTATAAACCGTCTCAAACATCCAGACCGGGAACAATGCATAATGCACCTTTCCGTTTTTTGCGTCCAGATACCGGTGCTTCACTGTCACCGTATCATACCCGCTGACCGTACCGCGCATAACCTGCTCCGCGCTCCGGTACAGCCGCTCCTTCGCCCTGCCCTCTGCAGCCTTCGCGTCCACATCATATTTGTCCGTCTCATATCCCGCAAGATATGCCGGATTAAATTCCGTCAAGGCACCGTAATCAAAGGGCTCTATGGATTCCGTCGTGTCATCGTCCATCTCCGTACTCCCATCCACAGGCACATGGTAAAATTCCATTCCCCCCGCCCGGTTCACCAGATAATAGGACGTCTCCAGATAATCATATTCCGAATCGCTCCATGCCCTGGTTCTCGTTGCGTTAAAGCTCATCTCCGCACTCGCGTCACAGTCAAACAGCCAATAAGGCACATAATACCCTTTCAGATTTTTCAAATAGCTCCTGTCCCGGAAATTTTTCGGAAGCAGACGCTTTCCCCTGCAAAAGTTCTCCAGCATCTGCTGCGCCTGATCCCCCTTGATCTGGAACGGGATCATCACATCCGGTTCATATTTCCCCGATGCGGACGCCCGGATCACGACCACATTATCACAATAGGGACAGGTCGTGCTGACCGTGTTCTCATCCGCCTCAATCTCCGCCCCGCAGGAAGGGCAGATATACTTCCCGTCCTCTGTCCGCTTGGCTCCCTGGGCTTCCCTCTGGTATTCCCAGTTCAGCTCCTGTTCCTCTTCTCTTCCGCTGCCCCGTTCTTCCTCCTGCTCATACTGCCGCAGAGTTTCCAGGTCATATTCATTGCCGCAGCTCCCGCAGGACAGCTTCTGCGCCCCCGGCGAAAACCGAAGCGCCGCCCCGCAGCAGGGACATTTATATTGTACAAAATCCATATTGATCTCCTTTTTCTTTCAATTTTTCAAATATAAGAGTGCGTCAGCACACAAATGGTTCTATTTCTATGTCATACTAATATCATTATATATGATGCTTTTAGCAATAGCAAAACATTTTTCCGCTTACGATTATTTAGATTAGGCTTTTCAAATGGAAAATATCTGTTATAATGGAAACATGGTATTTTTGCCCGCCCACAGAAAGGGCGATCTTAAAAACAAAGGAGGCTGACAGATATGCAGTTCAAACCCAAGGGAGTATGTTCGCAGTTGATTCAGTTTGACATTGAAAATAATAAAATACGAAACGTTGGTTTTGTCGGCGGGTGTAGCGGAAACCTGCAGGGAATCTCCCGCCTGGTTGAAGGCATGGACGTAGATGAAGCAATCTCCCGCATTGAAGGAATCCATTGCGGCTACAAATCCACATCCTGCCCAGATCAGCTTGCAAAAGCGCTAAAAGAAGCAACCGGAAAATAACTTCCGGCTGCTTTTGAGTGAATGCCTTTAGATTTTAATTTCCAATTTGGTTATTCTGATATTTTTTCATCGGTATAACCGATGGTCTCCGTGCGCTTCTCAACGCACTATTTGTTTTGAACAGTAACCAGTACAGCATTGCATTAATAATTGAGTAATAATCACTCGCTGTCCATGCCATTACTGCGTTGGAGTCAGTCAACGATGCTACCGGCATCGCCTCCTTCCTCCGCCTTGTCCTGACATGGGCATCAAGCGCTTATTGCTTCAAAATTAATGCAACGCTGTACTAGTATAACTCACGATACTTACCGCCACCTTACACGCAGGATAAATTTTCATGCGCAAGGAAGCTGAGTGATGCGATACCGGTAGCATCGTCGATTGAAGCGACGCAACAGATGAAAATTTAGACAAGTGAAAGGTGTGGATAATTATCGTGGGTTATACTAGATAATCACATTCTCCTTTGAGCAATGAGAGCAGCCACCGATATGTATCGCATTTAAGTTAGTGGCGCTTCTATGGTACAGGCAAACCTATTCTCTTTCTTATTTTATTCTAAGTTAATGGGTTACTCTGCAAAAATACAACACGGTGGCTGCTCTCATTGCTCAAAAGGTACTGGCGGGTTACGTGGGGTTATGGGATCCAGATTCCATCGGTTGCAGAAATCGCTTCATCATAAAACTCTTCATCGTCATTTCCAGCAATATGGTCACAATGTACTCTGTAAAAATATCCTCTATCTACTGTTAATGTCTTTGTCGAAATAATATAATATGTATCACGGGCTTCTTTCACTCTAGCATCTATTTGCCCCCATCTCTCCGTGTCTTCATGATACCTATCAACATATACCAAGACTGCTACAAAATCCACGTCATGATTCGCTGTTGTCTGACCATATGTATAAATTCTACCATTTCCAGTTTTAGAAATAATACTATCACCCGTCATCAAGTGCTTACCTCTAAGCATAGGATTATCCGATGTACCATGAGAATAGTCTTCGTATACCAATTGCGAACCATCTACAAATATATCTTCTATACTGTCTTTTGCATTTGCGTTCAAGGATACCGTCAAGCACATACTCGTCAAAACAAGAAAGGAACTAAATGCCGATAAGATTCTTTTCTTCATGTCGTAACCTCTTATCTCTCTTTATTAAGTAGACAATTCAGTTCTAAAAATCTTACGCCTTTTTTAATAAAAATATAAATTTCTCAAAATTTTCTCAAATTCATTCTTTTCCATAGCGCCTATAATTTGGTAATGAGCACCCTTATATTCAAACGTAGCTATTTGTCTATTCTCCAAACTGTCTTTCACTCGAAATTCTTCTACTTCAATTTCTATCCCGTTAACTGGCACCGTATACGTATTGACTTTATTATCTTCTTCCTTTTGCCCCCAAGATGAATCTACATCATTAATATAAAGAAGATACCTAATAATCTCATCTTGATATTTATATAACAGTTGTGCTGTTAATATTTCCTCAGAAATGTCATAATCTACCAGTTCCATATCATCTGGCTTATAAAATAATTTTACTGGCTGTATATTTAATTTTTCTTTTATCTCCTTATACGCAGCTAATTCATCACCATCCTCTGTTTCCTGTATTTCCATATCTTCAACATTCATTATCTTCACAGGATCTGTCCCCAAAATTCTGTCCCACAGTGTCTTCCAATACGACTTACTCCCCACACTATTCACCCCAACCCCCAACACGATCAAAAGCACCGCCACCAGAGAAACCACCCAATACTTCGCCTTTTTCCTCCGATAGCACACCTTTTCCTTCCGTTCTCCATCCCCTCCGGCAGTCCCCCTCGCTTTTCCAACGTCCCCAGCCGCCCTTCTGGACAAGGACATTCTCGTCAGATCCGGCACAAGCTCCTCAGAGAATTCCGCAGAAGACTCCGAAGCCCGGAACTTCTCCGACCTATCTGCCCCATGCGCCCCGTCAGCGCCAACTGAACAGTCGGAATCCCCACGAACCGCAGAGTTCTCCCGCAACCGCAGAAAATCATCCCCTGTATTTTCCACGGACATTCTTCTCTCTTCCAGTTCTTTCTCATAGGCTTCGATCTCTTCCAATAGAGCTCTGTCCATCTCTTCTGTTACCTGAAGCCCGTCAAGTTCAGGATGCCTTGCCATTTCTTCTTCAATTTCTCGTACTTCTCGTTCTATTTCCTGGTGCAATGATAGTATTGTTGATGATTCATTCTGTTTTCGCATTCTCTTGCCCCTTATATATTTTTATTCATCTTTCATTTGCTAAAACACACCCGGGTTCAATCCCTGTTTCGGACAAAAATACCCTCCCCATATCCGTTTAGGACTTGACTTTTCTTCAAATAAGTTTAATATGAATCTATAGTTTATATGCGTTTTTTGAGACATTTTTTCATCTGGAGGTTTTTTATGAAACGAATCATACTCACCGGCGGGGGTACCGCCGGGCATGTCACTCCGAATATTGCCTTAATCCCCCGGCTGCAGGAACTTGGCTATGATATCCAATATATCGGCTCTTATACCGGTATTGAAAAGGAACTGATCGAAGCCTTCGGCATCCCCTACCATGGAATCTCTTCCGGAAAGCTGCGCCGATACTTCAGCCTCCAAAACTTCACCGATCCTTTCCGTGTATTAAAAGGTCTGGGTGAAGCGAAAAAGCTGGTCCGGGAGCTAAAGCCCGATGTCATCTTTTCCAAAGGCGGATTTGTATCCGTTCCGGTCGTCCTTGCCGGAAAGGGCGCAAAGGTCCCGGTCATCATCCATGAATCTGATATGACTCCTGGCCTTGCCAACAAGCTTGCGATTCCTTCCGCCACAAAGGTCTGCTGTAATTTCCCGGAAACTCTGGAAAATCTGCCGAAAGAAAAAGCCCTTTTGACCGGTTCTCCCATCCGCCAGGAATTATTATCCGGCAACAAGATTGCCGCAATGGAGATGTGTGGTTTTTCCACAGATAAGCCCGTTATCCTTGTAATTGGCGGCAGCCTTGGTTCCGTTGCCGTCAATACCGCAGTCCGCGCCGCCCTTCCGGAGCTCCTGGAGCATTTCCAGGTCGTACATCTCTGCGGAAAGGGAAAGCTCGATGAATCTCTGGTCGATACGAAAGGCTACAAGCAGTTTGAATATGTAAAAAATGAACTCCGTGACATTTTTGCAATGTCTTCCCTGGTGATATCCCGTGCCGGCGCTAATGCCATCTGTGAGCTTCTTGCACTGAGAAAACCGAATCTCCTCATTCCTCTCTCTGCAAATGCCAGCCGCGGCGACCAGATCCTGAATGCCCGTTCTTTTGAACGCCAGGGCTTCAGCCTTGTACTCGAAGAGGAAGAAGTAACGAAGGAATCTCTCCTTGACGCAGTCAACAAGCTTTATCAGGACCGCACGGCCTACATAGATGCCATGCGCAATTCCGGTCAGCAGGATTCCATCCGCACGATCATTCAATTGATCGAGGACGTCAGTAAATCCTGAATGCGGCAAGTGTTTACGAAAGCACATCAAACTCTGGTTTGTATGTGCTTTCGTATCTGTCCGCCCCGTTACAGACGCCCCTTCAAAAGCGGTTCAATTCTTTGTATTCTACGCCGAACTTCTTGTAGATCCATTTTCTCGCTCTGTGCATCATCGCATAAAATGCATTCTCAGACATGCCAAGCCTGCTGGCCGCTTCAGCCGTCGGAATCTCCAGGTAGCCTGTCATCATAATGGCTTCGTGCCATCTCGGATTCTTCTTGATCAGCGCGGCAAAGATGCGTTCATGCAGCTCCGCACGCTCTTCTTCCGCTATCCTGCCAAAATACTCTGATTCCAGGCTTTCACTAACCGGCTCTTCTATCACATCGGATCCCTCAAGTGCATCTGCCGAAATAGTCCGCGCCGCCTTTTTACCATAGTTCAAAGCCATATGCTTTGCAGTGGTGTATAACCAGGATTTGATATTGGAATATTCCTTTTCACTTTCAATCTCTTTTTCTGTCATGTCCTTGTATAATGCCAGAAACGTATCTTGCGTAATGTCTTCCGCCGTGTCCAGATCATCCACATATATGTGCGCTGCCTTCAGAACAAGATTTTTATAGTTGCTGTAAATCTCATTAAATGCTAGCTTCTCAGTCAATGTTCTTTCTCCGGTGATTACTTTACACTGTTCAGGATTTCTTCCTTATCTTTCTCCTTCAGTTCCCCCATGTGCCATCCGATCCCGACTTTATCTCCCTGATATCTCGGGATCATATGCATATGAAAATGAAAGACTGTCTGTCCAGCCGCTTCCTCATTGTTCTGAACAATATTGTAGCCATCACATCCAAGCACGTCTTTCAGTCTGACAATCATTTTCTTTGCCAGCACAAGCGCTTTTGACGCAAGACCGTCATCCAGCTCGTATAAGTTCCGATAATGTTCTTTCGGAAGAATCAAGGCATGTCCTTTGGACGCAGGACTTACATCCAGAATCACCCGAAAATCATCATCCTCATACAACGTTGCTGACGGAATCTCGCCAGCCGCAATCTTACAAAAAATACAGTTTTCCTCTCTCATAACTTTATCCTCTTTCTTTTTTTCATCTGTATCCCAGTTATTCTATGTAGTATACCTCATTTTTACGGAAAAGAGAACACCCAAATCTGAAAAAGTCGTTTTGTCGAAAAAAGTCATAATGAATCTATTGATTGCATCTTTCGGACGTGTTAGACTACAAGTAAATCACAGGAGGTAGAAGGATCATGATGCAAAATATTGATATTAACCAAATGAACAGGCTGATGGAAGAAAGCGAAGAAGCAAAACAGATCATCAGCCAGCTTCTGGAGAACCATCAGGAAACAGTATCCACCATCGCACACGAAATCCGCAATCCGCTAACTTTGGTTTCTTCCGCTCTTCAGATCATTCAGGTCCAGCATCCGGAAGTAAAAGAGTTTGCTCATTGGAATCAGACCATGGATGATATCGCTTTCATGCGCCAGCTCCTGGAAGAGCTTTCTACCTTCAACAATGGGAACACCCTGCATTATTCCGTATTTTCTATTGAACATCTTCTGAAAAATATTGCTGTCTCATTTGCCATTTCTCTGGATGAAGAAGAATCTGATATCGAATTCGTCTCTTCCATCCCTGAAAATTTGGGTAAATTCACAGGCGACAAGATCAAGCTGGAAGAAGTGCTCCTGAATCTTTTGAAAAACGCAAAGGAAGCTGTCTCGGACAATGGGATGATCCGACTCACTGTCGGGCGGAAAAAGGACATTCTGTCCATTCAGATTCAGGATAATGGCTGTGGAATCCCTGATGAGCATATGGAGACCATTTTTGAGCCCTTCAAAACATACAAGCAAGGCGGTACAGGTCTTGGGCTTTCTCTTTCCAGGCGAATTGTGGAAGCACACGACGGTTCGATTTCCGTGACCTCCACAGAAGGAAGGGGTACCATTTTCACAGTAAAGCTTCCAATATAAAAGCTTCTGAATTAAATCATTCCAGATTTTTTTCTAAAAGCTTCCGGATTTAATCGTTCCAGGTTTCATTACTCTGTGTTTTGGAAGCCCTCCGCTTAACGCTGCCCAGCAGAGCCTCCAGCACAAAGCCGCAGGCCAGCCCTCCGATATGCGCGGCATTATCCACACCCTGCTCTGACAGTCCAACGTAGATGCTGAACACTGCCAGAATAAGCATTCCCTTTTTGTTCAGCCGGCCAATGCGTCCTTTTTTCCGGATCACTGCGCAAAGCAACGCTCCCATCAGACCGAATACGGCACCCGAAGCGCCCGCAGAAACCACAACATCTCCAAGGCTGACATTGAGCAGAAGGGAACAGATATTTCCTCCGATCCCGCTAATAATATAAACCAGAAGAAAACGTACTTTCCCAATCTCCGGCTCCAGATTAAAGCCAAGCGCGCCAAGCATCACCATATTATTCAGCAGATGTTCAATCCCAAAGTGGAGAAACATGCTGGTAAACAGCCGATAGTACTCGTGTCCTTCCGTCACATACGGCTCGTACATAGCACCATATTGCCGCATAAACAGCACATCATCTGATTTCCCCAATAATGTAAAGATCATAAAAACACCTATATTGATTACGATCAATCCGGTTGTACAGATTGCGGTCTGCCCCTTCTTCTGCTCCATAGCTGCTCATCCTCCATCTGCTCTTATTATAATCAGCTTTCCTCCTCCTGTCCATCGGTTTCTAAAATCAGATCATCCCAGCTTCCCCAGCGCTTCCTGCGGATACCGTTTGCGGCCTTCCGCCAGGATTTCCACCATCCTCCCGCACCATCCTCACGAATTGTATCAGCCCCGTATAATTCATCTTTATTTTCATTGGAAACATGTTTCCCGTTCGATTCCTGTTCCTCTTCGTCATCTATACTGAATATATTCCCATAGCTTCCGTAATCTGCCTCCTCCTGTTCATTTTTCCAGTTACTATACCCCTTGTTTTCCGGATATCGGCCGCCATATCCATACACCGTATTTTCCAGATTCCTTACTGCGTCTCGCTGATCTCTATATTCTATCCCTGTACCGCTCTGATTTCCGCAGCCGCATCCCGTTCTCTCCTTACTTTCAGCTCCGCCAGATCCCTCCTTCTTTCCATATATTCCGTCTCCGTTTCCCACTTTTTTGGATGCATTGCCTTCGCTGCCCGGCTTCCTGCGCATACTCCCTTTATTTGATTTTATTCTCATCCCCTTCTGCTTGTCCCTCACAAACTTTTTCCGTTCTGCTTCCCTGCCCTTATACTCTTTCATAATCAGTTCCAGATCATAGTGCTCCTGAAGGGTTGCTTTATGCAGCTCATACGCAAGGAAAATACCCTCCGTATCCTCATAGTCCAGCATTTTGACGAAGTATTCTGTCAATTCATGGAATATCTTGCACAAATCCTCGTCCATACCCGGAAAATAGCAGAAAAACCATTGTCCTTCCTTATAAAATATGTATTCCGGTTTCAGAACAAGGCAGTTTGGATCCAGCATATATCTCTGTAATGTCTCCGTCACCTCAAGGATCCGTGCTATCACGGCCTCAATCTCCTGCTTTTTTATACTGGCATTCTCATACATATTTTTCATGGAAGTCAGACCGCTGATCTCATAAGTATATCTGGCCTTTCCGTCCACCTCACAGCCTTCTACTTCCAGAATTCCCGCCAATCGGTTCTGCCGCAGCATAGGCATCTGATAATCCTCTTCATAGCGTTCTTCCTTATATATATGCAGACAGCTTCTGTTCAGCTTGGTCTCAAATTCCGCCAGCCGCATTTCAAACACCTCCTCTTCCTGCATTCAGCCTTCGTACCTTGTAATACGGCCGAGCGGCCGACATGCGATCCCCTACTTACTCTCTGCAGCAGTACCTGCTCCTTTCTGACCGATTTGCTTCTGATTCGAATTGCCATCCTCAATTTTAACAGTATTGTCCTCCGAGTCATCCGTATCCCCGGCTCCCCCTGATTTCGCCTCTTTCGCCGCATCCACTGCTTTCTCCAGCATCCACAGCCTTCGAATCGCCGTTTCCGGATCCGCCAACGGAGCACGCTGAACTACATTGAGCCGCATCTTCCCTCGTTCCGCATAGGCGTTTACCTCCACCCACTTCCTTGTGATATTCACAGAGGCTTGTGCTCCAGAAAATAAAATCAGCTTTCCCCGGATCCTCTCCTGATAAAATCCTGACAGATCCGTCTTTCCGTTTTCATCAGGCTTTCGCTCTAACTGTGCTCCCACCACAGCAGTTTCGCTGGCTGCTCCGATCAATATATTTTTGTCATGGTAATAAAATGTCACATAAACCACCATCAGAAATATCATAAGTATCATAGGAAGCAGGTAAGAAAGCTCCACTGTTATAACACCTTTCAATCCCCGCTGATCACAGTCTTGCCTATCGTTCTCATATTTCATCTTAAAACAGCCTGGCCAGAAGCAGCACAACATATGCGGCTCCGAAAAACGGGACAAACGGCATCGTGGTAGTCCTCTGAAAATTCTGCCTTTTCATCATCACCATGGAAAATATAGCTGACAGCCCAAACGCCGCCATCAGCAGATAAAGCAATTTCCAAAGCCCCAGAAACAGGCCGAGGGCAATGATCAGAATGCTGTCTCCATATCCGAACGCCTCGTCCGTCACCTTACTGATCCACAAAAAACCAACACCGACCGCCGCTCCTGCCAGTCCCAGTAAAAACGGTCCGAATCCCCAGAATATTCTCAGCGCAGCCACTCCTGCCGCAATTCCGACTCCGGCTGCCAGCAGTCCTTCCGGCAGCCTTCGCTTTTGAATGTCCAATACGGACAGATAACATAAATATCCCACACAACATAATTGACCAAATGAATACATTATTTTTCTCCTCTCTTTTATCATGCTAATCTCCGCACCTGCTGCACGGCGCCTTCCCATAAACCTTTGACTTTTTCACCGCTCGTATGGAACGCTTCAGTCCGCTGCAGTTCAGCGAATTGTGGTAGCGGTTCCCGCTGTCTGTAACATAGACACCCGCCATGGCGCTCCCATGGACACATTTTTCGCAGGACCGGTATCTGGCTCCTCCCAGATTGCGTATTCCAGACAGGCCGGTGGATGGAAGAAAACGGATCGACAGCTGCAGATACGAACACTGATAGTTCGTATGATATACGGTGCCGGTGTCTGTGACGTAGACAATCTTTCCGTCTTCCTCTTCCACATCCGGCTTTTGATAACCTGTCCACGCCTTTACAATAAATCGGTCTCTTTGCCGTACTCCTATGTGTGTAAATCCCGGAAAAGGCAGTCTGATTTTATAAGATACATAAACATGGATCTCGCCTGTACTCGGATAATAGATGGATCCCAGACAAGAGATCCCTGATTGTCCTCCTTCTATGATACTTCCTTCCAGCCGTTCAGAGCTGATCATCTTGACCATATCGCTTTTAAACTTAAACAGATTCAGCACTGGAATGGTCACAATATCCTCCGCCGCATTTTTTGCCGCTCCCTGAGCGGCAGAATGAACACTGATCCGGATTGCCTGCACCTCCAGCAGGTAGATCAGGCAGAGTACGGCAAATAAGAATACCGGAATCGTAAGCGCCGCTTCTACTGTCATGCTTCCTTTTGGGCCTGGCCCAGATGCCTGTTCCCTGTCAGAATTTACACGATATGTTTGTTCCTGCGGATAAGCCATCTTCAATATTTTCCTTTCCTCTTTTATTGGGTTCTGCCTGTATGAACGCAGGCAGTTCCAGGATGAGCAGGCATCTGGGCCAGGCCCAAAAGTTTGCCGCCATGGATGATTCTTCTCTTACAGATATCCATAATACAGCGGGAACGAATAGGTTGTTCCATTCCATATATCCGCCGTATTGTACACCTTTATTTTTGTCACGCAGGCATCCGCACGGAAAAATGACAGTTCTTTTTCCTGGATCAGGTTCTGTTCCACCCGATCCAGCGTCCGCATCGTCAGTTTTTCATCATTTCTTAATAGGATCAAAATGTGGAGACATTGCTGATATGTAATTCCTGATTCTGCGTCCTGCCCCTCCTGCGTATCTTCCTCTTCTCCCTTTCCCAGCTTCGACAGGTTGCTTAGCTGGAGCTGCCAGTTTTCATTGTTTTTCGTAATGGGAACCTTCTTTCCCGCAAGCAATGCCCGTACATCCACGACACTTTCTCCCATGCTCCACAGAGCCAAAAGCGCCTGCTTGAGCACCGGTTCCAGCGCCGGATTCGCAAATGCGATAGAAAGGGCTGTCGCCATGGCTTCCACTTCCCCCTGCCTCTTTGTATCAGACATCAGATACGTGTAATTGACAGGAAAGCGAACCAGCAGCAATTGATTTACTACGGCTTTCAGGTTCTCCGCATCGCTTTCTTTTCCGCACAAAATATATTCCACTTCATAATCCAGATTCCGGTTTTCGCTTTTTGGCTCCAAAGCAGAGCTGAATTTTTCCATGATATAAAATTCAAAAAGCGCCTTCGCGTCTATCCGGCTTGTGCTTTTCCGTTCCGGAAAGCTGCCCCGGCCTGTCCGGCAGGACCGCCCGGAAACCTGTTCCTCCGGGCGGATCGTCTTGCCGGAAAGACGGAAGTCCTTTGGCAGTACTACCGAAAGAAGCCCGCCCTTTTTTGCCTGTATCAGCCCGCCGAGCTCTTCGGAAAGCATCTCTCCGCTTTCCTCGATCACGTCATCCAGCTCTTGAGATATCTCCTCTCCCTGGATCTCCTGCTCTTCCCATCGTGACGCCATTCCTGTCAGATTCTGTGCCAGCGAGATTCCGGCGCGTGTTTCCATATACTTCAACACCTGCTCCCGAAACGCCTGTCCGTCATTGTCTGTCAGAAGCTGGATGTCCGTAATCTCCTGATGGATCCCCATGCTTCCATAATAGGACATTCTGTCCAGAAGCAGCCCTTCCTCATACTGGCCGGTTTCGTACGTGCCGTCAATGGCAAATACACCGTATTCGTCCGTCAGATCTTTCTGATATTCCCCAAAAAGGGAAAATACTGCCCGGTCCACATCCAGCCGCTTTAAGTTTTTTGCCGTCTGGATCACCGTGCATTCCATCATAGCCAGTATAAATGACACCAAAAGCACGAAGATCAGGCTCAAAAATGCCGTAATTTCCCCTTTTTGCGTCCGCTTCATCTTAAATCTGACCGCTCTCACTAGTGATCTTGTCAAAAATAGTATTCACCAGATCCGTAAGTTTGTCTTTAAAAATCAGGATCAGCGCAATGATCACGACCAGGATCAGCAGTAATTCAATCACAGACATTCCGGAATCTCCCCGAAGCACCTGGATACCGTAGTACACCTTCTGTCGGATCTTCCAGGTAACGTTCCTTGCAAATTTTTTGATAGTATCTAATTTATTCATCCTTTTCTCCTCTCAATATATGTAACCAATTTGCGCAGCAAATTGATTGCCTGCTTGCCGCCATCCATCAGATCTGTATGGAGAAGAATGCCGGCACTACGATCATGACCAGCACCACTGCCAGCATTAAAAACATCGGGATCAGCAATTTTGTTCCCGCTTCTTCTCCCAGCCGCTTTGCGAGACTCTTTCGTTCTTCAAAGGCATTGTCCGCCTCCTGTCTCAGCAGGGGCGCCAGCCCTTTTGTTCCTTTTTTCAGATTTTGGGAGAGCATGGCTCCGAACTTTTTATATACCGGAAGCGCGCACCGTTCTCCAAATTTCTCGTAGCACTCCCCTTCTGAGCCGCCTCCCTGGATCTCGTGCATGGTATAGACCATTTCTTCATAGACCTCTCTTCTTCCTTTTTCTTCTTTCTGGTTTTCATAGTCATCCGCAATCCGATACCATGCCTTTCGAACCGTCATCCCTGCTCCCAGGTAGAGCGTCAGCTTACTGACCATCTGCGGATAATCCAGAGCCATCTGCAGTTCCCGCTTCTTTTTCTGTTCCTTCTGCTTTTCCTGTTCTGCCGCATACAGGAATAGTGCCATGGCCGCGCCAAGCAGCATCAGTCCTGCCGCCCGAAAATCGGTTCCGTATTTCCAGATCACCGGTATACCGTCCACCTCTGTCGGCAGCGTCAGGTATTTCTCATCTTTCGTCTCCTCATCCAGCCGTTCCATCTCCGCATCCAGTTTTTTCAAAAGCTTGTCAGTCTGATTCAATTTGGGCGGATAAAGCCTTGCAAAAAATGTATTTTCCGCCGTTTCTTCCTTATAGCTCAGTACTGCGGTGAGCTTCACCAGCGTTCCTTCATCCGTCAGGTTTTCTGTTTTCAGTTCCCCTTGTTGGTTCATCACCGCATGGTTATCTATTTCCCAGGATACGCTGATCCCGGTATCCGGAATTGCGGTGACCAGATTTAAACCGCTCCTCACCTCATCCAGACTCTCATTGTCCCCCAGTACAAGCTTTTCCAGTTGTTCACCCGCATCTCGAAAAACCTGTTCCAACTGTTCCTGGGTATATTCCTGTTCCTTGACCATAACGGACAGCTCTTCTTCCGTATCACCGATCCTGACCTTCAGTTCTTCCTCCCGTTCGCCTTCGCCCTGGTCGTTCCGTCTTACAATACTAACACCGTTATCATCACTGGGAAAAGGCTTTGTGTTATCTGCCCAGAAAACCAGCAATGCCGCCGCGCTGACAGTCAGAAAGATGAGTCCCATTTTCACATAGAGCGGATTCCATTTTGCTTCTGCCCGTGACAGGATTTCCGGCTTTTTTCTCTGCTGTTTTTTTGTTTTATTTCCTGCTATGTTCATTCCGCCCGCCTTTTATGCTCTGCCGTATGTAAACAGCGGCATTTCTCCCCTTTATACCTCAATCTGTATCATTTTTGTGCCCAATCTCCAGGCCAATCCGTACACAACAAGACATACACTCATCAGGATCACGCCTACAATGTTTCCATACAGCACGATCAAAAATTCCGGGAATGCCATTCTCATATACAAGACCATCCCCAGTGGAATGATGCACATCATGTTAAATTCCATTTTTTTCGCCGCAAGCATGGTCTGGATCTCCCGTTCCACCTCGATCTTTTCGCCTATCATCTGCACCGTATTTTTCAAAATGGAAATACTGTCTCCGCCTGTGCGCTTGGCTGTCGCAAATACCATTACGAAGTTGTCCACATCCTCCTGCCGGATGCGCCTTGCCATATCCTTGAGCACCTGCTCCGCAGTCAGATTCATATTCAATTCATGGATCATCCGGTTAAACTCCCTGCGGATCCGGCTGTCCTTTGAGTAGAGCGGACGCAGATCCTTTTCCGTTTCCCTGACCGCGTTTTCCACGGAATATCCGGCTTTTAATGAGGATGAGAGAATCTGCATTCCGTTTTGGAACTGTTCCCTGAATTCCTGCTCTTTTTTATGGCAATAGTCCTCCCTCCACTGGTGCAGGTAAAAGATACTCACCGGAACCAGCGCAATTGCGGCCACCCAGGTATTATAAAAAAGGTATGCCAGCAGTCCGTCCAGAAGAATCGCTTTTACAGCAGCCAGCATGTATTCGTTACGCCGGATATCCTGCTGCCAGCAGCTTGTCCCGATGAACCAGTTCTTCCACCTTCACAATTGCTCCCTGTACTTTTTCATTCTTGCAGCCCTCCTCTCTGAATTCGTAAAGCGTCTGCATCTGTATCTTTCCGTCTTCATATCCAAGTACTTCCACGATCGACAACAGCTTTCTGGTCTTATCCCGAAGCCGTCCCAGGTGGATGATGATATCGATCGCGGAGGCGACCTGCCGCTGGATTGCCACAAGCGGCAGATCAATCCCCATCATCATCATGGTTTCCAGGCGATGCAGCATATCCGCCGGATTGTTCGAATGTCCGGTAGACATAGAACCGCTATGCCCATTGAGCATGGCAGACGAGATCATATCCACGGTCTCGTCTCCACGCACTTCCCCGACGATAATTCTGTCCGGACGCATTCGCAGGGCCGACTTGATCAGATCCCGGATCGTAACTGCACCCTCCCCTTCCAGGTTAGCATTGCGCGCCTCCAGGCGTACCAGATTGGGCACTCCTCTGATCTGCAGCTCCGCATTGTCTTCAATGGTAATGATCCGCTCATCCTTCGGAATATAATCGGACATTGCATTTAAAAATGTGGTTTTTCCGGAGCCTGTACCGCCGCTGACAAAAATGTTATATTTTGCCTTTACGATCATTTTTACAAATTCTACAACCTCTTGTGTAACACTCCCCCAGGAGATCAGCTGATCCATGGTGACCGTATCCTTCGGAAATTTCCGTATGGTCATGATCGGTCCGTTCAGTGCCACAGGCTTTAAGACGACGTTTACTCTGGAACCGTCCTCCAGCCTGGCATCCACGATCGGCGACAATTCATTGACATAACGGTTTGTTCCGGCTACGATCTGCTGGATCACGTCCTCCAGCTTTTCGATGGACATGAATTTTCGGTCCGACTGGATGATGCGGCCTTCCCGCTCCAAAAATATTTCATCCGTACCGTTGATCATGATCTCCGTAATCGTTTCATCCTCTACCAGCTCCTGCAGAACGTCCAGCTTTCGGAATGAATGAAATAGCTGTCTGCTGAGTCGAATCTGTTCCTGCAGCGGCATGTACTCTGCTTCGGCAGCTTCACGGATCACTTCATGGATCATGTCCATCAGTTCTTCGTCACCGATATCTCTGGTCAGATCCATCTTATCCATGACCTGGTCATATAGCTGTTCCTCTCTCATTTTCCTGCCATCGAACAATTCCTCCTTTGTTTGATTATTTTCGGCTCGTTCTTTTATCTCTGCTTTAACTTTTTCTGAATCGTTCTTTCCAGTACTTGTTCTCTTCCTGTTTTCCTGAGATTTTCCGCATATTGGTTGAGCTTCGCGCGGGCCGCTCCATCCTCAATATATGGAGTATACACCGTGTGGCAGGCTTCCAGAATCTGAAACAATCCATCCACACTGTCCCCCAGATCGAGAATCACCTTCTGATAAATACAGTTTTCCAGAATCTGCCCGAACAGTCCCAGCCACTCTTCCCCGGATATCCCCTGCATATCCTGTACATAGGGCATCGGGAGAATATAGTCCAGCGCGCCGTCCTGCCCCGCCATGGTGCTGATACGAAGTCCCAGGTTTCCCTTTTCCTGCCGGGAATAATAGAGCAGATCTGCCAATGTCTGGCCGGTCTGATCGGGAAAATAGTAGCCGCCCCCGGCATATTCCTCCAGATTCAGATACAGAACCGGCTCTTTTTTCGCCAATTCCCGTCCCAATTCCAGTGCAAATCTGGTCTTGCCGATCCGATGAACCGGTGAATAAACTCCGATCAGTTCTCCTTTTGTACCCGTGCTGAATCCGGCTGAGTCCTTCTGTTTCCTCCCATCCGGCTTCGGTTCTGGTAATTCATCCGGATCCGGATCTGTCTTCGGATCATGCTGCGCTTGTCTTCTTTCATCTGTGTTCGCTTTTGTTAAGCTGTTCCCCCTTTCATCTGTTCCAGAATTTTGTTGCTTTTTCCTCCTTTCACCAGTGCACGGCTTCTCTGATTCACTCGTCCTGCCGTCCTGGGCCTCCGCTGGTTCGTGACGCATCTGCAGCCAGATTGCTTCTGCCGACTGGTATCGATAAACGCCTTCCTCATTTTCTGCCAATGGGTCCTGCCTGCTCGTGATCAGTACATATCGTTCTGCCGCCGGAATCTGCTCCCGCAGTTCCGGCGGATATTCTTTGTCGATCAGAAGCGTGTGTACCGGCTTTTGCTCCGCAAACCTTTCCACTTCCTCCACGGTGTGAAAAAGGTACATCTGAATGCCAGCCTCTCTGTTCCGCGAAAACATCTGCAGAAGATTTCTAGCATACTGTTGTTCCTGATCACAAATCACAAGATTTCCTTCATGCAACGTATCCCTCCTTTTTTGGAGCCATATAAGCGTACCCCGGAAATGCATAAAAAGCCGACGCTTATGGCCGTAAAAATATACTTGCTTTCTAATCGTGTTGTCCCACGGTTTGAAAACTTTGCTGCGAATATGCAGCGTGAATAACTTGATGATCGGTAATTTGGACTACTCGATCTGCAGATATATCCTCCCATCCAGAATGACGTAGGATAAAACAACAGACATGAGATCTGCTGCGTAGGTTGTATTATAAACACACTTTTTCAAAATGTCCAGTACAAATTTCAAAATCAAAAAATTTTGTGCAACTTTTACAAATTTTGGTAGATCAAAATGCCGTAAAGAAGGCAAACCCCAGGAATACCAAGGGTTCCGCTTGTCAAAAAGGAAACGGCATTCAGCCCCACCTTCCAGGCTGTCTCCTGGGGAATGATATACTGGTTAATGAAAAAAATCAGTCCCATTCCTATAATTGCACGCATAATAAATTTCACTAAAAAAGATACCGGCTTCTGTTCCATACATCATCCCTCCATCCGTATGTTACATTCTATTCTCCCGGTATCTATTTTATGTCTACAGCCGGATCGTAACTTCCCGGTTCGTCTTCTGATAAAGATGATACTTCACCCCTGCCGCATCCATCATACGCTTGGACGCGATCACACTGGGGGTATCGGAATATTTGTCCTCGGCATAGATCACTTCCCGGATCCCGCACTGAATGATCGCCTTCGCGCACTCGTTGCACGGAAACAGGGATACGTACAGCCGCGCTCCCACAAGGCTTCCTCCGCTGTAATTCAGGATCGCATTCAGTTCGCTGTGAGTAGAATATACATATTTTGTTTCCAAAGGATCCTCCCCGTCCCTTGCCCAGGGAAATTCATCATCGGAGCAGCCCATGGGGAACCCGTTATACCCCATGGACAGGATCTTATTATCCTGACTCACAATGCAGCAGCCTACCTGCGTGCTCGGATCCTTTGAGCGCATCCCGGAAAGAATCGCTACTCCCATAAAATACTCATCCCACGAAAGGTAATCCTTTCTTTTCTCAGACATTTTCCGTACCTCCTGTCATTCTGTAAACGAATTTAATTCTTCTGACAACCTTTGAATTGACCCTGATATATTTTCCAGGCATTCCCCGTACGCCTGCAGTGATTTTCCATATGGACTTTCAAACTCTTTTTCTTCCCCGATAAATTCATAGATCGTATAGACATTTTCCGGGTTTCCATATTCTGCAATGATCTTTTCCTTCTGCTTCTGTTCAAAGGTCAGGATCAGGATGTCTTCCCCGATCTCCGATTCTGAGAATGCGTGTGCGGTATGCTTCTCAAGGGTCAGCTGCATGCTTTTCATCACAGCCTCGGCCTTTTGATTTGCCGGCTCCGGAAAAAGAACCACCATGCCTCGGGATTCGATGACATATTCCTGCTTCAGTTCCTTTTGACGGAGCAGCTCGGCGGCCATAGGGCCCCGGCAGGTATCGAACTGACTGACAAATACGATCCTGTGAAAGCGCTGCCGCTTCACAACCGCTGCCGCGGAAATCCTCAGATGTCCGGCTGCTTTTTCCAGGCGGTTCATAATGGCCCTTCCCATCCCCTGCCGCGCAAATGACTCACTGTAGATCTCGTCCACATCTTCCTCGTCAAATTCTCTCAGGATGGCATACAGATTCTTTGCAATTGTCTTTTCATTCTCCCGGGAGCCAATGTTCTTTACCAGTCCATGAGTATAAAAGTCCGCCGTTTCACTGGAAGCAATGATTCCGATTCTTCTTCCTTCCCGTGCCGCCTCATAAGCAAGCTGCCGGATCGCCAAGGTCTCTTCCCGGATATTGCCCTCCACGATGACCAGCTTTGCCTTCGGCGCATAATGGCGGTACTTCATTCCCGGGGCCTTCGGCGGAATGTCGCTTTCATTTCCCAGGATGGTCTGATCCACGCTGACATCTCCGATCACTTCCTCCAGCATGTCCAGTGTAACAGCGCCCGGCCTGAGGATCATCGGCGGGCTCACTGTCATGTCCAGGATCGTGGATTCCAGGCCGATCTCCACGCTGCCTCCGTCCAGGATCATGGGTATCTTGCCATCCAGATCCTGCCGGACATGCTCCGCTGTCGTAGGACTTGGACGCCCTGATATGTTGGCGCTCGGCGCTGATACATAACCGCCGGCAGCCAGGATCAGCTCCCGTGCCGCCAGATTGCTGGGCATCCGAACCGCAACCGTATCCAGCCCTCCCGTAGTTCCATATGGAACCGCAGGGCTTTTCTCCAGGATCAGTGTGAGAGGTCCCGGCCAGAAATGCTCCGCCAGATCTTCCACCGCTGCCGGAATATTGACCGCAATCTCCTCCAGCGCCTGCACATCGGCAATATGTACGATCAGCGGATTATCCGACGGCCTGCCCTTGGCGGCATAGGTCTTCTTTGCCGCCTCCTCATCCAGAGCATTGGCCCCCAATCCATACACAGTCTCCGTTGGGAACGCCACAAGGCCGCCCTTTTTCAAAATAGAACCTGCCTCCTGTATGGTCCGTATGTCTATTTTTTTCGCATCAATCTCTTTTACAATCGTCTTCACAGGTATCACCCCAATTGAATGGAAAATTTTTCTTTACAGTGAGTTCTATTATACCACCAAATGTCACAAAGTAAAAGATGCAAGATATTCTTGTATGCCTTTTGCTACGGATGCAGCCATTTTCTCCTGATAATCGTCTGTAACCAACAAGCTGGCCTCCCCCTGATTGCTTAAAAATCCGCATTCCACGATGACTGTGGTGCCTTTTGTTTTTTTGAGCAGATAGTATGTATCATTAGCTTTGGCCTGCCTGGTGTTATTTGGATCCGCTTCGAGCATTGCGTCCTGCAGGACTTTGGCAGCCTGTTCCCCGCTCTTGGAATGTGTAAAATAAAAAACCTGGGCACCATGGATGCTCTCCTGTGAATAGCTATTCTGGTGGATGCTTACCGCAATGGACGGCTCTTTTTCATTGATCATTGTAACCCTTGTTTTCAAGTCCTCCACCTTGGAATCGGCAAGCGCATCCTCGTTTTCTCTTGTCATGATGACAAGGAAGCCCATCTCTTCCAGGCGCTTTTTGATTTTCTGGCACAAAACCAGGTTGATATCTTTTTCCAGCGCTCCGTTGATCCCAATCTTTCCCGGATCAAATCCGCCGTGCCCGGGATCCAGAATGACCAGCGCACCGTCTTCTTTTTCAGCCCCCTTACCGTTTCGCTCTGTGTTCTCTGTTTTTCCTGTTTTTGAACGATCACCGCCTGCTTTCGCATTTCCCGAGGTCTCTGCCGTTCCGACATCAGCCTGTTCATTTCCTGCCGCTCCCGCACCTGCTTCCGGATTTCCCGCCGCTCCTGTATCTGCCTCCGAGTTTTCCGCTGCTCCTGTATCTGCCTCCGGATTTCCCACTGGTTCTGCACCTGCCTCCGGGTTTTCCGCTGCTCCTGTATCTGCCTCCGGATTTCCCACTGGTTCTGCACCTGCCTCCGGGTTTTCCGCTGCTCCTGCTTTCCCATCGAATTTTTCTTCCCCTGCTTTATCTGCCGCGCTCTCATTCGCCCGCGCATACAGCCGCTCTCCCAGCATCTGACTTTCCGCCACTACGCCTGCGAGCATCGCCATCATAAGAATGATGATTATTTTTTTCCGCAAAAAAACATCCCCTTTCGCATATATGTTCATATATATGCAAACAGGGGATGTCTCTAGTATAACTCACGATAATTACCGCTACCTTACACGCAGGATAAATTTTCATGTACAAGGAGGCTGATAGCGCTCTGGAAAAGCTTTTAGCTGTTTTCCAGAACGGTCAATTCACATATTGCAGGATCAGATCCCATATTCCGGAATTTTCCATGCCAAGCGACCATTCTGCCACGCCTGCCAGATTCTCAGCCTTGATCAGCTTCATCTTCTCTTCCAGAGAAGCCGCGTCCTCCAGCCAGATTTTATAAACAGTGCCGTCCACTTCCCATTGCGCGTAATTCTGCTTAGTATTATTATCCCAGTTTGCCTGGACCTGATTCTGCTCCAGCGTCTGCTGTGCCTGATCCATGCTCATAGCCGTACTGGTCACGCTTTTAGAATACAGTGCGGCCTCTGTGCCTTCCTCCTGGGAAATCTGCTCCGCCGTCTTATCTGTCTCCTGCCAGAGCCTGGTATAAAACGGAATACCTACCACCAGCTTCTCCTTCGGGACAAGCTCCAGCGCATCCTCGATTCCTGTCTTCACATATCCGTAGGACGATACCGAACCCGACTCATAGGAGCCTTCCGTATGTTCGTCGTAACCCATGATCATAATATAATCGGCCACGATACCCTGCTCCTTCAGGTCACGGTGCTCGTTGTAAGGCTGCGGAACGTAGTTGTCAACAGAAAATACCAGCCCGTTCTGCCTGCATTTTACGGATAATTCACGTACAAACTGAATATAATGCTCTCCGCACTCCGTAGAAACCAGCTCAAAATCCAGATTGATTCCATCCAGACCGGTCTGGAGCGCTTCCGCGATCACCTGATTGATCAGGTTTTCCCGCTTGGATGTATAACTCAATACCTGGTAAGTCTCATCATAAGAATTGATCCCGCCGTGGAAATCCCTCAGCACACCCCATACGTCCAGATTGGACTGGTGCGCATAGTTCACATACTCCGACGACGCAATAGAAGTCATATTGCCGTCCGTATCGCTAATGCTGAACCAGGTGGGAGCGATCGTCGTCAGTCCCTTCGTATTCGCAACGGTTTCCAGCATAAAACTGTTGGCGTCCGGATTATCCACATTGTGCCATGCCATATTGATAGTATGGTTCACTGACATATTGCTGTACTCCGGCTCCATAAAATTGCCTGTTATCGTCTCCGAAACCTGCTTTCTCAGTGTATTCGTCTTTACATAGCCTACAAACCCGTCTGTGGTTGCTACCTTCTTCCAGTCTCCTTCATCCTCCAGCACGGTTACCTTATCCGACTTTTTCACCTCTGTCAGAATGGGGCTCTTCACTCCGCCCTGGTAGCGCACTTCCGTATTTTTCTTCAGGGCGGCTGTCTGAATCTCGCCCCACCTGCATGTGATCGCAGCTCTGCCTGGTTTTTCATAAACGCTGAAATCCATGCCTGTATACTCCTGAATAAACGGAAGTGCGATATATGCGGTTCTGCCTTCTGTCTTCAGGATCACATAGTTTTCACTTTTCTTTTCGTTGATCTCCGTATATTCTTTGCTGCCGACTGCCACGGATACGTTGCCGTTCGGCAATGTGTAAAGCATGATGCTCTCGTTGGGATCCCAGTAAAATCTTTCATTGATATAATGTCTGACTACGGAATACTCCACATAAGGCTGTCCATCAATCAGCTTGCCGACAGGCGCGCCGCCTTCTTCTCTCCGGATCACTTCATTATTAATGATCACTGCAAGGTCGTTCTCATTTTCCAGCCCATAATATGCTTTCAAATCGGCTTCCTCTTTTGATGGACCGTACTTTTGCCAGAAAATAGCCCCTCCCGCAATCATGATCACCAATACTACAAGCAATGCCAGCCGGAAGATCAGGCTCCTACGCCTTCTCCTGGCGCGGCTGCTTCTCCTCATCCCCCGTCCGCCCGGACGCTGTCTGCCCGGCGCTCTTGCTGCTCTGATATTCCTTGCGTCCTCGCTGCGCGCTCTTCCGTTATCCTGCATGGGATCCGCACCGGAAGCCTTCGCTTCCCGGCCTCCGTCGGTATCAAATCCTTCCGATTTCCTTCCGCCGTCAGGTCTTACAGCCTTGCTCCCCGGCCTGCGGACGCCGCTGTCCGCGGATGTCCTTCTTCCCGGGGCGCCTTCACCTACGGATACTCTTCCACTCTGCGATACGCCGTTACCCGGCGTTCTTGTCCCCTGTGAAGCGCCGGCTGCCCTTGATCTCCGGATATCGTCTGTTCCCGGAATCCTCACATTGTTTCCCTCTGCGGAGCTGCCTGCTCCTGCTTTACGCATATCCCCCATCTGGGCTCTGCCTACTTTACGCAGACTTTCAATCTCTAATTTTTTAATACGACGAACTCTTGCCGGGCCTTCCGGTGCACTGCCGTTTTCCGTGCCCCTTGACGGCCTGTCCTGATTCTGACCGGACCATTGATTTGTGGTATCTAACCCTGTTCCTTGTCTTTCGTCCATTCCTTACCTCCTGTCCGGACTTCTGCCACATAAGAAACTTTTTCGGGCTTCCCCGTATGAACCGATTCCATACCGCAGACTGACCCGCGGCAGGCAATACGCACCGTTCCTGTATGGCATTTCTCACGTGACCATTATACCACATTTTTTTTATACGTCATCAGTATTTTAGGAAATTGGCAAAATTTTAATCTTTTAGAGATATTTTTTTATATACGGAGCTTGAATTTCAGTCCGGATCATGGGGTTTTGACTGGTCTTCTCTCTCTTTCTTCTTTTTTTTCCTGTTATCAATGTTAATAAATGAAAGCGTCTCTATGTGTCCGTCCTGGTCCACTTCGTAGTCCCGCATATAGGCGCCTTCCTCGCGGACCATATGCGCCCTCACCACCTGCAGCGGGCTTGCGTGGCTTCCGTCCAGCAGAAGGCATACCCCGTTTTGTTCAAATCCCTCCAGTTCTGTGTAAAACTTTTGATATGACATTCTTTTCTTTCTCATTTGTTCCGCTCCTCTCTCTGCGGGTATTGATAAATAAGCTCTTGTCCGCATGACCGGCAGACGGAGGTGCATGTGACATACCGCCGCTCGCGCAGACGGAAGATAGTATAGACCACGCAGGGGTTTCCTTTTTTCTCAGAATCCGTTCCCGAATCCGGAACCTTGACTAAATATGACCATAAGAATAGATAAAAAGATCATAAGGTTAAGATGCTGCTTATCCGGGCGTGTGCAGGACGCCCTTCTAAAAATGTTTTTTTGATATGCCTCCTTTCATGAGCATGGATTATTTATCACGGAATACTATCCTCTGTACCTGCCATTATACGGAGCCCTAAAAGTAATTTCAATGTGTTTGTTGTTCATAAACAGTGTAGATTTGTTTAAAACCTGCCGAATCCCCTGTACAAAGTCCATATTTCCAAATATTTTATGATATTTTTTCTTTACATATCCACAGATATTGTTTATACTAAGGTTGAGAAAGATATATGGGTTGCCCTTTGGGTATATGTATACGGAAAAGTTCTGCATACATTATAATATATCAATTCAGAAGGATGTGATCATATGAAAATCGAAAAACTGAATGAAAATCAAATTCGTTGCACTTTGACACATGCTGATCTGGCGGCCCGCCATTTAAAATTGAGTGAACTGGCTTATGGTACGGAAAATGCAAAGTCTCTTTTTCGTGATATGATGCAGCAGGCGTCATTTGACTTTGGTTTCGAAGCTGATGATATACCTTTGATGATTGAGGCTATTCCGGCTTCCGCAGATTCTATCGTACTGATCATTACCAAGGTAGAGGATCCGGAAGAACTGGATACGAGATTTTCAAAGTTTACTCCTTTTGGCGAATCGGATGCTGTACATGAATCCCCGTTCAGCAAGCTGGAGGGTGCCGAAGAATTCCTTGATCTGCTGAACAAGGTCAAGGAAGCGGCGGAAGGCGCTACACAGGCCCTGGAAGAAAAAAAGGCCTCGCAGGACCCGGCTCCCGCAAAGCTGTTCTCATTCGAGAATATTGACCGTGTGATACAGGCAGCACGTCTGATCGCTCAGATGTATCAGGGACGTAATACATTATATCGTGATCCCGGGAATGATGATATCTATATCCTGGCCCTTACGCAATCAGAACATACGAGTAACGAATTTAACAAGATCTGCAACATGCTTTCGGAATACGGCACCCTGGAGAGAGTTTCAGGTTCCGTACTTGCGTTTTTAGAGGAGCATTGCGAGACAGTGATCTCGACAGATGCCGTACAGCGGCTGACAGAGATTTAAAAAAATCCGCCCTGGATATCCGGGCGGAATTTTTTGCCTTATAATAGGAAGTAATCGCAGTTCAAAACACTATGCTGATCGCTGCCGCAAATACTTACCGGAATATTATTTTCCCGCGGCTGCCATGGCTGCGTTGATCTTTTCCACAAGCAGATCGGAATCAATCCCATGGACCATGGCTGCTTCTGCAAGGGATTCGCCCTGTGCGGACGGGCATCCCAGACAGTGCATACCGATCTCCATCAAAATAGGCGCCGCCTCCGGAAATACATTCAGCAGTTCTCCGATTGTTGTATCTTTAGAAATCTGTGCCATTTCTCTTATCCTCCTTTTTATTGTGTATCTCGTACCTGTTCGGAACAGTTACAGTGCTATTTATTATAATCCCAAATTCCTAAATTATCAACCGCTGTGCATATTTTTATGGGAAAAATCTTTTTATAGGAAGATTTTTTCATCAAATTTTCAGAATTGTTTTTCCGCTCTAAAAACTTTTTTGACTACTTAAAAGTCAACATATTTTTCTCTTTTTTTCGACAAATTCCTAATTTCATCATAACTCACCAAAACGTTCGTTCTTTTTTGCAGCAAAGTAATTCACATAAAAGGGGTAATTCTATGTGGATAATGTGGATAACTTTTCACAATTCTATGTTTTTCCACGTTTTTTAGTGATTCGAGTGTGGATAAGTTGAAAACTCCTATTTTTCTGTATTCGACAATATTTTACATTTTTGTGCATTTTGTATATCATATATCTACAATTTTCGCATTTTTCCAGGCAAACAGGGGGCTGGCCTTAGTCTAAATTGCCTGTCTATTTAAAAAGCAGGGATAAAATATGTATTCAGTATCGTCTTTTTCCTGACAAAAGCGCAGCAGTCCGAAGCGAAAGCTTTTGGGAAACGTTTCTGCATACTCAGGTATTCTAAAAAGTTTCTTATGAAAGATACTGGGTTCTCAATCATCCTGTGTCTACGGATCGAAGCAAGAAAAAAAGGAAAGATATCTGTTAATTTGTCAGATATCTTTCCCAACCTTTTCGACACAATTCTATGCTGCTCTCCGGCTGACCGACAGGCAGCGGTCCCGCTTCCCAATTTCGCCCCTTCTGCTACAGAACACGACGGATTGTAACAATCGGAGCATAAGTGGCGGTGCAGATTCCGATGCCCTGGGCCTCGTTCATTGCGTTTACGATCGTTCCGTCACCCATATACAGCCCTACGTGTCCGTCATATAATACCAAATCTCCCGGAAGAGCCTGATCGTAGGTGACTTCGTACCCTACGTTTACCATGTCGTAGGTGGTTCGCGGAAGGGATATTCCGAAGTTCGCATATACGGACTGTACAAACCCGGAGCAATCAGCGCCGTTTGTCAGGCTGGTGCCTCCCCATACATAGGGATTTCCAATGAACTGGCAGGCAAAGTCGATGACTGCCTGTCCGGCATATTGCTGGGAATCAACAACTTCAGCTTCCTGCGCCTCGGCCGCGCCGTCCGCCTGCTGTGTCTCATCCGCCTGACCGCGGGTTTCGTCTGTTCCCTGACCCTGCATTCCATTTCCGTCGAACTGGGGTCTTCCCATACTGTCTACGCTGACTCCGCCGGCTGCGCTGTCTGTCTGTGCTCCGTTCGCCTGGGTCCCGGCTGTTTCATTCGCCTGAATTCCATTTTCACTGCCGCTCTGCACTCCGGATGCTCCGTTCGCCTGGATTCCGGCCTCATTGCCGCTCTGCACTCCGGATACTCCGTTCGCCTGAATTCCGGCTTCATTGCCGCTCTGCGCTCCGGATGCTCCGTTTGCCTGGATTCCGGCCTCATTGCCGCTCTGCGCTCCGGATACTCCGTTCGCCTGAATTCCGGCTTCATTGCCGCTCTGCGCTCCGGATGCTCCGTTTGTCTGGATTCCGGCTTCGCTGCCTGACTGGGCAGCACCATTCGCCTGGGTCTCGTTCGACTGTACCCCGGCCGCTTTTCCTGCCTGAGTTCCGCTTCCTAAATTGCGTGTGTCTGTACCGTTGCCCTGCGTCCGGGTTTCGGCAGTTCCATTCCGCTGTGTCCGGTTCCCGGCGGCGCCGCCTGTACGCGCGGTCCTTATGGTTCCCCGGACCTGCGGATCTGTTTCTCCCAATGCCAGGCGCTGTTCTTCCTCTTCCTTTGACTCCGCATAGGAAAATGTGGTCTCGGCTTCCACATATTCCCCGCAGACCCAGCCGTCGAATCCATCGACCTTCACCGGATACCAGCCATTTACCGGTTCACCGGTTGCCTCATACTGCTGTCGGAACATCACCTGTGTCAAAATCTCATTTTCTGTCCCCTGGCCGCTGCGTACATTAAGAACGTCTGCCAGGACTGTCACCACATCTGTCTCGTAGTCTTTTGCATGTTTTTTTGCTTCATCTCCTGTATATAGCACATCGGCAGGTACATAGCCCTGTACGTTCCCGGAACGGATCTTCGTCCAGTCCCCCTTGTATTCCAGAACGGTGACTGTGGAATCGTCGTAGAGCTTACCTGTCCATTCGCTTTCCTCGTTGGGGGCATTTCTAACGTAAGAAAAATCTTTTACATTAGAAAATGCCCGGTTTAAATACTCGCCCTCTTTTGTTGGTATCAAATACAGATCAATGTTGTCTTTCACATTTGTCTCAAGGCACTCTGTCAGCACAGATTCGATTCCTGCGACGGGCACCGGCGACGTACTCTCTGTCTTGCTGTCAGCCGCTTTCGCCCGGATCACACTCCCCGGAATCATGATGGCTCCTGCCAGCGCAGAAAGCATCACTTTTCGCCTCACATGTGTTACCTTCATATAAAACCTCCTTAAGAAATCTATGACTTTATCTTTTGTAGGAAGTTCTAAATGTTACACAAATGTTAAATTTTGTTACGATGTTATTGTAACAGTATATCAATTGCATGTCAATCATTTTTACAGACTTTTCATATGCAAACTCTGACATATTATAACAATTCCTTCTATATTATATACATTTTCAGCTAATATTTTGTCAGAAAACAAATTTCAAAAACTTTCAATTTACCCATTGACTTTTTGAGAAAAATGATTTATAGTCTTAATTGTAGTAATTATTACTATTATTAATTTTAAAGGAGGATTTTTTTGGCAGCGTTAAAGTACAGCCGGCAGCGAGAGTCCATCAAGAATTACCTGTTGTCAACCAACGAGCACCCCTCCGCTGATATTGTTTACCAGCATGTGAGGGAGGATTTTCCCAATATCAGCCTCGGAACCGTATATCGGAATCTGAAGCTGCTGACCGAGATCGGGGAGGCGGTCAAGATCTCTTCCCCTGACGGGATTGACAGGTTTGATGGCTTTATCCAGCCGCACAATCATTTTTTCTGCACATGCTGCAGACGGATCCTGGATCTGGATCTGGACATGGCAGAGATTACCAGGCTGAATCAATCGGCCGCAGAGAACTTTGACGGCCTGATAGAATCCAGCAACACCATTTTTTATGGGACATGCGGTGACTGCTCTGAAGTGTCACAGGGGATCTGAAAGAAATGAGGATTCCAAGTTCGCAGCGTATAGACTGCGGTACGCCGCAAACGGCGAAAAACATTTTCTAAGAAAAGGAGATTTTTAAAAATGAAAAAATTTGTTTGTACAGTATGTGGTTATGTTCATGAGGGAGATTCTGCACCGGAAAAATGTCCGGTATGCGGCGTTGGCGCTGAGAAGTTCAAAGAGCAGGCAGGCGAGAGAGAATGGGCGGCTGAGCACGTAGTAGGTGTTGCACAGGGCGTAAGCGAGGATATCATCAAGGATCTGAGGGCGAACTTCGAGGGTGAGTGCTCTGAGGTCGGTATGTATCTTGCAATGGCAAGAGTTGCTCACAGAGAGGGTTATCCGGAGATCGGCCTGTACTGGGAGAAGGCTGCTTACGAGGAAGCGGAGCATGCGGCGAAGTTTGCTGAACTGTTAGGCGAGGTTGTAACTGACAGCACCAAGAAGAACCTGGAGATGAGAGTTGACGCTGAGAACGGCGCTACCGCTGGTAAGTTTGACCTTGCTAAGAGAGCGAAGGCCGCGAACCTGGATGCGATCCATGATACCGTTCACGAGATGGCAAGAGATGAAGCAAGACATGGAAAAGCTTTCGAAGGACTTCTTAAGAGATACTTCGGCTAAGATGAAAACGGCATAAAATAAGGCTTTTTAAGAGGATGGACAGGTTATTGTCTGTCCTCTTTTTTTGCTTTAAAACAAGGGATTCCCGTTGTCTGGCTTGGGACAAATTTGGGATTTCCATATTAATCTAGAAATATTCTTCCTAGAGAATTGGGACTTGAAAAAGTTGGGACTTATCCTGTCATAACAAGGAGGTCAACATGAGGAAAAATGACACAGGAGTATTCCAACTTGATAACGGATATTGGGGATATCGTTATGCTATCAGGATTGACGGCAAATCAAGAGAAAGCAAGAAAATAAAAGACGAGTTCGGCAATCCCTTTAAAACAAAATCGTCTGCCGTCAAAGCACGTCAACAAGCTATTATGAATGAAAAAATTAATGCCGCCGCCCCACAACTAAAACGACCAAGAAAAAAGGTTAGTGAGGTCTATGATGAATATTGTGAGTTCGGGAGAGCAGGAAAGGCGTATGCTACTATCGTTAAACAAGACAGCCTATGGAATAACCATATTAAATCTAAGTTCGGTAAACGTTATGTAGATGATATTTCTGTCGCTGAAATCAATGATTATCTTGCAGAACTGTATTATACCGAAAACAGGGCGTACAGCTATACAGTATCATTTCTGAAAATATTTTATCTTATCTTCGGTCAAGCCTATTCACGTAATTATCTAAATGCAGAGCAGTACGACAAACTCTGTAAGAATAAGGACACCAAAATCCATATGCCAAAAATGAAAATTGATGAAGATACCGATATTGTCACCTTTTCGGATGAACAGATGATAACATTATCGGAATACTTCAAAGATACCAATGCTGAAACAGCTTTTATGTTGGGGAAGTATTGCGGCTTGCGTATCAATGAATGTTATGGATTAAAATGGTGCAATGTTGATTTTGACAATGATATCATCAAAATAGACCGACAAATGCAGTATCAGAATGGTGTAATCAAGTTAGTATCTTTAAAGACCAGAAATGCCAGACGTGATATTGTCATGTCTACACCGCTAAAGGAGTATCTTCTATCTGGAAAGCGGCACAGAGATAAAATTATGGTAGAGTTGACAGAGCAGAGGGCGCAGAATCAGACAATGCTTTCCGATATGGGAAAGGAGAAGATATCCAGTCTGGAACTTGTCAATTCATTGGATGAAGGAAAGATACAGACCGTCAATTCTATGAAGTACCATACACAGAAGATAAAAGCACAGCACGGTATTATTTTTAAATATCATTATCTAAGGCACACTTACGGGACAAGGCTTGCTTTAATGAATACGCCCATGCACATCTTATGTAATCAAATGGGGCACGCTTCAAGCAATGTTACACAGAAGTATTATCTGGGTAATTCCAAGCAGGGTGTAGATATTTTGAGAGCTAACTTAGATAGCATGAAATAGCGTAATAGCAAGGCTTGGAGCGGTTTGTACCGTTCTTTTTTTATGCCATTTTACGGATAGTTTCGACAGACATATAGTCATAACTTAAAAGTTTTGACACCGTTTCACTGCAACGAAATAATGCGGCTTAGAGCGGTGTCATTTCTTATGGTCAAAAGTACCACAACTAAATCAAGCAAAGGAGCGATACATCATGAAATACGGATATGCACGAGTAAGCGTTAGGCAGTCAGGCAGGGGTGTAGAGGGGATGCATGTCCTGAAAGCCTTATAAATACTGGGTTTACTGGTCGTTAGACCACTTAAGATACGGTTGGTTTCAATAGACATCTAGTCAGAATAATACGTGCTTTATTTAATCATATGTGATATGATTATTCTATACTCTTACAGAGGAAAAGAAAATGGTACATACATTTGAATTATCAAAAAGGTTTTCAAGAGACACATTTAATGAAATCATTCGTTCTTTAAAACTAAGATACTATCTTACTATTGGTTTACTACGGCTTACTCTGACAAAGGTTTTGCCGCAATTCGTTTATACAAATTTAAACGTAAAGAAATAAAAACAGAAGTACAAGAAGATAGCGAATCCACACATTATTACATGATTTTCCTATCCATAAATACAGCTAATATGTTTAGCGGTTACCAAGACCCACATATACCCCAAAGCATTTTATCCTTTACGCCTGACTATGTATGAGCCATCTACCGCAAAATATTTGAACTTATCCCATGTTTAGAAAATTATCCAGAGCGGTGCTTTGATGAATGTTGGAAAGATGTGGAAGATTGCACGATTGAAAATGATGAAGCATGGCTTAACAGGAAGAAAAGGTTAAACGAACAATGGCTTAAATTAAATTCTTTTAAAGCCGCCAGGATTGATTTTACATTTGACCTTCATACAATGAATCAACAGTATTTAAAACTCATTGATAAAGGCTACAGCTTGCGGACAGGTTCTTTTGAACGTAACTATTATAACAATGATGAACCTGATTTATCAGAGAACAACATAAAAATTTCTGATGAAGAACCAGATATGCCAGATATCGAGGATTTCTTAGCGGAAATACCTAATGATGAATCATCAAATGATTCTGACAGCAAAGCCAACACAAATACTTATAACGCTGATTTAAGTCATATTTATTATAAGGGTAAGAGCTTAAATATCAATATTTACCATAAACAAACGGAATTAGAAAAAAGACAGCTTGAATGTGACCCTGATACAGATTATAATTTTCTTAGAATTGAAGTACAAGTTAAAAAAAGCAAACTCAATATGCTTGTTAGTAAATTTGGCTTAAAAAGCAGAGAATTACAATATCTGGTGACACCAGAGGTTGAACGATATGTATTAAACTATTACGTCAGCAAGCTAACAGGCAAAGGCATTTATGTAACATATGACCATGCAATGAACATAATAGATAACAGTAGTTATACCAAAAATAAAAAAGTGCGATTAAAAAAGGTTATTGAAGCAGTTGCAAAAAACATGGAATAGCAAAGGTGCTAGAGCAGATTGAAAAAGGTACGATAACAGATTTAGGAACTCTGCAAACTGTCAAAAGGTATTTAAAAGAGATAGAAAAGCTCGGCATTAATCCAGTAACCATTTCTGCCCGAATGAATGTGCCAAAGCAGACATTAAAGAACCAGAGCGGCGGTAAGGATTTATCAGAGAAAATATTATTTAATCTTGTGGATATCTTATCTGCCTACGGCGACCAGATGGAAGATTATCAAAAACATGGTGTACCGATAACGGATGAAGTTTTAGAGCAAATAGACAAGCTATATCAATCATAGAATATTATGAAACAGATTAAAACAGTTACCTTGGATAGAAACCAAAAACCAACAGAGGAACAAATCCGACAAATAGAAGAAGCGGCAAAGAAAGAGATTGTATTTGATGAAGATTCTCCCGAACTTACGCCTGCGATGGAAAAAGCATTCCAATTAGCGGCAAAAAACCGTAATGCGCAAAAAGGAACTTTCGACAATTCCCAATAAAAGGAGACGCAACATGAATATAGAAATTGTCCAGAACCTATACCGTACTGCAAAAATAAAATGGTCTACTCATTGCCTTGAACGCATGCAGGAAAGAGATATCAACATAGATGATGTCGGTAACTGCATTATGTCTGGTGAAATCATAGAAGATTATCCTGATGATTTTCCACATCCAAGTTGTTTGATATTTGGATATGCTATTCATCATAAAGTATTGCACACCGTTGTTGGTTATGATGGTGAAGTTCTTCATATCATAACAGCATATTATCCAAACACTATAAAGTTTATGGAAGATTTAAAGACAAGGAGGAAGAAATAGATGTGTATGTATTGTAAATGTAACGATTTAATCGAATCTACCACAACTCATGTAGTAAATTATAAGGGATGTGTGATTATCGTAAAAAATGTTCCCTGTGAAGAATGTGAGCAATGCGGTGCAAAATATTATTCAGATGAAACCGCACGACAATTAGAGAAATTAGTAAATACAGCCAAACAGCTCATGCAGGAGATTTCAGTAATCAATTATACAAAGGTTGCATAGCTTGATGATTAAGAGGTACTTCGGTACCTCTTTTTCTATATCCATAGTAAAATGAAAGGAAGTGATATCACATAGTATAAGTCTTTCAGTAACTATTGTTTGGGATAAAGCTGGGACTTTTTCAAGATGAATCCCTTTTTTAAAGGTAAGAATTGGGACTTGAAGAGACGAGGCTAGACATGGAAAAGCTTTCGAAGGACTTCTTAAGAGATACTTCGGCTGAGATGAAAACGGCATAAAATAAGGCTTTTTAAGAGGAATGGGTGGACAAGCACTCATTTCTCTTTTTTGGTTATTTGCACCTTTTTTGCCCCTTCATGTGTCATGATTGTGGTATAGGAAATAGCAAAAGTGGAAACATATCATTATAAATTCAGTTGGTTCTTTTCTTCATCCGTTATCACTACAACATGTTTTTGATAATCTTCCATCTGGTCGCCGTAGGCAGATAAGATATCCACAAGATTTAATAATACTTTCTCTGATAAATCCTTACCGCCGCTCTGGTTCTTTAATGTCTGCTTTGGCACATTCATTCTGGTGGATAGGGTTACCGGAACACCCAAAGGGTGTGAACAGGAATGAGCAGGAAAGGCGTATGAATGTTATTTTAAAGCAAATAGACAAGTTCTGCTAATTATGATAACATATGAATTAATTGGAGTATATTTTTGAATACAGAAAAGGGGTAATCTGTTGAATTTTGAATAGGATGAAGAAAAGGGCCAACTGTATTTGAAAAAGCATGGAATTGATTTTGAAACAGCCTGACTCTATAGATGTTGGAGCTCAAATGAATATTACCGGCTATGTTTTTGCTAAGGAGAAATACCAATGAATTATACGTATATCGTGAAATGCCGTGACAGCAGTCTGTATACCGGCTGGACCAATGACCTGGAGCGGCGCGTTCGGGAGCACAATGCAGGAAAAGGCGCAAAATATACAAAATCCAGAAGACCGGTCGCGCTCGCCTATTTTGAAGCATTTGAGACCAGGCAGGAAGCCATGAGCCGGGAATACGCCATCAAGCGCCTGAAAAGAGCAGACAAGTTAAAACTCTTGGAATCAGAAGACAATCCAGTCAAAAGCAGGCAGTAACCTTAATCCTTTCAAAAATCATTTTGCAGGTACAAAGAAGCAGAAAAACTGAAATGATGTAAAGTAAAAAAAGAACCAGGCTTTCACAGGTCATCCTGAAAAGTCTGGTTCTTCCGCCTGCTATTCTGAATCTCTGCAGCAGATCACCCTTCTATAAAATCCAGCGGGTTGACCGGTACCTCGTCTTTGAGGATCTCAAAATAGAGATTCGGCCCTTCCATGGAAAAATATTTGGTCGGCTCGCTTAAATATCCGATGGTTGCTCCGGTATCAACATAGTCGCCGATCTGCACCGGCACTTCTTTCAACTGTCCATATACGGCAGTATACCCATTTCCCATATCCAGCGTAACGGTCAGGCCGGTCTGCGCGTCCTGCTCCACATTTGTCACGATTCCGGGCGCTGAGGCCGCGATCGTCTCTCCCACCTCGCCGCCGATGATCAGCGCTGGATTGTATTTATACTGTTCCAGTGTGGAAAAATATACGGTCTGGTCCATGCTGTAATTGATCAGCACCGAACCGCTTGCAGGCCAGTTCAAGATACTCTCCTCTCCAAACCAGACATCTGCGGTGTAGCCGGATGCGGTCACATCCCCTGTATTGCTCTCTTCTGTTTCCGCCTTAGATGTTTCATCCTCAGCCTCTTCTGTTTCATCCTCTTCCTCTTCTGTATCGGATGTATTGCGTTCTGCTTCTGGAAGCACGATGTCGTTTGTCGTCGTTGCTTCACTTTCCTCTTTTGTGAGATCCTCAGTCTGCTCCTCTGCTTCGGCTAACTGCTGTTCCATGCTCTTCTGGTAATTGTTGTAGGTAAATGCTCCAACCATCGCGATCACAGATGCAAAGCAAAGCACCAGAGCGACTGCCGCGCCCTTTCCTTTTAGGAATGACATCTTTTCATTGTTATTCATTTTCATCACCTCTGGCTTATATTTTTACCAGAAATGTGATGGCTTATTCTATTTTCATCGGATTTCTTAATCTAATTTTTCTTTCACAGGGCCGCCGTCCTTCAGGGTGGTGCCTTCGAAGAAAAACTGCAGGATTTCTTCATAGCTTTTTCCTGCCTTTGCCATTTTCTGGGCGGTCCATTGGCTCAGGCCGAGCCCGTGCCCCTTCCCCATCGTCGTAATCCGGAGTTTTCCGTCTGAGTCCTTGATGGAAAATGCACTCGAAGCCAGGGACAATGCATCCCGGAACTGATCGCCGGTGCAGACAGTCTCCCCAATGCGCAGCTGCAGCACATAGCCTGCGGAATCATGGGAAATAATCTCGAAATCGGAGAATTGATAGGTTTTATTTGCGTCCGCCTCTGCCACTGCTACGAGAAATGATTTGCATTTTGATTGTATATCTTTGTACTCAAAGGTCGTGATCTGCATCTCGAAGTCCGCCTCCTTATCCAACGGGCAGTCCCTCACGGCAAGGTAGGGGCAGTTATCCACCCCCAGTACCTCCTGGGCGCTCCGGGTCTGGCCGTTGCTCGACTGATGGAAAGGGGCAAGGGCATAGGTGTCCTGATAAAAAAGGACCTGGTTTTCGGTTTCCCGCATTGCCCGGACCAGATTTTCATAGTAGGAATCCACCTCGGATGTACCGGCTTTTTCTTCCAGCTCATGGCGGGTCAGATAATCCTCTTCCAAAACCTTTTGCTCCGGGACTGGGGCTTCCTGCGGCGGCTGAATGTCATTTTCCTGAGCCGCCTGTGATGGCTGAGCGTCATTTTCCCCGGCGGCGGGCGGCTGGATGCTGGCTTCCCCGGCTGGTGACGGCTGGGCGCTGGCCTCTCCGGCGGACGGCTGGGCGCTGGCCTCTCCGGCTGGCGGCGGCTGGGCGCTGTTTGTCTCCTGGGCATCCAGTTCCTGATAGAGCTTGGTACGGAGTAGTACGGCCTGTGCTTTTAAGAGTTCCATTTCCGCATCTGCGGGAATCTCTTTTCCCATAATACCGATGAAATATTCTTCCCATGGGACCTGCACGATCTCTGTTTCTGGTTCCCGGTCCTCCTGACCGTACCATGCGCCGGAAACATTTTCGGCAGCATTTGTCTCTATTGTGCCGGACTTGTTTTGCAGCTGAGACAGGCCGGACGAAGCTTTCGGTTTTTTAACATTTACGTATACTTCTTCCTTCTTTCCAAGGGATTCCAAATCTTTTCCGTGGACAAATACCGTGACAATATAGGGAAGCAGAAGCATGATCAGACAAAAGGAACCGAATGTTTTCAGCTTCTGCCACGTTGCTCTTTGTCTCATAAAAACAGTCCTCCATATCATATGATATGAGGGACTGTCCTAAAATATTCCAATTATATGAATAAAAGATTTCTTAATATGGCAAAAGATTACCGGTCAGCTCCAAAAATCCTTATTTTCTTGCTCCGGTAACGTAAAATTCACCGGAGATTCCGGTTTGGCTTCGGATGTCTCTTCGGAAGCTTCCGCCTTCGGGGCAGATATATTTTCCGCAATTCCATTGCTTTCCATATTCGGCGAATGGATCCCAAAGTCAAAATTCTCCTGCATCGGCGGCGCCGTGGGAGAGTCTCCGTAATTTTCTCCCATCGGTGATACCGGCGGGGCTGGTGGAACCGATGGGGTTGGCGGAACCGTCGGGACTGGCGGGACCGATGGGGCTGGCGGGACTGGCGAAACCGGCGGCTCCGGCGGCGGGACCGGTCCCCTGTAATATGTATCCGGCGGTGGAGACTGCATAAACGGCCGCGGCGCGGGCGGTTCCATTCCCGGGTTGAAGGGATGGTTGCGCATCACGAAAAAGCAGATGGATTCGTAGAGCGGAATCATTGTGCTCAATACCGCATGTACAATGGACATATTTTTCGTCGTAAAGCGCTCCAAAATCTGATGGTTCACTAATACTCCAAAGGTCTTGTAAACCGCGGTATATCCTAAGCTGACTACTGAGAATATCAGAACCAGCACTACGATTCCCATAACAGCGCCTCCGCTCAGGTTCACCCGTCCGTAGGGCAAAAAGGCGCTCTGAAATATTTTGGTCATGGAGCCGACTCCTACAAACCACAGGATCGCATTTAATAAGGAAGATACTGCTCCGTAAAGGAACGGGAGGGCTAAAAGCCAGATCCCCGGATTCTGGATGCTTTTATTTTTGAGGCGGATGCTTCCGGCCAGTTCTCCGTGAAGGTATGTCCTTGCAAATGGAATAAACGCCAGCCATGCATAGTCCATACCCTGGCGCTTCGCCATCGTATACATCCCAATGCCTTTTAATATGTAGCTGAGCAGCGCGAAGATGGCACATACGAGCATTATAATGAAAAGAATCATCATAATGCCGATCAGCGTTGACTCCATGTAGGGGCTGCTGTAATCGTAATAATCATTCATATTGTAGTATTTCATAGTTTCCTCCTGTCTGCTGGTTTAACAACAATGCTTTTTTATTTTATCACAGTTTGGGGCTTTAATCTATAATAAATGTCATATTACCTGCATTCACGATATATAAATATGTTCCAGCTGTGCGGTTGGAATATGTTTTAAATCAGTTAATACCGTAAATTGGGCTTTTTCATACGGAAAAATTATTCAGATTCTGCTTGACATTATCCTCAGAAATGGTACTATTAAAAATGAAATATTATCTCAAAAAACGATAGAGGAGGAGTAAAAGAACCATGAAGAAACAAAAATGCGGATTCAGGCAGAAGCTGGGAATCGTTCTGGCGGCAGGAATGATTATCAGTAATGTGAATTTTGCTGTGTTGTCTGTGTCCGCAACGGATTTAGCGGATGACCCGAATGGTCCAGCGCAGGAAAATACTATGCCCATAGATCCTGAAGTACAGGAAGTATTGAATGCGGTTAACAGCTTGCCTTCACTTGAAGTGGTTAAAGGCAAGTCATTCGAAGATCAGATTACCATTCGGGACGAAATAGAAATTATCGCTACAGCAGTAGCGGACTTGAATGCAAAAAAGAAATATTTGCCTGAAAGTGCTAGAGAGACAGTAGATACATTGCAGGAGTATTTTACTACATTAGCAGAAACAGGCATAAATCCTATTGAAGACGATGGACAGCCAGCAGAGTTAGTTGCAGATAAAAAAACTTCTATTGTAAATGCTGTATCTGATTATCTGGCAGGAGAAATCAAAAAAATTGCCGCAGGAACTCGTACAAGCACTGAGATTGATGTGTTTAATCTTATCTATACCGGTTCCAATGCTGATGATTTGTCTCTCCTTTTTGGTGAAATAGAAGCCAAAAGTAATGAAATGTTTCAATCGTTGTTGATCACATATCAAAACGATTTATACTGGTTTGACAAGTCGTATAACGACACTAAGGGTGGATTTTCCTTTTCTGGTAACTATAGTATAGCTGATACAGCAGTAACAGGATCTGCTGTTTTCAGGTTTGTAGTTTCACCGGAGTATCGAGTAAGCGCTGACAATCTTTACACTTTAGATACTACAAAAATCAATTCCGCTAACACCGCTTTAGCAAAAGCGCAGGCGATTGTAGATGCCAATGCCGGCAAGTCAGACTATGAAAAGCTGCTTGCATATAAGAATGCAATCTGCGAAATGACAAGTTATAATCATGATGCTGCCTCAGACAGTTACAACGGCACAAACGAACCATGGCAGATGGTTTCTGTATTTGAAGGCAAACCAGTCGTCTGCGAAGGTTATTCCAAAGCGTTCCAGTACCTTTGTGATCTGTCTACCTTTAAGAACGCAAAATGCTATACTGTTACCGGCACGATGTATGGCGGAACAGGCGAAGGGCCACATATGTGGAATATTGTTTCCATCGGCAACAATAATTATCTGGTTGATGTGACCAACTGTGACGAAAAATCGGTCGGTGCCCCGGACAAGCTGTTCATGGCGATTCCTTCCAGCGGCACCTGGAATGGGATGTATACATTTGCTTCCGCATCTGGTATCCAGTATAAATATGGGGATGATCAGATCTCATACTACGGTGAAAGCATCTTAAAGTTGTCAACCACTCCTTACGATCCCACCAAGGACCCGGTTGTAGATGATCCCACCGATAAGCCCGGTACGGACAATCCTGACGATAACAAGCCCAACAAGCCAAATCGGCCGAGCAAACCAACCACGCCGAGTAAGCCCAGCAGCAAGCCCGGAAGCAGCAGTTCCGGCAGCGCCTCAGGCAATCAGACTGGAGATAACACAAGCACTCAGACAACGCCGACAACAATCTGGGCAGTTGAGACAAGCCCCTCCGACCAGAACAATTACCGTCTGGAGGTGCGCAGCGCGATTGAAGTTCCTGCCGAACTTGCAGGCAATGATACGCTGAATACGCCGCAGAAGATTGAAAGTCAGATTCGGAGTAGCCTTACAGCTAAAGGCATTTCCAATGACAATATCAGGGTTTATGATGTTGCTCTGCAGGTTTATGCAAATGGCACATGGCAGGATGTAAGCGCGGAGAATTTCCCGGCAGAGGGTGTTACGGTTACCGTACCTTATCCGTCAGGAACCGACAGTACATATAACTTTGTTGCAAGCCATTTGTTCACAAAGAGTATGAACGGCTTCCCCGCAGGACATATTGAGACATTCCCGGAAAGCGGTGTGATCACGAAATCATCCGCAGGTATTTCCTTTACCGTACACGGGCTGTCACCTATTTCTGTTGGATGGAGCAAGGCAGCTGCCGGCACATCCACGAATGTAAGCCCGAAAACCGGGGATCAGAGTACGATCCTGCTGTATATGGTTTTGATGATCTTTGCTGCCGCAGTGATTGGAACTGTATATGTAAAACAGATTCGTGTGAAAAAGAAATAAATATATAATTTAGAATCGTAAGAAGATGAAAAAGCAGCCTGGACAAGTCGAATTGTCAGAGGCTGCTTTTTTATATTGTTATTGGCTAAACCACATATAAAGTCTTAACCTTCCGAATCGTGGCATAGACACTGTATTAACTTATATTTTGTCAAACCCCAGCACAAATTCAAGGTAGTCCTCAAACTCACCTTTTTTCAAGTTAGAATAGCTTTCTTTTATCCGTTGCCAGATATCTGTAACTGCTTTATCCGCAAGAAGTCTTTCCAATCCGCTTTTGACATGCATTGTCAAAAATACTACCAGTGGTTCCAGTATATAGTAATCTTCATAATCTTTCAGTTTCTTCAGAATCGGCAGAATTCTATCCGCGTCACACATATCATAAAGCCCATGAAAATAATGATCTATCTGCTTGTAATTATCAGGGTCTATTCGTGTCAAGGCCACACTCACTGCCATAATCCTGGAAACATTTTCTTGGGGAAGGCTTTCCATATCCATATTCAGCCGCTGAAAATATGCCGCCTGAATTGTTAAATATTCATTCAGCTTTTTAATATCCAAAACCAGGAGCATAAACATATCAGCAATCGCTTCTTGATATATCCTCTTCACTCCGCTGGTAATCTGTTCTACATCACTAAAAAGATCACGTGCCTTGTTATATGGGATCTGAAATTCAAGGCTGTAATCTATGCTATATTGATAAATCACTACCTGAAAATATTGTTTAACATATTCACGGTAATCATCAAACTTCATTCCTCCGTGTTCCGCTGCCGGCTTACATGTACTGATTGTTTTATTTCCGCTGCCGGTTGAATGATCACTATACTTAAGCTTTGTATAAGGCTTCAGACACCTGGCCACCCCTCTGCAGACACTTTGGAAATAAGCCGCATTCCGATCTGCGCGGCTCCATCCGGCACGAATAAAATGTCCCGCTTCATGAGTAATCCAGGGAAGAACATTTCTCACCTCAAACATCAAATCAACCGGAATACTGATTTTTATAAAACGATATTGCTCTGAAAAACTCAAACTTACCGTTGCATAAATTTTGGCAGCCGGATCTGCTGTCACAAACACCAAATACTTTAAGGTTTTTTTTCTCCCTGCTGCTTCTGCTTCATTCCGCTTATTTTGAGATAAGATCAAAATCAAATGATCTACAAACGTAGAATATGCCAGCAATACTTTCATGCTGGAGCCTGAGTACCGCAAGACATTCTGAGGTGTTTCGAAATCAGACATTCCCGCTGAAACCCGATTATCCAGCAACAGGTTAAAGTCGCTGATCATATGTGCATATTCATCCTGCACCATATCCAGCGCAAGATCAGATTCCTGAAATTCGCATTGCTGAATATATATATAATCCAAAAAATCTCTCAGTTTCTTCTTTAAATCTTCCACCATCCCAGAATGGTTGTTAGTCGTTATGACCTGATAAATCCTTAATATCAATCTTGATAAATTTTCCCTGACACTTGGCGAAAGACCATCTATTTTAGAATACAAAGCAATAAATTCTGTCAGTAGCCTGTCATGACCGCAATTGCTTCCTTTCAGTGGGTATTTTTCCAACGGCTCATTTTTTTGATTCTCTTCTTCTGTCACGGGGCAGAGTAATGCGCTGTTACTTGCCGGTTCACTGTCTTCATTGAGAAAACGGGTATTCGTTTTATGGATATATTCCCAGCTTGCTGACAATGCACCGTGATCCTTAAAAAGGTTCACGAACTTCTCTGCCGATTTAATCTCCCCTATGATATCAAAATCATATTTGCCCATGATAGAAAATACTGTACAATCATCAAATGCATCACGCACTTGCACATTGTCCCTCAGCCATTTTGCCGTCACATCCGCTCTGCACGACAAACGTACCGAAGCCTTCATTCCATCTGCATTCCAAGCGCTTACATTTTCACAATCTATCCCCGCTATCGTATACATCTTATTAAAGATAATATTTTTTAAAGACAATTCCTGTCTGCACCTCGCAAGTGTTTTATCTATCTTTCGATAGTCGTTTCCCCGCAAAACCAGCACGTAATCATATGCTGACAGACTGCCGTATACCTCTCCCCTGATATCTGCGTCATACGTTTCATAGCGGTTCAGAAAATCCTGAAGCTGCTTTCCACATTGCTCCTCATTCTGGAACTCTGTGTTTCGTTGGATATCAAGCATTGTCAAAGTGATCAGCGGAAATTTTTCCAGCACTTTATTAGGCAGCAAAAATTCGTCCTTATGTTCAAGCCTGTATAAAAAAAGCTTTTGACGGCTTGCGTATATTTCTCTGGATCTTACCGCAGACAGATCAACAGAATTATTGTACTCCTGAAAATCATGAATCCCAACTATATCCATGCAGTCAAAATTCATCCATGTCATAAACATAGATTCTTTTATAATCGCCTGCTCCGAAACATTTGCCACTCTTTTATAAAGCTTTACTATATATCCTTTCGGAAGCTCCGTCTTTTCTGGCCACGGCATTTTTTCACTTCCCTTTCTTTGATGTATTAAAACAGGGGAATCGTACTAAAAAAATTGCGCCAATATTATCTCTTCCATGATTGCGTCATAGCTCCTGGCTTCCTCACGGGTTACTTTTCCGCCGGGTCTCTCCGTCTGCTCATTCCTATCCCAAAAGGCGCTTTTGGGTGTTTCAGCAAAACAAAAAGATTTTCGATACTCCCGTGTAGTCTTGTCAGCCTTTGAGAATAGTATTCCTTGCTCCATCTTCATTATCACTCCTTTTTTATTTTCAAAACACTGGTCTAAATGCATATCAGCGCAATGATAGAAATCGCCCACAGCACTATCGATCCACACCATAGCAGCATTGATTTCTTAGGAAAACCGCATTCATTCTGCGGGCGACATAAAACAATGTCCAATAATGCGCCCAATGTAGTCATAGACGCTACCAGAAACAGGTTAATTCCTAAAAAATCCTTTATCGTACGTCCTTCCAGTCCGTTGAGGTTCACATTTACAAGAGCAAACACGGCTATAAATATTGCCATATACTGTATAAAATCCCTCTGGATATCCTGGAGGAACGAACCGATTTTTCCATCCCGCTTCAGTTCGTCGTTCACAGACTCTGCTGTAAGCTTCGGAATCTCATCTTTATATTTATTCTCTAGGTTTTCTACTGTAATATCAAGCTCTTTTTTGAGATCAGCAGATGCCTTTTTCGTAACCTCTTCAACAGATCTGGCTACACCATCTATATGTTTTTTCTTATCATCAATATCTGATGCTGCCTGCTTAATTGTTTCCGCATTCTCATTTATCTTTTTCAGTGTGTTTTCCTGAATGCCGATCCGCTGAAAAATCCAGTCAATTTTGTCTTTGTAAGTCGATAATTCCCGTATTTCCGTATATACCACATCTGTTATGTCTAAAAGTATACCATAAGGCTTTTCTCCCAGACAAAACAGAATATCCTGCTGTATTACCGGGTCTCCTTCTGGATTAATCCTTACATCACAGGTTCTTCCATCTGGATACTTAAAATATATATCCCCTATATCTGCCATATTATTTAAAACAGCATATACCTCTTCCTTCGTGTATTCCTTGTCTCCTAATTGCTGCAGATAATGGAGTAGTATAAATTTGTCATTCTTATTTTTTCCAAAAAAATCGTATATATCATGTAAAATCTTTACATAATACACATTCTTTCCAAAATCAAACTTCTTTTCGCTCTGGCCATCCTCTGTGTCAGATAATTCCAGCTCTTCTCTTAATTCTCTTTCGGCTTCCTGATTCATCATCTTTTGTTTACCCTTCTGGTTATATCCTATTCAAGGCGGACAGCATCCTTGCCCATCCGCCTTTATATAGTGTCCAATTTCCATAACTTATCTTCCACTATCACCTTATTAATCTTTGCCGTCGTGATTGAAATGATTTTGGCGTGATGCCACTGATGCCATTAAAGAAGCCACTAATTATGGTTTTTACACTAACACTCTTTCGCCGCTTTGTCAATACACTGCCCGGATTTTAAGGGCCTTTTTTATTTTTACGTTACAGGTCACACCTTGACCAGGCGTGCCCTGTAACTCAGGCCGTCATTTAAAATTGCCTACGGCAATGGACGGCCTGAATCCCAGCTTTTATGTGCATCCTCCTGACCAATCAGCGTAGTGACCGCAGCCACACGCTTGATAAAGATCCCGTCCTCCTGTCTGTCGGCGGACAGCCTGCTGTTTCGAACAGAGGTGAAAATGTTCTGAAGGATCATCCATTTCTCTCCGCTTCTACCGCCGCATCTGCATACAGGTCGGACAGCTGGTCTTCCAGATCCTTTTCTTCTTCCTTCCGTTTACGGTTTTTCATGAAGAAATAAACTGCAACGCCGGCTAATACAAGCAGCGCTGGGAGATCCCATCAGCAAAAGCCAAGTATTGTATTCGTGTAGCAGATCATCAGAATGCCCGCCAGGAACATTTCCAGGAAGTGGAAGATACAGCAAATATGTGACTGCGTTAGCAGGCACAAAAGTGCGAAGCACGGATTTTACGAATGAATGAGGTGGGTTGGATGCTCAAAGAGCATCCAACCGTACATTTGGAAATTTTTTGAAAAAATTTTTTACTATCCGACAATTCTGTGTTATACTTTTGCACTAAGTAAAAGTGATATCAGGGAGGTTTCTTTACCATGAAAAAATTGAGCAGCCTGAAAATCGTTCAACTGTCAGTGTTTACGGTACTTACGCTGGCGTGCATTTACTTTTTGACGCAGGATGAAGTGAAGCAATTCGTATTTTCCTCCGGCCCGGCTACGGTCCTGTTTGCTCTGATCTGGATCCTGCTGGTTCTGGTCTACCTGTTCCTGCTGCTGGATTTCGACTATCTCAAGTCCAGCAAGCAAAGCTACCACGGGCTTTATGAAGCTGCTTACGCCGACTCCGTGTCTGGTCTCCCCAACCGTTTCAGCTGTGATGTTCTGATTGAAAAATATGTAGATTCCAAGCTGCCGGAACACATCGGATGCATGATGATTGACCTGACAAACCTGTCGGACGTCAACTCCAGCTACGGCCACGCCCAGGGAAATGAACTTTTAAAGCAGTTTTCCATTATCCTGACTTCCTCCGCGCATTCGACCGGATTTGTCGGCAGGAACGGAGGAAATAAATTTCTTGCTTTGTTTGAGGAATGCGGCCCCGAGAAACTAAATCATTTCCTGGATGATGTCACCAGAAAGGTAGAAGAGCATAACTGCAGGCTGAACGCCGCCCCTTTGAAGTTCCGTGCCGGATCCGCCCTGAACAGCGAGGAACATCTGGACAGTATCACGGATCTGATCTCGCTTGCCAACCAACGGATTTATCAGAATACGGATCGCCGGTAGGAGGAACATTTTATGGCTGAGTTAGATTATGATTACCTCTCCTCCCTGGTCAAGAGGATCCAGGATGGAGATACCGATGCGTTTGCGGAGCTTTATACAGCTACATACCAGAAGCAGTACTGGTTTGCCTGCCGGTTTGTAAAGGACCAATACCTGGCCCAGGACATCCTGCAGGAACTTTATATCCTTGTATTGAAGCACATTAAGCTACTTAAGAATCCGGAGCTTTTTACCTCCTGGCTAAACCAGATCAATTTCCGCCTGTGCTTTGACATGAACGAGAAGAACAGCCGCAATCGAAATGAGCTGTGTCTGGATGAGGTTTCCCAGGCGCTTTCGGGCTCTTCGTCAGAATCAGAAAGCCCTCTGGATACTTACAGCCAGAACCTGGAGCTCTTTGAACAGATCAAGGCCCTGCCGAAGCGGGAATCGCAGGCTATTTTGATGAAATATTATCACAGCATGAGCCTTGACGAGATCGCATTTGCCATGGACTGCAGCAAAAGCTCCGTCAAGCGCTATCTCACCAAGGGCTATGAAAAGCTCCGCAGATTTCTTGGAGATTTTGAGGAAGGAGGTGTTCATCAATGAAAAAGAGGAATACAAGTCCTGATCCGATGCATACACTCGACCATCATGCCGCAAACGGACTGCTCAACAACATCTATGCAGCATGTGATCTGTCGCCCAGTACGGTTCCTGTGGAAGTGCTGGAAGGGTGGTCCAATTATAAAAAGTCAAAGTTCCGGATCGTCCGCATGATCACCTATGTGATCCTGGTGATATTGATCCTGCTCCCGGTCATGTTCTTTCAGCCGGCTGTTTCTGTTGAGAGAACCGATGTAGATTATACCGCAAGCGCCTCCTATCAGGTGGACGTCAAAGGCTTCCTTCCTACAAGAGATATTTCCGCCCGGATCAACGGAAATTCGATTCCCATGAGCCGATCGGAGACGGGAGGTTATCTGCTGCATGTATCGGAAAACGGAACCCTGACCGTGGAAGTGACTTCCGTAAATGGGCAGATCGTCTCGAAGGAATATGAGGTGGCTTACATTGATACGGAAAAGCCCGCGCTTGTGCGCTCTTACAGTGAGAACGGCATCGTGTATCTGGTGCTGAGAGATCCTTATTCGGGGATTGATTATGAAGGAATCACCGCGGTCGGTTCCGATGGGAAGGAAATCGAGACGGAGTCGGCGGATGAGAAGGAGGGGATCATTTCCTACACGATCCCAAAGGATCCCATCACCGTTTCCATTCCTGATAAGGCTGGAAATGTACTGAGCCTTCTGGTATCTCCGGTAGAATCTTAAAGGAAAAAAGCTGCCTCTCGGCAACTTTTTTCCCCTATATCCTTTATTCCTTATTCTTCCACTGTCACTTTTACCTTTTTCAGCTTCCAGATATCCTTCACATACTCTTCGATCGTCCTGTCGGATGTAAACTTGCCGCAGCACGCAGTGTTCATCATGGCCATGCGTGACCATCTGTGCTCGTCGCGGTATGCTTCCTCCACACGCTTCTGCGCTTCCGCATATGCCCGGAAATCCTTCAGAATGAAGTACATATCCGCCCGCGGTGTGCACTGCGTATTGAGCAGTGAGTTGTACAGGTTCTTGTACATGTTGTGGTCGCCGTGAGCGTAGGTGCCGTCCATGAGCTGGTCGATCACGCGCTTTAATTCCCAATCACTGAAATAGATATCAATCGGGTTGTAGCCGCCGTGGTTCTCGTAACGGATGACCTCTTCGGACCGCATACCGAAGATAAACGCATTCTCGATGCCCACTTCTTCCACGATCTCTACGTTGGCTCCGTCCATGGTTCCCAGAGTCGGAGCGCCGTTGAGCATGAACTTCATGTTTCCGGTACCGGACGCTTCCTTGGATGCAGTGGAGATCTGTTCGCTGACATCCGCTGCCGCAAAGATCATCTCCGCATTGGATACCCGGTAATCCTCAATGAATACCACCTTGATCTTGCCGTTGATGCTCCGGTCATTGTTGATGACCTCTGCCACGGAGTTGATCAGTTTGATCGTTTCCTTTGCGCGCTCATATCCTGCCGCCGCCTTTGCGCCGAAGATAAATGTCCTTGGATAGAAAGACATCTCCGGATGCTCCTTGATCTGGTTATACAGGTACATCACATGGAGGATGTTCAGAAGCTGGCGTTTATACTCATGCAGCCGCTTCACCTGCACGTCGAAGATAGAGTGCGGATCCACGTCGATCCCGTTGTGCTCTTTGATATATTTTGCCAGACGGACCTTGTTCTGGTACTTGATATTCATAAATTCCCGTCTTGCCTGTTCGTCGTTGATCAATGGCTTCAGCCTTGCGATCTGAGACAGATCCGTAATCCAGCTGTCCCCGATCCGGCCGGTGATCCAGTCCGCAAGGAGCGGATTGCCGTGAGCCAGGAAACGTCTCTGGGTGATTCCGTTGGTCTTGTTGTTGAACTTCTCCGGCATCATCTCGTAAAAATCCTTCAGCTCCTGGTTCTTCAGGATATCGGTATGGAGCTCTGCCACACCATTTACAGAGAATCCGGAAATAATAGCCATGTTCGCCATGCGTACCTGGCCGTCCCAGAGAATCGCCATCTTTTTCAATTTCTCATCATTTCCCGGATATTTTGCGCGTACTTCCTCTACGAAGCGGCGGTCGATCTCCTGGATGATCTGGTAAATACGCGGAAGCAGTCTGGAAAACAGGTCAATGGGCCATTTTTCCAACGCTTCTGCCATGATCGTGTGGTTGGTATACGCACAGGTCTTGCTTGTGATCTCCCATGCCTCTTCCCAGTTCAGGTGCTCCTCGTCGATCAAAAGGTGCATCAGCTCCGGAACCGCGATGGTCGGATGGGTATCGTTCATCTGGATGACCACCTTCTCCGGAAGCTTGCTCAGGTCGTCGCCGTGCTCTCTCTTGAACTTCGCGATCAAAGCCTGCAGACTTGCGGAAATGAAGAAATACTGCTGTTTCAGACGCAGTTCTTTTCCCGCATAATGGTTGTCGTTGGGGTACAGGACCTCCACGATATTCTTTGCCAGGTTCTCCTGCTCTACCGCCTTGTGATAATCGCCCCGGTCAAAGGAAGCAAGCTGGAAATCTGTGATCGCCTCCGCATCCCAGATGCGCAGGGTATTGACTACGTGGTTGCCATAACCGACGATGGGCATATCATAAGGCACGGCGCGTACAGACTCAAATCCCTCCTGGATAAATTTGTCCCTTCCGGTCTGGGGATCCTTCTCAAAACGGACGGTTCCGCCGAAACGTACTTCCTTCGCGTATTCCGGACGGCGCAGTTCAAATGGATAGCCTTCCTTGAGCCAGTTGTCCGGCGCCTCTACCTGGTAGCCGTCGCGGATCTTCTGCTTGAACATACCGTAGCGGTAACGGATACCGCACCCATAAGCGGGATAATTCAAGGTTGCCAGAGAATCCAGGAAGCATGCCGCCAGCCTTCCGAGTCCGCCGTTTCCAAGCGCCGGATCCGGCTCCTGGTCTTCGATAACGTTGAGATCCAGGCCCATTTCCTCCAGCGCTTCCTTCACCTCCGGATAGGAAGTCAGATTGATCAGGTTATTGCCCAGGGCACGCCCCATCAGAAACTCCATGGACATATAATACACCGTTTTTGCATCCTTGTTTGTCGCATATGCGTCCTGGGTCGCCAGCCAGTCGTCGATGACCTCTTCCTTCACCGCATAGCTGACCGCCTGGAAGATCTGCTGCTGGGATGCCTCCTCGATCTTCTTCCTGTAAAGTGTTTTTACATTATCCTTTACTGCTTCCTTAAATGCTTCCTTGTCAAATCTTTTTCTGCTCATTGGTCTGTTGTTACCTCCCTTATCAGTCTCTCTGATTTTCGTTTCTCTGTCTGCATTCTCCTTCTCACTTTTTCCGAATACCCATTCCAACATGGTCTGTCACCACCCTTTCTGAGTGCTCTGTCCGTATAAAAATATACCCGTGTACGCCAGGAACCGTAATACCCGGTGTACATCTCGCCAGGGCTGCCCTCTTGTGGCTTAGAATCTGCAGAACATTTTCCTGCTGATCCTTACATTTTCCGGACGCCGATTGTAACGTCCTCCCCGTTAATCTTCCAGGCCTTGACATATCCTTCCGGAGCCGCCTTCGAGACATCGTCCGCAAGTACGTCACTGCCGATAGATTCTGCGTGTTTTGCAAATATTGCTTCTGCTTTTTCACTTCCTTCGTAGGTCACCCGGATCTTATCCATCACCTCAAAGTCCGCTTCTTTTCTCATGGTCTGAAGCTTACTGATGATCTCCCGGACGAATCCTTCCTCCAACAGCTCTTCCGTCAGGTTGGTATCCAGTACGACCGTGATCCCGCTGTCATTTTCCGATACGAAGCCCGGCACCTGCGCGGTCTCGATCAGCAGGTCTTCCCGGAACAGGGTGATCTCCTGTCCGTCCACATCCAGCTTTAAGGATCCCTCGGCATTGATCTCATCCATAGCGGTATTACCGTCCAGATTGTCCAGCGCCTTCCGGATGCCTCCTAACATTTTACCATACTTTGGCCCGATTGTCTTTAATTGGGGCTTAAAATTATAAGAAGTAAAGTCCCTTACATCCTGGGTAAACTTTATGTTCTTTACATTGAGCTCATCCGCCGCGATCTCCTGATAGTATTCCGGCAGCTCAAATTCCGCCTTTACAAACATCTGACCGATGGGCTGGCGGTTCTTGATATTGGAAGTATTGCGGCACGCGCGCCCCATAACAACCAGCTTCAGCACATGCTCCATGTTGCTTTCCAGTTCGGAATCGATCAATGCCTCATCCGCCTTCGGGAAATCACACAGATGCACGCTCTCCGGCGCCTCCGGATTGATGCCGCATACCAGGTTTTGGTAGATCTGCTCCGTCATGAAGGGGATCAGCGGCGCGGCTGCCTTTGCCACGGTCACGAGCGCGGTATACAATGTCATATAAGCATTGACCTTATCCTGCTCCATGCCCTTTGCCCAGAAACGTTCCCGGCTCCTGCGCACATACCAGTTGCTCATATCATCTACAAATTCCTGCAGCGCGCGGGCGCTTTCCGGAATTCGGTAATTCTCCAGATCATGATCCACCATCTTCACAAGCGTATTCAGCTTGGAGAGAAGCCATTTGTCCATCACTGCCAGCGTGTCATAGCCCGGAACGCGGATCTCCCCGGTCACTTCCCGGGACAGGCCGTGCTCATAGGGATTGAAGCCGTCGATGTTGGCATACAATACATAAAACGCATAGGTGTTCCAAAGGGTTCCCATGAACTTGCGCTGCCCTTCCATGACAGCCTTTCCATGGAAACGGTTGGGCAGCCAGGGCGCGCTGTTCACGTAGAAATACCAGCGGATCGCGTCAGCGCCGTACTTCTCCAGAGCGTCAAACGGGTCTACCGCATTTCCCTTGGACTTGCTCATCTTCTGGCCCTTTTCATCCTGAACGTGGCCCAGGACGATGACATTTTCATAAGGCGCTTTGTTGAAGATCAGCGTGGAGATCGCCAGCAGGGAATAGAACCATCCGCGGGTCTGGTCCACGGCCTCGGAAATGAACTGGGCCGGGAACTGCTGCTCGAAGATCTCTTTATTTTCAAATGGATAGTGGTGCTGCGCAAACGGCATGGACCCGCTGTCGAACCAGCAGTCGATCACCTCCGGCACACGATGCATCTCTTTGCCGCAGCGCGGACATTTTATCGTAACCTCGTCGATATACGGGCGGTGCAGCTCGATGTCGTCCGGACAATGATCGGACATCGATTTCAGCTCTTCGATGCTTCCGATCGAATGCATGTGTCCGCATTCGCACTCCCAGATGTTTAAGGGAGTCCCCCAGTAACGGTTGCGGCTGATGCCCCAGTCCTGGACATTTTCCAGCCAGTCCCCGAAGCGGCCCTTTCCGATGCTCTCCGGGATCCAGTTGATGGTATTGTTGTTGGCGATCAGGTCGTCCTTGACCGCTGTCATTTTGATGAACCAGGATTCCCGCGCGTAGTAGATCAGCGGGGTGTCGCAGCGCCAGCAGTGGGGATAGCTGTGCTCAAACTTGGGCGCGTCGAACAGAAGCCCTCTTGCGTCCAGCTCCTTGAGCACCTCCGGGTCTGCCTTTTTCACAAATAATCCGGCAAACGGGGTGGATTCCGCCATATTTCCCTTTTCGTCTACAAGCTGCACGAACGGCATGTCATACTTCCGGCAGACATTGGCATCGTCCTCGCCGAAGGCGGGAGCGATATGCACCACGCCGGTACCGTCTGTCAGCGTCACATATTCATCGCAGGTGACATAAAACGCTTTCTTATGCTGGCCTTTGATGCCGTCCGCCGCGCACTGGTAGAGCGGCTCGTACTCTTTGTATTCCAGATCCTTTCCCACATAGGTCTCCAGCATCTCATAGGCCGGCTTTCCGTCCTTTGCCAGCGGTCCTAATACCGTATCCAGCAGGGCCTCCGCCATATAATAGGTATAGCCGTCCACGCAGGATACCTTTGCGTAAGTCTCCTTGGGATTGATACAGAGTCCCAGGTTGGAGGGCAGGGTCCACGGCGTGGTGGTCCATGCCAGGAAATAAGCGTCCTCGTCCTTCACCTTAAAGCGGACGATGGCGGAGCGCTCCTTGATATCCTTGTAGCCCTGGGCTACCTCCTGCGCGGAGAGCGGGGTTCCGCAGCGGGGACAGTAGGGCACAATCTTGAAGCCCTTGTACAGAAGGCCCTTGTCCCAGATCTGCTTTAGCGCCCACCATTCGGACTCGATAAAGTCATTGTGATAGGTCACATAGGGATCATCCATATCCGCCCAGAATCCGACGGTGCCGGAGAAATCCTCCCACATACCTTTGTATTTCCAGACGCTTTCTTTACATTTGTCAATAAATGGCTCCAGACCGTATTCCTCAATCTGGTCCTTGCCGTCCAGGCCCAAAGCCCGCTCCACCTCCAGCTCCACCGGAAGGCCGTGGGTGTCCCAGCCCGCCTTCCTCGGAACCTCATATCCCTTCATAGTACGGTAGCGGGGGATCATATCCTTGATAACACGTGTCAGCACGTGCCCAATGTGGGGCTTGCCGTTGGCCGTCGGCGGCCCGTCATAAAACGTATACATGGGCTTGCCTTCCCGCCCCTTCATGCTCTTGCGGAAAATATCATTGTCAGCCCAAAACTTCTCGACTTCTTTTTCACGCTCTACGAAATTCATATCCGTAGAAACTTTCTTATACATTGCTTCCCTTCCTTTCTCTCATTATATAAATGAGTTTCGCCTGCGAAACTCGCGCCTGCGGCGGCCGCGTCGCGGCATCTGTCCTGTATGACGCACAGCACTCTCTCCGGAGGTCTTTGTTCTATCGGAAAATTCATAGAAACTGCCTATAGAACAAAAATGCTCCCGTCCTGTAATAGGACGGAAGCGTATGCTCCGTTGATACCACCTGTTACAACATCTGTTCAGATCCGGTGTCCTTTTTGACGGGGAAAACAGTGAAAATGCTGTTTCCTGTAAAACACGGTGTTCTGACCTCTTTGTCATTTATACCCAAAGGGCATCCCTTAATACATGCCCCTGTGGGGCAGGCGGACTTCGTCCGGTAAGGTATGGATTCCGGTAACGGCGGATACCGTCAGCACCTACTGTCCGGCGGGGTTCGTATACCGACTGGGAACTATGCCGGGGTTCGGTTGCTGCAACTCGGGAGTGATCTTCAGAAAGACCTTACTTGTACCGGGCTCTCACCATCTCCGGCTCGCTTGAAGCTTCAGAGTTCTTCCTACTGTCTCCGTCATGGTCTTTTTGTATTCTCAGTTCTTTACCACAGAGATATTATAAGTAGAAGAGGCGGATTAGTCAAGAGGTTTTCTTATTTTTCCGGTTCCGTCTTTTTCTCTCCTGTGTCCTCTTCCGTCTGCTCATGCCTGCACACACGATCACAACCAGCAGCACTGCCACTCCGCCCGCAATGATCATCTGCCTTGTGGAAAGCCCGCCCAGTTTTTTCGGCGTATTTTCTTTGCTTTTCCTCTTGCTGCCGTCCGCAGGCGTCCACTCTATTTCCGATCCCTCTCCAAAATAGGACTGATTCAAAACCACTGCCGCATGCCCGGCCTCCTGGCCTGCATAGGTATAAACGATCGTTCCGGCCCTTTCGCTGCCGGACCCGGCATCATTCTCTTTGTTCCCGGCTGTTCCTGACGCCGGATCTTCTCCGTCCTGACCGGAGGATACATCGTCCGGATTCTCCCCGGTTCCGGATAAGCCCTGATTGCCGGAGGCATCTCCGCTCTCTCCTGCTTCCGGCCGCGTCCCGTCTGTCCCTGGCTGTGCGCCATCCGCGCCGGCCGGAGCAACTCCGTCCGTTCCCGGCCGCACGCCTTCCGCAGAAGCCGGAACCGCTCCGTCTGCCGAAGCCGGTGCTCCCTCTGCGCCTGGCTGAGAACCATCTGCCGTTCCCTCGGCCCCAGGCTGAGAACCATCCGCTGCTCCCTCGGCTCCCGGCTGCGCTCCATCCGCCGGCGCGCCTGCCGGAGTCCCGTCCGTTCCTTCCTGCCCCGGCTGCTCTCCCTCTGCCGGAGTCTCCGCCGGAGGAGCCGGCGGCGCGGTCAGCACCTCGATCCACCGGTCAAAGGAGACCTCTTCTGTCTCCGCCTCTCCTTCTGCCGTGGAAATCTGACATTCCAGCTGCGTAAAATCAACCCCCGCGGGGAGGACCACATATGCCCCCTCATCCTGAAAGGTCTCAATATCACCGGACGTCTCCTTGTCCGCAATGGTCACCTTGGTAAAATTGCCGAACGCGTAATCCAGCATAGCCCGGGTGTCCTCATAGGCCTGTACCCCGTAATCTGCCATCACCACCGCCGCCAGGCGCATCTGCCCGTTATCGGCCATGGTCACCAGCGTTGTTCCCGACTGGTCCGTATATCCGGTCTTCCCGCCCCGGCAAAATTCGTAATAATATTCATTCTCCGGCCAGAGCATCTTGTGATTCTGCCAGCAGGTCCGGGGCTCATTTTTCAGACTGGTGGGCGCAATGGTATATTCCAGCGAACCCATCAGATGCTGGAACGGTTCATACTGATAAACTGCCGCTGCAATCCGCGCCATATCATGAGCCGTTGTAAAATGCTGATCGTCATGCAGACCGTTGGCATTGACCCAATGAGAACCCGTACATCCCAGTTCGACGGCCCGCTCATTCATCCGGTCAATGAAGGTCTGGTAAGTCCCGCCCATCTTGATCCCCATATTCTCCGCCACCGCGTAGGAGACTTCATTTGCCGAAGCAAGCAGGACCGCATGCAGCGCGTCATTGAGGCTGAGCTGCTCACCCACAAGCATTCCGACACTGGCATCCCCCGGCTCCAGAAAGCTGATGCTGTCCTCCGAGAACGTCACCGTATCGTCGGGTTCCCCCGTCTCCAGCGCTACCAGCGTAGTCAAAAGCTTCGTGATGCTGGCAGGAAAATGCTGTTCCTCCGCCGCCTTTGCGTAGAGAACCGCACCGCTCTCCATATCCATTACAATGGCCGACGCCGCATGGACCTTCGGCCCTTCCGGCCATCCGGGCAGATTATTGGAGTCAGGTACGATCTCATAAATCGCGTTTTTTCTGGCTTCTTCCTCCGCAGCCAGCTCCTCGGGCGTCTTTTCCGGCTGGGGTGCTTCCGCGCCTTCCGCCGCGGGAGTCTCCTGCCCTTCCTCTGCACAACTCTCTAATCCGGGACATGCCGCAAGAAGTAATGCCGCCATTGCCCCTGCCAGGATCTTTTTTCCTATCATACAGAACCTCCATACTTCATGTAAGAAAAGCCTGCTGTCGGCTGCTTTTCCGCATACGATGATACACAACGATATCCAGCCCCTTTTCGATTACCTCCGGCAAAGGGCTGGATATTTTCTCCAACTGCTGCACTGATTCCCGCCGGGTACAGGCCATTCCATACCGAGCAGCATTTTATTTTTCTCTCATCATACTCTGTATCTCAATCTCAGTCTCGCCCATCCCGATGATGTCGTCCCTCTGGAGCAGTACGGGCTGGGTCACCCGCTTGCCGTTGAGGTAGGTTCCGTTCCGGGACCCCATGTCCTTCAGGTAGAGCTTACCCTCCTTCTGGATGATTGCGCAGTGCAGCTTTGACACCCTCGGGTCGTCTCCAATGGACAGAAACTTTTCAAGCTGCGGGACACTGTGTCCCCTTCCAATCCCGAGATTTTCATAAAAAATAAACGTGAATTTCTGCCAGGTGGTCAGATTCTCCAAAGCCAGCTTCCAGAGCTTCTTCTCGGAATACCGCCTCCCTCCCGGCTCTTCGCCCGGCCGGTTCCGGCCTTCCTCCGCATGAGCGCCTTCCCGCGGACGCCTGCCCTGTCCTACAATGAGCGGGCCTTCTTCCTGTTCCGGCTCCCTCTGCTCATCATACTCCTCACTCATATGGCGGGGCGCTTCCTCAGCTTCCTCATCGTATCCGTCATCATAGTCATCTTCTTCATCGTCGTCCTCATACTTCTCCCCGTCGTCCTGACGGCTCTTCACCAGAGCTGTGATGATGATAATAATCAAAATCACCGCGACAGCGATCAATATTCCCATTATAACCAGATACTGCATATGTATTCACTCCTTTGTATATCGACAGCCTTCAAACAGTGCCACTGCCTAAAATACATTTTTTCATTTGTATTTTCTATAATTACAGGCCGCGCCCTTATCAGGCGTGACATGTAACTCTATGGTACTATATTTTTTCGATTCAGGCAAGCATGTAATGGGAAAAAAGGACAGGAAAAGCCGCCGGAGAGGTGTTCCCATGTCTCCGGCGGTTCTGATCCTCAGATATCAATTGCATCTTCGCGTTCCGACCGCACGGCATTTACCGTACCAGACTCCGCGCGGCAGTGCCGTATAACGCAGTTCCTAAATCAGAATATATTTTAGGACAAACAGCACCGCAAGCACATACATCAGCAGGCTGATCTTCTTCTCCTTCGCGCGGCCTGTCAGCAGGTTGATCACCACATAGGAGATCACTCCCATTGCGATCCCTTCGGAAATGCTGTACATGAACGGCATTGCGATCATGCTGATATAGCAGGGAAGCGCCTCGGTATAATCCGCGAAATCAATTTTCGTAATGGACGTGATCATCAAAAATCCAACCACGATCAATGCCGGAGCCGTCGCAAAGGACGGAATCGCCAGAAAGATCGGAGACAGGAACAGCGCCAATCCGAACAGCGCGGCCGATACCACTGCCGTAAGTCCGGTCCGTCCTCCCTCGGCAACACCGGAAGCGCTCTCTACAAAAGTCGTTGTTGTAGAAGTTCCGAATACCGCGCCCAAGGAAGTTCCCACCGCGTCAGACATCAGAGCGCCCTTAATCTTCGGAAGCTTTCCGTCCTCATCCAGCATATCCGCCTTGGATGCCACACCGATCAGCGTTCCCAGCGTATCAAACATATCCACAAATAGAAACGCAAACATAATGGTCAGGAAATTCAGGGACAGGATCCCGCTGAAATCCATTTTAAAGAAGGTCGGCGCCATGCTCGGGATTCCGAAGCCTGAGCTGAAATCCGGCAGCACACTGAACATGCCCAGCTCCGGATCCGGACGATACAGGCCCACCAGCTCGCAGATGATTCCCAAAATCCATGTGCCCAGGATTCCCCACAGGATGTTGCCTTTTACATTTTTCACAACCAGGACAGCCGTCAGCAGGATGCCGATGAGAGCCAGCAGGACCGTGATCCCTTCTGCCTGAAATGTTCCTGCCTCAATGGAGCCCTTGAAAGAATACACGGATACCAATGTTGCGCTGTCCACCACGATCTTCGCGTTCTGCAGCCCGATAAACGCGATGAAGAGGCCGATACCTACGGATACCGCATGCTTCAGGTTCATGGGGATCGCATTGAAAATAGCCTCCCGCACGTTGGTCAGTGACAGCAAAATGAAAATAAGACCTTCCACAAATACTGCCGCCAAAGCCATCTGCCAGGTATATCCCATCTGCAGGACTACTGTATACGCAAAATACGCGTTCAGCCCCATGCCGGGTGCCAGTACGAACGGATAATTCGCAAAGGCCGCCATCAACAGAGTTGCCACAAGGGATGCCAAAGCTGTCGCCGTGAATACGGCCCCCGCGTCCATTCCGGACGCGCTCAGGATATTGGGATTGACCGCCAGGATATATGCCATCGTCATAAATGTCGTAACGCCCGCAATGAACTCCGTCTTTACATCCGTATGATTCTCCGACAAGTGAAAGACCTTTTCCAAAAAGCCCTGATTATTATTGTTCTCCATAGTTCATTCCTCCTGTTCTTTCGTGTCTTGTGATCTAGTCGAATCAGCTCCTTAAAGCTCCTCCATTTTCGAAACTCTCCCACCCCCCATTAAAAACTTCATGCATAACCTTATCTGAAAAAATGTAACGGTTCTGAACAGTCGGCCGCAGGCCCGTCCGCTGTTTGGGATCGTTATAATAAAAACAAAAACTACCGCCGTTCTTCCAAAGCTTCATATCTGTCCGACCTGGTTTTCCTGCAACACGAACTGCATACCCAAATCCGTTCACGATATGAAAACTTATAGTTAACTATTACGGTAGTTAGTAGAAACATCCGACCAATCTCGGATATATATAAGCTCTCAAATACTTATGCATTAAATTTTTATTCTTTTTATTTTCTGTTAATAATATCTTACCATAACCCACAATTTTATGTCAATCTAATTTTTATTTTTGTGCATATTCAACAACATCATAAAACCGGCCATGCAGTCTCATCCATGCATGGCCGGTCATCTTAGAACTTCCTACAACCTCTTACAATCTCTTCAACAATGCTTCTCTTTCTTCTTCATATCCTGGTTTTCCGAGCAGCGCGAACATGTTCCGCTTATAACTCTCCACGCCCGGCTGGTTGAACGGATTCACGCCGAGTAAGTATCCGCTCACGCCGCAGGCGAACTCAAAGAAGTAGAACAACTGTCCCAGATAAAATGCGTTCTGCTCCGGAATCTTCACCATGAGGTTCGGAACATTGCCGTCTGTGTGGGCAAGAATGGTTCCGTTCATGGCGCTCTTATTTATAAAATCAACGGTCTTTCCTTTCAGATAATTGAGGCCGTCCAGATCAACCGGTTCCTCGTTCATCACGATCTCCGCCCTGGATTTTTCCACATTTAATACGGTCTCAAACAGGATTCTGTTGCCGTCCTGAATAAACTGTCCCATGGAGTGCAGGTCTGTTGTCAGGTCAACAGATGCCGGGAAGATTCCCTTCTGGTCCTTGCCCTCGCTCTCTCCATAGAGCTGTTTCCACCACTCAGATACATAATGCAGGCTTGGCTCATAGTTCGCCAGAACTTCTACGGTTTTTCCTTTACGAAGGAGGATGTTGCGGACTGCCGCGTACTGCATTGCATCATTTTCCGCGAAATCATTTTCCAAAGCGGCCTTTCTTCCTGCTGCCGCGCCTTCCATCAGCTCGTTGATGTCCACACCGCTGACTGCGATGGGGAGCAGGCCGACTGCTGTCAGTACGGAGAAACGTCCGCCGACGTCGTCCGGCACGACAAAGGACTCATACCCCTCTTCTGTGGCAAGATTCTTCAAAGCTCCTCTTGCTTTATCGGTGGTAGCATATATTCTCTTTGAAGCCTCTTCCTTTCCATATTTCTTTTCCAGAATCTCTTTAAATACGCGGAAGGCGATCGCCGGCTCTGTCGTTGTTCCCGACTTGGATATCATATTGATGGAGAAATCTCTGTCTCCCACAACTTCGATCAGGTCACTGATGTAGGTGCTGCTGATACTGTTTCCAACGAAATAGATCTCCGGAGATTTTCTGACGTCTTTGGAAACGATATTTGCAAAGGAATGTCCCAAAAATTCGATCGCAGCCCTTGCCCCAAGGTAGGAACCGCCGATCCCGATCACCAGAAGCACTTCGGAATCCTCACGGATCTTGTCCGCCGCTTTCTGAATACGGGCAAATTCTTCTTTGTCGTAGTCTACCGGGAGATCGACCCAGCCTACGAAATCATTCCCCGCGCCGCTCTTGGATACAAGCTTGTCCTTCGCCTGTGCCGCAAGCTCGCTCATATACTGCATCTCGTGTTCCTGAATAAAACCTGTTGCCTTTGAGTAATCAAATGTCACTTTGTTAGCCATCGTTAACCTTCCTTTCTGCTTCTGTACTCTTAAGGTTTCCTGACCGCAGCCTGTGGAAATGCGCGGGGGAGGAATCCATTGGTACTTGCTGTACATATTTTACCAAATCTGGCTGTTTTATGCAAGAAATTCTTCCAGTATCTGGCGGATGGCTTCCTCCTTTAAGGTGGATTCCTCGCGGTCCGATAATTCCGGATTTCCTTTCATGGTACGGCGGATGACCTGCCTTGCGGCATCGCCCTTTTTGCGGTTTTTATGTCTTGACCTGTCATAATCTCTCAGGTCCTCCCCGTCTCCATAGGACGCGTCAAGCTCCGAATATTCTGCTGACTGTCGGGACAGCCCCCCATTTGCACGGATCATATCGGGGTGTCCGGCAGGGCGGGCTGCTTCCTCCGGTAAGGGTGGGCCCTCCAGGACTTCCTCGTATTCTGTAGTGTCCTCGATCATTCTCTGCACCACATCCTGGAATCTGCCGGGGATCCGTTTCATCTGGGAGGTGCCCGAAGCCCCGGAGACGTTCACCCCCTTTCCGGCAGCCGCTCCATATGCAGGTGACGGGCTGCCCCCTTTCGACGCGGCGCCTCCATTGGCGGAAGCGGGCTGGCTTTTTTGTGCCGCGGTTCCATAAACGGAAGCGGATTGGCCGTTCTGTGCCGCGGTTCCATAGCTGGATACGGACCGGCCGTTCTGTGCCGCGGTTCCATAGCTGGATACGGACCGGCTGTTCTGTGCCGCGGTTCCATAGCTGGATACGGACCGGCCGTTCTGTGCCGCCCCTTCATAGGCAAAGGCGGGCTGTTCTTCCGGCTCGGGATCTTCATACTCGGAAGCGTCCTCCGGCCTCAGCGGGGTTATATTTCCGTATGCCGGAGCTTCTTCCTCCTCAGACCCCATTTCTTCTTCATAGATCCCGGCGACGCGGGCCAGCTCCTCTGCGCTCCCGTAGAGGGGAGCCGTGTCTCCGGATACGCCTGTACGGGCCCTGCGGGGCTCACCTTCGATACTGATGGACAAACCCTGCGCCTCCTGAGCTTCCCTGGACTTTGCAGGCTGCTTTGCGTGAGCTTCGGCACGTTCGGACGCGGTCCGGCCTCCAACGGAATTTTTTTTTCCTTTTAAAAATCCGGTTCCTGTGGCAGCTTCTTTTCCGTCATCGGAATCCCGGCCATTTGCGCGGAGGGCCTGGGAGGTCTCCGGCTGGATGATATTAATCTGGTCCTTCTCCGACTGGCGGGCTTTGCGGCGGCGCATGGCGCAGACATTTTCCAGATAATCCACCATGTAGTTTTTGGCCGCCTCAATCTTGTACTGCTCGTCCGAAATCTGGCTGATAACAAACAGAAGGACCATTTCCGCCGCCCCAAGACTGATATAACGATACACCTGCTCACAAAACCCATTTTCCAAGTACCAGACGATCCCTCCAAAAGCCGCCAGAATCCCGGAAAACCAGATCGACTGCACTTCAATCTGTCTCCATGTATGGATCCGCAACAGGAATCCTCTGTATTCATATATGTATTTCTCCACAAATGCTTCCGCATTTTCTACCCGGTCGTGCAGCATCAGCGCGTGCTCGTATTTCGCCCGCACCAGCTTTATCAGTTTGTGTGTACTCTTGGACATATTGCCCGCCGCCCTGACCAGACGGCGAAGAGTAATCTGGTTGACTGCCTTTGACAGCACCCCGACGGCGCCCACCGCTATCATCAAATAGTAAACGATGTTGGTGTCCGTCACTACCTCATTAAACATAACGAAGCCCTCCTCTATTCATTTATATATAGTACACATCCGTACACCCCGGGTACTTCTTTCCTCAGCAGGCACCGCAGCTGCTGAACTTGGCTGGCCGGAATCGCGGCGATATCTGCGCGGGACAATTTCCTGTTCCGGAAAATGCGCCTGCAAAGCATCCTGTGATCAATGGCCGTTCGGCCCTTTCATCAGAATGACGCCTGCTTCCGTCCGCCGGTCTGTGCCTTTTGGGAAATATGCATCCAATCACATGCCGGTTTGTGTTTGACCCTATTATAGCGCTGTTTTTGCCGTCCTGCCTTAAAAAACGTTCTACATAATTCTACATTTGCGGGATGAAACAAAAAAATACTCCTTGATTCTCAAATTAAGAAAAACGCCCGTAAATCAGGCGTTTTCTAATCAACTTTAATGTTTCGAAACGGGATTCTTAACCTGAGAATCCGGGCCATTCTCAACTTCATGTTCCTCCCGGATGCTGTCGGAACGTGTCGAACGAATTTTTGAAAAAAGGGCTGGACAGCTTTCCAGCAATCCAGTAAAGGCCAGGGCCTCACGCCCCGGCCTGTTTTTTCAAATATAAGAGTTACACTACTGCCTCAATAATCGTCCGTTCTCCGATCCGAATTTTCCGTACTCCCGTCTTTTTCTTTTTATTAAAATTAAAGCTGAGCATATATCCCGTCGTAAGATGGTAATCCTCCAGATAGCGGAGCAGCTGATCCTCTCCCCGCCTGTTATACTCCTCACCATGCCAGATTTTTAATTCACAGACAAATTGCTCTCCGCAGTAATCAATAATCACATCTGTCCTGCGCCTGTTCCTCGTCTGTGCCTCGATATAATAATTGCCCGCGCCATTGATGATCGGTTTCAGGTAAAGCAAAAAGAAACGGCGTCCGTTCTCTTCTATAAAACGTTCCTCTGCATCTGAATATATATCTGTAAATGTCTCTGTAAATCTGACCAATACCTGCTCCATATCCAACCGTCCATCGCGGATAAACATATTTCTGTCCTTATCCATGGACGCGGACTTATACATAGCGCTGTCCAGCAATTCTTCTGAAATAAAAAGATTATACAGCTGTGTCTCAAAAATCCGGTTAGCGATTACAATGTTTTCATGCTCTTCCTTTATAAAGCCAAACATAATCCCCAGATGAAATACATGATTATAAGCACTGTAACTGATCTTTTCCCCTTTAAATAAAATGGCATAAACCGCCTGTCTTAGTTCGGGAAAATCATTCAGCTTTTTCACCAGATCATCAAACAGTGTGTTCGATTCCGCCAACAGTTTTTTAACAGCCTTTGTCACCCCGTCTTTTGTCCACACAGCCGCTAAATCCGGGAACCCCTCTTTCCCCAAAAGATTTTCATCCAAAATCTGACAAAGCCTGGATACCAGAAATGGATATCCGGAGGTGTAGTCATATATCAGCCCGGATATCTTCATAATGTCCATTCCGGTATGATGGTCATGCTCATAGTCTGTAAGCATTCCGGCAATGTCCTGGATTGAGAAATTCATATCTACCAGAAATTCAGCCGCAATGTTCCACGGACTATTATATTGATGCTCCTCCATAGGACGAACCTTTAATTTTAAATTGTTTATGTCGTATACTCCGGCCAATACAACAGAATGGAACGTGGGCTCTGTTTTTCTTGACAGAAACTTTCGTCGGAGCATCCCCAGAAATGAAAGAAATATTTTCTGATTCCCTGCCTGATCCACTTCATCAATCATGATGACAACTGGTTTCTCTGACTGACCGCATAGTTCTGATATCAAGTCGGATAAGTCCTCCAAATTGACGGCGTTATCCGACTGCACCCGGCGCAGTTCTTCTTTTAAAGATTCAGAAATCCCATCTGTCATACGTTCATTATATCTCAGAAAACGATATAAAAGACGGCAAAAACGCTGGCAAAAGGAGGCAGCGTTCTCATACACAGCATCTTCGATTCCTTCAAAGCTGATCAAAAAAACAATATATTCTCCCGACAGCTTCTCAGCCAGCCGATTTAGAGTCGTTGTTTTGCCATATTGACGCGCCCTGTTGACAGCAAAATATTCTCCGCGGTCCACCATCCCCTTTATCTCTTCCAGGCGTCCGTCTATGTTGACCATATAATGCTCGTCCGGGAAGCACAGACCAGTTGTATTAAAATGCTTGCACATATTTTTACATTCCTTCCATAATTAATATCTCTTTTGATTTTAAGGAAATCATTTCCCGAACAAATCACTATGAATTTCAGTACACGACAATATCACGCCTCATCTTTTCAGCTCCTGAAGCGTTTCCCCCACATCAGAGTAATGTTTTGCTCCGGGATTGCACCTATATTATATGCAATCTGCAACGCAAAATCAACTCAATAGAATTGAAAATCATGCCAAACCTTACTTCATCGTCTCCACAATCCCCTTCATCGTTTCCATGGAAACCCTTCCTCTCAAAGTATACTCCACCCCATCCGCCACAAAAACCGCACTTTTTTCCAGCACAGCATTGCCCGTGTCTCCGTTTTCCAGTGTACGCTCCACGAGATTGACCCTATAGCCCTGCCCGGACGTATAGCTCTCCGCAAACCGATACATTCCAAGATACTCCCAGTCCCAGCCGCGATTCAGCTGCTCTTCGCTGAGGATCAGCCTCACAGTCAATGAAATGGGCGACAGGAACACATTTCCGCTTTCATAAGCATATCTGTTTTCCTCTTCCAGAAACTGATATCTGCCGGTATCTCCCAAAATATAATTCTCCACCGTGATCATCGCAAAATCGCTTCCGTCCGTCATGATATGCCCCTGCATGTATGGATTGTTTGCAGACAATTCCGTATCCAGCAGATGGATTCCCAATTCCTCCTGGATCTTTCTGTAATCCTTATAATCTTTTTGAATCATTCCATATTCATCCGGAACGCCCGTCAGCTCACCCTGCCCGGCGGAATCCGGCTGTTCTGCGGGCGCAGGCGCTGCAGGCTGTTCCGCAGATGCAAATGCTGCTGGCTGTCCCTCTGGTATATGAATCTCTACGACCCGCATGGGATCCAATTCAGGCAAGACCTCTCCATTAACCGAATGCGTGATCAGCATACGATATCCGGCTGCGGCGCCGGTTCCTCCCAGGATTACCGCTGCCGCAAAAACCACAGCCCATTTCAGTACCCCGTCCCTTCGCCGGGAAACTGCTTTCTTTCTAATCCGACTTTTCATTTCCTCGCTTAGTACGATACACTCCAGTTCCCTGTCAATCGTGTCCTTCATATTAATATTCATATCCGGCCTCCTCTAAAATGATTTTCAATCTGTCCCGCGCCCTCTTTAAGCGCTGCAATACGGCATTTTCTTTTTTACCGATCACTGCCGCGATCTCATGCACAGACAAGTCTTGGTAATAATACAGCATGATAACCTGCCTGTCATTTGCATTCAGTTTCATGATCGCCCGTGACACACTGTCCTTCTCCAAAAACGCATCGATCGGATCATCATGCGCTTTTTCCTGATCATCCCTCAGGTCATTTCGGGCAATCTGAAACCAACGGCTTCTCATCATATTTTTACAGCAGTTGACCGCAATGCGGATCAGCCACGTCTTTTCACTTGATCTATGTTCAAACGCATCATAACATTTCATAGCCTTGATAAAGGTCTCCTGAGCGGCATCCTCCGCAAGCTGATAGTCCTTCAGATATAAAAAACACATACGCAGGATGGCATCGCCATACTCGTTCATCAGTCTCTCTAAATTTTGATCTGCCGGCATTTTTTCTTCCCCTTTCACTGATTAGACACATGAAAAATGATTCTTATTACACCCCTGTTACATTTTAAAAAATATCTGCCGTTTCTAACAGATGTATTTACACTCTTTCAGCCCATGGTACAACAACGCATCCGGCAAAATCTCGCCGCCCAAATTTATATGCACTCACAATGATGAAAAAGATGGTGTTACCGAATGAGTTTCGTTTTTCAGCTTGCTGGCTTGCTGAAGTTCTGCTATAATGCGGTGATGTATACCCCAAAGAGCATCCCATCATGGCCATTCGGCCGTTTCACAAGATATAGAACATATCATAGCAAAGGAGGTCATTTATGTGGTCAGAGGGTAAGGTACGGATCATAGATATTGCGAATGAGGTGGGTGTCAGCACCGCCACAGTTTCGAATGTGATCCATGGGAAAACGAAAAAAATTTCCGCTCAGACAATCAAACGAGTGCAGGAAAAGCTGGAGGAACGGGGCTATATCCCCAATATGGCCGCAACGCTTTTGGCGCAGAACAGCTCCCGGATCATCGGAGTGATCATCAACGATCATGAAAAGTATGAAGGCCGGGCGCTGACAGACCCGTTTATCGCATCCTCAATCAACTACTTAGCGGACGAGATCGAACAAAATGATTACTTCATGATGCTCAAAAAAACCACCGATCTGCTGGGAACCGTTAAATTCGCGTCTATGTGGAATATGGCAGGTATGGTGATCCTGGGCTTCTGCGACCATGAGTATCAGGAGCTCCGAAGCCGCGTCCACATCCCCTTCGTCGTTTATGACGGCTACTTTGAAAACAGGGGAAGGATTTGCAATCTTCAGCTTGACGACCGGGACGGCGGACGTCAGGTGGGCGAATATCTCCATCGTTTGGGGCATCGAAAGGTTCTCTGCGTCTCGGATAATCAGGAATGTATGGATCAGCAGCGTTATGAGGGTCTGTGCAGCGGCTTGGGGTTTCAGGCAGATTTCATGAAGATTCCCATGCAAAAGGAAATGCGGGATCGTTATTACCGGGAGCATTTTTCTAAGCTTTGCGGTTTCACCGCCATTTTTGCCGTGTCGGATTTCTACGCTGTCGATCTGATTCGCTTTTTACAAAGCTCCGGCATTCAAATTCCCGACGATATTTCTATCATTGGTTTTGATGACAGTGATCTCTGCGGACAGGTCGTTCCATCCCTGACCTCTGTCCGGCAGGACTATAAGCTGCGGGCGCAGATGGCAATCCGTTTGCTGAACCAGATGAAGGAGCAGCCCGAATATACCAAAAATTTTACCATCCCCGTCAAATTGATCGAACGGAACAGCAGCATGGGGGTATGATGGCTGTTCACGGTGCCCTGCACCTCGCCGCAAGGCATCCGTCCAATAAAGCCGCGGATTCAGGTTATGTGATTAACCCAAAAGGTTACGCGATTAACCCATTGAAAACACCCGCCCTCCCAGATATACTCAAGGAAAAGGCGGGTGATGATTTATGAAAAAAGAATCCTTTCTGGCAAGTGTAGTTGGAATCGCTGTCCCGATAGGGCTTCAATCTATGCTGCAGTCCTCTTTCTCTATGATCGACCAACTGATGGTCGGACAGCTGGGAAGTACGGCGGTGGCCGCGGTGGAGGTCGCGGGACGTCCTGCGTTTATTTATTCCGTTGTGCTTGGAGCGGTAGCTGCCATTGCCGGGATCATGATTTCCCAATACCTGGGTATGGAAAACAGAGAAATGGCGGACCGCAGCCTGACGGTCAATCTGACTGCGACCATAGCTCTGGCTTTGCTGTTTACCGCGCTGTGCGCTCTGTTTCCGGGACAGATCGTGGGACTCTACATCAAGGATGACCCGGCGCTCCTCAACGCTGGACAAAATTATCTGACCTGCATCCTTTGGACATATCTCCCTATGGGCATATCCTCAATCCTGGCCGTTATGGTCCGCTGCCTGGGCCGGGCTGTCTGGCCCCTTGCCGCCGGAATCATTTCAGCGGTTGTGAATACCGGGCTGAACTATGTTCTGATATTCGGGCACTTCGGGCTTCCGGCGTTTGGCGTCAGAGGCGCGGCAGCGGCCAGCGTGATCTCTCAGGCTGTCAATATGCTGCTGATGCTGGCCGTTTTCTGCCTGGTCCGCCTGCGGGAGCAAAAGGATTTTCGGTTTTCCCTCTCTCTTGGAACAGATGGTTACCGGCAATACCTTATAATGCTGCTTCCTATCCTGGTCACAGAACTGCTTTGGAGCCTGGGACAGAATGTGAACACCTTTATCTATGGACATTTAAAACCGGGAGACCTGGCCGCCATGTCCATGACCGGCCCGATCCAGGGGTTATTCATCGGGGCGTTGAGCGGCGTTTCCCAGGCTGCGGGAATCCTGATCGGCAAACGGCTGGGTGCGGACAAATACGAGGAAGCGTATCAGGAATCGAAAAAACTGGTGTGCTACGGAATCGCAGGCTCGCTCATTTTGTCGGCACTGCTGATCGGCCTGAGAGGAGTCTATGTGACGTTTTATCATGTCGAGCCCCATGTGCGGGACACCGCGGCCAGACTGCTGCTTGCCTTTTCTGCCCTGGCCCCTGTGAAGGTCGCCAATATGATCCTGGGCGGCGGAGTGGTACGCAGCGGCGGAAAGACCACCTACATCATGGTGATCGACATTGTGGGCACCTGGCTGGCAGGCGTACCCTTAGGGCTGATTACCGCATTCCTGTTCCATCTGCCTGTGGAATGGGTTTATTTCATCCTGTCCCAGGAGGAATTGCTCCGGCTTGGTATGACTTTAATCGTATTCAAACGGAGAAGCTGGATGAGCAGGCTGTCCCCAGAGGCATCCCCTTATGGAAAATCGGCCGTTTCATAATATTTCGTTTCCCATATCCGCTTGCTTCCATAACCACAGGATGAAATACTTTTTACATGAGGTGTCGAAAGCATGGGAAAGTATCTGAATCCATTCGACGGCCTGTCCGGGACTATCGCCCGGCTTCTGGGCGGCGTCGAAGTCAGCGTAGATACCAATGGGTTCTCCAATGATCTGATCACGTCCGCAACCGGGATGATGTGCTGACGCTGCTGATCCATCTGGGCTATCTTTCTTATGACCCTGTATGATTGAAAAAGTACGTTTCGAATGAGCGGACTTGATCCAGCCTCTCTCACCCCAGCCCCAGCACAACCCCGACCAGCCGCACCACGCCTGCCGCCCCCCAGGCGATCAGGCACTGCCCCAGCACGACCCCGACGGCCCACTTCGCGCCCAGCTCCCGCTTCACCGACGCGATCGCCGCCACGCAAGGCGTATACAGCAGGCAGAACACCAGGAGGCTTGCCGCCGCAAGGGGCGTCAGCACAGCGGCGATCGCTTCCGTGGACCCAAACAGCACGGACAATGTCGCCACCACGCTTTCCTTCGCCATAAATCCCGTGATCAGCGCGGTTGAGATCCTCCAGTCCCCAATTCCCAGCGGCCGCAGAAACGGCACCAGCAGACCCGCAGCAGCGGCCAGCATGCTGTCGTGGGAATTATCTACAATATTCAATCCAAAATCAAAGGTCTGCAAAAACCAGATCACAATGGTCGCAATAAAGATCACCGTAAATGCCCTCTGCAGGAAATCCTTTGCCTTATCCCACAGCAGATGCCCCACATTTTTCATGCCCGGCATCCGGTAATTGGGCAGCTCCATCACAAAAGGCACCGCCTCCCCTTTGAAGATCGTTTTCTTCAACACCAGCGCCGACAGAACCCCAAGCAGGATACCCAGCACATACAGCCCGATCATCACCAGCGCCGCATGCTCCGGGAAAAAGACCGCCGTAAAAAATCCATAGATCGGCAGCTTTGCCGAGCAGCTCATAAATGGGGTCAATAAGATCGTCATCTTCCGGTCCCGCTCCGACGGCAGCGTCCTGGTGGCCATGACCCCGGGCACCGTACAGCCGAATCCCACCAGCATGGGGACGATGCTCCGCCCGGAGAGCCCCATTTTCCGCAGCAGCTTGTCCATCACAAAGGCCACCCTGGCGATGTAGCCGCTGTCCTCCATCATGGAAAGGAAGAAGAACAGGATCACGATGATCGGCAAGAAACTGAGTACGCTGCCCACCCCGTTGAAAATGCCGTCGATAATAAGGGAATGCAGCACCTCGTTCACATCTGCCGCCGCCATGGCCTGATCCGCCATGCCCGCAAGCCAAGTGATCCCCTGGTCCAGCAGATCCTGCAGCCATGCGCCGATCACGTTGAAGGTGAGCCAGAACACCAGCCCCATGATCCCGATAAATACCGGGAGCGCCGTGTATTTTCCCGTCAGCACTTTATCAAGCTTCGCGCTCCGGGCGTGCTCCTTGCTCTCCCGGGGCTTGATCACCGTCGCGTCGCAGACCTCTTTGATAAAAGAGAACCGCATATCCGCAATGGCCGCCGCCCGGTCCATGCCGCTCTCCTTCTCCATCTGGCAGATGATATGCTCCAGCATCTCCTTCTCATTCTGGTCCAGCCCCAGTCCTTCCTGGATCTGGGCGTCCCCTTCCGCCAGCTTGCTTGCCGCGAACCGGACCGGGATCTCCGCCTGTCTGGCATGGTCCTCGATCAAATGCATGATCCCATGGAGGCATCTGTGGACCGCCCCGCCCTGCTTGTCCTCCCGGCAAAAATCGATCCTGCCCGGACGTTCCTGATATTTTGCCACATGAAGGGCGTGGTTCACCAGCTCGTCCGTCCCTTCATTCTTGACCGCCGACACCGGCACCACCGAGATCCCCAGCATGGCTTCCATCTCATTGATCCGGATGGCGCCGCCGTTTCCCCGGACCTCATCCATCATATTCAGGGCAAGCACAATGGGAATGTCCAGCTCCATGAGCTGCATGGTCAGGTACAGATTCCTCTCGATGTTGGTGGCATCCACAATATTGATGATCCCCTTGGGATGCTCTTTTAACACAAATTCCCGGGTCACCATCTCCTCGCCGGAATAGGGCGACATGGAATAAATCCCCGGCAGATCCGTGATCAGTGTGTTGCTGTGTCCCTTGATCACTCCGTCCTTCCGGTCCACCGTGACTCCCGGAAAATTGCCCACATGCTGGTTAGAGCCTGTAAGCTGGTTAAAAAGCGTGGTCTTCCCGCAGTTCTGGTTGCCCGCCAGGGCAAAGGTCAGAAGCGTACTGTCCGGCAGCGGATGCTCCGTCCCCTTCTCATGAAATCGTCCGCCCTCCCCCAGGCCCGGGTGCTCGATACGCCGCTTCTTGCGGACACTCTCCCCGGACTCCGGCTCCTGGTCCCGGACATCCTCGATCCCAATTTTTTCCGCGTCCGCCAGACGCAGCGTCAGCTCATACCCGTGGATCATAAATTCCATCGGGTCGCCCAGAGGAGCATATTTGATCAATACGATCTCCGTCCCCGGAATGACCCCCATATCCAAAAAATGCTGTCTCAGCGCACCCTCGCCGCCTACCGTGGAGATGGTCGCTTTTTTTCCGATTGGTAATTCCCTCAGTGTCATCATCTCATCCGTCCTTCTCTCTGTTCGGTATGTATCAGAACGATATTCAGTATACCACACCCGAAACGGGGTGTAAAGAAAGCCATCGGACACAGATCTACCTCTCCAGCAAAAAATCAATCAAATATTTATGGATGATCCCGTCCCTGCCAAGCGTCACTTTATCCATGGAAACCACATATTTCGGATAATTATCCTCAATCGCCCGATATACTCCGAATTCCCGTTCGACCACCGCCTCATCCGCCAGGTAATAGGCCGCCTGGACATAGATCTTCTCCTGTCCCCGCTGGGCAATAAAATCCACCTCGCCGCGGTATGTCTTGCCCACATAGACCTTATATCCCCTTGTGATCAGCTCATTGTAGCAAATGGTGTTATATGCTCTAAATGACTTCTTAATCACGAGATTTTCTCATGGTTAGTGAAGGACACATTTAGAGCATTTTTCATACAAGGAGGGCTATGCCATGATGAAAACAAAAATCACCCCGTTATATGAGAGACTTTCCCGTGACGATGAGCTTTTGGGCGAGAGCAATTCCATCAGCAACCAAGATGGCATTTGTCAAGGATATTTTCTCCCACAAGTTCGCAAATCGTTACTATTCACAGTCATTTCACTCACATGCGCAAAAACAGTCGGCAAAGCCGTCTGCCGATGCTTCGCATCTTGATTTTTTGCTTATGTGGGTGAAGTGACTGATTCCAGTCAGATAAAAACTGTCAATCGGCTTCTTACAAGCTTCGCTTGAAGAATCCGACTGCCATTTTTTATCAGACTGTGAATAGTAACCGCAAATCAAAAAAATAATGCCTTGGCACTTCTGTTCCTCTCTAAAATCAGGAGTGCCAAGACATTAAAATACACTGCTTTATAGCCGTTTATAGATATACGAAAGATTGCGGTGCTTGACGGATACCGTAATCAGACAAAGCCTTGGGCTTTTCGTAAATCACTACATTTTTTAATTTATATGCAATGGCTTTATCTTTTCCTGAATAGTAGGAAAAATAAAATTTCTTTGTAATGCCCGCAGCAGTGGTGCTGACGCATAGAAAATGATTCGATCTACACCATCTTTCGGTCTGCTTTTTCGGAATTCGTATTGTTTTTTCCCCTCAAGTATCACCTTCGCATACTTAGGCTTAATTGATAATAACATTGCCGACATCTACTTTGCCCTCCCGCAGAATTTTCTCGAACTGGCTCCTTGTATAACGGAAATTCATGGGATGGGTTCCAGGCCAACAATCATTGCTTTTCAGCCACATCCAGTTTACATTATTCCCTGCGCCAAAATACCCATAATACAATAACTCAATCAGTGTTAGAGAAGCCCAGGTATCATATTTTTCCTTCAATTCATCTTCATTATAGACAGATTTGTTGCCGACCATGCGCAAGAACTGGTCATAAGAATATTGCGCACGTCCATTTACTTTTATTTTTTCGATTCGTGTTGCCACACAATAAGTAGTAATGACGGATTTATACCCCGGACGGCCACCGGTTCCGGTGTATTTTCTGTATACCAAAACAGGCTCTCCAACTTTGAAAGCCAGACTGTAAGGTTTGCCTATGTATACTTTTTTCAGCCCATTTGCCACGCTAATATCAACCCGCTCCTGCAAAGTATTAGCGAGGTCAGAAGAAGCGAACATGGTGTCGTGATACTCCATATCAATGGCAAGGCATCCAGCGTGTTGGACCTGACCGCTAAGAAAAGGGAATGATTTACAGGGGTCACTGAAATCAAGATTCCTTCGATCTTTGATATATACCCGCTCACCATTCAGGTTGTTTCCGACATGGATAAAGCCGTACTTCTCCAGAAGAAGTATCAAACTGATGTGTTTATCAAAAACAGTCACATAAATTTCATTGATGCCCAAATCTCTCCATTGCCACAAAGTTAGACCAAGAGCACCCTCACCAATCCTTTGATTCCGATAACGCTCATCAATTTTGATTGTTGTGATTTTAAGACGAGCAGTCTTCGGCAAAACGCTACCGTTTGCCAAATTGATCTCCTCAGCTTCATTTGGCTTTAGGTTTACAAAAGCTCCTACACCCTGGTCATCTTCAAATATCAGCGCCCGTTTCCCATCGGCGGCTTTTGCCTCGAACCATTGCACAAAACCAGTGCTTGATGAAGTGCCGGGGTAATCGGCTTTCAAGGAATCGAAAAAGGGATCATTGAGATTGATCTCGGAAAATCGCTTGCGTTCAAATTTACCCGCCATAATCGGCCCCACCTCAAAGTGATTTTATGAAGTCAATTGCCCGCATAAGGTCTTTAGCGCCCTCGGAAACAAAAAGCTTCGCATTAATGTCTCTGGCAACTTCATCTACGTATAGCCGTTCTTCCCGCTGAAAGTATTCAATGCTCTCTACAGCAACCTCAATTCCATCGCGCTTTCTTCGCAGGTCTGTTGCTTCAGCTCCCGGAAGGTGCATTCAATCCGAAAACGGTAACTATACAAACGGATGATGGAAAGTGGTTCCAGCTCCAGGCTGGTGCTTGCCAGGATGCTTTGGATCCCATCCATTTCCACCAGGACAAAGCGCGGCTCCTGATAGAGCTTCTGTCCCCAGAGCAGATCAACGCAGTGGTAACGTATGGATTCCTTCTTCCCATAGAGTTCGATCCCTGCTTCCTGGAACTTTTCCCGATGGGAAAGGAACAATTCTTTCAGGTGGACAGCCGCCCCCTTTTTGGGAGGCCTTCCCCTTCCAGGTTTCCGGGGACCAGGTTTTTCATATGCGGCGCAGGACTTTTTTGCCTTGGTGATGATCTCCATGCGGACATCCCCGTCCCTGTTAAGAACCCTCAGTTTGTCAAGAGCTGGAACCGTAAGGAAATACCGGTCCAGCAGGAGCAGGGAATCCCCAAAGGTAAGGGCGGCATGGTAAGCATCTTCCACCATCTGTACTACAGGGAAGCGCCAGAAACAGCCGCGCCGTTCCATGCCCTGGCAGCCTGCAGGCCATCATGGAGCCGGATGCTTAAAGGGATACAGGCCCAGTTACGGGCCGTCCCAGCCAGGATGCCAAGACCGCCGAACATATGCCCGTGGATGTACTCCGGTTTCGCAGAGTTTTCGGATTCCTGGAACAATTTCTTCACTCCTGGAATCCGGCGTCCTTCCTTCGACTGTTTGACCCCGTCGCCTACAAGGATGTGGAAGTTCCCCTCCTTATAGAGAGGAGAATGCTCTTTTACAGCAGAGAACCAACGACTGCGAATGGATTCCAGAGACCAGGCGGAGGACCTAAAAAAATGGATCATGGAAGGGTAGCAGCCAGGCGCAAGAGCCAAGTCACGAATAACGGAGGTAATACCAAGTTTATCTGAGCGGAGCATTAAGCCCACTGTAATAGTAATAAACCAGCAGAAGGAAGCCTTCCGGGAAAAACAAGATTCAAAATGGCATAGGACTTTATCAATAAAATTGAGCATAATCGTATGGTAAACCACCGAAAAGTATGGTAAACTCATACATGGAATAACTCTTCTGGTGGTTTGTATCTTTCTTAAGTGTAGCAACTTAAAGATACCACAAATCCATACGGAAGGGTTATTTTTTTACAGAGAACTTTTTACTCTCAAGTATAACAGATTAAGGTAAGAAATTCAATAGATAACAGAATTTCCTCCTGCAATCGCAGGAGGAAATCTTGCGTTTGGGGATTAGTCGTGTTATAATAAGCAGCAGAAATCTTCAAATCGGCACATTCCCAGAAAAAGGAGGTTCATTCATGGCTATCAGTTACAAAAAATTATGGAAACTGTTGATTGATAAGGATATGAAGAAAAAAGACTTGCAACAATTGGCAGGAATCAGTGCGGCATCCGTTACGAAGCTCGGCAAAAATGAAAATGTAAATACGGAAATCATTGAAAAAATCTGCACAGCTCTAAGATGTGATGTCTGTGATATTATGGAAATGGTAGAAGAACAGTGAATCAGTTTTACGGAATATGAGTTTTGAAACAAGAATAAATCTGCTGTAAGTCGGAAGACGCCGGTCTCCGTGAGAAGGGAATAAAGACATATGGACAATCAAATTCACAATACAATCGTAAGTTTTATATGGGGAATTGCGGACGACTGCTTGCGCGACGTGTATGTGCGCGGAAAATATCGTGATGTCATTTTACCGATGACAGTAATCCGCCGCTTGGATGCCATGCTGGAGGACAGCAAAGAGGCTGTTCTTGATATGAAAAAAAAGCTGGATGAAGCCAGAATCGATAATCAGTGGCCGGCGCTGTGCAATGTGGCAGGGCAGGCATTCTGTAACGCCTCCCCGTTCCGCCTGCGCGATCTCACCAGCCGCGCTAAGAAGCAAACGCTAAAGGCCGATTTTGAGGCATACCTGGACGGTTTCTCCCCTAATGTGCAGGAGATTTTGGAGAAGTTCAGGTTTCGTAATCAGATTGACACGATGATTGAGGCGGATATTCTGGGGGCGGTCATTGAGAAATTTATTTCGCCGGATATCAACCTCTCTCCAAAGCCGGTTTATAAGGATGATACACAGACTATAGTGAGGCATCCAGGACTTGACAACCACGGCATGGGTACTATTTTTGAGGAGCTGATCCGCAAGTTTAATGAGGAAAACAACGAGGAGGCAGGCGAACACTGGACGCCCCGCGATGTTGTTGAACTGATGGCGGATCTTGCCTTTATGCCTATTGCGGATCAAATCAAAGACGCCACCTATTCCTGCTATGACGGAGCCTGCGGGACCGGCGGTATGCTTACTGTTGCGCAGGACAGACTTCTGGCGATTGCCCAGAAACTGGAAAAGAATGTGTCTATTCATTTGTTTGGGCAGGAAGTGAACCCCGAAACATATGCAATCTGTAAGGCGGATATGCTGCTCAAAGGTGATGGGGAACAGGCAGAGCATATCAGTTATGGTTCTACGCTTTCCTTGGACGGAAACGCCACAAGGCAGTTTGATTTCATGCTGTCCAATCCGCCTTACGGGAAAAGCTGGAAGGTTGACGCAGAAAAGATGGGCGGCAAAAAGGAAATTCTGGATACCCGGTTTAATGCCTATCTTGAAGGCGGCGAACAGATGGTCATGATCCCTCGGACAAGCGATGGTCAACTACTGTTCCTTTTGAACAATGTGGCAAAAATAAAAAAGGATACTCCGCTGGGCAGCCGCATTGCCGAGGTACATAACGGCTCGTCCATTTTCACAGGGGACGCTGGCAGCGGGGAAAGCAACGCCCGCCGCTATTTAATTGAGAACGACTTGGTTGAGGCTATTATCGCACTGCCGGAGAATATGTTCTACAATACAGGAATTGGGACATTTATCTGGATTCTATCCAATCGGAAGGAAGAACGCCGCAAAGGAAAATCCAACTGATTGATGCAACCGCCATGAAATCCCCGCTCCGTAAAAATATGGGCAAGAAGAATTGCGAAGTTACACCCGAAATCCGCAGTGAAATCGTCCGCATTTTTATGGAAATGGAGCAAAACGAAGTCAACATGATTTTTGATAACGAGGAGTTTGGCTACTGGTCTGTTACAGTGGAGCGGCCTCTGCGTCTGCGCATATATCCTGACAGAGAAATTCCGGCCAGATTGTTTAAGAAAGCGGATGAGCTTACGGCGGTGCAAAGTGCTGTTGCCGAGGCCGCAAAAACCGCTCCTCTGGATGATTGGGCAGCATTTGCCAAGGCAACAAAGCTGAAAGTCGGCATTCTCAAGAAAATCCGGCCCTTTATTACGGAGAAAGACCCGACTGCACAGGCCATTGAAGGGGAAGCGGATGTTGATTTGCGGGACACGGAAAACATCCCGTTTACCTATGAGGGCGGCATTGAAGCCTTTATGGAAAATGAGGTGCTACCCTATGCTTCCGATGCCTATGTAGACGAAAAGAAAACGCAGATTGGCTATGAGATCAGCTTTACCAAGTATTTCTATAAGCCGGTAGAACTGCGCCCAATGGAGGAAATTTTGGAGAGCCTGAAAGCCCTTGAACGGGAAGCGGATGGTATGATGGCGGGGATTATGGAGGGGATACAATGAAACCATACCCCAATTATTCCATAACACCGCTTCCATGGTTGCCTAATATACCAGCCCACTGGGAACTGGTGCGTAATAAAAATATTTTTGGGGAAACTAAAGATGTGGTTGGCGATGATATAGATGCATATCCTTTACTTTCCTTGACAACAAAAGGGATAATTCTCCGCGATATGGCATCTGGAAAAGGCAAATTCCCCAAGGACTTTAACACATACAAGATTGTCAAGCCAGGAGATATGGCATTTTGCTTGTTTGATATTGATGAAACTCCGCGTACTGTCGGGCTTTCCCAATATGGTGGTATGTTGACTGGCGCATATACAATATTCCATGTAGCAAATATTAACCCGCACTATGCCTACTACTATTATTTGTCGCTTGATAATGTGAAAGCAATGCGACCACTGTATAGCGGTTTAAGAAAAACCATTAACACAGGAACATTCCTTAGCTGTAAATTGCCTCTCCCTCCCCGTCCCGAACAGAATCAGATTGTGCGGTTTCTTGATTGGAAAGTGTCAGCAATCAATCGGTTAATTTCGATAAAAAGAAAGCAGATAGCTTTACTTCATGAAAGGCAGTGCGTTCATATTTCACATATTGTTACGCACGGTTTGCACGGCCGAGTAGCTACAAAAAATTCTGGAGTAGAATGGATTGGTGACATACCAGAGCATTGGCAAGCTATGAGATGTAAGTATCTTTTCTCGGAACGAGATGAACGCTCACAAGAAGGCACGGAGCAACATCTGTCTATGAGCCAAAAATATGGGCTTGTACCAGATAGTCAACTTGATGAACGCAGGATGCTCTCAGAATCGTATGCAGGCGGTAAACTGTGTTATAAAGATGATCTTGTTTTGAACAGGCTCAAAGCGCACTTAGGTGTTTTTGCGCTGTCTTCACAGTCTGGAGTTATCAGTCCAGACTATACGGTGCTGATACCAAACACAGAGAGAGTTCTCCCGGCATTTGCAGAGACTGTATTAAAAAGTGACCGTTGTCGGAGTGAACTGCGCATCAGGGTGCGCGGCATAATCGAAGGATTCTGGCGACTTTACACAGATGATTTTAATACTATCGTTCTGCCTGTCCCGCCAATTGAAGAACAGGCAGAAATTATGGAGTACATAATTGAGTTCCGTGGTAAGACAAAAAAGTATGAAGATAGCCTAACGCAGGAGATTTCTACTTTACAGGAATTTAAGGCCCGCCTTATCTCCGATGTGGTAACAGGCAAAATAGATGTCCGAGGTATCGAAATTCCAGAATGCGAATTTGTGGAGGAAACGGTTGATACAGAGAATAATGAAGGCATGGAGGGAATGGAAGGTGAAACATATGAAGAATAAATTATCAAAATGGTGGTTTCTGGTTGTCCTAGCTATTCCCTTCCTCCTGATGTTCTGCCTGCATATAGGAATTGCTCTGGGGAATTATTTTGGCATCAATATCAATGTGCCAAATGTCGATGCCTCCACATGGTTTATCTTTTGCGGCAGTTACCTTGGCGGGACGATGACACTTGCGGGTGTCATGCTTACATTGCGACATGAACGCAATATCCATCAATATGAGAAATCAATGGATAGCATCGAAAAAGAAAAAGATGCGTTGGGGAAAGCAATTTGTGATTTGAATGTTTTTGCACCAAACACTCTCTATCAGCAGTTTAACAGTTTGTATATCACAAGCAAGGGATATGATCCTGCTGAAGTAGCAACTATCCGGCAGCAACTTTCTGAAGAAATGCGAAAAATTAATGCGCTGAAATTGGAAACGTTGTTTTTCACAGATATATATGCAATGACCGCAGGATGTTCCGCTTGTAAAAAGCCTTGCAGAGTCCAATCAATTTTGCCAGAGTTTCAAAAGATATATGAGAAGGTTGGAAGCAAACTTTTCGAACTGCTACAGATAGTAGATGCCTATGTTGTTGTTTCTGTCAGCAATGCCCTGTATCAAGCTTTGATAACAAATTGTCAGCAAAGCAACCAGCGGCATCAAGCATTGGGACAGCCGCCAGAGTATAGTGAAGCTGAAATTGAAATCCATAAAAACAAAATTATTGACATTGAACCTCAAAGGGAAAATTTACTTGCCCTTATGAATGAGGTTAGCAAATATAATCAGAATGAAATCCAGCAACTATCTGCCCTGGCGCGGGAATACATCGCAACAAAACAACAAAACGCATATAAAAAATGTTTTCACGGCAAGGAGGACTGATAAAATGGCTGACCTTAACCTAACTCCTTATGAGGACATCTATTCTGAAATAAAGGAAGCCCTCCTACTGTCGCGTAACCAAGCATACAGCGCAGTCAATTTTGCGATGGTACAAGCCTACTGGCAGATTGGGCGCATCATTGTAGAGCATGAGCAAAACGGCAATGCACGGGCTGATTATGGGAAAGCTGTTTTGCAGGAGTTGTCCAGCCGTTTGACCAAGGACTTTGGCAAAGGTTTTTCTGTGCGGACATTGCAGCAGATGAAGAAATTTTATGTGATGTTTCCAAATACGAACGCACTGCGTTCGCAATTGACCTGGACACACTACCGCCTTTTGCTGTCAGTGGAAAATGAGCAGGCAAGGCAATGGTATATGGACGAGGCAATCGCCTCCGCATGGTCGAGCCGCCAGCTGGAAAGGCAGATTTCTACCCTATACTATGAGCGGCTTCTTGCAAGCAGAGACCAGGTACCTGTAAGGGCCGAGGCTGTTGAACTAACAGCACCTTTATCTGCGGAAAATTTTATCAAAGACCCGTATGTATTGGAGTTCCTCGACCTGAAAGATTACCCGTCCCTACGGGAGTCTGATTTGGAACAGGCATTGATTGATAAATTGCAGGAATTTCTGTTGGAGTTGGGACGTGGTTTCTGTTTTGTAGCCAGACAGAAGCTGATGCGCTATGAAGATGAAGATTTTTACCTTGACCTTGTTTTTTACCACAGTATCCTGAAATGCCATGTGCTGATCGACTTGAAAATCGGGAAATTGACGCATGGTGATATTGGGCAGATGGACAGCTACATCCGAATGTTTGATGCGCTATATAAAAACGAAGATGATAACCCTACTATCGGCATCATCTTGTGTTCCCAAAAGAATGAGGCAATCGTCAAATACTCTGTTCTGAATGATGCTCAACAAGTTTTTGCTTCACGTTATCGTTTTGCTCTACCCACTGCTGAGGAATTGCAGCGTGAAATTGAAATTGAGCGTAAGCGGATTGAAGAACAGGAGGGATAACTATGCCCGAATTTACAAACACAAAAGAAAGCGGTTTAGAGGCCCTCATTGTAAAATGGCTGGTTGAGCAGAACGGTTATGAAGAAGGGACTAACGCCGATTATAATAAAGAATATGCAATCGATGAGCCCCGCCTTTTTCGATTTTTGCAGGATACCCAACCCTCACAGATGGGTAAGCTGGGTGTGTTTCAGTCCAAGCAGAAAAAGCGTCAGTTTCTGAACCGCCTCCAGGGTGAGTTGGTCAAACGCGGTATTGTAGATGTTCTGCGCAATGGCATTAAAGTGTACCCGGTTGACCTCATTATGTTCTATCTCACCCCGACTGAAAACAACGAAAAAGCGAGGGAGATGTTCCAGAAAAATATTTTCAGCGTGACGCGCCAGCTTCGCTATTCTCAAGACGCAGGCAAGCTGGCTCTTGACCTGTGCTTATTTATCAATGGATTGCCTGTCATCACCTTTGAACTCAAAAACCAGCTTACAAAGCAAAATGTAGATGATGCTGTCCAGCAGTACAAGGATGACCGTGATCCGCGAGAGATGTTGTTCCAATTCAACCAGGCTTCAGAGTTTATCAGAAACCATCCATATCCGAGTAGAAGAATTGAGGGGACTGGGGATAAAAGATTTAGACAAAATATTTGTGGAAGAGTATTTAATACAGGCAGATCAGCTTACTGACAGCCGGCAACAGGCGAAGGTATGGCATTCCGTGAAAGATATTGTCGGGATTGTTTTCTTTGGCGTCCTTGCAGGAAACGATGAATGGACAGATATTGCCGACTTTGCGGTAGACGAAAGGGAGACTTTGGAACAATATCTGGAACTGCCTCACGGGATCCCTTCCCATGATACGATCCAGAGAGTCTTCTTCATCCTACGTTCGGACGAACTACAGAGTATGTTGGTAAATATCTTGATACGGATTGTCACAGTGGCTGGTAAAAAGCTGGATGAATATCTTTATAAAAATGATGAACTGGGCTGTTATATCAGAGATGTGATTGCGGCGGATGGAAAAGAAACTCACAATACCGGCAAAAAAAACAGCGAAGATCCCAAAGAAAGACGCAACCTCAATGAGTTTAATGTGATGTCAACGGAATGGGGAATCAACCTTTCTTCCACACGAATTGACGAAAAAAGCAATGAGATTCCGGAAATGCGGAAGGTCATGAAACAACTCAACTGCAGAGGCTGTGTGGTGACCGCGGATGCGATGAATACACAGAAAACAACAGCAAAAGCCATCATAGAAGAGGCGCATGGGGATTACTGCCTTGCCTTGAAGGAAAACCAGAAAACCGCATACCTTGAGGTAAAAGAATATTTTGCCTGTGAAGAACTCCTGAAAGAAGTTCAGGCAAAGGAGGGGCAGTATTTCAAGGACACCGAAGAAACGACCTACGATATCATCACAAGAGAATACATGATCACAGACGAAATCAAGTGGTTTGAAGGCAGGAAAGACTGGGAAAAAATGACATCCATAGGGTATGAAAGAAAAACGATTTCCAAAAAGGAGACTGGAGAAGAATCCATAGAGGAACGGTATTATCTGTGCAGTATCAAGCCGATCGCAGAACTGTTCGCAATTGTTGCGCGTCGGCATTGGCATATCGAAAATGGGCTGCATTGGGTGCTCGATATCGTATTCAAAGAAGATAAACTGCGTTCCAAAGAGAAAAACGGGATACACAATCTTGGCCTGGTCAGAAGGTTTGTCATGTTCATTATAAAGTTGTTGAAAGTTTACTATCATAGGAGCATGAAGCGAATCCGTAACAAAATAGGCAGAAACCTGGAAACGGAGATTCCTGTGATTCTTGCTGTCCTGAAAGTATTATACGATAATGATATGTTGGATGCAATTGACGAACTGGCCAAATAAATGGGCAAATAAGTCCGCCTTACTGTTCGTGCGTTTATTCTGCGTACCGATCAGCCGGAATTGACAGCCTCTTTTTCATAAAAACTGCGCTTGCCCTCATCAGAGATCGTCAAAAGCTCGCAGTAATGGGACCAGGCCAATTTGCCAGACGGTGTCTGGCATTTTTCATACGCCAGATAGAGCGCCCTCATATTTTGAAGATTGGAGCGCGAAAAGCCTTTTCCAAACTCCCTTGTCAGTTCTTTGGAAAGTTCTTTTAAGGTCTGCTTTCCATACTCTGCGCGAAGCTGGCTTTGCTGCTCATACTCCACAATAATCCGGCCAATGTTCCAGTAGGTTGTAAGCAACTCGGTGTTGACCTGTTGAGCGATATTGTTTCTTGCATTTTCCAGTAATTTTCTGATTTCCAAAATCATCGGATTGTTCGGTGATAATTGATAATTCTCCATACTCAGCTTGCTCCCTCCTTGCCTATGGACGATTATACCACGAAGCCGCAAAAAAATAAATGCCCGAAACAAAAGCCAGGTCTGTCAGTAAAAAAGAAAAAGTCGGAGAGAGAAGCGGCGAAGAACGCCGTTCCTCCCTCCGCAGATGGGGCAGATTGTCCGGTCAGGAGAGCTTGGAAAGCTGGGCCAGTATCTTCTGCACACCGTCCCAAAGCTGTTCCTGCCGCTGGGATATATCCTCCAGGTCAGCGTCATAAACCCGCCCGCACTGGTGAAAAAGATAGGCCGAACCACCTACATCGTGCGGATTCATTTCAGCGAGACCAGCACTGAGACCATGAGCGACAAGATCAAGCGTATGCTGAAAAATGAGATACGGCAGATGGGATAAAGCCATCATAAATGAGAAACCGGCAATCTGAAAACAGACCGCCGGTTTCTCCACTGTTAAAAGGTGTAAGGCTTATTCCACCATACCCTCACTTTCTAAAAACTGTGCAACAGTCATACATCTGGGATGTTCCATTTCAAGGCTTAGAAAGTCTTTGTCGCCAGTAAGTATAATATCCACATCAGACACAATGGCAGCATTCAGGATTGGCTGGTCCTTTGCGTCACGTATCAGTTATTCCGCATGGTTTACCGCCGGGATCAGCTCATAAGACATTTCCGCCAGCAGGACTTCCGCAGCAGGAAGGAACTTAGGCGCTTTCCGCCCCAGAATATCCCGCTGCTCCGTGATATTGCGGTCACACAGGACCATCTCATGGTTATCGGCCACATAGAGCAGAGCCTATGCCGGTCTCGACCGTGGGAAAACCACTGCGGAGAAAAGAATGTTTGTATCGACCAATATCCGCATTTTACCGTTCCTTTCCGTAACGAACTTCGTCTACAAGAGCCTGCACATCCTCTTCACTGGAAATACCCATAGCTTCAGCCGCGCCCGAAAAAGCAGACTGCGCTTTACGGATTGCCTGTGCAGAGGCATTGCTTAAGACCACCTCTCCGTCCTGCTTTTGGTAAAACAGAATCTTGTCGCCGGATTTCAGGCCGAGCAGACGGCGGATTTCCACCGGCACAGTAATCTGCCCATTCGCAGAGATCTTTGCTAAATTCATAAAAGCCGCCCTTTCTATTCTTGAAATCTAAAGAAAAATTGAAGTCCACTTTTATTATACCCATTCAAAGCGAAAAGTAAAGCCGTTCACATGGTAAAACATTAGTCAAATGTGAATTTTTTGTTACTATTCACAGTAACAATTTTTTGTGAAATTGATTAAAAAGTCCTTGACGATTTGTCTCCGATCTTGACGATATAGTTGTATTCATCCTTTACACGGTCGGCGCCGACACTTTTTGGTATTTATCAGAAATCGCTTCGGAAATCTTATTGCCGGATACGGTCACGGAGGAATTTCCCACCACTCCTTCTCCTTACACACAAGCGAAAACCCTCCCCACCTCATGTACTCCGCCAGGAGCTGGTCATAATCCTCTCTCCATGAAACTGACAAAACTCCTTAAAATTAAAGGGCAGGATCCGAAACGAGACTGTCCGTCCGCTCAAATGCGTCTCCAGTTCCCCGGAAAGCAGGCGGGAATTGGAGCCTGTGATAAAGATGCTGACATCATGGGGCGCCCGGAATGAGTTGACCACCAGCTCAAATTCATTTACATTTTGAATCTCATCAAAAAACAGGTAATGCTTTTCCTGCCGGATCAGCTTCGACTCATAAAATGGCCTGATCTCTTTCAAATACAGTTCCCTTTTTACCATTTTCACCGCCTCCTCGTGTTATTGTCAATCCGTACCCGAAGGCATACCCAAGGGCATCCCGTTATAGCCATAATGGGATGCCCTTGGGTATACCTTATAAAATGAAAACCCTTACTCCAATACTTCGAGCACCGGATCCACAACCTCCTGTGTCAGCACATTGATGAATCCCACATCCGTGATCGCGTACACCGGAATCGCCGCAAGACAGATAAAGGAAAGGAACATAAACGGAATCGTGATCGGACAGCCCAGCTCGTGGATGATGCCGTTCAGCTTCCGTTTTTCCTCCGCCAGCTCTTCCCCGGACAGGTCGGAGAGCAGGCCGCAGACCGGATATTCCACCGCGCCCAGGATTTCCCCGTCCTTCACGACTGCCTGGCCGCCGCCGATCTCAATCAGATAATTCACGGCCTTTGCCATATCCTCAAAGTTGGTTCCCATAACGATCACATTGTGGTTGTCATGCCCCACGGAGGACGCAATGGCCCCAGCCTGGAGATGGAACCCTCCCATAAATGCTTTTCCTATATTTCCGTTGATCCCATACCGCTCCACCTGCGCAATGTAGAGCACATCCTGGGAAACGTCGCATTTTACTACGCCGTCTTCCACATCCAGCACTGCCTCCCGGCCCTGGGTGATAGGGATCCACGGAAGCGTATCCATCACCTGCGCCTTCACCTTTTTCGCCCCTTCCGGCGCATAGATCTTGAAGCTGTCCGGCGTGACGGGATTTTTCAAATGGGTCGTATTCAGCAGGCATGGCTTGTGTTCTGCCTTCGGGTAAGAAACCAGACACGTTCCATTGTCCACGATCTGTTTCCCTCCGGAAATGACGCTCAGCACTTCAAACGCCTCTGCTCCGGTGGTGATATTGATATCCGCCCGTTTTCCCGGCGCCAGTCCGCCCACCTCGTCGTCCAGGTGGAATGCGCGGGCCGCGTTTAAGGAAACCATCTGGATCGCCGTCGCAAAATCGACTCCATTTTTCAGGGCCGCGCGCACCGCGTCATCCAGATGTCCCCGTTCTACCGCGTCTACGGTGTGAAGGTCATCTGTCACGATGCTGACCCGGGAGGTATCCAGCTTCTGCTCCAGGATCGGTTTCAGACAGTCCGCCATATTGCGGGCCGCAGAGCCTTCCCGGATCATCAAATGACAGCCGTTTCGAAGCCGCGCAAGGGCATCCTCCCCGGATAAGGACTCATGGTCCGTGGTCACGCCTGCCGCCAGACAGGTGTTCAGCGCCGGTCCTTCCATATCCGGCAGATGGCCCTGGCATGTTTTTCCCGGCATCTGGTTCACATGGCCCATGGTCTCCATCAGATCCGGAAACCCATTCAGGATATAGGGGCCTACCACCTCCGAAATGCCGACCGCATCCTTCCTCTCCAGAGCCATTTTGATGATCTCCGGATCAAAATGCCCGCCGCTGGTCTCCAGGTTCGGCGCAAAGGGCACATGGGACGGAACCACAAAATAAATCTTCAGGTCCGTCGCTTCCGCTTCCTCCAGGACCGCCTCAATCCCTTCCAGGCCTGCCACCACCCCGATCTCGTGGAGGTCCGTCATGACCGCGGTGGTACCGTGCTTCAATACCAGCTCCGCAAAGGAGCGGATTGACAGGCTGGTGCTCTCCGGGTGAATATGTCCGTCTATAAATCCGGGTGTGATATAATTGCCGCCCGCGTCGATCACCTTCGTGCCCTCGCCGATGGCATAATCCACGTCGCCGACCGCCGCGATCCGGTCTCCGCTGATGGCTACGCCGCCTTCATAAATTTCCTTCGTATATACATTGACCAGTTTCCCGTTTTTGACTACAATATCCGCCGGAGCCTGTCCGCCTGCTGTTGCCAATAATTTTTTATCCATTGTTTTTATTCTCCTTTTACCTGAATGCTTCCTTCTATGAAATATATTTATGTCCGATGAAATATACTCACGTCTGATGAAATACCACAGTTCAGATCCGTCACCGGGAAGCGATCCGGCAGCACGATGCCTGCCCTCTTGTAGATCGCTTTGCTCCGCTCCTGTGCTTCTTTCAGGATTGCCTCCTCATCCAGTGTCTGAATCTTCCGCTCCTTCATCAGCCATTTTCCATCGCACATCGTACTCTCAATATTGGAGGAATGCATGGCCGTCACAAGCGCGGCGATGCGGTCATTGACCGGCATCATGGACGGGCCGTGGGGATTGATCACGATCAGATCCGCCTTCTTACCCGGCTCCAGGCTTCCGTAGACCTCCTCATCCAGCAGCGCCCGGGCTCCGTTTTTCGTCGCCATGCACAAAATGTCCTCTGAGGGCACCACGGTAGAATCCAGCCGCCATCCCTTATGGATCAGCGATGTGAGCCACATTTCATCCACCATGTCCATCCGGTTGCTGGAAGACGCGCCATCCGTGCCGATGGACACGCACACCTTCTTTCTCAGCATCTGCGGGATCTTCGCGAATCCCAGGACGCGCATGGCCGATGCCGGATTATGGGAAACTTTCACGTCATATTTCTTAAACAGGTCGATCTCCTCGTTGGTCAGCCAGACTGTGTGGACTGCCAGCAGATTTTTGTCCAGCACGCCCAGCTTATGAAGATGCGTCACCGTCGGCTCGCCGTAAACCGCCTGGGTATACTCAATCTCGGACTTGGCTTCCGCCACATGCATATGCACGCCCACGCCGTACTTGTCCGCCAGCTCCTTCGTCTTTACGATCAGGGCATCCGTATTGTTGAATATGGTGCGCAGGCCAAACCACACCTGCACCCTTCCGTCCGCGGTATTATGGTATTTGTTCAGGTCGTCGATCTGCTGGTCCAGCTCCTCCTCCATGGTCCTCTGCCAGATCTCGGGGAGCCCTTCCCCACAGTCCATCACAGATTTTGCCAGCTTCGCGCGGAGCCCGGCCTCTGTCACCGCCTTTGCCATACCGCTGACGAACTGCCCGCCCGGCTCCGCGAAGCTGGTCACTCCGGCCCGGATCTGCTCCAGGCAGCACATCAGCGTGGATACATAGGAATCCTCCTCGGTCATATTGCTCTCGAAGGGCCACATCCGCTTGTGCAGCCAGGTCATAAAATCCACATCATCCCCGACGCCCCGGCTGATCTGCTGGGACGTATGTACATGCGTGTTTACAAACCCCGGAAGCAGGTACTTTCCGCACAGGTCGATGATCTCCGCGTCCCCGCGGACCTGCTGCTCATCCACGGTTCCTACGGCGCAGATCTGATCCCCTTCCACCAGCAGGCTCCCATGGGCATACACCTGGTTCGACGCATTCATCGTAAGAATATATCCATTCTTAAAGTAAATTTGTCTGGAATCTCCCAATGATGCCACCTCCTTTTCTCATAATTCTATTGTTCATTGTAACGAACAGTGTTCGATTTGTCAATCTATTACAGTTTAGGTAATCAGAAAGTTTTCCGCCTGTACGGTTGCAAACCGAAATCACATTTTTATGCAATTTATTGCAATGAAAATGCGACTTCGGATCGCAACCGTACAGGCGGAAATTATTTTAAATGTCATTCAGTCTGTCAACATCTTTCCACACATTTGACAAACACTCAACAATTTTCTTATAAATCTCATATTTCTTTTTATAATACTCAGATTTTTCTATATCCGGATAATATACGGCCTTAATTTTCACCCATTGCTCTGCCGCTTCAGTGATACTGCCAAACAGGCCTGTTCCTACAGCCGCTTCCAACGCCACCCCCATTGCCCCAAGCTCCTCGGCTTTTGAAACTTCAACCGGCAGTCCAAGGATATCCGAAAACATCTGCATCCACACTGCCGATCTCGCGGCCCCGCCTGCCATCCGTACTACATCTATAGAATCAACATAACCATACAATTTTTCTATATGGTACTTGTGGCAAAACGCAACCCCTTCATAAATCGCCCGTAACATTTCCCCTCGCCCATGTATTGCTTCAAGGCCAATAAATGCTGATTTTGCGTCAGGCCCTACATTACTTCCGTATAAGAACGGCAAAAATAGTATTGTATCATGGTAATCTGATTCCTCAACAAGCTGATTGCAGACACTATATATTTGTTCTGAATCCACATCTTTCATACAATGTTCAATAAACCATTCCAGATTTGTCGCGGAGGTAGAACTTCCTTCCATAATACAATACATATCGGGAATACAATACCTATATACCATAAAGATATTCTCATCAGCAACCGCCTGATGCTTAACAATGCTGTTAATTCCCCATGTTCCGACAATGACACCCAATTGTTTTTCTTTTGTTACCCCAGCTGAAATAATGGATGCTCCGGTATCCATCTGCCCGCCTACAACAGGCGTTCCCTCTTTTAATCCAGTCAGGTTGGCGCATTCTTTTGTAACTCCCCCCGCAATCTCTGTACAATCCAGAATTCTTTTGGGAATACGGTCCAGATATTCTGAAATTCCCAGTTCATTATAAATCTCTTGTGTGATAACTTCCTTCTCCTGATCCATAGACGCAATTCCCGACGCTTCGGTCACTTCAATGGCAAACTCTCCGGAGAGCAGATATCTCACATAGTCTTTTGCAGTCACAATGACTTCCGTCCTCTCTAAAACTTCCGGCTCGTTATCCTTCAGCCACGCTATCAGCGCCGGAACGTTTCCCGCCCATATCTGCTGTCTGATTTTAGGAAGGATTTTTTCCCAGGTTCCGTCCTCAGTCCACTTCTTCACATATTGTTTAGCTCTTGTATCACTGCTTAAAATCGCATTGCGGACGGGATTCCCATCCCTGTCAAATAAATAAATGCCGTTTGCCTGCCCGGTCACTCCAATTCCCTTGATTTCTGTACTGTTAATTTTACTGTACTGTAAAGCTTTCTCTATCACATGATATACTGCTTCTTTTGCCTCTATTATATTGCGTTCTACCATATCTTTTCCCGGATATATGATTTTCAGCTTTTTCTCTCCTATCGCTATTTCATTCCCGTTTTGATCAAAAATAGCCGCCTTCGCCATTGTTCCGCCCAAATCAATGCCCAAATAATAGTTCATCATCTATACCCCTTTTCTTCTCTGAAAACGCCCTAAAGATCATCACCAAATCCGCTATTTTCTCGATGCCGCATAAGAATGATTCAATGAAATTCCATCTAGGCACACCGCAAGCAAAACAATGACATATTTTACGAAATCCTGCCAATAAGATGGCACCATCATTAACGTTAACGCATCTTGTATCAAGAGTATAAAAACCAGTCCAAGTACCGATCCCAGCACGGATCCCTTTCCCCCATTCATACTGGCGCCACCGATTACGGCAGCAGAAAGAGCCACCATTTCTCCGCCTGACCCCGCGCTTACCGCTACTCCAGAATAGCGAATCATATAAATAATTCCTGCTGTTCCTGCCAATGTCGCACAGGCTGTGCATGCAGCCAATTTTACCTTATCAATATTCACCCCTGAATACCTGGCAGCATTTTCGTTGCTTCCTGTATAAAAAACCTTCCTCATTCCCGCCGATTTTTTTACATAAAGCCCGCTGACCAACGCAATTGCAATAAAACAGACCGGCGCCATTGGAAATGAGCCGATGGTCCCTTGCCCAAGAAACGCAAAGGAGGGATGTTCTTTTAATTCCTGAACCAGTGAAATCGGAGAACCACTTGTCAGTATATATACTATCCCCCGCGCGATTCCCATAAAGCAAAGTGATACGATGAAGTGAGTCAGGTGGAGTTTAGTAACAAGCAGGCCTAAAAGTATGCCGAATACACCGGCAGCAGCAATACCTATGAGGCTTGCGGCCCACGGATTGATACCGTTTTTAATTGCCATTGCCGCAGCGGTCATGGACAGGCACATGGTAGAGCCGACAGAAAGGTCAATACCGCCTGATATCAGGACAATTGTCATTCCGATTACGATAATCCCATCCACTGACAACCCAGATACAATTACTTTCAAATTAGACCATTTAAAAAAATTTTTATTCGTTATACTGAGAATGACGAAAAGTACAATTACGATCAATCCCAGCATCGTTTCTCTTTTTTGAAATAATCTGTTCATTATATTTTTATCCGTTTTATTCTTTGTCATTCTGCCCTTCCTCCTCATATTTATAAGCGCCGGAAATGTAGTAAATAATCCTGTCAGAATCGAATGGACAATCCACCTCTTCTTTTACCTGATTTCCGTCAATATCAATATACATCAAACGGTCGCAAAGCCCTACCAGTTCATTCATTTCTGATGAAATGATAATTACGCCAATCCCACGGTCCGCCAACTCACGGATATATTTTCCTATTTCCGCCTTAGCCCCCGCGTCAACCCCTCTTGTCGGTTCGTCAAGGATGATAGCTTTCGGTTCCTTTGCAAGTAATTTCGCTAACAGCACCTTCTGCTGGTTTCCTCCGGACAGGGTTCCGGCGAGTTGTCCCAGATCACTGCATTTGACCGCAAGCTCCTTCACTTTGGAATCCGCAAGTGCCCTCTCTTTTTCTTGATTGATCAGAGGTCCTTTTGATATTTCTTCAAGATATGTTGAACTGATATTCATTTCAATAGAATATTCCATATACAGACCGCTCTTTTTTCTGTCCTCACTTAACAGAACCAGGCCCATCTTATAAATTTGCGCTGTTGACAGATGATTGATAATCTTTCCCAGAAAGATTACATCCCCGGACTTTCTTTTTCGCAGATTCACCACTGCCTGCATGATCTCTGTACGGCCCGCGCCGACAAGTCCCGCGACTCCTAATATCTCTCCGCGGTATAGTGAAAAATCAATTTCACGGAAACGATCCTTTTTATCTGTCAGATCCTTGACCGTCAGAATCCTGTTTTCATCACTGTAATCAATATGTTCCGCTTTCGGCGGATAGATATCTGAGATTGCTCTTCCTGCCATATCTTTGAGAAGATTCTCCATCTTAGCCTCTTTTGAAAGATAGGTCGATATCACTTTTCCGTCCCGTAGCACAGTAACTCTGTCACTTTCTTCAAAAATTTCTGCCATTCTGTGGCTGATAAAAACAATCCCGATTCCTTCTTGTTTTAATTGATGCATAATTTGAAACAATGAAGCCGTCTCACTTTCTGATAATGCGGCCGTTGGCTCATCTAATAATAGAATTTTACATTTACAAGAAATTGCTTTTGCAATTTCTACAACCTGCTGATGGGAAATGGAAAGTGATGATACCATTTCCTCCGGACGGATCTCTTCTCCAACCAACGGCTCCAGTATTTTTCGTGCTTCTTCCTCAATGTCCTTATAACGTACATTCCATGTTTTGTTATCGCAAATAGACGCCATCATAATATTCTCTGCCACGCTGACATCCTGGCATAATTCTATTTCCTGATGAACAAATCCGATTCCCATTTCTTTTGCTTTAGAAATGGTATTATTATCAATCTTCTCCCCGTTAATCAATATTTCACCGCCATCCGCGCCAATCAGACCCCCGATAATATTCAGCATCGTTGACTTCCCCGCTCCGTTCTCACCAAGCAGGGCATGTACTTCTCCACTTTCAAGCTGAAAATCCACTCCGTCCAGTACGACGTTTTTTCCAAAGCTTTTTGATATATTCTTTAATTCTAATAACGCCATATGATTATCCTCCTCTGATGTCCAGGATACCAATTTTATAATAGTTGTCTCCGCATTATCATATAACGCGGAGACTATATAATACTATTTATTGCTGTTTGCTGATCAAAAGCCGCTATTTTACTTCGTATGCACTTAACATTTCGTCAGTATCAGCAACTCCGACCTTCTCGCAGTAATTTGACATATAAAAGCTGTCCGCATTTTCCTTTGTTACAATTGACAATCCATTGTCACAATATGGAACCTGCCACAGGTTTTCTCCATCATCAGCCCTGCTGTTCATCGGATTGAGGATTTCGTTATGAGCGGAGAAAAACAGATTCAGCATCGCAATGTACCCCTGAAGATATTGATCCGGGGCAATTGCCGCAAAGAATTGATCCTCCTTCAGCAGATCCAGTACCTGTTCCGACGTATCGCAGCAGGAAACAAGAAGCTTTTGCTCTCCGCCGCCAAGTTCAATTCCTGCCTGGGCCGCCCCTACGGCTGAAGTTGCCTCCGGAGTAAATACCGCGGTAAGGTCTGGGTGTGCCTGCGCTACCGTCATCACGGACTGATAGGTCTTATCTGCGTCCTGACCGGAAATTTCCTCAGCCACAACTTTGATATCCGGATAGTTTTCTTCCATATATGCTACAAAAGAATCACATCTGGTTTCATGGTTGGTCTGGCCCGGATTACGCATAACCATCACTTCACCTTTTCCGTTCAATTCCTTTGCAATATTTTCAGCGGCTGTATTTCCTTCCTTTGTATTATCTGAAGTGACATATGCCGTCCGCACGGAATCTGGAGAATCCGCCGCAAAAGTCACAATCTGAACCCCTTCATCGGCCGCTCTTTGAATCGGATCCACAAAACTTTCCGCAGTAATCGGATGAACCAGAATTCCTGTCGGTTCCATTGCCAGGATTTGGTCAAATACCTCTACCTGTTTCGACGCGTCATATTCCGGTGTCCCCATATAATAGCAGTTTACCCCCAGTGCTTTTGCCGCGTCTTTCATCCCCTGGAATACCGGGAACCAATATTCCACCCCTGATATGGGAACGCACATATAATAAGCTTCATCTGATTTTCCTTTTAAATCTGATGCCTGTGTTTTCTCTGCGCTTTTCGCATTTTGTGAATCACCTGTATCTGCTTTTACATTTTCATCCCCACATCCCACAACAGAAACCGCCAATAATGTACATGTTGCCAGCAGGCAAATTAGTTTTCTAAACTTTTTTCTCATAGTCTTGTTCCTCCGTCATTTTCTCCCCTTATCTGTTGCTCCAAACAGTTTATATTTCTCCAGGATTACTTTTTTCATATTTTCCAGCGCCTTTTTATTCCCCGCGGACGGCCAGATCGACAGATTTTCCGTGGAATTAAGAAATTCCTTCATTCCGGAATAGTAACCGTTTAAAATATCCGAGAAGATATTAATTTTGCACATTCCCAATTTAATAGACTTTACCAGATCTTTTTCCGGCGTTCCTGATCCTCCGTGCATAACCAAAGGAACTTTAGACCGTCTGTTCAGTTCATCCATGAGACGTAGATCCAGCTTTGGAGTTCCTTTGTACACACCGTGGGAGGTTCCGATCGCGACAGCCAGCGCGTCTACATTTGTTTCTGCAATAAAACGCTCCATGTCCTCTGGTTTTGTCAGAGTACTCTCATGTCCACCATTTTCTTTTGCCGCATTTTCTGAATTTCCTACGATTCCATCTCCTACATGTCCCAGCTCCGCTTCCACAGAAACGCCATACATATGTGCGTAATTTGTAATTTCCCTTGTAATCCTGATATTTTCTTCCAATGGCTTCTGTGAAGCATCAATCATAACAGAGCTATATCCCTGCGCAATTGCTTTTTTTATCAGATCAAATTCATTTGCATGATCCAGATGTATACAGACATCTACTTCTGCCTTCCTTGCAATCGTCTGCATGATAAGTGACATCATATCAAACGCTTCTTCTGTCAGATCCGGTTTCAATCCCATAAGGATTACCGGGCTTCCCACTTCCTCAGCCACATCTACTACGGCTCTTGCCATCTCATAATTGCTTACATCAAATGCCGGAACCGCATAGTTTCCTCTCCGGGCATCTCCTAAAATTCCGTTTAAATTTACTAATGCCATTTTTTTCTCCTTATCTCATCAACATACCGCCAGTCACATCAATGGTTGCTCCGGTTATATAGTCTGCCTGGGTGGAGGCTAAAAACAACACGCTTCTTGCCACATCAACAGGTTCTGACACTCTTCTTAAAGGAATTCTTTCTAAGTATGCGTCTACGCGTTTCGGATCCTTCAATACTTCCTCATTCATCGGTGACCGCATAATCCCGGGCGCCACAGCCGTTACGTTGATTCCATACGGCGCCACCTCTCTTGCCAGAGAAATTGTAAAGCCTACAAGGCCGGCCTTAGAAGACGCGTAATGGGCATGTCCGGATGTGGAACCATGAAAGGCAGCCTGCGAGACAATATTAATAATTTTCCCATGCTTTTTCATATCAATCCAATAATTGATAAGTATTTTGGAAAGTATGAACGGACCCAGAAGATTAATATCGAGTGTTTTTTTAAATGCTGACAATTCCATTTCTTTTATATAAGCAGTCGGCCAGATTCCCGCGCTGTTGACCAGAATGTCTACCGAACCGAATTTATCAACTGCCTGCGCGATCAGATTTTCATCACTTTCCTCGTTCGAGACATCATTATATATTGCAGCTACTTTGTCCTTATATGTTTCATTCAGTTTTTTTACACGTGCCAATACCTGCTCTTTATCTACGATGTAGCTTATTACGACATTCGCCCCTTCCTGAAGAAACAGCTCTGCCGCGGCAGCCCCAAGTCCGCTCCCGCCGCCGGTAATAACTGCCGTTTTACCTTTTAATCCATAATCCATGATCGTTCTCCTCCAAAATCATTTGTTTTTTGCACATTCCTCTGCATTTATCAAAAATCCCGACGTTTTTCCTTCCAGAACCTTTGCCATTTCTTTCGCAAGCAAAACAGGCGAATTCAGGAACGCGTCCTTTGTTCCTCCCGCTATATGCGGCGTAATGGTAACATTGTCGCAGGTAACCAGCGGGTAGTCCTTCTCTGGCGGCTCTTTTTCAAATACGTCAACCGCAGCGCCGAAAATTTTCTTTTCCCTCAGGGCTTCAACCAAAGCAGTTTCATCAACCAGACCCGAACGCGCTGTATTAATGAAATAGGCCGTAGGTTTCATCAGTTCAAGCATCTCTTTATTGATCATATGTCTCGTTTCTGTTGTAAGTCTGTAATGAACCAGTACAAAATCCGATTCTTTCATCAATTTTTCCAATGATACCAGAGGAACTTCGTCTCCCTTATAATACGGATCATATGCCAGAATCTTCATGTCAAACGCCCGGAGTCTTTTTGCCACCTTGCTTCCAATACTGCCATAGCCTATAATTCCGGCAATTTTGCCCTCCAGGTCGGGAACATATTCCGCATTCGCATAGTCCCGTATCCAATTCCCCTTTTTTAACTCATTATGGCTTTTTGCAATGTTGCGGCATTCCGCAAGCAGCATTCCTACTGTAAAATCAGCGACTGCCGTTGCATTTCTTCCTGGTGTATGAAATACCATGATTCCTTTTTCATTGGCATATTCCAAATTTACATTTTCAATCCCCGCGCGAAGTACACCTACCGCTTTCAGGTGTTTGCAATGATTTATCAAAGCTTTTGTAATGGTACAGAACTGTGTAATAATAATGTCTGCATCTTCCGTTGCTTTTAAAATATAATCAGGAATCTGGTAAACTTCCGCGCCGCCTTGTTCCACCAATAGATTAATATGCTGCAGTTCTTCATAATCCTTCAATTCCCACGATACCGTTTCTATTGATATCCCTTTCTCCCTGAATCCCGCAAAACCCCTTTCAATATACTTACTTGGAATCAATGGATCCCCTATTCCTACTAACTTCATATTTCCTCCTTTTCCAAAAGACTTTACCGGCAATCTTTTGACCATCTTTCGATTTTATTTTATCTTTTATGTTCATTTGTGTCAATAGTTTATTTTATTTCGCTCATTTTTTAGTCATTTTTCACATAATCTCGCATTCGTTTTTGTCTATATTTTACATATATTTTGACTATATTTTGACTTATAATGCCATCCGCAAGAGGCTGTAGCCTTTTTTAACTATTTCTTGATTCAAAAATGAACTTATGCTATCATAAAAGCAGGAATCGGCATTCGAAGATCCAAACTATCAGCACACTAATGAGGGGCAACAGAATGAGAGTTCAAAGATTAAATTCAATACTAGAATATATCGAAAGTCAGCAGATCTGCAGCTATGATGATATCTGTAATCATTTTAATATATCACTTAGTACTGCCAGAAGAGATATTAACGCGTTGATTCAAAGCCATACAATCCGTAAAGTATATGGCGGGGTTACTGCCGTGCCCGGAACGTCTTCTACGAAGGACAGTACTCTTAATCCCAAAAGAGAACCGGCTCCAGACCCGGATAATATTTCCCACAAACTGGATTACATTGGTAAACTCGCGGCATCTTTTGTTGAACAAAATGACGTAATCTACATTGGCTCGGGCGCGACTGCTTTTCACATACTGCCGTTTTTAAAAAATATTCCTCACCTGACTATTGTAACCAACAATCTTTTGGTTGCCACCAATGATCCGAAAAGCAATAAAGACATTATTCTCATTGGGGGAAAAATAGACTATTATACTCAGTCAACCGTTGGTATCCAAACGATTGATTCCCTGAAGTCACTAAATGTCAACAAAGCTTTCGTAAGCTGCAATGGCCTTTCATTGAATAAAGGATTTTCTAATGCGGGAGATTCTGAAATCGCGATAAAAAAGTGCATTTTTGAAAACAGTAACACAATCTATATGCTGGCCGACAGCACAAAATTTGATAAGCTCTCTTTATATACTTTTGCTACCTTCCAGGATATTCATTATTTAATTACAGATAGCAAACCCGATAAGCCTTACATTGATATCTTAGAGAAGCATCATGTAACACTCATTTATTAATAATGCGGCTGCAGCGTTTACACAATGATACCCGCCAATCCCATCCACACAGAATTTATCAGGAGGCCCCATACATGGATTTAAACAAAATCGGAAAAACCCTCAAGGAGCATCGTCTGGGACAGAATTTGTCAATCCGCGATCTGTCCAACGTATCAAATGTGGCGGCGAGTACCATCAGCCAGATTGAAACCGGCAAAACCTCCCCCAACCTGCTCACCTTAAAGTCCATATGCGACGCCCTCAACCTCCCGGTCTTTTCGCTGTTTCTGGAAGAGGATGACGAGCAGGTCCAGCTGGTGCGTCATACGGACCAGAAGTCATTTGTCCGCAATACGAGCAATGGAAAATCCCTGATCGAATCCCTGATCATCCAGGGAAAAAATGAGATGTACGCGGCAACCGTCACTGTGCCCTCCCATGCAGATTCCGGTGAGTACGCCCACCATGGCGGGGAAGAGTTCGTGTATGTGCTGTATGGGAGTGTGATATTTGATATGGAAAATAGAGGAACCTATGAGCTGAACGAACACGATACGCTGTATTACCCCAACTATATCGGCCACCGCTGGAGCAATATAACAGACGAGGAGGCGAAGATCCTGATGGTCTCCACCTCCCCGTATACATTCTAACCTGGTTGAAGCTGACGACATTAGATATGATTGTCAGCTTTGTTCTAAATAAAGGGTTATACATTTTGCAAATATTACCGGCTTATCCAAAACACCCATTAGCCCCTTCATCTTTCACAGCCCGGCCGTCTCACAAGCTCCCTTTTTCACGCTCCGGCAAAAGCGCCGCCTTGGCCGCGTCAGCCGTGGCTTCCCTGACCATATCCTCATCCATCTGCGCAAGCGCTTCGCTCAGCAGCTCCCGCTCTCCTGTCAGCGTAAACCGGATTCCCTTCCCGGAGCCCGGCGGGCCGCCGTTTGGCGGTTTTTCCGAATCCTCCTGATCTCATTTCTGTTCCGGCACCGCAGCCCTGATCCGGGATTTACACACTATGGAACCCTTTCCCAATGATCTCACTTGTATTGGAAATCAATATGAACGCGGAAGGATCTTCTTTTTTAATAAAATTCCTCAGCAGCACGGCCTGATGCCGGTTCAGCGCGGTAAAGATGATATACTTCTGAGATCCGGTAAAGGCCCCCTGCCCGTCGCAGATCGTGGCGCTGCGGTTCAGCTCATGTACGATAAAATCACAGATTGGCTCCGGCCTGCTGCAGAATACGTTAAAATATTTGGACAGGTTCAGGCTTTCGATAAAGTTGTCCACCAGCACGGAGCGGAACGCCAGTCCCAGGCAGGAGTACAGTCCCACCTCCACGTCAAACACAAAGAATCCGGCTACCGTGATCGCCACGTCGGACAGCATCAGCGCCCGGCCAATGTCGATGCTGGAATACTTTTTCAGGATCATGGCTACGATATCCGTGCCGCCGCTGGAAGCACCGATATTGAACAGCACCGCGGATCCAAAAGCAGGAAGCACGATCGCGAAAATCACCTCCAGCAAAGGTTCGTTCGTAAAAGGCTGATGCATGGGCCAGATCCTTTCAAACAAAGACAGCAGGACCGAAAGCAGTACGCTGCAGTAAGCGGTCTTCGCCACGAACTTTCGCCCCAGGATCAAGGCTCCCAGCACCAGCAGGATCATGTTTGCCGCAAAAGAAAAATCCGACGCGGAGATCAGCCCGGATTTTGCAACAAGGACAGCGAGACCCGTGATCCCGCCGAATGTAAAGTTATTGGTAAACTTAAAAAAATAAATCCCTACGGCCATGATCAGGGTGGCCGCTGTCATCATAAAGAAGCTGTGTATTTTCGTTTTCATTTGTTTTTTCCTCCGTATCGCATTGTAACGCCGCAGTCCCGGAAAGTCAACTATTTGTAGATAGTAACAACGATTTCAGGTATTGACTTTTAGAAATATCACATTTATAATAGTAATAGTTACTAATATTATATTTTCATAGGAGGAAAAAAACATGGCAAACAATAAATATGCCGGAACACAGACGGAGAAAAACCTGGAGGCCGCGTTTGCAGGAGAGTCTCAGGCAAGGAACAAGTACACCTATTTTGCGTCCAAAGCGAAAAAGGAAGGCTTTGAACAGATCGCGGCTCTTTTCCTGAAAACAGCGGATAATGAAAAAGAGCATGCAAAAATGTGGTTCAAGGAGCTCAGCGGGCTCGGCGATACCGCCGAAAATCTTGCTCAGGCCGCAGACGGTGAGAATTACGAATGGACCGATATGTATGCAGGCTTTGCAGAGACCGCGGAGAAGGAGGGCTTCCCGGAGCTTGCGGAAAAGTTCCGTATGGTAGCCGCTATCGAGAAGCATCACGAAGAGCGTTACCGTGCCCTCCTGAAAAATGTAGAGATGCGGGAGGTCTTTAAAAAGAGCGAGATCAAGGTGTGGGAATGCCGGAACTGCGGACATATCCTCGTCGGAACGGACGCTCCCCAGGTATGTCCGGTCTGCGCGCATCCGCAGTCCTATTTTGAGGTCAATGCGGCGAATTACTGATTTTGCTCTAAAAAACGAACAAGGAGGATCCCTGCTCATGATCCATTACAGGGCTTTATCTGAACAGGAACTTTGCCGGGAGCTATTTCAGGATTTTATCCGGCATCAGACCGTCACAAAATGCTGGCGGAAAGAGAACAGCGGATGGGTGATCAAGGACGCGCCTTTTATTGATGATTGGACAGAAAGCGATTATGACTTCCTGATCTCCTGCCTGAAAAATACAGTATCTTCCGGCGGCTTTGTGTATGCGGCGTTCAGCAGCCGTTCCCTCAAGGGGTTTGCCTCCGTTGAAGCCGGCCTGTTCGGCAGCAGACACCAATATCTTGACCTGACAAGCCTTCATGTCTCAGAAGACCTGCGCGGTTCCGGAATCGGAACGGCACTCTTCTGCGCGGCAAAGGAATGGGCCAGGAAGCACGGGGCGGAAAAATTATACATTTCCGCCCACTCCGCCGTGGAAACACAGGCATTTTATCAAAGAATGGGATGCGTCGACGCAAAAGAAATCCAGAAAGAGCATACGGACGCAGAGCCCTTTGACCGTCAGCTGGAATGCCGGGTGTAGGTTGCTGTTCCGTCCGGCGGCTTCTTCCTGATTTCATGATTACTCGTCAAACGCCTTCCATTGTCCATACTTTGATAAACCTATGCGTAGTTACAGGTCACACCTTCACCAGGCGTGACATGTAACTATGCGTACTATTTTACCCTGGCCCGTAAGTTTTTTAATATTGTAAAACAATTTCAGAAGGTCTATAATAAATTGCATACTCTCAGCAAAGCGAGGTTTCTCCTATGGCATCTATTTTAATCGCAGAAGATGAAAAAAACATGCAGGATATCATTGCAGAATATATGAGAAAGGGCGGCCACACCTGCCTGACCGCGGATGACGGGGTGGACGCCATGATGCTGCTGAAAAGCACCCCCGCGGACCTTCTGATCCTGGATGTCATGATGCCCCACCTGGACGGCTTTTCGGTATGCCGGCTGGCCCGCGAGATGGGCAATGTGCCGGTGATCCTGCTGACCGCCAAAAGCAGCGAGGAGGATAAGCTGAAGGGCTACGAATACGGTGCGGACGATTATATGACAAAGCCGTTCAGCCCCAGAGTCCTGCTGGCAAAGGTCAACGCCCTGCTGCGCCGGACCTCCTCCGCTCCCCTGGGCACCCTCTGCGCCGGCAAGCTCGCCCTCCATCCCGCATCCCACAAGGTGTACGCGGACGGGCAGGAGGTCATGCTCACCCACAAGGAATACGAATTGCTCCATTTCTTCATGACCAACCCCGGCCAGCTCTTCAGCCGCGACCAGCTCCTGAACCGGATCTGGGGCTATGAATTCGAAGGAACCACCCGCACGGTGGATGCCCACATCAAAAATCTCCGCCAGAAGCTGGGCAGCGAAGGGAAATACATCGTCACCCTGATCCGCTCCGGCTACAAATTCGAGGTGCCCGTATGAATCTGAAAGAACTCTTTTCCCTCCGCACGGTCCGTAAAAAGATCATCATGACCTCCAAGCTGGCCGGCGCTGTACTGATCGCTTCTTACATATTTTCCATCCATGCATCCGCCGAGCCGGACGTATCCCTTCTGATCTGGCTCGCGTTCGTGATCCCCCTGATCCTGGCAGTGGATTTTCTGATGGGGCGCTTTCTCTCCGATCCGGTCTCCCGGCTCAACGAAGCGGCCAGGCGTCTGGCAGATCTGGATTTTTCAGACCCCTGCCGGATCACCTCGGAGGATGAATTCGGGGAGCTCTCCGCCAGCCTCTGCCGAATGTCCGAAAACCTGCAGCAGACGCTGGCGCGCCTGGAAAGCGCAAATTCACAGCTGGAGGATACCAACGCACGCCTCGAAGACGCCAATTCGCAGCTGGAGGATACCAACGCACGCCTCGAAGACGCCAATTCACAGCTGGAGGATACCAACGCACGCCTCGAAGACGCCAATTCGCGGCTGGAGGATACCAACGCGCGCCTCGAAGACGCCAATTCGCAGCTGGAGGATGCCAACGTGCGCCTCGCAGCCGATGTGGTAGAGAAGCAGCGCCTTCTTGCGGAGCGCAAGGATCTGACCGACAGCCTGTCCCATGAAATGAAAACGCCTGTGGGAGTCATCCGCGCGTATGCGGAAGGAATCCAGGACGAGACCGATGAGGCAATGCGGCAGCGGTACACCGACATCATCATTTCCGAGACCGAACGTATGAGCGACCTGATCACCACCCTGCTGGATCTGTCGGCGCTGGAAAGCGGCGCTTCTGAGCTTGTAATGGAAACCTTTGATTTTGTGGAACTGGTAGAAACCGCGGCCGGCCGCCTGCTGACCGACATTCCGGATGCGGATTTCCAGTTGGAGTATGAACTGCCGGAGGAGAAGATTTTTGTAAAGACCGACCGAAAACGCATGGAGCAGGTGCTGGACAATCTGATCCTGAACGCCCGGAAACATGTATGTCCTGGCGGCAGGCTGGAGCTGTCCCTGACCATGCGCGGGGAGCTCCTGCATTTCTCCGTCCTCAACGAGGGAAGCCCGATCCCGGAGGAAATACTGCCCAGGATCTGGACGAAGTTTTACCGCAATCCGGATGCCGAATATCACGGCTCCGGACTGGGGCTGTCCATTGTGGCACAGATTCTGTCCATGCAGGGCCTGGATTACGGGGTAAAAAATATGCCGGACGGAGTGATGTTCTACTTCTCCATACCCGGCACATACATTTCCTTCCTAGAACACCGCTCGTCGCTATGATCTCCCGGCCTGCGGCCTGCGGCTGATCCCCACCGCCGCCACCAACAATACCGGAAATACGATTGCGGCCAAGATCCCTTTTTTCAGGTCGTCCGAGGCCATGCTGGAAACATAGCCCACCAGCGTCGGGCCGCCCGAACAGCCCAGATCCCCCGCCAGCGCCAGCAGCGCAAACATGGCCGTCCCGCCGTTTCGGATCAGCGCGGCCGCCTTGCTGAAGCTCCCCGGCCACATGATCCCCACCGACAATCCACAGACCGCGCAGCCCACGAGGGACAGGAACGGGGAGGGTGAAAGGGAGATGCACAGGTACGACATCACGCAGAGGATCCCGCTCCCGGCCATGAACCGGTCCAGATCGATCCTGTCTCCGAATTTTCCGTAGAAGGCCCTTGCGCTTCCCATCAGCACGGCAAATGCCATCGGGCCCGCAAGGTCTCCCACTGTCTTGCTCACGCCCAGCCCCCTCTCGGCAAAGGTAGACGCCCACTGGCTCACCGCCTGCTCGCTTGCGCCCGCGCACATCATCATGAGCATCATCACCCAGAACACTTTATTTCGGAAGAGCTCCGCCATCGTCATTCCGGTCTCCCCTTCTTCCACAAGCGGCGCGATTGGCGCCCTGGCAAAAATAAATGCATTCACAACGGGAACGATCACCCAGATCACGGTCAAAATCTTCCAGTTTCCAATCCCAAACACCCGGAAAAACAGAGTGGACAACAGTACGACCCCCACATGCCCCCAGCAGTAGAAGGAATGGAGCAGGCTCATCGCCTTTTCCTTATTGTCTGTGGGGCAGCTCTCCACGATGGGGCTGACCAGCACCTCCAAAAGCCCGCCCCCAAGGGCGTAGACCGTCACCGAGATCAGCAGCCCCGCATAAGCATTTGGCAGGATTTCCGGGAGCACGGCAAGACCCAGCAGCCCCGCCGCGGCGAAAATATGCGCCAGCATGATGGACACCCGGTATCCGATCCTGTCCACAAAGCCCGCAGACAGCAGGTCCACCATCAGCTGAACCCCGAAGTTAAATGTGATCAGTATGGTGATCCGGCTCAGCGGGATCTGATAAGTACTCTCGAAGGTCAAAAACAGCAGCGGGACAAAATTATTGATGATCGCCTGTACGATATATCCCACAAAGCATGCATAGATGGTCTTCTGGTATTTCTCATTCATGGGCAGCACTCCTTCGTATGATTTTCAAATTCATGTGTTTCTCCTGTCCAGAATCTGTCCGAGAATTCACAGTCTCTACATTATACCATTATTTCAAATAGATGCAATTCCATTTTCGCATATTTTACCCCCGCTTCACCTCCCCTTCACACGGATTTTACACCAGTCCCCTATACTTCCCTCAGATACAATGAATTCATGCGCAAAAGCAAATTCATTAGGAACTGTTCAGAAATAACTTGTGCAGATGGCGCAGCATATGAAGATTTAGACGAGCAATATGCACAAGTTATTTACAGACAGTTCCTTACAGCAAAGGAGGATGACAACATGTTTTTAGGATTGGAATGGTATTGGTGGCTGGTGATCCTGGCAGTTCTGGCTGTCCTGCTGCCGGTCAAGGTAAAATTCATGAAATGGTGGAGTCGGCGGACCGGGGAAAAGAAAAACAGCCGGCGCGGAAAATGGGGGGATGAGGAATGATCGAAGTAAAGAACCTGACCTTTTCCTATAAGAAAGACAAGCAAGCCCTCCACGGCCTGGATTTTTCGGTCGGAGAAGGCGAGATCTTCGGATTTCTGGGGCCCAACGGCTCTGGAAAGTCCACCACACAGAAGATCCTCACCGGAATCCTGAAGGGCTTCGGCGGCAAAGTCACCGTGCTCGGAAGGGATATCTCTGCCATCCGGACCCGAGATTTTTTCCGGGAGATCGGTGTGCTCTTTGAGTTTCCCTATCTGTACGCCAATCTCAGCGCCCTCGATAACCTGAATTATTTTTCTTCCTTCTATCCCCCGGAGCAGATCCGGGATCCCGAGGAATTGCTGGAAATGCTGGAATTCAAACGGGATTTTCTGAAAAAACCCGTGTCCTCCTACTCCAAAGGGATGCGACAGCGGGTGAGCATGGCCCGGGCGCTGATCAGCAGTCCGAAGCTTTTATTTCTGGATGAGCCGATCAGCGGCCTGGATCCATCCGGCGCCGTGCTGTTCCGGAAGATCATTGAGGATGAGAGAAAGAAGGGCACCACGGTATTTCTCACCACTCACAATATGGTGGACGCAGACCTGCTGTGCGACCGGGTCGCATTTATTTCCAACGGGCAGATCGCCGCGCTGGATACCCCTAAAAATCTGAAGGAGCAGAACAGCACCCGCAGAGTCGTGGTGGAATATCTGCAGGCCTCCCGTCCCGGCCCAGAGTCTGAGGGAAAGGCCTGGGAGCCCTGCGCTGAAAAGCGGCTCACAAAAATCCTGGAGATCGGGGAACTGGAAGCCGGATTTTCCTTTCCCCATGGGGAGATCCTCAGCGTGCATTCCCAGGAACCCACCCTGGAGGATGTGTTCATCCGGTACACAGGAAGGGGGCTTGACTGATGAAGCTTACGTTTTTCACACTGCTGAAAAAGGATTTCCGGCTCATGCTGGCCGCCAGGTTTTTCCTGCTGGCCGCCGGCTCCCTGGCGCTCTACTCCTGCTATATCAATTTTGTGTACGTGAAGCTGGACGATGAAATGTTTCCGGTCTGCTGCTTTGACCCGGACGGTCGGCTGGAAGGTACGGCGGATCCTGTGATAAATGTAAATACAATCGAGGAGCTGACAGCTGCCTGCGGAGACGGACTCTCTGTCGGGATCGACCTTTCCGGGGAAACGCCCCGAATCCAGATGGTATCCTGCGGGATAGAAACCCTCGACAACCTGCGGGCAGCCTGCGCGGCATCGTATCTCACATCCTGCGAAATAAACTCCAAAGCGTCATGGGCATCATCCGCCGAATTGCGCTCCGGGGCATCATTGCCCACTGCGGATTCCGGCTCCTTCCCCCCTGCCGCCCGCATCGGCACGGATGACAGGGAGATGAAGGGCCGCCGGGAGATCACCGCCGAATTTTTGTTCTTTGAACTGGCGGCGGTGGGGTTTTTAGGGCTGGCAGCAATGCTGTTCAAGGAGAAGGACATGGGCGCCATCCGCATCCACGCCGTCCTCCCGGTGTCCGGAACTGCCTTCCTCCTGTCCAAGCTGGCGCTGATCCTGCTGGCAGACCTGGCATTTTCCGCACTGCTGACCCTGATCAATGTGGGATTCGTAGAAGGGCTGGCCGTGCTCCCCTCCGTCCTCCTCCAGGCCGGGATCCTCTCCCTGCTGATGGCCCTGGTGGGATTTTTCTGCGCCGTTGTACTGCCGGATTTCAAACAATTCTCACTGCTGTACCTGGTGCTGGCAGTATTTATCACGACCCCCGTATTCCTGGCGGGGCAGTTAGGGATCGAAGCAGGCTGGATCAAATTTCATCCCATGTACCATCTGTTTCTTGCCATGAAGCGCGCCTATTTTGAGATTCCAAATACCAGCTTGCTCTATTACACCGCCTGTGGGGCCTCCATTTTCCTGCTGTTTCTGCTGGCCGGATGGGGACTGCGGCGCGAAATGGCGCGGGAAGGATAAGGATCCGTTCCATCTCCCCCGCGGCACGGGCATATATCAAAATGAACTCCCCCGCCGCAAGCGGCGGGAAATTAGACCCTAAGAGATGAAAAAAGGAGGAATCACAAACCATGAACTGGAATGCCCTGAAATATCAATTAAAAGCCGTCCGCCGCGACAAGCTGTGCATCCTGACATTTTTGCTGCCCATCGCGGTGGGGCTGGCGCTGAATCTCCTGTCGGATCTGAACCTGTCCTCCGCAGCGGAGCCCTCCTTCGGCGTCCTGCAGGATGACCTGGCCCCGGAAGCCGCCGCATGGCTCCAAAAGCACGGTGCCGTCACGGCATACGACACCCTGAGAAGCCTGGAAGCGGCCGTCAGGGAGCCTTCCACACAGACCATCGGAGTCCTGTCCGACGGCTCCGGCATCCGGGCCATCCGGGCCGGCGATGAAATGACGAGAACGGCGGTCACGGCGGACCTGCTCCCCAGGCTTTACGCGGACCGCGGCCTGATGGCCCGGTACGAGGTCACACGGCTGCCCTCCGCAGCGGACAATGACATGATGAAGCACCTTCTGATCGTGATCACCATGGTCACGGCCATGTTCATGGGCTGCACCTTCAACGCCATGAATATCATCAGTGAGAAGGAGGACGGGATCCTCAGCATCAACCAGGTCCTGCCCCTGACGAAGGCCCGGTACACCCTGCAGAAGCTCACCGTCGGCTTCCTCGGCGGAACCATTTCCGCCGCCGTCACCGCCCTCATCTGCATGAGGCTTACCGTCGGGCAGCTCGTTCCTCTGCTGCTTCTGATCCTCCTGTCCGCATTTATCGCGGCTCTGAGCGGACTTTTTATCGCAGGCTTTTCCGAAAGCCTGATGATGGGGATCATGTACATCAAGCTCGTCATGATCCTCTTCCTCGCCCCGCCCATCCTGTTCTACCTGCTCCTCCCGGCCGGCGGTGCCCTGCGCGCGCTGACCTATCTGCTGCCCTCCAGCGCCACCTTCTATGGACTGATGAAGCTCCTGAATGGAAGCGGCAGCCTGGGAAATGAGCTGGCAGTCCTGGCGGCGCACTGCGCGGTATGGTTCCTGCTGTACGCGTGTGTGTCGCTGGGACGCCGGAAAAGCCTGACATAACAAAGCAAGCGGATTGGTTCTGCTTCTCTGCCAGCGTCGCCGCCACGCCGGAACGGCCTCAAATGACGAAGCACGCGGATATCAAAATACGTCTTACGATATCCGCATGCTTCTCTTCTATATACTGTATTTCTCAATCAGGCACTGGTGTCTGGTATCCTTTTTTGAATAATTGATCCCCACCAAAAGGATCTCACCCGTATTCTGCTCCAATGCCGCGGCATACTTCCTGTCCTTGATCTGGCTGATGGCCGCATCCGCTGACTTGTTCCATTTCAGCTCAACCAGCAATGCCGGCAGCTCCGGATATTCCTTCCGCGGCAGGAACACCATATCTGCGAATCCCCGCCCTGCCGGGAGCTCCCTGACCGGCTTGAAATAATAGTTCATAGCTCCAAGGTACGCGATGCTCAGCACGCTGCTCAGGGAATTTTCATTATTATACTGGATATTCGAGGCATAACCCATGTGGATCTCCTCAATGATATCCGCTACGGCCGCGCAATCCATTTCCAGGGTCGCATCCAACAGTTCCTCCGACTTCATCCTTATTCCGGAAGGTCACCATATCATTTTGATAAGACGTCATTTTTACCCTCACAGACTCGCCGGCCAGCATCGTGATCACAGCCGTTCTCAGCCCGTCAAAATCCATATTGATCAATGGCCGGATGGATTCAAAGGTTCCGGTCATGGACCAGTAGCTCCGGAACTCCCCCCACATCATACAGCCCAGAACTGCTTTTGGATTATATACATGCTCCTTTCCAAGGAGATAACCGTCATACCAGCATTTCGTCTCTTCAAAATCCCTTCCGTACCGGCTACACAGACTTTTTACCTCTTCTTCCGTAAATCCAATATATGGCGCAAATATTTTTGCGTCCAGCATGGTAAATTCATCAAAATCATTTAAGGCGGACTGTGTCCGGATCTTCTTGATGGGCAAAATTCCTGTCAGATACGCAAGATGGATAAACTCCGTAGAATTCGCCCCTTTAAACAGCTCCCGCAATTCTTCGATCACATTTTTTTCAATATAGGAAACCGTTTTATCCCCGGATTTTACACTGGTGAGGCACCACTGCACATCAATGCGTATCACATCATATCGGTTCAAACGCCTCCGGAAGCTGTCATGCGCACTGATCTTCCTGCCCTGGAAGAAACCTTCCAAAACGAATCCTGATCACCTACCGCCCTCTCTTATACTCCAGAATGGTCTCCGCGATCCGTGTATAATCCCGCTCGAACAGCTCCTCGCTGACCTGCCTGCGCAGGATCTCCTCCGGGACGCCGAGCAGGATCTTCTCTGTCACAAACTGCTTGCTCCGCTGCCGGTATCCGGGCAGACGGTTCAGCTCCTGGATGTGCGCCAGCTCCGGCCGCCACAGAAGGCTCAGCTGCTTCTTCCGGTTCACCTTCGGATTCTCCTTCGGCCTGCGCAAGATATAAAAGTCCGCCTCCCCGTCCACCTGCTCCACGGTGATGATCCCCCACCACTCTGGAACATGCTCCTCAATATGCATGGCATGGCTTACCCCCGCCGCCACATAATTATAGTCAAAATACTGATCATAATCCTTCACCTGCCGCGTAAGCCTGGCATAGGTGTCCGCGTCGCTCTTGATCTCGATCCCCACAAGCGCAGACGGAAGGACCATCACGATATCCGCCCGTGACCTTCCCATCTGCTTCTCCTCCAAAATCCTCATTTTACCGTAATACGCTTCCAGAAAATCAAAAAGCGGCTCACGGATGTCTTTATCGTACAGCATCTTTTCACCTGTCCCTGAATCGCTGGTAAAATTTCTCGGCTCCGCGGTTCTCTAATGACGTTCTTTATTCTTATTTCTATCTTCGTACAATCATGAGATAGCTTATATCTTTTAAATTATGATATTTGTCTTCCATAGCGATACCTCGAAAAGGATATAAAAATACAGAATGTCGGGATTTGATACAGTATTAAATATATATATCAAAGTTTTGTCATCGTTATATTTTACATTAAAGTTTATATTTTGTCTAGGTACAGAGACAGCCGGCTGCTGATCAAAAAAGAAGGACGGTTACTGTGAGCGCCCGGTCAGGGTGTGAGCAGTAACGAAGGACGAGGAGGATGGATGCTGATAACATTCATCTCACTCCCTTTGTGCAATGTGCTGTTTTTTTTACATTTTTATTGTCTATATTGACGCATTTACAATAATTTATTTTTATGCTACAATTTTCTTAAGGTAATACCTATTACATATTGCTCTTTTCACACATATGGAAGATACAGGTCAAAAGAAAGGAATGAGGAACATCATGTACAAAGAACACGAATACTATCTAAAACGCTGCATCGAAATCTCAAAACGCTCCCGGGAAGCAGGCAATACCCCCTTCGGGGCGATCCTGGTAGACGCGGAGGGCAATATCCTGCTGGAGCAGGAGAATGTGGAGATCTCCACAAAAAAATGTACCGGCCATGCGGAAACGCAGCTGGTCGAACGTGCCTCCGTTCTGTATGAAAAGGATTTCTTATGGAACTGCACGCTGTACTCCACCGCAGAACCCTGCGCTATGTGCTCCGGGGCCATTTACTGGGGCAATATCGGACGGGTCGTCTATGCCATGACCGAACGAGAGCTGCTTTCCCTGACCGGCTCCGATGAGCAGAATCCCACCTTCGACCTTCCCTGCAGAGAGGTCTTTGCAAAGGGACAGAAGGACATCCAGGTGGTCGGACCTTTCCCGGAGATCGCTCCGCTGGCCGCAGAAGTACACGAGGGATACTGGAATCAATAGCCGTCCGCCGCGCGAAGCTCTCCCCGGAGAGTTCCGCGTATGCCATTCGGCCGTTTTACAAGGTATACCCAAGGGCATCCCATTATGGCCATCCGGCCGTTTTACAAGGTATAAAATAAGGAGATACAAATGGAAAAAAATCAAGCACAACAACAAGATACCGAATTTTCGCTCTCCGCCGTACCAAAGAGTGAACGGAAAAGTTATTTCAGCCTGACCATCGTCTGGACCGGCTTCGTATTTGTCATCACCAGCATGATGGCAGGGGGCGGGCTTTCCGCCGGGCTGGATTTTAAAATGATCCTGGTTGCGGTCCTCCTGGGAAATGTCTTCCTGAGCGCTATCGCGATCCTGGTCAGCATCATCGCCAGCAAGACCGGACTGACCTTTGCGCTGATGACACGCTACAGCTTCGGAGAAAAGGGCTCCCGAATCGCGTCTATGTTTGTGCCCATCGTAAATATCGGCTGGTACACCATTCAGGCCGCTACCTACGGACATTTTATCGCGCAGGCATTCGGCTTCGGAGACATTGCGGAGCTGATCTGCATGGCAGTCAGCGCGGTAGTGATGGGAATCTTTGCAATGAAGGGGATCAAAGCCATCAGCATCCTGGGATACATCGCGATCCCCGCGATCATCTTCCTGTCGATGGCCACCTCCATCCGTGCCGTAGGCATGATCGGTCTGGACGGGCTTTGGAGTTATACACCGGAGGGGCACATTACGTTATCCAGCGGGATCACCGTCGTGATCGGAACCTGGATCCTGTCCACCTCCACCTGCATCGCGGACATCATGCGCTATGCGAAATCCACAAAGGAAGCCATCGCGGCGACCCTGACCGGACTGCTTGGCGGAAATATTTTCATGATCCTCTGCGGGACCATCACCTCCGTTGCGGTAGGCGACAGCGACCTGACAAATGTGCTGCTGTCCATGGGTCTTCTGGTTCCGTGCCTGATCCTGATGACAACCAACATTTTTACCACAAATGCGTCGAACCTGTATTCCACATCCCTGAACCTGTCCAATGCATTTCACATGGACCGTCAGAAGATTATTGTGGTACTGCTTGCCATCTCCGCGCTTGCTACACTGTGCAGGCCCTACCAGGTCGGATTTCTGTTTTCCTTCCTGGACCTGCTGGGAACCATCGTACCTCCGCTTCCAGGCATCATCCTTGCGGATTACTTCATCATCCACAAGGGAGAGTACAAGGATCTGGGCAGTGTAAAATTTGCGCGGTTTAACGCGGTTTCATGGCTGACCTGGGCGATCGCGCTTGCCGGAGTCTACCTGATCCCGTTCGGACTGCCTGCGCTCAAAGGCCTGATCATCGGCGGCGCGCTCTATCCGATCCTGATGAAAGTAACGAAGAAACAAGTCGCACAGTAGGAAGGAGATTATGATGGGAAAATATAAACTGGCAGCTCTGATCGGAACGATCATCATGGGAATCGGTTCCTTTATGGCCTGTCTCTGTTCCGTGCCCGCGCTGATCATGGCAGGAAATGTATTGCTGATCGTCAGCCTGTTTGTCATGACATATGCGTTTTCTTCATGGCAGCCGTAAATTACAGCTTTATCGGCCGGATGCATTGCGGCATAACGCAAGGCATTATAAATAATAACGCTGTAGAATACAAAAACGCGCACGCATCCGGGTGCGCGTTTTTTTTACACACAGGTCCACACTTATATTGACAGATTCCCGCTTATCCTTTATGCTTGGAGTCAAATGTACATTATGAAAAGGAGATCTGTATGTCCAACTATAAGCTAAACGCGTTTTCCCTGTCCGACCGGGCCAGGTTTGAGATTCAGAAATATATCGGCACCATGGATCTGCAGAAAGACAACAAGCTTCCCAGAGAGGAACGTCTTGCCGAGATCATCGGCGTCAGCCGCATTACGATCCGCCAGGCGCTCAACGACCTGGCAGCGGAAGGGCTCATTTTCCGCAGGCAGGGGCGAGGCACCTTTGTCAACGTAGATTCCCTGAACATCAAGGTTCACTTTAACCCCTGCATGGAATTTTCGCAGATGATCCGGAACAGCGGTTATGAGCCGTCGGTCAAGCTGGGAGACATCAAAAAAATCCCCCGGGATGAAGCGATCTGCGGGCTCCTTCATATGAAAGAAGACGAGGAGCTTGTGATCGCCGAGAAAATATTTCTGGCGGACGGGCAGTTCTGCGTATTCTGCCGGGATTATTTCAGCGCCTCCCAGGTGGGGGACGAGGCGTCTTTCCGGGAGTTCAGCAGGTACGAGGATTCCGTATTCAAATACATTTATCATGTATCCGGAAAAAAATGCGAATGGGACAAGGTGGAGATCGATACGATCATGTCCTCCGCGATGGAAGGTCTGTCCGGGTACGCGGAGCTCCGGGAACTGCCGGACATGCCGCTGCTGTACTTGAAGGGCATCAACTACGATACCAGCGACAGCCCGATCCTGTATGCTAATGAATATATCAATACCTCAATCATCAAATACAATATCATCCGCGCGAAGAATATTACTTATTGATAATCAGATCCGTGCCGTAAAAGTTAAACCATGCTGAATTGCGCTGAAAAAACACAGAAAGGAAGGTTTTCCCATGTCTGACAAAATACTGATTGTTGACGACGAGGCCGAAATCGCTGATTTAATTGAAGTGTATCTGAACAGCGAAGACTACACGGTCTTTAAATTTTACTCCGCGAAGGAAGCCCTCGAGTGCATCAATACCACTGAGCTGGATCTTGCGATCCTGGATATCATGCTTCCGGAGATCGACGGATTTACATTGTGCCAAAAAATCCGGGCAAAGTACACCTATCCGGTCATCATGCTGACCGCCAAGGACGGTGAGATGGACCAGGTCAAGGGGCTGACGCTCGGAGCGGACGATTACATCACAAAGCCTTTCCGTCCCCTGGAATTGATCGCAAGGGTGAAGTCCCAGCTGCGCCGGTACAAAAAGTACAACCCGGCCCATTCGGAGGACGAACAGGATCTGCTCACTCACTCCGGCCTGGTGATGAAACCTGACACCTACGAATGCTTTTTAAATGAAAAGCCGCTCACACTGACCCCGACCGAATTTTCCATTTTACGCATCCTCCTGGAAAACAAAGGGCGCGTGATCAGCGCGGAAGAACTGTTTCATCAGATCTGGAAGGACGAGTATTACAGCAAATCCAACAATACGATCACCGTGCATATCCGCCATCTGCGCGAAAAAATGAACGACACCTTGAGTAAACCAAAATATATCAAAACGATATGGGGGGTGGGGTATAAAATTGAAGGCTAACAACAGAGGAGAATATTCTGAATTTCAGTCAAAACTCATGGAACGTTTCTGCGGAAACGCGCTTCTTTCCGTTGCGGCCGTGATCCTGCTGTATCTGTTCCTCTGGAAACAGCGGGGCGGAAACCTGGTCATCACTCTATTGGTGACATTTACAACGCTCGAATATGAGCAGGCTTTCTATATCTATCACAATTATTTCAGAGGCTACAAGGAAATCTTTTTCGCGGCGGCGATCATTTTTCTATTTGTTGTGCTGCTCTGGCGCTTATTCCGGTGGATCACCCGATATTTTAAAGAAGTCAATCAGGGGATCGACGCCCTGCTGGCAGAAGATACGGCACAAATCCATTTATCGGCGGAAATGCTTCCCTTTGAAAAAAAGCTGAACGCAGTCAAGCAGACACTGACGCGGCAGAAGCAGGAAACCGCGCTTGCGGAACAGCGGAAAGACGAGTTGGTAATGTATCTTGCCCATGACATCCGCACTCCCCTGACCTCCGTGATCGGGTATCTGAATCTTCTGGACGAAGATCCGGATATGTCTGCCGCCGAACGCGCGAAGAATGTGCATATCACACTGGACAAGGCCTATCGGCTGGAAGAAATGATCAATGAATTTTTTGAGATCACCCGCTACAATTCCAGGCAGATCCAACTGGCAAAGGAACCCGTCGATCTGTACTATCTGCTTGTCCAGCTGTCCGACGAGCTTTCCCCGGTCTTCGCTCCCCATGGCAATTCCGTTGTGTTAAATATGGATGAAAATCTGACTGTCCGCGCCGACCCAGATAAGCTGGTCAGAGTATTCAGCAATATTTTAAGAAATGCGGCGGCATACAGCGACCCGAAAACCGAAATCACAATCTCAGCCGAAGAAACGGCCGAACAGGTCCGCGTTTCCTTCCAAAATCAGGGGGACCACATTCCCGCGGAAAAGCTCTCCCTGCTCTTTGATAAATTTTACCGACTGGACAAGGCCCGCGTCTCCGACACCGGCGGCACGGGCCTGGGGCTGGCGATCGCAAAGGAGATCATCCTCCTGCACGGCGGTTCCATACACGCGGAAAGCGGCGGACATTCGGTCACGATCACGGTCTGCCTGCCCAGGACAGCTTGACGTATGGATGCGCAGGTTGGATGATCTTTAGATCATCCAACCGTACAGGTGGAATATGTTTATTCCTGCGGGGCAGTGATGGGCTGTCGGGAATTTATTCTGCAAAGTAAATTTCATATAAATTCGGGAAATCGTCTTTCCTGTCCTTAAGAGCATTCATCATATACATCTTCCGCGCCATAAAGATCAATCATTCTAAATACGGCGTCGATTAAATACCCGCCCTGCAGCCGGGAATAGTCCGCCATTATCTTGTCTGATCTGTCCGTTTTTTGTCGGAAGGGTAATGCCTTTCTTTTGCTTTTGAGCTGAAAATACCGAGTTAGAAGAGATTACTTTCGTAAGATTATTGTTTGCCGAATAAATTTTCATAACTTGCCCTCCCTTAATCTGTAGGTCATCTTAATATCTGCTTATAAGGTATATCGGCCGATTCTTCCCCAAATATTAGTTCAGCAATTGCGGCGTATACCCATCACGGATGTAATAAGGCGTATCATCCGCATAACGGTATTCTGCCTCTGTAATATCCGAACCAACTACCGATTTAAGAAAAGATAACATATTCAGGAAACCAACCAGCGTCTAAAGTCAGGGGCATTTAGATGTTGATATACCGGTTTATCCGGGTTAGGATTTTCTGTAAGCGGTAAATAATCGGCGTCTTATAATTAGTCTCCTATTCTGGTAGTATTGTTCTAAAATACTATCAGACAGGAGACTTTTGTTATGGATCCAAGAGTAATGGAACTACGTATAAAGAAATGGATTCCTGTGATTGAAGAGCAGGCAAAAAGTGGAATGGGTAAAGAAGAATGGTGTGCTATGCACGGCATTAACCGTACGTCTTTCTTCCGGTGGCAGAAACGGGTCAGGGAGTACCTCCTTGATCAATGTGAGGCACAGCCCCCACAACGCCCATCCTCTATCCCATCGAATAATGAAGTGGGTTTTGTTGAACTTCCCTCTATACAAGATTCCCCTACGGGAATAACGGGACAACGGTGTGAAGAAACAATCGAGGCCTGTGGTGCCCACCCTTCCATCAGCATCCGGTGTGGGGGCTTTTCCATAGATTTCAATGACGGTGTAGATGAAAAACAACTTTCCATAGTATTGAGGGTGTTAAAATATGCTGACTGAAAACGGTTTTACCTTCTCAAAGCTCATTCTGGCAACAGGCAGATCCGATCTCCGTAAAGGGATTGACGGACTGGCTGCCATGGTGAGGTTAAAGTACGGCCTTGATCCATTAGAAAAAGATACCTTATTCTTGTTCTGCGGCACCAGACGCGACCGGATCAAGGGACTCCTCTGGACCGGGGACAGATTCATCCTTCTGTATATCCGGCTGGCAGACGGATGCTTCCAGTGGCCAAGAACCGCACAGGAAGCCAGAAGCATTACCATAGAGGAATTTAAAAGGCTGATGGATGGCTTTTCCACTGATCCCTCTGTTGGGCCCAAACGGGTCCCTCCTGTGACAGACCCCAAAAGCAGACGGAAAAGATAGTGATGGCATGTGGAATTCCCATGCCTTTATTTTGCGTGATGATAGTTATATTTTATAAATAATTTATAACTATTGCATTGACATTAGCATAGGTATATGATATAATTATAACTACAAAGGAGGGATCCCATATGTCATTAGTAAAGCTCAAAGACAAACGAAGCGGCACGACCTATGTCTATGAATCAGAGTCGTATTGGGACAAGGAAAAGAAGCAGCCCAGGTCCCGCAGGAAACTGATTGGGAAGCTGGATGAGGAAACCGGCGAGATCGTCCCCACCGGAAAAAGCGGGAGGAAGAAGGGTTCCGGCAGGAAACAGGAAGAAAACGGTTCCCCGGAGCCAATCACAGAGCACATCCGGGTCATTGCCGAGAAAGACGAGCAGATCCGGCTGCTGAAAGCAGAGAACCGGGCATTGCTCAAGGAAAAGCAGGATGTTCTGAAAACACTGGAGGCGCTGTGCCAGAGGCTTTCGGACTGAATCCTATCGGGAGGGAGTACAATGAGGGCAGACAGGGATACTTTTATTGACCAGATCAAACAATTCGATACGGATACCCTGCGCTCCCTTGCTGTCTCCCTTTATGATGAGCTGTCCCAGCTGAGGATGATCCAGTTTGAAAACGAAAGGATCAGCACGGAGGCACATATCCAGTTTTCGGAATTAAACGGGAAATATGCCGCCATTGTCCGTGAGAATGAGGAATTAAAGAAACTCCTGGAAAAAGAGATCGAGAAAAATGCCCTGAGGACAAAATCTATCTTCGGCCGCAAGACGGAAGGCTTCCCCGCCCTGCTTGACGCTTTGGACAATCCGGAGGAAGAACCGGTAGATGAGGACACAGCGGAGGATGCCGGCCCCGCGAAGGAACGCAGGACCCGGGTGATTGATTTTGAAAGCCATAAGGGCGGGCAGGGCGCCGGGGGCGGGCATACAAAAAAGAACCCCGGCCTGGCTGATTCCCTTGGGAAACTGCCCCGGCAGATCATATATGACCTGGATGTAGACGCGCTGAATGAACAGTATGGCGAAAACAACTGGAGAATCGCCTACTGGCACCAACACAAACAACTCATGAAGCTGGATACGCCTTACTATACACAGGTGGTTTATACGCCTGTTGTTTCTGTAGGCCTGGAACATGACCTGTTTACCATCCCATACAGGAACCCCCTGATCGACAAAAGCTCCGTATCCTGCACCATTATAGCAGACATCCTTTTCAGGAAGTTTGCATTGGGCCTGCCTTTTTACAGACAGGCACTGGATTACCGGATGCAGGGCATCGCCCTGGCCAAACAGACCATCATAAACTGGGTAGGCGCACTTGTACCGGAAGTCTGTGAAGAGGTCTATGAATTTATGACACAGCTGCTTGTGGGTTACAGGTATACCCAGTGTGACGAAACCTATATCCAGGTAAATAAAGATGGGTATGGCCCCGGACATAAGAGCTTTCTCTGGGTTCATACCAGCAGTGAACTGACAGACTGCCCCCCTGTCATTATCTTCTGCTATGAAGAAACACGAGGGACGGACCATCTGCGCCATTTTTTCCGGGAATTCCTTGGCTATATCACCTGTGACGCCTATATTTCTTACCGGGTACTGGAAGAGGAAAGCGGCGGGGACATCCTTACAACTGGCTGCTTCATGCATTGCCGGCGGTATTTTGCGGAAGCGTTTTTTGTACAGAATGTCGCTGCCATGAATGATGATGAGCTTACGGCGCTTCCAGAGACCAAGGCACTCCTGTTGATCCGCGGGATCTACCAGGAAGAGAATAAACTGAAGGAAATAACTGCAGACGAACGGACCATTGCCAGGGAAGAAAACGTTGCGCCCAAAGTGGATGCTTTCTTTGAATATATCCATTTCCTGGAAGGATCGGACAATGTATTCTCAGACAGGATGAAAAAGGCCATTACCTATGCCCTTAACCAGGAGAAAAACCTGCGCCGGTTCCTAACAGACGGAAACATTCCCTGTGATAACGGACATGTGGAACGGGTCATCCGCAGCTACTCGGTTGGCCGGGCAAACTGGCTGTTTGCGGATACCATAAATGGAGCAAAGATAAATGCCATCATGTATTCTATAGTAGAAACAGCGAAAGCAAACCAGGCGAATATCCTCATCTATCTCCAATACCTGTTTGAGCAGATACCACTGCGCCGGATGAGAGGCGATAAAGATTTCATGGCTGATATGATGCCCTGGTCAGAAGCCTACAGGACGTATGAAGAGAAGAAACAGCAGCAACGCCAATCATTGTATGGACAGCTGTTTCCAGAGCCAGAGCGTCCAAGGACACCCCGGAAAAGAGACCGGAACGCAGGAATGCCAGAGGGCAATGGTCTAACTGCATAATAAGCATAGAGCCTGGAAGCAGTTGCTTGTGGGCTAATGCTCCGTACCGAAGTTTCAAAAGAAGCAAAAATCTCAGATACGATGGTACTTTTGCGACTATTTAATTATCAAGGAGCTCTAACTGTACGATATCACAGGCAGTGCTCCTTTTATAGACGCCGATTATTTGCCGCTTACGATTTTCTTAGGAATTAAACAATTTCATATTAAAGTTCTCAACTCCTTTGTTCCGTATAACCTAAATCTCGGATAATACGGACTCAAAACAATTTCATACTACTTTAACCCCCTGTTTAAGCTCATTAGCGGACTTATTATATTGAGTCCGCAAAGCCTTTAAAGGAGACTCAAAATGTCTTAAAAAGGCCAATATTATCGTCTGTAAAATTGAATTTCTTGTAATATTGCAATAGATTGCATTAGAAAATATTTACACTTCAGATAAAAATATCTATTTCTAGAAGAGTATCAAGTGTTTTGATTATCCAAACATCTAAAAACTCGATATTTTAACCTTTTATAAGCACTTTTATTTGAGTCCGTATTATCCGAGTTTTAGGGTATAATAGGTACTGACAGAAACATTATTTTATTTCTGTGCCGCATGCGCACATACGGAAAGGAGTTTTTATAATGAGAGAAAAATATATTAGAAATTATTTCCCAAATAATGTTTACCGGGGCCGCAGGCGCAAGCGTTTTGTAAGCCGGCAGATCGTCCGTCTGACCGTCCCGCTTTTTCTGTGTCTATGTACTATCATGGTTTTGGGATTTTCCTGGAAAGAAAGCCTGAAAAAAGAAGGAGCCTTTCAGATTCCGGCCATTTCTTTTGGGGATAATGCGCCTGCCGCAGATATACACGGAGAGCAAGGGACAGCAGAAAAACCAGCGCAGGCTTCCGCAGTACAGGGAGGAGAATCGCAGGCTTCTGATACAGATGTCCCATGGCAGCTTACTTTAGTCAATCAGCAGAATCCCATTCCAGACAATTATGAGCCGGATTTGGTCCAGGCGCCGGGCGGCGAATCGGTTGACAAACGCATTTATGAACCGCTGATGCAGATGCTGGAAGCCGCAAGGGAAGGGAACCTGGGGGAACTGCCGCTTGTAGTGTCCGGCTACCGCACGGCAAAGACGCAGCAGAAGCTTTACGATGAAAAAATCCGCGAATTCAAAAAGGAAGGGTATTCCGAGAGCGAAGCTGCAGAGCTGGCAGAGCAGTGGGTCGCCCTGCCGGGTTACAGCGAGCATCAGCTTGGATTTGCGGTAGATATTAACGGAGCAACCTGGGATGTTTATTTGTGGCTGCAGGAAAACAGCTATAAATACGGATTTATTTTCCGATATCCCGGAAATAAAACAGACATCACCGGGGTGGCCGAGGAGGTCTGGCATTATCGGTATGTCGGGGTGGAGGCGGCCACCGAGATGTATGAGCGGGGAATCTGTCTGGAAGAATATCTTTTTTAGAAAAAGTGAGCGCAAGATGGGGCACCTTTTGAGAGCGAACAAGAGATGCCCCATTTTTCACTCAGTCTCAATTTACAGTGCGCCCTTTGGACAATTCTTCACACACTCAAAGCAAAGTATACATTCCGTGCCGTTCTTTCGTTTACGGGAATTATCCGTAGCATCAACATCCATTGGACACACTTTTTTTGCATTTGCCGCAAGATACACATTTGCTTTTATCACATTGAATCCGGAGCAGTGAAAAATAACTCACAGGCTTCAAAAATGCAGAAACAAATATAAGAGAACCCGCAAATGTAATATACCGTATCCATCCGATCTGTTTTCTTGGAGCCACCGGGACCCTGTACGGGAGAAAATCAAGCACCATTGCAGTCCAGCAGGCATATCCGCACCAGCCCCTGCCGAAAAGCAGCGGCCCGAAAATTTTTGCGACTGCATAATGGATGGTTGCGGCTTCAAACACTCCCGTAAAAAGATAATACCAAAATCCCTCAATCTGCATATTTTCGCCGCAGATGAATCCCAAATAAACCAGTATATAAAGTCCGACTAAAAGCTGTGCGGCTCTGCGGGCATAAAAATGCGCTGACATTCTCTCATGCTTGTTCCGGTTCTTAATGCCACTACATAGCCTTTCTTTCCAGCGCTTAAAGCTGCATGCGGCTCATGGGTATTGCACCAGGGTGTACATCTGTCAATAAAAGCTTTAAACTGTCCGAGAATGTCTGCCCAATAAGAAGGCGATACAGATATGATGATGTCTTCCCACTCGTAGTTTTCCATTATTTTATCAACATCATCATGCTGAACATGGATTTTTCCAGATCATCACTGCCGTATCGTAATCTGCTTTTACGCTTCGGAACAGCCTGATATCGCACATTGTTTTTCACCTCTCCAATAACAGCAGGCCCGTTTTGCCTTTTTCAGCCCGATATAAATGCCCACAAAACAAGTATATGGTTTAATGATGGTTTCAAAGTGCTGCCTGTCGCCGAGGGCGAATTTATTATCTGCCGCAAGCCAATCGTCCCATGCCTGGCGAAAGCAATCCATTTCCCAGGTTTTCACCGACTCGATCCGGTCGCTTCTGCCGATGAGTTCTTTCCATTGCTTTGGGCTTTTAAACATATAACTCTCATCTCCAAGCCAATTGACAAGAAGCTCTTCGGCTCTGCCTGTATATTCATCTTTCAGACCGGGAATCCCGATCAAAACCACTCCATTCTCTTTCAAAAACGGCAAAAGCTTTTCCCGAAAAAATCCCTTGCTTCCTGCAAAATAATGATAGGAGTCGATACTGATCAGAGCACGGAACTGCTTTTTTTCAAAATGAAGATCATTCGCGTCTTCACAAACAGGCGTGATCTGCTCTCCAACACCCCATTCAGCAAAACGCTTCCCATTTTCTTCCGCGCTTACCCATAGATCATCTGCGAAAACTCTCGCTCCGGTCTCTTTCGCAATGATAAGACTTGTCAGTCCCGTCCCGCATCCCAGGTCGAGGACCACATCATCCGGATGAAGCCGCAGCGGATATTTATGGAACAGCTCTTCCAATATCCTTGCGCTGTTTGGTCCCATCATAGTTTCTGCCGAAATATATTCCTTATAGTCATCCGTTTTCATATGCCCTGCCCCTTTTCAGTGATCATGCCTATTTAAGTTTTATCAGACGTTCCTGTTGACTTAAACCATCTTCAATCAGTACCGCATTAATGTTCTCCATATTGGAAATGCATATCAGTTCATTTATACTTGCATAATCTCTAATATTTCCTTTTTTATTTGGATTATTATTGCGCCATTGCCGGGCAGTCATACCAAATAATGCCATATTCAATACATCTGCTTCCGAAGCATAAATAACAGATGTCTGTTGCGACGTAAGTTCCGGTGGAATAAGATTAGACTTAATTGCATCTGTATGTATACGGTAATTTATTTTTGCCAGTTCCCTCTTGGCAGTCCATCCCAGCAGTGCTTGTTCCTCTTTCTTTAACTTTTCAAATTCTTTTATCAAATATAGTTTAAATTGCGGAGACAACCAGCTCGCAAATTCAAAAGCAATATCTTTGTAGGCATATGTGCCTCCATATCTGCCGGCTTTCGCTATAATGCCCTTAGAGTTCGTTCGTGATACCCACTGCTTAACCGACATAATAAAGCGATTCAAGCCTGCCTCCAACATAATTTCTTCATACGCAGTAATATTGAAATCTGCATTATACATTTCTTCCCAAATGCCAAGGAATTCTATCGTATTTTTATTACGCAGCCATTTTTCTATTAAAGCTGGTCCATTTTGCATTTTTCTTACCATATCAGTCAAAGATATGTAGTCATCTTCTTCTACCTGAAAGACTTGTATTTCTGTTCCATCAACGTTGAGCCGACCCATAAGCAAATTCCTTTCCTTTTCCACTTTTCAGCTTGATATTTCAATAATCATGCTTCACAACTTTTTTATCCGTCTTTATCATTTCTCTCTTATCTGTACCGTCCGGCACAAATCTGAATACGACAAATTCCGTTATTTCATCCGTATCATTTTTAAACGTATGGACACTGTGATGAACTCTTACAATATCATTTTTGACCGCATAGCAGGATTTTTCAATTCCATTGCAGTCTACATATTTGCACAGTAATTTTCCTTTAGTGATCAAAATATTTTCGTCAATTTTTTCATGGAAATGCCACTCCTGGACCGTATGCGGCATAATCCTGTTTAAATGGATTTCCGCCTCATCAAAAATATAATAATTGACTTCCGTGCCCGTCTCCTTGATCACATGAATAGAATCCTTTTCATGGATCACTTCAAGATCTGCCATATCTGATATACCTCGTTTCAATCCTACTTTCGTTCATCAAGCATGCAATAAATCACAATAGCCTGCTGTACCTCTAACAAAAATCTCTTAAACTGATAGCCGGCAAAATAATCAGAATCGATCACATCTTCGGATACTTCCTCGCCGCGATAGAATGGCGGACAAGGGTTTAAAACAGCATTTTCATTTGCCATATCCATAATTTCTTTTGTGATCTGATAATTCTTAAAATCCCCGAGTTTGTCTGCCGGAAATGAATCTGTGCATATAACGTCTTTGCCTTTAACCGCTTCTTTTATATCTCTATATACCTGTACCCCTTCCATCTCGTATCCCTGTGGGCAGCATTGCGAAAATTCAAATCCTAAAACGCCCGCCGCCTCCTTCCATGAAAGACCAATGTTGCCGGATTCACCGCAGAAAAGATATTTATCCTTTATAAATTCTTCTCTGATTTTAGATAATGAATACATATCTGAGATAATCTCACAAGGATGATTCCTGTCTGTCATTGCATTGATGATCGGAACAGCAGAGTATCGCGCAAGCGCCCTGATCACATCCATATTTCTGTGCCTTACAATGATAGCATCTGCAAAAAATTCATATATCCGCAGACATCTTCCAGTTTTTCTTTTTTATCCAGGGTTTCCGATGGAAATAATATTGGCTGCCCGCCAAGCTGAAGGTTGTGGGGAAGATACTTTTCCCCACAAGCAATTGAGCAGAATTTACCTATTTTCAGCTAATTCCCGTTAATTGGGAAATGATATAAAACATGATTTCTTTCAAAATCTTGTGGGTCATATACAACCCCCTTATATCTTTTCATCATAAAAATCAACAAAATCCCCGAACAGCTCTAAATCCAATGAATTAAACCTTTTTTCCCTGTCAAGGTTTTTATGTATATAGTCAGCTCTATCCTTCGAAAACCGTTCCTTGTTTTCGAAGGCATTATAATCGTAATCAAGCGTTTCAAGCCATTTGTCAAATTCCGCATTAAATTCATCCCTATAAGTGTCATCATTGAAATAATTATGTCCCTTATCCTCGAAATGAATGAAACGGAACCGGGAATCATCTTTATACTTTTCATAATAAATGTCGTAGCCGTATTCGGCCGGAACAACTTCATCATCAAAGCTATGCAGGATCATAACGGCGGCATCGCTCTCTGAGAATCCGTCCAGCGCAGTATTTAAGGCATAGCCGCCGTATTTCATCCTCTCGTGGAGCTTCACAAACGGCAGTATAAGATAGATACCGTTCCCCGCCTGTTTTTTCCCCTCTGCTTCAAACATATCCGATGAAGAGTTAAAACCGGAACACGCAATAACTGCTTTTACTTCAGGATGATATGTAAGTACACTACAAACACTGTAGCCGCCCCAGCTATGCCCAAATAAAACGATTGGCAGATCCGGAAAATTCCCGCTTTCTTCCACAAATGTGATTGCATAGTCAAGATCTATGACTCCCTGCGGAAGCCCTCCGACTCCTTCTCCTTCGCTTTCATCATTTCCCGTAGCGTCATAAGCAAAAACGCTGTATCCATGATGCGCAAAATAATTCGCACAGTCCATATAAGAGTTGTGCCCTCCGTCGCCAAATCCGTGAGCCATTACGACGATTCCATGCGGTCTTTCCTCCGTGGTATACAGATATCCCGTCAATTTCTGTCCTTTATTGGAAACAAACTCATATTTCGTGCACTGCAATCCGTTAAAATCATCAACACGCCGTGGGACTCCGTCCTCAACGGTTGCTAATGCAATGACAGTATCTTTTCCAAAACGTTCAACCATTATTTTTTCAGCTTCTGAACTTATGTTTTTCATGGGGGATCTCCTTTACAGCTTCTGATTTTACGCTTCCTACAACTTCCGCACAACTGGAATTTATCTTTCAAAACTAATCTATTATTAATACTTATGATTCATTTCCTTGAACCTGATTCGAATATATCAAAATTATTTTAAACAATTTAGAATTACTGTAACCATCATTTCCATTTCATCTGGTCTTGATTCCGCAATCATTATTGTGAGTGCTACAAGAGTATGATCATCTATAAGTTTTCTCCCGTCAGCAAAAAGTCTCTTATTTTTGTCTAAAAAATACAGAAATATTGTTGCTGCTATTCTTTTATTTCCGTCAAAAAAACTATGGTTCTTTGTGATAAAATAAAGTAAATGAGCCGCCTTTTCTTCCAATGTAGGATATATATCCTGACCATCGAACGACTGATAGATATTACCTATACTTCCTCTAAAAGAATCGTCCTTTTCTTTTCCAAAAAGATCAGATTCATCTCCAAATCGCATATTTTTAATTACTTCCTGACATTCTTCATAAGTAAGTTCGTATATCGCAATATTCCCGGTTGGGCGGGTCATATTTTGATGGTCGTAAGAATCCAGCAATTCTAATGCTTCACTATATTTTTCTATGACGGTTAGTACTTGTCTGCTATCCAATTCATTTTCTGTACGTTTCATAATCCGTATCACCTCGCCAAGCTGATTGATACGACTATTATTTACAGCATATCCCTGCAAAATGTATTGCTTTAAAACCGAATTCGCCCATTTGCGAAATTCTACACCCCGTTTCGATTTAACACGATATCCAACAGATATAATCATATCTAAATTATAATATTCAACATCCCTTTCTACATCTCTATTGCCCTCCCGTTGAACTGTCGCAAATTTTGCGACAGTTGAATAATCCACTTCTTCTTTAAGTGCATTATTGATATGCTTACCAATTGTCTTAACGTCTCTTTCAAACAAATCCGACATTTGGTTACGATTTAGCCACACTGTCTCATTTTCTATCTGTACAGATAAGGTTATCTTTTTATCATTCGTCTCAAATAATACAACTTTGTCCCTACTCATAACCCCTCCTTATTCCTATACTCAGTTTCATCCATGTTCATACCAGGCAATTTTTTCTGTAATATTTAAGACTCTTAGCTATGCCAATATACCGCTTTTTATAAACTCGATCAATTTTTCTAAATCGTCAAAATTGTCGTAATCTCCTATTACCCCTTCGCGATGGTAGATCACTCCATTTTTTTCGTTTCTTTCAAGACAATCCAGCAGTTCTTCAATCCCATATCTTTTCGCGAATTCTGTAAATCCGTATGGTTTCATTTTCGACAAGATTCCTTTATGGCAGTCATTTTCACATAAAAAACAGTTTGATATTTCTTTCTCAATCGAGCACTTTCGATTTTCACACCATTCTTTATCAATGCACTCATCAGAGCTGCAGCCATTACATGTAATGTTTTCAGAACATAAACAGCAGGCCAGACCACATCTTGCAATCCCAAGTTCTCTTTTCATTTGAATTTCTCCTTTAGATTCTTATCTTTTGAGAGGCTGCCAAACGATATATTCCGTTCAGCCACCCAAAAAATGGGAATTTATCTTTTTATATAGATTAAATCCGTCATACCATTATACGATTGTGTTTTGAGCAGCCTCAGCTTAATTTCATGGTCAGTCTTTTCAAAAAGCCGAATTCCTGAACCTAAAATCGTTGGAATAACCGTAATATAATAACAATCAATCATATCTTCCTTAACGAACTGCTGGATAAGGTTTGCGCCACCGCATATCCAAATCCCTTTTCCGTTTTCTTCTCGTAGTTTTTTTATCAACTCAACGGGGCTTTCATTGGTAAAATGAATTTTATCAGAAGACGTTTTTGGGTTGTGTGTTACAACATAGGTTGCAAAATCGCTATATACCCACTCGTTCGGTGAAAGTTCAGTAACAATTTGATGATAAGTATTCCACCCCATTATCACAGTATCAATATCTTTCACAAATTCAGAATATGCGTCAATGTTATCATCATTACCCTGCCCCACCAGCCAATCAACGCTGCCTTTACTATCTGCAATATATCCGTCAAGGCTCATCGCAATAAACAAACTGATTTTTTTCATAGATTTTCCTTTCGACTCATAAATTGGAATTTGGAAGTGATTCAAAAAACATCTTATCTTACATAACCTTTTCTTCGGGCATAATCTCCAATGATAAAAGCAAAAGCCATAATCAACAAAACAAATATAGATAATATATCCCAAATATCAATTACAGGTTCGCCAATCATTTTTGATAATGTACCGTTTATCAAAAATATAAATGGAATAGCTGACAAAAATGCGATTCCTGTTGCCAAAAATTTTCGTTCCTTAAGTCGATAATATAACCGGAAAAGTTGCTATCCATGTAACCAATATAGAACTAAGCACGATAAGCGACCATGTCAATGCTCCCGAAATAGCAATGTCGCATATGCAGCATACCATAATACCAGTTATCATAGCGCTTGTGTATATTGTTGATATTATGGCATTCTTGTTCATGTTATTCTCATATTTCCTTTTCAATTCAATGAGATTTTCATTGACTTTTTTTCGTAATTATTCATTTCTATCCTCTCCCCACTCAATAGTTCATTGACCGTAACACCTAAAATATTGCAAAGTTCAGACCTTTCCTGTATCAATTTGATTCATCAAAATATGCCTCCTTTCATGTTACACTTTACAATTTTTATCAGTTCTTATACACGAACTGTAAGTAGGATCACCAAACTCAACCTTTGGTTGGGAGAGGTATTGTGTTTGAAAAAATCTGATGTTGTCACTAAAGTTTATATTGCATGAAATTTCCATTATGAATAAATCCTAAATTTGAATATAACTTAGCCCCTGTATTTGATGCCATAATCCATTTCCATCATTTCCTTCCACAAACAATGATTTGTCTATTCGATTGTATCATGATGCCAGGCTTTTTTCTACGAAAATGCACTGAATTTTTTCTTGCGCTGCCCAATGTCCGTGTGCTAAAATAAGAAAAAGCTTATTTTCTAAAGTTCAACGATACTGGAGCATCGGATTCCGGTATATCTGCAACATATCAATGCAAGGGACTCTATTCCCTTCCCTTTCAAAAAATTCGTGCTTTTATCCAGATAAGCAGAAGGTTTTCTGAATGGTAAGCAGGAAAATCTCCTGGACACAACAGAATAAGGAGGTTTTCTATGGAATTGAAGAAAAAAAGAGTGATCTATTGGCACCCTGCATTTTATGCGGACATTCAGATTGAGCTGGAAGACGAGGCAGACAAGCTGACATTTGAAAATGAACATCACCTGAGTAAAAAGCCGAGGCAGATTGATGTGCTGATCATCAAGAACAAAGCAGATGTAACGCGTGCAGACAGTATTTCCGCAAAGGAAGTGACGATCACGTTTGTCTCGGAACGATATCCCCGAAAGCTGATCCGGCATCTGCGGACGATTCGGAAGTATGAGGTCGAAAAGGCGGAAGATGGTATCTACAATGTAAAGGGCGATGTATTTTCCATACAGATTCTGGTGACGAAGGAGCTGTCCGAAAAGGAAAATCTCTGGCTGAAAAGTCTGACCAATAACCTGAAAGGTTCGGATAATGCCAGAAAACTGATAGAGGATTATCAGAAGAACCAGGAGAATGAATTATACAAGTCGGCTCTGGAGGCAATCATACATGCAAATGAGAAGGTGTTTAAGGAGGTAAATGGTATGAGCATAGAGGATACTTTTATGGAATTTGTGCAGGAAAAATTCGACCGAAGGCTGAAAGAAGAAACGGAGAAGGCTGTAGGAGAGGCCGTAGAAAAAGGAGTTGTAGTACCTGTTGAGGAATCAGAAAGAAGAGCAGAGGCGGCAAGGCTCACAGAACGCGTCTCTCTGATCTGGAAAAAATGCGCAAAGAACAAGTCTCTGTCAGACATCGCAGAAGAGATGGAGACTGAATCGGAGGAAGTTCTTCCAATCTACAATGTGATCATGCAGAATCCTGGAAAAACATTCGAAGAGATCTGCAAACTGGTAGTCGGTTAAATACAAGAATCTGGAACAACAGGAAGTTTTGAAGTCTGTTGCTCCGGATATTCCTTAATATCAGACTTAAATAAAAACTTTATTCTATCGTCCGAAAACAAAATATCAGAAGTTAAGCTACATTAAATGAAAAACTATTTCCAATATGTTCTCTAAAAAATGTTCCATGTTTTTCTGAACAAACAAAGATTGCTTCAATGTTTGCATCTTCACTAAGGACAGATATTGCCGTTCCTTTTGGAAGTTGCATCAATTCTTTTTATATAATACCAATGTCATTTTTTCGTTTATCGTTTTAAACTCTCCTGTTTGACAGTATCCCATTTTCTCATATAAATAGCAGTTGCCTTTTTCCTCCAATATTGTATCCAATTCCCAATCGGAACATCCATGTTTTTCTTCTGCTAATTTTATTGCCTTTTGCGCCAATCCTCTATTTCTGTATTCCGGCATTACAAAAACAGGGGATATTCGCTTAGTTACACCATATTCATGTTTATCAACAACTCTGATAGCACCTGCTGCTATGCCATTTGTGATGATAAAATAGTAATAAGTAAATGGCTGGTTTAATCTCATAATTATATTGTCCATAGGCTCTGTTGCAGGACTGGTTTCTGTATCTTGATATTTGTCATATAATTCTTTAAAAGCTATTACTTGCATATTCCACAATTTTTCTGCATCTTCAATGCCTATTCTCACCAGTCTGACATCCATAGTAATTCTTTCCTCCAAATCCTAAAAACTTGTGTCACTTCCGTTTCCAGTTTTCCTCTTCAGCCATTCTCCAAAATGTTCGAAGCCTTTTTCAATGCCAATTAATTCACCGATCATTGTTCCCAAAGCAAGGCAAAGCACAACCAGCATGGATTTTCCGCTGCTGATCTCCTGGCCATTTATTTTCAGCATTCCCTCCATTGCTCCGGCAATGGCTATAAAAAGGACGCTGATCCCACAGGCTTTACTTAATGATTCCTGCTGTTCCGGCCTGAATAATTTTCCGGCAAAGCGGCCAATCACTCCGCCTGTCACTATGCTGACACTATTGATAATTGCTCCAAGTCCTATCATCTTCTTTTCCCTTCGAACTCGATTCGAGTATACCAAAATTATTATAAACAATTTAAAATTACTGTAACCATCATTTCCATTTCATCTGCCCTCCCTTTGAACTGTCGCAAATTTTGCGACAGTTCAATAATCCACTTCTTCTTTTAGTGCATTATTGATATGCTTCCCATTCTATTTGTACAGATAAGGTTATCTTTTTATCATTTGTCTCAAATAATACAACTTTGTCCCTACTCATGAAACCTCCTTGTCAAAATGCGAAATTGCATCAGCATCATGTCCATTCATCATAAAATTCTTTTAGAAATTCACATATATCCGTCCCGCTTCTCCGCAATGATTTTTGTTCTCTTTTCATTTGATTTCTCCTCGTTACAAATCCCGTTTTTACACTTCCTGCAACTTCCCGACAAACTGGAATTTACTTATCTTCATCGTCAAGTCCGAGTGCCGTTTCAATTTCAGTATCCTCAGCTGTTTTCTTTCCAGTAATATCCTTATACGCTTCTTTTACACCGTTTTTTACTGCCCACTTCACAATAAAATACAATGCAATCAAAATAATGATTGCAGTTCCGCCACTGATTCCTAATTCTTCCCACATAATTTATTCCTCCAATTTCATAAATCCCGATTTTCTGTTTCCTATATCTTCCCGCCAAACAGGAAGTTATTGATACCTTCCTGTGTAAACATTTTTTGCTTCAGATGTCCATTTCTTAACAAACTCTGTCTTTGCGTCAGTATAAGCATCCCGATTATGTCCAAACATCTTCCACAATTTCAATTTCATCTTTTCGTATTCCTTGGCTATTTGTGTATGCTCATTCAAATAATCTCTAAAATACAATTCATCATTATCTCCAGTATAGCGGAGGTGTACATGAAAAACTTTATCAGCAAATCCGTCTTTCGTATATCCACGATTAAACGATATTCTGCCCGCTTCTTTTGACATCCGAATAAACCCGTTCTTTTCAATTACTTTTGCAGTGTTCTCAATATCGGAATCCTTTGATACTTCAATCAGTACATCAACAATATCTTTTGCCCATATTCCAGATATTGCAGTACTCCCAATATGACTAATTCTCTCAACCTGGCACTGTGACAATGTGATTTTCAGGAAAGATTCCATTTCATCATAAAATATATTCCATTTATCATTATGTGGGACAAGGAACACGGGAAACAGTTCCCATAATTCTTCCAAAGGCATTTCCGATAGTTCTTTTCCCATTTACACTATCCTCCACAATTCCTATCTCTCCTATTGCATCCAATCGGTCTGCATCTTGCACTTTTTACATAAATCTGTGTATAGTTTTTCATGATTTCGCTCCTGTATCTGCTCGGTAAATCCCAATTTGTCTATTCGATTGTATCATGATGCCAGGCTTTTTTCTACGAAAATGCACTGAATTTTTTCTTGCGCTGTCCAATGTCTGTATGCTAAAATGAGAAAAAGCGTATTTTCTAAAGTTCAATGATACTGGAACATCGGATTCCGGTATATCTGCAACATATCAATGCAAGGGACTCTATTCCCTTCCCTTTCAGAAAATTCGTGCTTTTATCCAGATAAGCAGGAGGTTTTCTGAATGGTAAGCAGGAAAATCTCCTGAACACAACAGAAAGCTTATCCATGAATCACCTCATACCGCAATCGAAGATATGAGTTTTCCAAAACCACGCATTCCTGTAATTTCAGCACACCCAATTTTGATAATTCGCTTTCTGACAACAAGGATTGTCCGTCAATTAAGGTAGAAGTATCTTTTCCGCCGATTAAAACAGGAGCGACAACGATATCAATGTAATCAATCAGCTTTTCACGAAGAAACAGCCCGTTTAATGTACCGCCGGTTTGTATCGTGATCCTCTCACATCCAAATTCTGATCTTAGTTTTGTAAGAACCTCTTTCAGCGACAGTTCTTTTTGATATATGATATGAAGGTTGTCTTCTTCCACTTCAAATGCCGGATGGTTTTCATTCGATGTAACCAGCACAAATTGTTTTGATAAAGCACAAAGATAACGTATGCCATGTTCCTTTAGATGCTGATTATCAATCGAAACAAAGGACACAGGCGTTTTTTGGGGCATGTCCTCTGTGTTCGCGCCGATCTTGGCCTGCACTCTGCCGGAATTCAGCGACCACAGATCCGTTGTCTGCTCTATCTCATAATATTGATGTAATCCTTCCTTCACTCCTGCGATTTTAGGGAAATCCTTATCCACGTCTAAGCTGTCTGACGCACCGGTGCTGATTTTTCCGTCAACAGACATCAGCATAAATAATGTTGTAACAGGTCTGTTCATTTTATACCTCCAATCGATTTATCTATCTGATTGTAACACAGCACCAGGCATATTTCCAGAACAAAGAGTATCGCTATCCAATGGAAACCGCTTCCATCCGGTAAGCTCCCCCTACCTGCGTCTCCCACACATAACGCCCCTTTTCATCCACAGAAACCGGAACTTCCTTCCCGGCCGTGGACACCGCAAGCTTCTCCCCGCAGCGGACTACAGCCCTTCCGCCCTTCTTCGCATAGAGAACCGCTTCCTTCAGCCTCCCGTCCTGCCAGCAGATATCCGTTTCAAATCCGCCTTCCGCGCAAAGTCCCGTCACACGCCCCTCTTTCCAGGATGAGGGCAGAGCCGGGAGAAGGCGGATCTCGTCCAGATGGCTCTGCAGCAGCAACTGCGCGATCCCGCAGGCGCCGCCCAGGTTGCCGTCGATCTGGAATACCCAGGGAATGCCCGATATCCTCTCCAGCGGCGGGTGCATGTCGAACAGGTTGGGGGCGGTCAGCTTTCCTAACAGGTCATGGATATACCGGACCGCGCTGTCCCCGTCGCCGAACCGCGCGTACAGGTTGATGAGCCACGCGCAGCTCCATCCCGTATGTCCTCCTCCGTGCTGCATGCGCCGCTCCAGTGCCTTTTTTCCAGCCTCCAGCAGCTCCGCATTTTCATATTCATTGATCTGATTGGACGGAAAAATGGGATAGAGATGGGAAAAATGCCGATGGCCGATCTCCCATTCGTCATAGTCTTCCCGCCATTCCATCAGCTGACCGTGCCTGCCGACACCAAAGCCGGGCAGCTTTTCCAAAATCCGGACTGCCTGCTCTCCCAGGTCGGACTGCTTTCCAAGGATCCGCTCGCTCTCCAAAAACTGGATCAGAATATCCCGCAGGATTGCCGTGTCCATGGTGGAGCTCATGCAGAGCCGCCCGGTCTTTCCATTTTTCATGATATATGTATTTTCCGGAGAAACGGACGGGCAGATCACCAGCTCCCCCTCATCCTCCATCAGAAAATCCCCGAAAAACTGTACGCATTCAAACAAAATCGGGTACATCCGTTCCAGGAAATCCTGATCCATCGTATACCGGAAATGCTTCCAGATGTGGGTCGCCAGCCATGCGCCGCCCATCACCCAATAGGTCGCCGGAATGGCCAGATCCTGGGGAGCCGTATCCGCCCACACGTCGGTATTGTGGTGGGCCACAAACCCGCGGCAGCCGTACATTTCCCGGGCCGTGCGCTTTCCGTTTTCCAGCATCCGCTCCAGATGTTCGAACAAAGGCATATGGCACTCGGAAAGGTTGCAGATCTCCGCGGGCCAGTAATTCATCTGGGTGTTGATATTGATGGTGTATTTGGAATCCCAGATGGGCTCCAGCTTTTCGCACCAGATCCCCTGCAGATTGGCCGGAAGCCCTCCCGGCTGGCTGCAGGACATCAGCAGGTAGCGGCCGTATGCATAGTAAAGCGCCGCCATTCCATGATCTGTACCACCCTCGGCAATCCGACGCAGACGCTCATCCGTGGGAAGCCGCTCCAGATCCGCGGTCATCTGCGGATGCGCTTTGTTCTCCGCTGCCCCGGCTCCCAGCACAAGCACCGACCTGCCAAACATTTTCGAATGCCTGCGGATATGTGCCTCCCGTACCTCCTCGAAGCCTTCAAACGTCAGCCCCGCCATTTGCTCCCGCAGATATGCATAGCAGTCGGTAATCTTCTTCTCCCGCAGCGGATAGGTGGTAACGCCGTTCACATAGATCACCGCCCGGTCGGCATTTCTGATCACCAGATGCTCCCCGATCATCTGAACACTTCCGCCCTGTACGCAGGCCTTCGCCTGTATGCAGAACTCGCTCCCGCCTTTTCCCAGATCCCCGTCGATATAGATCGTGTCCTCTCCCGCGCTTCCCGCGCAGTTATAGTATCTCCCTCTCGTCAGCAGACCCGACATGGAAAGGCTTCCCGGCCTGTCCGCCGAGAATTCCACCGCCAGAGTATCCGCTTCCAGGGAAATGAAAGCCTTCATTATATAGGTGATCCCATTCTGCTGATAACGGACCATGACGATTCCATTTTCCAGGTCCAGCTCACGCCGATACCCGGAAATCTCACCGCCGCTGTTTTGAATCTTGTAGGAAAATTCCCCCAGTGTCTGGAACGGCCTCTGGCTCTGTGGTGTTCCGGACAAGGCGTATACACTCAGCTCTTCGGCCTCCTCGATTTTTCCTTCCTTTATCAGGCGTCGGATTTCCGGAAAATGCTTCGACGCATCCGGATTGATCCGGTCGATCGGACCGCCGTATACCACACTTTCCTCGTTCATCTGGATCCTGCCCGTAGATGGCTCGCCGTATACCATCGCTCCCAGACGGCCATTACCGAGAGGCAGCGCCTGCAGCCATTCCTTCGCATGATCCGCATAGAATATTTTGTACATTTTTTGTGTCTCCTCCATTATTATGAACCCGCCCCATCACGGTATTGACCGGATGCCATGCATCGCGCGTTCCTGACTCAATGGATGCGTAATTTCACATTCTTTCTCCATCCATTCTCCATCCCGCCAAATCCGCCCGCCGTATCGTCGATTGTCAGCTTCCGCTTTGCTTCGTCCCATGTAAATTCTGTCAGCGCATACCTTCCGTCCTCGTAATGGTAGTTATTCCCTTCATCCTCGTACAGTGTAAACGCCCCGTCCTTCCCCGGATATACATGGATCTCCAGCGGATTTTCATTTTTTTCATCCGCATAGGTTAGTCCCTTTTTCATCGGGATGATCGAGCCCGCTTTCACAAATACCGGCATCTCATCCAGCGGCGCGTCCACAGTCACAAACTGGCCGCCCTCATATTTCCGATCCGTCCAGTAATGATACCAGTCGTCTCCCGCAGGCAAGTAGCAGGTCCACACCTTCTCCGCTTCCAGCTTCTGGTTCTCCTTCCCATAATACATGGGCTCCGTCACCGGGCAGATGAGCAGGCTCTTCCCGAACATAAATTCCTGATCCATGTTCCGCGCCTGGGGATCCGCCACATAATCGAACAGGAGACTGCGCATCATCGTCCCATGGTTCAGGCACACGTCCCCGGCCAGGGAATAGATATACGGCATCAGATCGTACCGCAGGCGGATGTATTTCTCAATGGCGTCATAAAACGGCTCGCCCTTTTTTCCGAAGTTCCAGATCTCCCGGGGCGTATCGGTGCCGTGGGAACGGAACATAGGGAGAAATGTGCCCATCTCCAGCCATCTGACATACAGCTCCCGGTAGCCGTAGTCCGACACGCCCTCGTTATAGTCTCCCTTCCAGAACCATTTCGGCGAAGGGTCTGTATTGCAGCCGCAGCCCCGGTTCTGCCATTTGCTTCCCACCGTGAAAAATCCGCCGATATCCAACGTCCAATAGGGGTAGCCGGACAGGCCCATGTTCAAGCCCTCCGTAATCTGCTTTTTCAGCGTTTCCCAGGACGCGTAGGTATCGCCGGACCAGAGCACCGCGCCGTATTTCTGCCCTGACGCGTACCCGGAGCGGGTCAGGTTCAGCACACGGATGTCCCCCGTCTCCTTCCTCTGGTTTTCATAGATCCCCTTTGCGTGCATCAGCGCAAACAAGTTGGCCTGCTCGGAGGGCAAATATTTTTTATGCTCATTTCCTACCAGCCTGTAGCGCTCCCATGGCTCCCGCTTCATGGCGCCGCCCCAGTCCGGGCCGCTGAAGGGCTCCGTGGAATCGCACCACCAGGAGTCAAAGCCTCCGTCGAACAGCTCTTTTTTCGCCTGCTGCCAGTACATTTCCCGGGCCTCCTCGGAGAATGCGTCGTAAGTGGCATAGTCATTGAGCAGATGTCCCGCCTCGAAAAATTCCGTGTGGTTCTTCCCCCCTGTATTCATGTTGGGCCACACAGACACCATGGAATGGGCGTGCATGCCATGAATCTCCTCCATGCGCTCCTTCAGATCCCCGTACCGCGACTTGTCCACCAGCTTTTCGCCCCAGTTACCCGGATCCCAGGTGTTCCAGTCCTGCACCACGCAGTCCAGCGGCACCCCCAGCTCCCGGTATGTTCTCACCACGTCGGCCAGCTCCTTTGCCGTATAATACTGCTCCTTGGACTGGATATAGCCGAACGCCCATTTCGGCAGCATGGCCGCGCGCCCGGTGAGGGACCGGATCGTGCCGATGATCCCGTCGGGTGTCTGTTTTGCGATAAAGTAATAATCCATCTGGGAAATGGTATCGAAAAACAGGTAGGAATCGTCTGGGCCGTCGTGGAAGGTCATCAGGCTGCCGCAATTGAACAGCATCCCGTAGCCCTGATCCGACAAGAGAACCGGCATGGGAATCCGCATATTGTGCTGGTACAGGTATTGGTCATGTCCCCTGTAATTGTAGATCCCTTCCTCTGCCTGCCCCAGGCCGTAGATCCCTTCCTCCGGCTTCCACCGAAAATGCAGCCGCCCTTTGTAAGCCTGGTGGTCCGCCACCTGTTTCAGGTTCTGGATAAAATTGCGCTCTCCGTCCACGTTTTTTACCCGGTTGATGATAGGCGCCTCGTCTCCTGTAGTATAACGCATGACGTCAATTTTTTCCAGCTCCCTTCCGCCCTCTTCCAGAATCACATGAGCGCCCCCCGCCTCACCTGTCCGGCTGTCCGCCAGCCGGGTCCAGATGATCCGCCCGTCCACCTTCAGGACTTCCGCCTGTACACGGCTTGTCCGAATCTGAAAGCTATGTTCGGTTTCTTCCATAGAATATGGCACCGTGGCAAACGCCCTCCGGTCAATGAATACCGATTCTGTTTCCGCAATCGGTTCCTGGCTGAACACGCACCGGAACACCTCTTCCTCCACCGGAATCAAACGCAGGAAAAACATTTCCCGTGTTAATTCCGCATAATGCTCTGTCTGTATACATTTCATAATATCATTCCTTCCTGTTCTTAATCCCGCCTGTTTCATTCCCATTTCTTTTTTAATAATGCAGGGCTGTCATCCATGAGTGCTTCATCCATGGCGCGCCCCATGATCGCCTGTCGTCCTTTTGGGAAATGCTTCATCCTGCTCATCCATTTAAAATCATATTCTCTACATGTTTTATTTCATCCAGATAATCCCCATGAACCGCCATCCGGAAAAAATCATCCCCCCGGATTCCCTTCAATAAATAATGATCCGATTCGATCTTAAAAAATGGTTTTTTCAGCATCTGCATGTACAGAAAGCTCCCCAGCGGGCGCAGTGATCTGATGAAATCGTCATCCATGGGGCGCTCCAATATAAAATCATACGCGTGCCATCCCGCTTCCGCGCACCGTTCCCGGGATGGGATGATCTCCAATATGTTCATGATTTACCTCCTGCCTGTTCCCTGTCCAGCCGCGGCGCATACTCCGTCAATTTTTCGCCGCTGCCGCGATCTCCCGCAGGATCTCCAGAAATTGCAGGATTTCCTGCTCTTCTGTCAGCGCCGAAATACTGACCCGCACTGTGCCCTGCTCCTCCGTTCCCATAGCCTGATGAATCAGCGGCGCGCAGTGGAGTCCCGCCCGAACCACCGTTTCGTATCCGTTCTGCAGGATATACGCCAGCTCCGACGGACGCAGCCCTTCCAAGTTCATACTCAGCACCGGCCCCAGATTGCGCCCCTTCTCTCCGTAAACCGTCACGCCTTGTATTTCCGAGAGTCCGTCATACAAAATTCCCATCAGCCTTTTTTCCGCTTCCGCGATCCGCTCCACGCCGCAATCCAGAATGTATTCCACCCCGGCCCCCAAAGCCTGAATCCCGTGCCCGTTCTGGGTGCCTGTCTCGTACTCATAATCGCCGTCCCCGTAGACCAGCCTGCTGCTGTCCTTTCCCGTACCGCCGTACCGGTAAGGCCGCATCCCCACGCCTTTTTGCAGGAAAAATCCGCCCGTCCCCTGGGGGCCGAACAGCCCCTTGTGACCGGTAAATACCAATGCGTCCACATGCCAGCCATCACAGTCTACGGGAATACATCCCGCGCTCTGGGAAGCGTCCAGCATAAATAAAACCCCGTGCTTTTCTGCAATTTCCCCGAACCGGGCGGCGTCCTGGATCATGCCGGTCACATTGGAGCAGTGGTTCAGAACCAGAAGCCCTGTCTCCGGGCTGATCCGTTCCTCAAATACTTCCGGGCTGACCTGTCCGTATTTGTCGCAGGGCAGAATCTCCACCTCCGCTCCCGCCGCCATCCCGTTATACAAAGGGCGCAGGACGCTGTTGTGCTCGGTCTGGGTGACCAGGATCTTTTTTCCCTTTCTTTCCATTCCATGGAACAACTGGTTCAGCGAATCCGTTGCCCCCGATGTAAAATAAATCCGCTCCGGGCTGCCGATCCCCAGCAGCCTGCCCAGATTTTCCCGGCAGCCTGTAAACACATCCTTCCCCCTGCCCTGCCCGCTGCTGCGGAACTGCCCGGCGGGAGGTGCAGATAAAGCCGCAGTGTGCGCGTCTGTCACACACTGCGGCTTGGGATATGTCGTTGCTGCATTATTCAAATACATCATATCCGGTCAGCCCTCCAGCACCTTGAAGTTCATGATCTCGGCCAGGTCTTTCAGCTCCTGCATATAGTCTCCGAACACCAGCACCTGGTGATGGCCGAAGCCCGCCAGATGATGCATATACCTTCTCGCGTCGTCCATCTGGATATAATAGTAGGGGCTGCAGTAAACCTCGTCATACTCGGAGCGGAGCACCTGTCCCACCTTTACGCAGACCGTATCCCCTGCCGGGTTGAAGCGGGCCAGCGTCACATGATCCTGTTCATTTTCCGTAAAATCAACCTGCAGCTTTCCGCCGAAGCCCTGCCCGGTAAATGCCCACAGCTTGTATTCCAAAGGCTTCGTGCCGTATCCGTTCATGCACAGCGCCGGAACCGCGTGGTGGATGCGAAGCAGCTCGTCCGTCTCGTGGTTCGGATTGCCCATAAATGCCGGACGGCGGGCAGCGTACTGCAGAATGGTCATGGCCAGCAGTGCGTTCAGATCTTCCTCACAGCCGCTTGGAATCCCCTCGTCCTTCATCAGGGAATGGCACATGCAGGGCGTGAACTTCCGCTCCTGGGGAATCTCGGAGGTGCAGAGCTCATGGCACGCCGTGGAAAATGCGTTGCAGTCGTAGATGTCCATCATTTTCTTCGCCGCCAGATAATATTTTACATCATTGATAAACCAGTCCGTATTCACCTTCGTTTCCTTGGAGCCGTTGATGATCCGGTCAGCGATCGGTTTTGCCTCCTCGTCGGTGATCTGATCCATATATTTGAAAATTTCACGGAAGGGAAGCTTGATCACTTCAAAACCATACCTCTGACGCAGCACTTCCGGATCCCGGATCAGGCTCTGGATGCCGAAGGTGGGCTGTCCGCCTGCGGTGAGCACAAGCGCCCGGGTCTCGGACACAGCCTTCCTTACCCATAACAGGTGCGCAATCTCATTCAGATCCTGTATATCCATTGCCACATACGCTTCCACGCCGATGTTTCTGCAGTACGCCGCAAAATCAATTCCTTCATTTCCATTCTGCAAAATGACGATGGGCTTTTTGTAGCGCTCCAGCTTCGGAATCCGCCAGTTCATGCAGAGGAAGAAGTCTACCTGATCCATGTCCTCCTCGATTTTCGCGAAAACATCCTTTCCCACGATAAATTTTTCATCATAGCGGGCGTCCACCGCTTCTAAGAAATGGATTTCCTCCGCAGCGCCTTCCAGCACCTTCTTCGCCGCTTCAAATGCCTGGTCAGCCGCAGCCGACTCCGCCTCCACGGTCATGTCCTCCCTGTACCCCGCACGGCACGGGCCCTCCCAGAAATGGGAGTGGGTCAGGCATCCGACGATGGGACGTACGATCAGTTTCGTGTTCATTGCTAAATCTTTCATGATATTTTTCCTCCTTTTTTTGTAACCAATTTGCTTCTATTCTTTCACCGCTCCGGAGGTCAGCCCTCCGATGATGTATTTCTGCCCGATCAGGTACACGAGAATCACCGGGATACAGGTGAGCACGATATCCGCGAATATGTAATTCCAATAGTTTGTATTTTTCCCGAAGAACTGGTACACCGCCATGGTCATCGGGAAGAGCTTGCTCTTGGACGACAGATACAAGGGAGTCAAAAAGTCGCTCCACACGCCCATGAACTGCAGGATAAAGCAGGTAAAAAGCACCGGCTTGAGCATCGGCATGATCACCTGGAAAAACAGGGACAAAGGCCCCGCCCCGTCCAATACCGCCGCCTCATCCAGCTCCACCGGCACGGATGAGATAAAGTTCCGGATCGTAAATACGCAGAACGGAATCATGGCGCTGGTAAATACGATGACGATCCCGGCCTTGGTATTGGTAAGCTGGAAGGTGCCGAGCACTCTGGAAAGGGTGACATAGTTTACCGGGAAAAACAGCCCGCAGAGTACAAAATAATACAAAAATGAATTTACCCTTGTCCGTCTCCGGCTCATCACGAAGGACGCCATAGCGGAGCTGATCACGCCGATCAATGTGGACACGCCGGCATAGATCAGGCTGTTGAGAAATCCCTGGATCAGCTTCCCTTTCCGAATGACCTCCGTGTAGTTGGAAAACTGCCACTCCGTCGGAAGCGACAGGTTCATCCTGGCCGCCTCCCCCTTGGTCTTAAAGGAGTTGATCACCACAAGGTAAAACGGGAGCACCACCGCAAGGCACAGCAGGATCATCAGCACATGCTTCAAAACCGCAAGTATTCTTTTTTTCGTCATTGCTGCACCTCCTGCTTACTCATATTTTTCACGATCAGAACACCCACCACCGCAGTGATCAGCAGCAGGATCGTATTCAGCGCCGTGGACATTCCATACTGCCCGGATGAATAGAGCTGGTAGGAATAGGTCGTGATCACTTCCGTGGCATGCCCCGGCCCGCCGTTGGTCAGCACGTAGATGATGTCAAATACCTTGAGTCCGTAGGTAATGCCGAATACCAGGTTGATCATGACCGAGCCTGAGATCATGGGCAGCGTCACATACCGGAGTCTCTGCCAGAAGTTGGCCCCGTCGATCTGCGCCGCCTCGTAGTAGGATCTTGGAATGGTACTCAGTCCCGCAATGAAGATGGTCATGACATAACCGACTCCCCGCCATGCGTCTACCCCGAAAATGGATTTCCACACCACATTCAGGTCTGAAAGCCATTTCTGTTTCAGGAAATCCAGATGCAGAAATTCCAGCACGCTGTTGAGCATGCCGTTGTTGTAATTCAGAATCGACGTAAACAAAATACCGATGATCACATAGGGCAGAATGGACGGCAGGTACAGAAGCGTCCTGTACAGCCCCTTCCCCCGGATGCCCTCGTTCAGCATAATTGCCAGAAACAGGGCCGGAATCAGCTTTACGATGTTGGAAATGACCGTAAACATCAGGGTATGCCCGATCCCTGACAGGTAATCCTTGTCCGATGTAAATATTTCGATGTAGTTCTCAAGTCCCACAAAATTAACTTCCCCCATGCTGCTGGAGTTCCAGTCCGTAAACGAATATCCGATTCCCAGGATACTGGGCAGAAGGAAAAATACACTGTAAAGCGCAAGCGGAACAAGCAGGAACCACATGGGATAAATTTTATTTTTTTTCAAAAAAACCACCACTTTCCAGTTACGGAACCATGAAAAACCGGCTTGTTCTTTTTTTCATAATTCCTGAAAAAGCGCCGGGGGAATGCCGCGCGCCTCCCCTCCGGCACTTTACCTTCTCTGCTTCTCTTATCGCGGTTCACATAAGGAACTGCTGAATCGCTGTGAACCGCGTCTTTACAGTTTTATTTATTTCCAGGCGCTGTCGCCGGCAATCTTCGCCGCTTCTGCCCGGTTGGAATCCATATTTTTCAGGACGTCGTTTGCTTCGCTCTGATCCTGACAGAAGGAGATCATATCCGCGCCGAAGTCACCCCAGTAGTCGTTGGTGTACTTGGTTCCGGTCTGGAGCACTGCCGTACCCATCTTGTCCTCATCCACAGTTCCCATGAACTCCTCTTCCTCCGGCAGCCAGTGCTGTTCCAGTTCGTCGTCGTTCACGTCCAGGTTGGTATACGCCGGCGAATTGTCCAGGATTTCCTGCAGGCTCTCTGTGGTTGTCACAAAATCAAAGAATGTCTTAACCAGTTCTTCATGCTCTGTTCCCTTATAGCCGAACATGGTGGGGCCTGCCGGATTGGTGGGGAAGCTGCTGTTGTCGCCCAGCGGGATCAGGAACAGACCAAATTCATCCTCTGTGCCGGTTTCTTCCTGGATCTGCTTGATATAGCTGGAATTTGCCATTGCCATCGCACAGTTCCTGTCGCCAAATTCATTTGCCATGTTGGCGCTGTCGGTTCCGATCCAGTCCTCTCCGAAATATCCTTTGTCAGATAATTCCTTGAACTGTTCCAGCACTTCCAGCATCTTCTCGTTGTCTGCAAAGGTAGCCGTATTTTCGTTCAGCGCGTCATACAGTCCCGGCTCTGCCTCCTCATACACGCCGCCGATCTGGAAAAACGCGAGCTGATGCTGCCATCCGTCCGCTCCGGGCAGGAACCACGGTGTGATGTCCTCTGCCGCGATCTTTTCGCAGACCTCCAGCAGTTCATCGTAAGTCGTCGGAATGTCCAGCTTCAGTTCATCAAATAACGTCTTGTTGTAGACCATGACATATTCCGGTGAATTGTGCCAGATCTGCAGTCCGTACAGCTTGTCCTCATATTCGCAGGAGGACAGCCTTGCTTCCGGCATAATGTCCTTCCAGCCTGCGTCTGAAAAATCGATGCAGTATTTTTCCGGGTCCACGATCACGGAGCTGATCGCAAACGGATTGGACTGAATCCAGAAGATGTCCGCGCAGGAATCCGTGGAAAGCTTGGACTGCAGGATATCGCTGTACTGATCCGCCGGAATCGTCTGCAGATCCACGGTCACATCATAGGTTTCCTCAAATCTTGCGATGGTATCGTCATACCGGTTATCCATCCAGCCAGCGGATACCAGGATGCTCAGTTCCTCCCCCACGAAATCTGCGCTGCCTGCGTCTTCCCCGCTGTCACTGCCGCCGTCGGCTTCCGTGCTTCCGCCGGAGTCTCCGCCCTGGCTTCCGCCGTCCGAAGATCCCCCCGAACACCCGGCAATCATCGTAACCACCATAGCCGTACACAACAACGCACTGATCATTTTTTTCTTCATTACTTTTCATCCTCCCTTGACTGCTTCTAAAGTCCTGTGTTTTTTGTTACACTAATCCTACCTCCTTTTCCCGGTTCAGTCTATGTACTTTCCGCTTTTAAATTAGGACATTTTTTACAATTTTCACAGTTTTTTGTACATTTTTCACTTTTGTTTATTTATTTTATACATTTTTGATTCTTTCAGGGAGTTCGTGTTGTGCATTCTCTCATTGATTTTCTGATTTTGACTGAATTTTTTGACATTCCCGTGTACTGCGGCTAGATCTGTACAAGACAGTGCGCTAAAGGGTATAAACAAACTAATGCAATTGCAAGAATATCTTTTCCCTTTTCTTTTCCTTTTGTGTAATTTTATGTTATAATCATCTTAAACATATGAATATTCAAACAACAAAGGAGGTTCGCCATGTATCTTGCTTATTTATCGATATTTTTCGCTGTTTTTGAATCAATTGTCAAAATAACCGCCGCTATTCTGATAATAATATGCGCCATCAAATATTTAAAAAAGAAGTAATTCATAAAACCGCACAAAGGACATTTTCATATGAGGCACAAACTCCAGACCCATTTTTTCCTGACCTATTTTTTCATGGCTATGATCGTCGTCTTCCTCTTCTCGATCTTTTTCTTCCAGTACACCTCCGAGATCCTGATCGAGCGGGAGACCAAAAATCTGCAGGAGCTCAACAGCACCTTCCTCTCCCGGACCGATGCGGAGCTGCGCGAGCTGGACAACGTTTCCATCAACATTGCATACAGCAGCAGGATCAAAAAACAGCTATCCGAGTGGATGGACGTGCCCGCCGCCTCCGATGAATTTCGGAATCTGACCACGCTTTTCATGTCCATCAACGGGACGAACCTGAATGCGGATCAGATCAACCTCTACGATTACAACGGCTATCTCCTGCGGGTGGGAACCAAGACGAACATTTATCCCATAGATCTGAGCACCCTGGACTGGATGGACGAGGTTTCAAAAAACGCCGGAAAAAAGACCATCAGCCTGCCCTATGCCACAAACGACTTAAAGACAAGCGGCACCTCCAGCACGCCGCCCACCTGGTATATTTCCCTCTACCGCACACTGCAGGACAGCTCCAAGGAAGAGATCGGTGTGATTGAGACCATGAAAAAATGCTCCTCTGTTTTCAAGAGCATCATCACTTACAAGAAGCGGACCAAAAATGCCCCGGAAGTCTATATTTACGATTCTGACGGCCGACAGGTCTATCCTTACGTGGAGTCTGAGGAATCCCATATCCCGTCGGACTATTATTCTCTGGTAAGCGGACAGCCGGAGAGTGAGTCCCTGAAAACCTGGGGCGCCAAAGGGGAGCGGGAGCTGGTGACTCACAAAACGTCCTCCTACACCCATTGGACACATGTGATCGTCCAGGATGAAGCCCAGGTTCTTCTTCCGGTCCGAAATATGCTGGACTTTCTGATCATGGTTGTATTTCTGATGGTGGGACTCTGCTTGGTCTTTTCCTATATGACTTCCCGCCAGCTCATCAAACCGATCCGGAAGCTGAAGCGGGTCATCCGCAGTACCGTGCTGGATACGCTGGATGAAAACAACAAGGCGGAGCTGAGCAATTCCTTCGCAGAGCTGGAAGAGCTGAACCAGGAATTTGCCGATATGAACGTAAACCTGAAAAATTCCATGAACGCACTGCTGGATTCCCGCGCCCAGGAATTGAAGTCCCGGAGCCTGGCCCTGCAGTCCCAGATCAATCCGCATTTTTATTACAATACGCTGGCCAGCATCATCGTGCTTGCGGAGAAGGAGCGGAAAGAGGAGGTCATCACGATCTGCCGGAACCTGACCCGGATGATGCGGTACATCACAGGCAGTTCCAACGCTCCCGTCACCCTTCGGGAGGAAATGGATTACGTGCGGAAGTATCTGTACTGCATGAAGGTACGTTTTCAGGAAAATCTGAATTACACCATTGAGGTGGACGAGTCCATCCTGGATGTGCCCGTGCCCAAGCTGATCATCCAGCCCATCGTGGAAAATGCGCTGAAATACGGGATTGACTGCAAGCCTCCATGGGACATTTCCATCCGGAGCGTGATCACCGAAGACGCCTGGCGGATTGAGGTGGAGGATTCGGGCACCGGATTTTCCGAAAAAGCCCTTGAGCAGATCCGGGAGCGCATCCAAACCGCGGACGAACAGCCTGGCCTGCCGGAGCTGAACATCGACGGCCTGGGGCTGCTCAATGTGTACATACGCTGGCGCCTGCACTGCGGGGAACAGATCATTTTTGAATATGGAAATACCGGGCAGCACCACGGGATCGTGACCATCGGGAGACGCGCGAAGGCTCCGTAGGTTCCGGAAAACACGGCGTTATCGGCCCGGAGCATATTTTACTTAGGAGAAAGCATTATGGGAACTACAAAATATTCAGTCATTGTGGCAGAGGATGAGCGCCTGCTTTTAGATCATTTGGCGGAAAAGATCGAAGCGTGCGCCCCCGATTTTCAAGTCGCCGGGAAGGCACAGACTGGGGACGAAGCCTACCGGCTTGTAAAAGAACATAACCCGGATCTGCTGATCACGGATATCCGGATGCCGGTCATGAACGGGATTGAGCTTCTGAAAAATGTCTACAACCACTGTCCTCTGACAAAATTTATCATCATCAGCGGATATTCTGATTTTGAATACGCGCAGAGCGCCATCCGCCTGCATGTGTCTGAATATCTGTTAAAGCCTGTAGATCCGGAGGAGCTGACCCTGGCCCTTGGGAACATCCGGAAGCAGTATCAGATCGAGCAGAAGGCTTACGAGGACATTTTCAACGAATCCATGACCCGGAACTCCCCGGAGCAGATCGCCGCCACCCTGCGGGATTACCTGGTCCAAAATTATAATATGGATATCAACCTGAACCTGATCGCGGGCAGCATGCACTACAGCCCCAGCTATTTAACGAAGATCTTCCAGCAGCAGTACCAGGTCTCCCCGCTGAAATTCATCACCCAGATGCGTTTGTCCCAGGCGAAGCATTACCTGTCCCACAATCCGGAGCTGTCCGTGAAGCAGGTCAGCGAGATGATCGGGTATCAGGATCAGGGGTATTTCAGCAGGCTGTTCAAGAAGAATACGGGGGTGAGTCCGCTGGATTGGCGGAATCAGGACTAAACTACTGAGCAGATATTTATTTTATTTTCTCCCGGATGAATTGTAAGTGTTTTTAAAATGTGCTAAAATAATTCATAGAAATCAAACCAGGGAGGGAATTGATCGTGGAAGATAAAACTTTGATGAACAGTCGGACAGCTTCGACACTGGAAGAGCCTTACCGTTCCCTGAAGCATGACTTTCAATTACTGCAGGCGGAAGTTGAGGAATTGCGGGCGCGGGAGGCCCGGCTGAATCAAGAGCTGGAAAAGCTGCGGGCACGGGAAGCTGAATTGAAGGAAGAGGTCATAAGATCCCAGAACCGCGCCGAGATGATTGAGGGCTATAACGAGCTGATGATCGAGATGCTCAGCAAACGGAAGGAGTGGCTCCTCGTTATCGATATGAATACAAAGGAAATCCTGTACTGCAATAAGAAAAAGCAGGAAGGGCTCGTGGCTTCGGAGGTCTGCACTGCCTGTAAAAAGCGGCTCCCGTTCCACGGCGAGATCCTCAAATGGAACAGTGAGGAACAGTACAAGGTGTGGGAAATGACCGGCGAGGCCGACACCTATTACCGAATCACTTCATTTCCGATCGAGTGGAAGGAGCATGACTCCTACGTACACATCATCGTTGATATCACAGATGAGAAGCGCGCCGCCCATACTCTGACCAGCAAAGCGTACCATGATCCGGGTACAGGGATCAAGAACCGTCTGTTTTTTGAAGAGTATATGGAAATGGTCCTCCGGGAGGAGCAGAACACCACGCTCTGCTATCTCGATCTGGACGGCCTCAAATATGTAAATGATAAGTACGGACATCTGGAAGGCGATATTTATATTCAGAATTTTGTAGAACTGATCAAAACCAATTTCCGAAGCGAGGACACCTTTGCCCGGATCGGCGGAGACGAATTCTGCCTTGTGCTCAGCGGCAGTATCGGTGAGCTGATCGAGCGGAAGATGGCAGAGATCCTCCGCGATTTCCAGACCGGGGACTATGCCGAATATCAGTGCAGCTTCAGCTACGGCGTTGTGGATATCGACGGGGCAGACAATCATCTGTCCTATGACGAGATCCTCCAAAAGGCGGATGAGATCATGTATGAATGCAAGCGCAGGAATAAGGAGAAGTATCCGCAGCTTGTCAGATGATCTGTATTGCTCCCGCCAAAACACAAGTCCAATCCTAAAGCGCCGAGGAGATGCTTCCCAAAAGCTCCCACGCGGCATCGCGCTCCCGCTTCTGCTCTTCCGTCAGCTCTTCATACGGGCAGAACATGGGATGCTGTCTTGCGGCATCATCCCGGGCGGGGCCGTAGCTCCAGTTATAAAATGTATAAAAACGGAGCCACCGCATATGGTCCAGCCTGCGGTACATATCCTGCATAGACTTGTCAGTCTTTGTTTCACAGTATGTACGATACGCTTTTTCCACCGTCCCGGAGGTCAGCTCCGTGATCGTCTCGTCTTTGAGCAGGACGCGGATCTTCATCAGTATATGGTCTGCCGCGGCGATCTTGGACTCCCGGTGGAGGTCATCCAGTTCCTCCCAGCTATAGGTAGGATAAGAAACCGAGCCACGGAAAAGCTCATTGATCATGATCGCCGCCTTGTTCAGTCCTGTCCGCATGATCTGATTCGGAGTGTAGATTTCTTCATTTGTACCAAAATAGGAGACTCCGGGAGCCTTCCGGCTGCTGTGCAGGTCGATCTGTCCGCGAATCCTGTAATACCGGTTCAGTCTCCAGAATATATTCCACCCCTCCGGCTCGTCATCCGGACAGATGATGATGCGGTCCGCCCGCTCCAGAAGTTCATGATATGTTTCCCAGGCGTCGTCATGGAAGATCAGAGAATCAATTGTATCCGAAACCGCCCCCACGGAAAACGTCTCCCGCAGATGGCTGTGCATGGCGAGAAATCTCCTGGGATCCCCAAAAATATGATAGGCCACGTGCTGATCCGCAGAAATAATGTTGATCAGGATCGCCCTTTCCAGAATACATCGCCCATAGTTCCCGAATCCAATGATGATGATTGTATCCTCATGGCTGCACAGCGGCTTGGAACGCCAGTATTGTCTGGCGCAGCAGTCATAGCTGTGGAAAAAATTGATATTTCCTGAGACATGGTCCTGACCGTTGGTTGTCCTTGCGTAAACCTCCACCGGCAATCGATACAGGTCAACCGCACGGCTGTTCACGCCGATATCGTTTTCCTTCATGAGAAAAACTCTGCATTTTTTCCCCTTGTTTTTCTTACACGCAACGATGCGGCTGGGGGAAACGCTGATGAACAGGCAGGGATAGTCCGGAAATTCCATCTGGTCCTCCCTTTTTTCCCCGAAGATGATCACCGTATTCGGATCCTCCTTGTAGATGTTGGCAGCCAGGGTATAGGATTCCGGACCATAATCCGCAAAGTAGTACCAGTCCTTTTTCCTCTGCAGGCCCAGCAGGAGGAGCGGGAGCCCCTCACTGGTGACAAAGGATATGACCGCGCCGAATAAGGTCATCATGATCCCCGCGGACAGAAGGAGGAATACCACTCCGACCGCATATCCCAGGGGAGTGACCGGCGTCAGGTCGCCGTATCCCACCGTGGTCAGCGTCACCAGGGAATACCAGACCGCGTCGCCGAAGGTGCGGATCATCGCGCTGCCGCTGGAATATTCAGAAAAGTAAAGAAGCGACACCAGCCCAAAATAAAGAAGTATCAGGGCAGCGGTCATATACAGATAGATTTTCTTCCTTCTCTTCATGCTGAATCGTCTCCTTTTCATTCACTCTATTTCTATTTTACAACAAAATCAGTGAAAAGATAAGACGGATTTTATCAGCTATTGCAAATTTCGCGAAAATGAGTTAATATGATATTAATTCATTTTACAGCATGTAAGCACATGATTGCTTCATGGGGATTCAGAGGAGGAAAAGGATGAAACCAGCAGCAATATTTCAAAACGGAATGATTTTACAGAGGAACAAGCCTGTCGTCATCTGGGGGACCGGCGCGCGGGGAGAGACGATCCGCGGGGAGATCCAGGGCAGACAGGGGGAAGCCGCTGCGGACGCGGCCGGCAACTGGACGCTGACGCTGCCCCCATTGGATGCCTCCGATGAGGAAGAGCTCGTACTGCGTTCTGTTTCCGCGGCAGGGGAATCGGAGGCAATCACATTTTCTCAGGTCGCGGTTGGCGAAGTCTGGGTTGCCGGAGGGCAGTCCAATATGGAATTTCACATGCGCTATGAAAAGCACCGGGCGGAAGCCTTGAAGAACTGCAGCAATCCGAGCGTCCGTTTTTTTGATGTGCCGGAGGTCAGCTATGACGGACAGGCGGAGGAATTTGACTACAGCAGGATGGGGATCTGGCGGAAAGCGGATCCGGAAAATCTGGAATATTTCAGCGCGGTCGGATATTATTTTGAACGGGAGCTCGAGCGCGTATTGGATGTCCCCGTGGGGATCATCGGATGCAATTGGGGCGGAACACGGTCCTGCGCCTGGATGTCCGCAGAAAGCGTGGAGCGCGCGGGAAAGCCGTGGATGCAGATGTACGAGGACCGGATCGCGGAAATGGATCTGGAGGAATACTGGGAAAAGCAGCACGGCAATCCGATGAACCACAGGGGAGACCCCTTTGGTGATCCTTTCGGGGAAACCGTGCTGCCAAGGACACTCAGCCCCGAGGAGCTGGCGGATTTTTTTCAGAACATGCCGGCCGGCACGGAGGACTATCTGGAATGCATGATGCCGTGTGAAATTCCGGGATCTCTGTATGAGCATATGCTGAAAACGATCGCCCCCTATGGGATCCGCGGATTTCTCTGGTATCAGGGCGAAAGCGACGATGAGCCCGGGAAGCAGTGCCTGTACCGGGACATGCTGGCTGCTTTGATCGGAGACTGGCGCGCGCTCTGGAAGGATGCCGGGCTTCCCTTCCTGTTCGTGCAGCTTCCGGGATGGGAAAACTGGCTGTTGGACGGTCCGGGAAATCGGGATTACATGACGATCCGAAGCTGTCAGGAAATGGCTGCGAGAACCGTAAGCAATGCATATTTATGCTCCATTTCCGATGCGGGAGAGCAGATGGACATTCATCCAAAGGACAAAAAGGTCGTAGGGGAACGCCTTGCGCTTCTGGCGAGAGGGCATGTATACGGAGAATCGCTGCTATGCGACGCGCCCATGGCAGAAAGCATCCGGCGGGACGGCAGCCGCATTGAGATCGTGTTTCAGAACGCAGAGGGCGGGCTGAAGGTCAAGGGTGACGCGGTGGAGGCACTGCATGTCTATCCGGTGGAATTTTCCGGTGCGGAGAAGCCCGCTTGTGAAGAAGCCGGACATGGGGCCGGCTGCGGAGATGAGTGTTTGACTGCGTCTAACGCGGAAGGTGACGCGGATTACAGCGAAGCGATCTTGGCTGACGCCGGTGAGGAAAGCAGGGCGGATTACAGCGAAACGATCTTGGCTGGTACTGATGCGGAAGGCAGCGCAGACCGCAGAGAGGAAATTCCAGTTACCGCTGATGTGGAAGGCGAGAAGTTGGTGATCCTGCTTCCGGAAGGGATCGGGAAAGTCTCCGTAGAATTTGCGCGGACCCGGTGGTATCTGGTCAATCTGTACAATCAGGCAGATATACCGGCTATTCCCTTTGAATTGATATGTTAAGAAACCTCAGAAAAATGAAAAGGACAGAATTACAATGGATCAATCCGCTTATTTTGAACAGATCCGCCGAAAACGGCGGGAGGAAATTTTAAATGCCGCCCGTGCCATGATCCTTGCCGCGGGAATGGATTCCTTCAATATCCAAAAACTGGCCCGTAGGCTCGATATTTCCACGGTCACGCTTTACAAATATTTTAAAAACAGTGATGATATTCTGCTGGCGCTGCAAAAGGAGATCCTCGGGCAATGGACGCCCACATATCAAAATTTTTCATCCGGCGAAAACGCTCTGGATGACTTTTTACGGTTTATAGAGGATTTTTTTGCGGACGCGATGGAGCATCAGGAGGAGCTGTCGCTGCTGCTTTTATTTCAAATACATTCCCAGAATCAGGAAACGCCCGATACCATGGAAGCCATGGCGCGGCTTACCCTGCCTCATGCGGACAGGCTTACCAGATTTTTCACCGATCTGCTGATACGGGCAAAGCAGGAGGGGGATTTGAAAAAGGACTTAGATACCGATGCCGCGGTCTCCTTTATCTGCGGATTGAATTTTGCCGTAGTTCAGCGGATCGCGCTGATGCCCCGCCGGGATTTCCAGAAGGAAAAGGGAAGGCTGATGCGGGAGATCCGAGAGTTAGGCGCATTGTATCGGTTGTATCTGGCGGGCTGAGTTTTACTGAAAGCAGCCCGGTGGAGAGTTCACGCTGTAAGAAGCTTAGGAACTGCGCAAAAAAGGCAAGTTATTTTTGCACAGTTCCTTACCGCTTTTCAAACAGTAACTCATTGTATCATTCAATATATTGCCTGAGCTGAGGGAAATGCTCTGCATGTTCCCGGATATACTCCCTTTTAAATGCCGCAAATGCCGATTCTCTCCTCAGCAATGCTTTCAATTTTCTCAATACGAATTTAGAATCCGGGTGCTTTTTTATTTCTTCAAGATTATCATACAACAGATTCATTTCCCTGGTAAGCTCCTGAAATCTCATCTCCGTTTTGCAATCTCTCAACCCCGTATTCTTTTTATTAAATCCTTCGCAGACCAGCTCCGCCGTCACTACTGCCGATACATCATTCTCGTTTTTTGCATCTGCCGCAACCGCATTCTCAGTCATCCTGAAAAAAATCACTTTTTCAGGATCCAGCTTACAGCAGTCTATGATTCCCATATCATACTTCTTTTGGTTTTTAACACTGTTGCAGTGGCCGCATGACCAGAAAAGATTATTCCAGTCAAACTTCCTGTCCCAATATTTTCCGTTTTTATGCGGCAGTAAATGTTCCACCTCAGGATCCTGCAGATTCTTCATTTCACATATATAGCATTTATTATGAAAATCGTCTCTCAGTTGTCTTATCACATCCGGCTTCTCATAGCTCCCGGTTCTTTTCTTTGATTCAATCTCCAAAGACGCAGGGGCCGGAAACGTACGTTTTACCTTAACCATCAAAGGTCCTCCCTGTTCTCAAATTCCATTTTTATCCGTTGGTATTCTGTAGTAATGCCAAGCGCCAGGTAATCCGGGATCTCGTTCAAATACATTTCCAGTTGCGCAATCTCCTCAAAATCATCATCTAACAGGTCATGTTTCTGAGTAAGTATCTTATATCTCTCATATTTCTCTTTTAACGAATATGACAGTTCGCTGGATTTAAAATATCCCTCAACAATGCCGCTGTAAGGAATATTCGCCAGCCCATCTTGTACGAGCATCCTTTTTTCCAGATCATATATCACTGCATTGGACAGGCTGTTCAATATGAAAGGCGAATGCGTAGACATGATAAACTGGATATTTGGAAATATTGTTGTCAGTAAATCCAGTATCTTCTTCTGCAGTTCAAGATGAAGATGAGTCTCGATTTCGTCAATCAGAACAATTCCCGGCATGTTGAAATCGAATATCCGTCCCTTGCTTTTCTGCATTCGCATCATTACGTCTAAGATGATATCCAAAGCCGCCGCAAAACCGCTCGCCAATGTATTGAAGTCAAAAACTTCTCTGTCTTTTTCCTTTATGGAAAATGAAAATGTATCTTCTTCAAATATCAATTCAAGAGATGAGTCGTCAAATATTTTCTGCAACAAATCCTGAAACTTCGCGAACCATTCTGCAATTGCTTCTGCTTTTTCCTGTTTTCTGTTACTTCTGGCCAATGCTTCCGTCACCTTGAGATCCGCCAAATATTTTATAAATTCCTGCCGTGGCGTCTCTTCCATCGTATATATATCTTTCAGCTCTACCTTTTCAATATGGCCTGGCTGCTCTGCATAAAATGCCCTCTCTGCTTTATAGTATGCTAAAACAAATTCTCCCTCTTTAAAGTAATCTCTTAGTAATTCCTCCTGGCAATTGAACCGTAATTTCACACCTGTTTTTGTGGCACCCGTTTTTTCTAATTCTTCTTCATGATATTCGACCCAGTTTTTTTCATCCCTCCTTGCTTTTGGGTCTTGTAGAAGACTGCTTAGACTACGTAATATATTTGCCACTTCTTTGGAAGTGATTCGAAGATTTAAATAATCAGACAGCGCCTCCAGTACACTCGTCTTTCCGCTTCCGTTTTTGCCTGTAAGAATCAAATGCTTTCTCTCTCCGTCTGACAGTGGTATCGTAATATTTTTCAAATGCCTGACACATTCTATTGTGATATCCGATATAAAAATGTTCTCCATATTGCCTCCATATCCGTTTCCTGATCCGAAGTTGCTAAGTATATCCCTATTATAGAAGATAATCAAATGGATTTCAACCTCTCCAATCGTATTTTGAAGTCGTATTGAAGTTGACTTTGAAGTTGCTTTGAAGTATAATTGAAGTACTTCAAAGATATCGATTCACAGGAGGAGATCATGTATCTGGAACAATTGGTTGCGATTTCTGCAATAGAAGATATGAATATGGAATGCAAAGCAAAGCTGAGCAGAAATGATGTTGTCGGCTGGCTCAAGACGATCGCAGGATTTTCTAATGCGGAAGGCGGCTCTTTTTTCATCGGCGTAGAAGATAAGACAAACAAATTAATCGGATTCTCCAGAAAAGATGCGGACAATGAGCGCAACTTTTTGAATAATCAGATTAATGAACACCTGTTTCCAAGGCCCGCATTGCGGATATCTTTCATCCGATATGAAAAAAATGGACGGGAATTATATTTGATCAGGGTGGATGTAACGGAATCTCTGATAAAACCGGTCATTGTAAAATTTAATCATATCCCTTCTATTTATATGAGGCGGGATGGATTTACAAACGGCGCGACCTATGAAGAAATCATTCAGATGAGTATTAAGAGCAGCAACACACAATTTGATATTCTTGAATCGGAAGAAATCTATGTAAGAGAGGAATTTTCCAAACTTTTTGCATTTCACCAGGAGCATAACGGCGGCGCAAAGCTGACGGACAAAGCGCTGATGTCGCTTGGATTTTTTACGCCGGATCACAAACTTAAAAACGGTGCCCTGCTGTTCCGGGACGGGTATGATCAGCCCAAAACAGAAGTGCAGTGCTCTGTCTTTTCAGGTTTTAATAAAGGCAGCGAAAGAATCGTCACCATCAATCGTTTCAAAGGAAATATCACAGACAGCATTTGCTATATGCTGGAATTTGTAAAGCAGCGAATGAACCATACCTTTATCAAGCTGGCAAATTCTCGCGTAACGATTGATTCTTATCCGGAACGCGCCTTGTTTGAAGGCATTGTAAGCGCCGTAGCACACCGAGATTATTTTCTGGATGGAACGCAGATTCAAGTCGATATGTTGAAAGACAGGCTCGAAATTTCTTCACCGGGAAGTTTTTATCAGGGAGAAAAGATTGGCAAAACTTATGATCTGTCTAAAATAATTTCCAAAAGAAGAAATGAATTGATCTGCGGGATATTGGTCAAATGCAATGTTATGGAAGCGGCAGGCACAGGCTTTGATAAAATCATGCAGGAATATATGGATGCTGATGAGCGCCATCGCCCCTATATCTATTCCGCGTCGGATCATTTTACATTGGTATTGCCGGATCTGACCTATTCCGAGGGTGTGATCGCGGATGATGCCGAAAATGTGGAATTTGTACCTGTACCAAATGGGACCCCGCATGATGAAAAGGTACTGTCCTTCTGCTACAATACCGCAAGGAAGGCCGCCGAGATCGCAGAATATCTGGAATTAAGCGACTCTTCTTATTTCCGGAAAAAGATTTTGGAAAATCTGGTGGAGCATCACTATCTGGAAAAGGATAAGGCCGCCGGAACTAACTACTATAAAGCCAACCGAGATATAGTCGGCCTGGGGTAAAAGCTGTTAACGAAAAATACGAATCACGGAGGAAGCCTATGGATTTAATGAATTACACCGCCGCCGAACAGAAGCAGGTCCTGTCCGCCGGCCAGGTACAGTCCCTGGATATTCTCGCGCTCACCAACCAGGAGCTGGAGGATTTTATGGTAAATGAATATCTGGAAAACCCGCTGCTGGAGCGCGCGGAGCAGCGGGAAAATGACCTGATGACAAGCATTGAAAAGTTTTCTGAGTCCGATGCCGGGACTTCCTACGCAGACCAGCACCCCGGCAATCCTGACGACAGAGAACATTTTGAGCAGGAATTTTCAGCCAGATCCGGCGACCCGGTAAAGGAACTCCTTTTGGGACAATTGAACTGGAAGGACTATTCCCAGAAACAGATGAAAATGATGAGCTATCTGGTGGACTGTCTGGACGAGAAGGGATTTTTCACCCATGATTCCGGCGAGCTATCCGCCGAGTCCGGCTATCCGAAGGAGGAGCTGGATCAGTGCCTTGCCATCCTGCGGGAGCTGGAGCCTGCGGGGATCTTTGCGCCGAATCTGGCGGAATGCCTGATCAGGCAGCTGGAGGCAAAGGATCTTGCCGAGGAAACATTATGCGTGCTTCTGCGGGATTATCTGACAGAGCTGGTCAGCGGACAAATCGGGACCATCTCCCGGAGCCTGGGCATTTCCACGATCCGGGTCAAGGAATATATCCACCTGATCGGAAGCCTGAACCCCCGCCCGCTCATGGACGTCCAGTCGGAGGAATCATCCTATGTTGTGCCGGATATCATCGTGTCCCGCCCAGGGGGAAAATGGACCGTGGAGATCAACGACCAGTGGATGGGGGAATACCGGTTCAGCGATTATTACATCCACATGATGAAGGACGCGACGGATCCCGAGCTCACCGCTTACTTCAAGGAACGACTGGAACGGGCCAGGTTTGTGTTCGGCTGTGTGGAACAGAGGCGAAAAACCATTACCCGCATTATGGAAGCGATTTTGGCGCGGCAGGAGGATTATTTTATACATCGGGACTCCTTGAAGCCCATGGGAATGGAGGACATCGCGGCGGACTTGAGGGTCTCTGTGTCTACCGTGAGCCGGGCGGTCAGGGGAAAATATGTCCAGTACAAAAAGACAGAGCCGTTGGAAGCATTGTTTACATAGGCTCTATGCGCTGAGCTTGCAGGCCGAAGTTACAGACTTCGGATTGCAACCGTACAGGTGGAAAATTTTCATTTATTATGGGGACTGCCCTGCCAGGGGGCAATCCCCAATACTGTACTTACCTGCAGCCATGCAGCGTAATACTGGGCCGCAGAATGAGCTGTCATTTTATAAAACTACTTTCTCAAAATCCGAAGCCGGGTGCTTGCACAGCGGGCAGATAAAATCTTCCGGCAGCTCCGCCCCCACATATTCATACCCGCAGATCCGGCAGCGCCATACGGTCTTGCCGCTCTCCGTTTTGCCTGCTGCCTGCGGCTTCGGCTTGATATTGTTCAGATAATACTCGTAGGTGACTGACGGCGTCTGGCTCAAAACCTCCATATCGGTGATGGTCCCGATAAACATCGTATGGGAACCCAGATCCTGTGACTTCTCTACCTTCACAGAAATATACGCATTGGTTCCCTCCGTAATATGCCGGATGCCGTTGGCCCCGGTCTCATATGCGTCAAAGCCGGCAAACTTGTCCGCGTCCCGCCCTGACTGGAACCCAAACCGCTTGAACAGTTCAAAATCCGCATCCTGGCTGATGATCGATACGGTAAATTCTCCGGTCTGCTTGATCATATCATGGGTAAAATTTGCTTTGTTCACTGCAATGCTCATCTGATTCGGCTCCGACGCCGCCTGGATGGCCGTGTTGATGATGCAGCCGTTGTCCTTGCCGTCCGCCTTTGCGGTCAGGACGAATAATCCGTAGGTTAACTTGTACATTGCTTTTTTGTCCATAAAACAGTCTCCTTTACTTTGTATTGCTTTTTGTGTCATGTCCGGCTCGCATTGCGCCTTTACCGAGTTATCTCTAACAATACTTTTTCTTTAATTATACTCATACGCAGCATTTCAGTCAATGTATCCTGCTATTTTCTCCTGTTATCCAAATCACAAAAACCCGGAGCCGGACAGCTTCTGCACTGTCCCGCGCTCCGGGTTGTATATCCGTTGCTTCATCTATAAAAGAGGGGCCATTATCCCTCGATGGCAATATACTTCTTTTCCTCAACCTGCGGCTTTTTCTCTTCCGGCTTTGGGATCGCCAGCTTCAGTACCCCGCTCTCATACTTGGCGCGGATGTCTTCCTGCTTTACCTCTTCTCCGACATAGAACGATCTGCTCATACTGCCTGCATACCGCTCCCGGCGCACAAACCTTCCGGTCTTCTTATCTTCCTCGTCTTTGCTGAGCCCCTTTGCCGCGCCGACTACCAGATATCCGTCATTCAGTTCCAGGGAAAGCTCTTCTTTCTGAAAACCGGGCAGATCAATGTCTACCTCATAGTGGTCATCATGCTCCTGTACGTCTGTCTTCATCATATGCATTGCGTGGCGTCCGTACAGCTTTCTCTGTGCTTTCTCCATTGCCCTGTTGTCATACGCGGGAAAATCAAAAAATCCATCAAATAAATCATCAAATAAGTTTTCTCCAAAAATACTGGGTGTCATCATAAGTCATCGCTCCTTTTCTAATGAAAAACAACTTGTTAACTCGAACCGGGGATGCTTCGTATAATTCGTATCAAGATACTTCCTGCGGATTATACCAGGAAGGAAACGGGACTTCTAAGTGGTTCCTTTCTTTCCTTCTCCTTTGTTCTATCTGTACTATAACACGCAAATTAGCACTCGTCAATAGCGAGTGCTAATTTTTTTGTGAACTTTCTGTGACCGCCGGCCCTTCATAAGTTCATTCATCTTCCTTCAGGATTCCTCAGTTGTTCCATATCATACCCCATAATACTCCCGGATCGCCCGCGCCGCATATTCCGAGCAGCCTTCTCCAAACTGCGCGTCCGTCACCTCCGCCAGTTTCCCGTTCTGCAGATATTCCTTCGCCAGATCCAGCAGGATGCTCCTTGCGTTGTCCAGCCGGAACATGTTCTTGTAGCTCTCGGCAAGCCTTTTCACGGCCTCTTCTGCAAGTAATGCATCCCCGGTTTCCTTTGCCTTCATGAACTGCCGGTAGATCTGCTCGTTTTCCTCCTGGGGCTGCGCAAAATCCTCCGTGTTCCCGGTGGATTGCAGGATGGCTTCCATGGCCTTTTCCTTGCTGCCGTACCAGCGGAATATATCCGAGAGCGCCTGCTTATTCTGAAAGCCGGACGCCAGGTACTCCCGGTACTGCTCCAGGCCGCCGTATTTTTCCGCCTGTTCCTCCAGATTCTGTTTCGGCATACACTCCAGAGTATGGTCTAAGATCTTCTGTACCTCTTCATTGCTGAATGCTTCAAAGCTCATGATATTGACTCCTTTCATTACATCTGTGATCAGTTCGATGATCCCGTTCAGCCTGTTCCGCTTCCGCTCCAACAGGGACTTCTGCGTCCGAAGAACCTGCTCCCGGTCATAATCCGGGTTGTCCAGGAGCCTCCGGATATCCGCCAGAGGGATCTCCAGCTCCCGGAAAAACAGGATCTCCTGGAGCCTTTCGATGGTCCGGTTGTCATATAAGCGGTAGCCGGCTTCGGTCATCGCCGCCGGCTTCAGAAGCCCGATCTCATCGTAATACCGCAGCGTCCGGATGCTCACCCCTGTGATCTCCGACACCTCTTTTACGGTTTTCATGGTCTTGTTTCCTCCTTTCGGTTTCATCCTAAACCATGACGCCGCGGGAGAGTCAATACTGATTTTTTAACGGATTGTCAACCTCACTTATCCAAATCCAACGGTTCCTCCGGCAACGCTGCCGCAATGCTCATCTTCTCATAAACCATCCGCAGAAGCTGTGTCCGGCTTGTAGTTCCCAGGGAAACCGGCGCAAAAAAGACCCGCTGCCCGTTCTGCGTGGTACACAGGTCGAAAAAGGAACGCCGATGGGGAATCAAAACCGCGAGCCGCTCCAGGATCTGCGTCTGCAATGCAGTGACATCCTTCTGTATATGTAAATTCAGAATCATTTCGTCCAATTGATTCCACTGGCTGTTATCTAAAGTAATCATCTTATTTCGCCCCTCCATGAAATTATTTTATCATTGTTTACGAAAATAGTAAATCGGTCCGCTGTTAATAAGCCATATTTCCAGAATAATGCCAAGTAGCTTCCTCGTGTCAGAGAGAAGCTGCTTGGTATATTCATTTTTACTTTTGGCCAGGGTCTGACCAGTAACGAGCAGGGCGCAGAAGGAAAGGAACTGCAATGAGTTTGTTGTATTTTTCTGTGAAAGCCTGTATACTAGGAAAAAAGAGAGCCGGTTTTACTGGCTCTTTGGAGGCGCCATGCAGGCCGCCTGAAAGCAGACCGGGGATATACGATCGTATTTTTGAGAGGAACAGGTGATTAAGATGGAAATTGACAAAATGTTCAACGTTAACGCAGACTGCCAGCCTGATCTGCATTACATGGTCGATATTACAGAACGCCTTCAAAAGATAAAAGAAATGGTAGATGCTGGTCAGTATTTTACCATCAACCGGGCCAGACAATATGGAAAGACAACGACACTCCAGGCATTGGGAGCGTTTTTAAAAAAGGATTATATCGTGGTGAGTCTGGATTTTCAAATGCTGGGTGCGGCAAAATTTAAAGACGAAAATGTTTTTTCCGTTGCTTTTGCCAGACATTTTATTCGGGCGTTGGAAAGAGATGCAAGGATTGATCCCAGACAGACTATGCCCTTAAAGGAAGAGCTTAAAAAACACAAAACAGAACTGGAACTTCTGGAGCTATTTGAATTTTTAAGCGATATCTGCAGAGAGGCCCCAAAACCGGTCATCCTGTTTGTCGATGAGGTAGACAGTGCTTCGAACAACCAGGTTTTCCTGGATTTTCTTGCACAGCTTCGTGGATATTATATCAACAGGAAGAGTGTTGCGGCTTTCCACTCTGTGATCCTTGCCGGGATTTATGATGTGAAAAGCATAAAGAGAAAAATCCGTTCTGATGAGGAACAGAAGGTCAATAGTCCGTGGAATATTGCGGCAGATTTCCTGATAGATATGAGTTTTTCGGTAAAAGATATTATCGGAATGCTGAACGAATACGAGAAGGACCATCATACCAATATGGACGTCTGTCAGATCGCAGGGCTGCTTCATGATTATACATCAGGGTATCCGTATCTGGTATCCAGGCTTTGTAAGCTTATGGATGAAAGGGTTGCCGGTGATGAATTATTTCCAGACAGGCAGAGCGCGTGGACGGAAGATGGATTTTTGAAGGCGGTCCGTATTTTATTATCTGAACCAAACACGTTGTTTGATTCGCTGCTCCATAAGTTAGAGGACTATCCGGAGTTGGATTCGATGCTCCGAAGCCTTCTCTTCCAGGGAAAAGAAATCTCCTATGTAATCGGAGTACGGTCGATTGAAGCTGCTCTGATGTTTGGCTTTGTAAAAATAAGGGACAATCTGGTACAAATCGCGAACCGGATATTTGAAACATTGCTGTATAATTTTTTCCTTGTATCCCCGGAAATGCAGCGTGAGGGGATCTGCGATGCCGCATGGAAAGACAAAAACCTCTTTATAGAAAACGGACGGTTGAATATGAAAAGGGTCATAGAGCGGTTTGTGATACACTTTGATGACCTCTATGGGGATCTGGGAGAGAAATTTTATGAAGATGACGGACGGCGGTATTTTATGCTGTTTTTAAAGCCTGTAATTAACGGGCAGGGGAACTGTTATGTGGAAGCTGAGACAAGAAACCGAGAACGAACGGATCTGATTGTGGACTATCATGGAGAGCGTTTTATCATCGAAACCAAGGTCTGGTATGGACCCGCAAGACATGCGGAGGGGGAACGGCAATTGTCAGATTATCTGGAGCATTACCATTTGAAAACAGGGTATATGGTGACATTTCAGTTTAATAAAAGAAAAGAAATCGGCGTCAAAGAAGTTGCTGTGGGAGATAAGGTGCTGGTGGAGGCCATTGTGTAGATACGGAATGTCTGCCCCAGGCATCTTTTATCACTTTTCCATGCGCTTTGCCGGTTTGGCTGCGTGGCAGAAAGAAAACGGATTCAATAAAAAATGCCTTTGACTTTTCCCTTACGGTAACGTGTATACTGGTAAGAAAGAAAAGGTGGTGATTATCAGTGCTGTCTATTGGTGAGTTCTCAAAAATATACAGCGTGTCTGCCAAAACTCTCAGATATTATGCTGAAATAGGGCTGATTCTGCCGAGTGAAATCAACCCGGAAAAGGGAAGAGATGAAAAAGCAATTACACGAACAGGAAAAGAGCCTGCATCAACTGGAATGCGACACGCATTTGGGGAAGTTAGTCGGAAGAATCAGAAAGGAACATTTAACGGTAACCAATCCGCCAATGGTTTTGTTTCACAGCAATGAGTTTACTCCATTGGGGTTAGATAAAGAATTTGCCGTTCCGATCAGGGAATGTGTAACTGGAACAAGGGATTTTAAGGCAGGGTTATGTCTGAAAACCGTTGTAAAGGACAGTTATCGGATTCGAAAGATATGAAAAACGGAGGCATTTCGCCATGATATTGCAAATCACTTGTCTGTACTTAATGGGCTGTTAAATCATGGAGAACTGGATGAAAGCAAAGCATACCTGAACAAGCTGAAAACGGTTTCAACTTCCCTGTCTTTTCCATACCAAACCAGCAATCCGGTAGTGGATATTTTGTTGAGTGAAAAATTGGGACTGGCAAAGGAAATTGCAACAGAGATTTCTCTGTTACTGCCAAGGCCCTGTGGGATAGAAGCTTTTGATCTGTGCGTGATTTTTGCAAACGCTTTGGATAATGCAATCAATGCGTGCCGGTTGACCGAGGGAGTAAAGTCAATTCGTATTAGCGGAGAGCGGCAGGGCGATTTCTATATGCTGGCATTTGAAAACACCTGTTTAGATGAACCGTTGCCTCCAGCGGGAATCGGGCCTTCCAATATCAAATCGGTGGCGGAAAAATATTATGGCGCGATGCTGACAGAAAAAGTGGGACAGCGGTTTTTTTTGAATGTGCTGCTGAACATTTCAACAGGAAAAGGAACGTACCAAAGAAACTGGGAATAAGGAAGCCATTTCCTTTGGAAAAAATGATTTATAATAGGAGCCGGTTTAAGGAGAATTTCTTTTGGAAAATTAATAACAAGTGTTAACTAATAACATGTGTTTGAACAATATGCAAGGGGCAGATCAGTGAAGATGAATTCACGGCATATTCTGCTGCATTTGGAAGTAAAATTCGAACCACTCTGCACGCGGATCGGAGTACGGTAGGGGGACTGAACGCCCTTGTAAACGAGATGAAGGAGAATATTTCGAAGGGAATCGCCAATACTCCTGACAATCCGAAAACAAAACTTTTCGCAGGCGGAATAGAAGTGACGTGGAAAGAATGGATGAATATGCAGAAGACGGGAGAGTACATCGACAATTTTTTAGATGCCGGAGGTTCGGGTACCTATAATACTTATGCCAACATAGGGATTGCGAGGGCCTATGTACATAAATCAGGTCTGGGTCTGAAGGAAGATCAGGTAAAGGTTTTAAGTGAAGCGGTAGAAAAGAAGATAGACAGGAGCCGGGCTACGCAAGTTCTTATGTGTATGAGAAAGAGAGAAATTCCAAGGCGGGGTTTCAGGCTATTTGGAATGGAACATATTAGGAAAAAGTGGATTTCACGACAGCCCCCTTCTTACGCTTCAACTGCTCCAAGTACAGGATGCGTCCTGCTTTGGAGCAGTTCCTTTTTCACTTATTCCTGAGCCGCGAGCAGGTCTTCGAGCACATCCTCCACCGAGTCCGTCACATAGGTGGAATAGTAAGAGATACCCGGCGCGGAGTTGGACATGGCATAGCTGGTTCCCACGGTCTGCAGCATCTCCACATCGTTGTACTGGTCGCCGAACGCCATGCATTCCTCGGGCCGGATCTGCAGCACATCCAGGAGCTTCAACAGGGCAGTCCACTTTGATCTCCGAGCTGAACTTTGCCTTCAGATGGTGGAGATATTTGTCTATGATGTGGGGGCCGTCCTTTTTCACTTCGTCGATGGTCCGGCGGATCAGCTCGGGGGCGATCATCGTACGGGAGATTACGTTTCCTTTGTGAATGCAGATCGAGCCGTTTTCCGCGATATAGGAGATCTGATCCTTCACAGGCTTAAAAAGATTTACTTCATTATCATACTGGCGTCCGCTGGAAGCGACGAACACAATGCCTTTTTCCGTCAGCCTCCGAACCAGATCCAGGGCGCGGGGAGTCAGTTCCTGGGCCCCGTTCTGAAGTAGCGTCCCGTCCAGATCACTTGCCACTAATTTTATCATATGCTGCGCCATCCCTTTCAGAACAATGTGATTATTCACAGTCACTTCACACAAATGCGCAAAAACAGCGTTTTTGCCTTGCTATATTATGGCGCAGTTTTGTCTTCTTGTAAAGCAGTTTTTCATGAAAGGTCAAGAACCCCGTCCTCGGCGTTACTGTTCACACCCTTTGGGTGCTCCAGTAACAGTATCCAGCCCATTTTAAGTCGCCTTCGGCGAGGGGCTGGATATTATGGCAAGTGTTACTTTATTGGCCGGACGGAGGAAAGCCCGGACAGAGGGTATTGGTGGAAGTGGCAAAGGAGATCATCAAGCACGAAGCGCTGACCGTTTTCTGTTCCGCGGACCAGTATGAGAATGCCAGGGCGCGTCTTCCGGAGGAGGTCCGTGTGGTGGAGATGACGATTGACGATGCCTGGGCGCAGGACAAGGGACCTTTCTATGTAGTCAATGACGAAGGCGAGATGCGCGGTGTCACATGGGGCTGGAACGCTTACGGCGGACTGGAAGGCGGACTGTATTTCCTGTGGAAACGCGATCAGGAATTTGCAACTAAGCTCCTTGACCTGGAAAATTATGACCGCTATGACGCAAGAAATGTGGTTTTCGAGGGCGGAGCCATGCAGATCGACGGCGAAGGTACTTTGATTGTAACGGAAAACAGCGTCCTCAACCAGAACCGGAATCCGAAGCTGACAAGAGAAGAGATCGAAGAATATTTTAAAGAATATATGGGACTGGAAAAAGTGATCTGGCTGAAAGACGGAATGGCGTTTGACGAGACAGACGGCCACATTGATGATGTCTGCTTCTTCGTCCGGCCCGGCGTTCTTGCCCTTTCCTGGACAGATGATCCGGAGAATCCCCAGTATCCCAATCTGAAAGCCGCTTATGATATTCTGAGCGAAGCTACAGACGCGAAGGGACGCAAATTTGAGATCCATAAGATTCCAATCCCCGCAGTGCTGCATATTTCCAAGGAGCAGAGCGAGGGCGTTGATATTTCCGAAAGCGCTTCTTCCCGTGAAGACGGGCTTCCGCTGGCTGTCACCTATATCAACAGCTACTTTGTGAACGGCGGCCTGCTTGTACCGCAGTATGACGATCCCATGGATGAAGTGGCCTGCAAGATTTTTAAAGAAATTATGCCGGAACGGGAGATCATCAAGATCTACACCAAGGAATGGTCCATGTGCGGCGGAAATATCCATTGCATGGCATTGCAGCAGTCGGATCCGGCAGCAATCGCGGCATTAAAAAAGTAATAATGTACCTGCGGGGAGACTGAACAGATACAAAATAGAGTGATTTTTTTCAGGGTGGTATGTCGGGGTATGACTACGGCATGCCGCCCATTACTTTTCATATATGAATCTGGAAAGGAAGTGGAATAACATGGGAGAAACGCAGGAGAAAAAAGTAAGTCTGGTACAGACCATTTTATTTACAATATGCAGTGTCCTTGTATTGGATTCCCTGGCAGGGGCGCCCGCCTTTGCGGGAGTAAGATCCATTACAATGTGGCTCATTTTCGCAGTCATTTTTTTCATACCCTACGGCCTGCTGAACGCAGAGCTCGGCAGCACCTACCCGGACGCGGGCGGGATCACGTCATGGTGCACCCGCGCGTTCGGAGAGCATGTGGGGGTGCAGGTGGGCTGGTTTTACTGGATCAACGTGGCATTCTGGATGCCGGCGGTATTTCTGACCTTTGCGTACTGGCTCAGCTTTTAAGATCACATCCATGAGCGATATGTCCTCCGGACTGGCGATCATCGTATACAATCTGCTTGGATTTGAGCTGATCGGTTCCATCGGCGATAAGATCGACAACCCGGAAAAAACAATCCCGAAAATGTCTATCCTGGCCGGCGTTGCGATCACCGTCCTGTACGTGATCGGCACCTTCGGCATGCTGGCGGCGCTTCCGGCAGAAACGATCGATACCATGGACGGATTTTACTATGCGCTGGAAGAGCTGTGCTCCGTGTTCGGCGCCGGCCAGAAGCCGATCCTGGGAATCCTGGTGATCGTGTCCTGCCTGACCCTGGTTTCCAACATGATCTCCTGGACCCTGGGCGCAAATGAAAGCCTGATCGCGGCGGAGCTGGACAAACGGAACCGTTTTCTCGGCGCAAGGAGCAGATACGGCACCGCGGGAAATCTCTACATCGTGATGTGAGTCCTTTCCACCGTGCTCCTGATCCTGAATTTCCTGCTGGGGAGTGAAGAGGCAAACGCCATTTTCTGGGACATCTTTTCCTTCAGCCTTGTGATCTTCATGATCCCTTATCTGGTGATGTTTGCGGCGGCAATCCGACTGCGCTACAGCGACGCAGAGAGAAAGCGCGTGTACAAGGTGCCGGGCGGCAACGCGGGGATGTGGGTCTGCGGGATCCTCTGCTTCGGCTGTATCTGCATCTGTCTGTACTATATGTTCGCGGACGACATCGCCGCAGGAAATCGGTTTGCGTTGTGGGTAAAGATCATTGGAACGGTTCTTTCGGCGGCAGTGGGGGAATATCTGTACCGCGCCGGGGGGAAGAAGTGTTAGATATCACACCTTGGCCAGACGTGTCCCGGGAAAATCTGAAGCAGCAGATTACACAGCTGACATAAACACATTGCAGGCTTCAATCCACAATCTATTCGACTGTGAATTGAAGCCTGCCGCATTTATTGGGCTCATGTAGAAACAGCTTCCTTAAAATTTCACGATGCAAGAATCCTTTTTTCTAATTCGCCAATGAAATATTGATAGCTGGGAGAAATATTTTCATGCAAACGCAAACATCTTCCTATTTTATCAGCCCATTCACATTTCGCGTCTCCAATCTCAGAATAATTTCCTACAGCTCTTTTTTTCAGCTTTAAATACCCCTGCGGATAGACAATATCCGCCAATACCTCCCATGTTTCGCAAATTGCATCCTGCTTATACTTTTTCATAAACTGCATCTTTGCATTGGGATACGCTTCCCGAATAGCCTGGGAATCACCTAACAGCCAGGCCTCCATCTCTTTTACTGCTATACAGAACACATAGTCACATAAGACGATATTCGAAACCGCCACATTCTCTAATTGCTGCCTGAACTGCAGTACGTCTCTTTTATCGTTATCCAAAACGATGATCAATGCTGCCGATTCCATATTCTGCAGCACCTTGCTGAATCCCTTCATAAATGCAGGAAGGTCATTCAATAATTTTCCAGTCTTTCGCTCCCATACGCTCCCCTTTCTGCTCAAATGTCCAATCCCGCCAAAAAATTTTACATTCCAGATGATTTCTTTATCTCTATACTGCTCTGCTAATTTTTCCATAACATGATTCACTAATATACTTGTCGAACCATCCTCTATCAAAAACTGAAAATACATCTATTCCTCCGTGCTCTCGAAATATCTGCTGTACCACATGTCCCCCACTGCTACTCCTTCTTCTGCCAATTCCTTTACAAAAGCAAACTCCGAAGCCCGCTTTACCTCTGAACAGCCACCATTATTTTTTGTTAAGACCCATACATCATCAGGCCCTAATGCATTTACAAAAAAGGGACTGTGTGTTGTAATGAATAACTGCTTGGCATACCCATTCCCAACATTTTTTTTCATTTCTTCCGCAAGCTCTCCCAGATAGTGATGATATAACCCATTCTCCGGCTCCTCTATAAATACCAGCTGCCGTGGATTCTTTTCATGAAGCAGTAAATAATAAGCAAAAAGCTTCAAAGTTCCATCGGACATTCTCTGAGAATAAAACGGACGTTCAAACCCTTTTTCATAAAAGCGGAGCATCATTTGCCCATTTTCAAATTTCTGCGGCTCAATCTTTTCGATTCCGGGAAGCTTGGATTGAATTTCCTGCAAAATCTTCTCAAATCCCTTCTTATTTTCCCGATACATATATTGCGCGACATTGTTGATGTTGCTGCCGATCCGGTCTAAATGTGCCTGCGGCGCCGCAGTCTGCAGTTTCCTTGCCGCATCCGGGGAGAAATAGCAGAGATACCAGCTTTTCAAAAAGGACAAAAACTTTTCGATACGATCGTACTGTTTCATTGCTCCCAAAGTAACAATTCCAAGACGCCGAATATCGGAAAGCTGAACCTCTACCTTTTTACCAGTGATATTGCCGTCGTCATCCTGGCCTCCATCATCATTTCCCTCAAATGCATATCCGTTCCCCTCCTGCAGATACATAAAAGTTCTCGGTCTTCCATGCTTCTCTACCCGCTGTCGAAGCCTCTCCCTTTTTACATAGGGACGTCCCATCTTATCCAGATCAATTTCCAGTTCATAAGTGATCGGCCGTGTTTTCCCTGACTCACGGTAGTATAATTCAAACAAGATCGGCTCAGCGGCCCCCTGTGAGATCAGCCTTTCAAATCCACCTCGGTTGTTCGCGTCGCAGGCAGCCTCCACTCCCATTTCCAGACAGTCCGCTATGAATCCGAAGGCATCTGCCAGAGTGCTTTTTCCATTCCCGCTTGGCCCAATGACCGCAACCAGATTTCCAAGCGCCTTTGCATTCTGATTCGTTCTTGTCTTTCCGAGTACAATATCTTTTAATACCCCATAATTCTGAATCTTTATTCCTTCTATCTTTCCCATGCTTCTCTCCGTTCTCAAAAATTAGTATGAAAAAAGTCCTATACGGCGTCAGGCTGAAAAGCAGCCTGTATACATCTTATGCTTGTGCCCATCTTTCATAGAGCATTTCCTCATTATATATTTCTATAATAGCATTAAGACAGAAAATTGGCAATTCAGCAAAAATCTATTTTTATCTTCCGCCTATCCCGCAAAATCAACCACCTGTCGCAAATCTATTGCGCCCCGCATCTATTTTTTCTATAATGCAGTCACAGGTTCGAACCATACGAGGAGGTGAATTCCATGCAGGTTGAAATCAAGATCGATCCGTCCCAGCCAGAGCCGAAGGTCGTCATCACCGCCGCATCCATGACGGAAGAGGTGAACCGGATCGTCAGAAGGCTTTCCGATGAGATTCCGCAGGCGATCTCCGGCACCAGGGACGGCAAGCTGGAGGTACTGGAGCCGGAGGATCTGATACGTATCTATGCCGCTTCCGGAAAGGTATTCGCAGTCACCGGCAAAGGCGAATACACCCTGCGGCTCCGGCTGTACGAGCTGGAGGAGCGGCTCAGTCCCCACCAGTTTGTCCGGATCTCCAATTCGGAGATCATCCATTTAAAAAAGGTCGTCAACTTTGATCTGAGTTTTGCAGGCACGATCTATGTAAAGCTGTCAAACGGCACGGTGACCTATGTATCAAGGCGGTATGTTTCAAAAATCAAAAAAATTCTGGGAATATGAGGTGATGAATATGAAAAAGAAAATCATTTTACGGGGCGCTTTGGGATTTCCGCTGGGGATCGCGGTTGGATATGTGATCACGATCTGCACCTCCCTGATCTGGGCAGACGGCTATTATTCGCCCTGCGTCCCCGAGCTGATCGAAAGCATGGGAAATGAAATCTATGCTGTTGTTCTGCAGGCGCTGCTCTGCGGGCTGCTGGGCACCGGCTTCGGAGCCTGCTCGGTGATCTGGGAAATGGAACACTGGAGCATCGTAAAGCAGACCGGGATCTATTTCCTGATCGTCTCCGCGGTCATGATGCCGATCGCCTATCTTCTGTACTGGATGGAGCACAGCATCGCGGGCTTTCTTGAGTATCTGGGGATATTTGTCCTGATCTTTGCTGTGATATGGATCTCACAGTTTCTACTCTGGAAGAAAAATGTGGATAAGATGAACGCATGTATCGGAAAGGCAAGGGACGGGCTTTAAGCCTGTCCCCTGCCCCGTAATCTCACTGCCCCCGCTTTTTACGGCGCTCCGCAAGCTGGGCCGCAAAAATGTTCTGGGTGATCTTGTCCTGATCCTCTTCGTTCAGCTCTAAAAACCGGCAGCCATATTCATATTTTGAGCCTTCTCTCTCGAAGACGCGCAGCACTTCGCAGAACATCACGGACATCGGCCTGTCCTCCAGAAGCTGCACCTTCAGCAGGAATTTATCCCCTTCATGATATAATTGCTCTGAGAGGATGCGGGCGCCCCCGACACTGATATTCAGCATTTTACAGTCCTGCTCCCTGGCGGAAAATCCGCCGAATGTGGTAACGACCGCGTCAAGATTCGTTTCCAGTCGGAAGAACGCGCGGTCATTTCCGATCCGGGTAACCGTTAATTCTTCCACCTTCCATGTATGTTTTTCTTCGGGCGTAATGAAGCCCTCCATATAAACTGCTTTTCTTTCGTGGTCATTGTATCCGCGGATCCTGACATGGAGCGGTTCCTTCTGCTTCTCTTCTTCCGAATCCTTCTCCTTCTCAGCCTGCTCCGCCAGCATCCTGGCAAATACCACTTCCAGGGACTCCGGCCCTGCATTTGCGCCGCTTCCCGCTTCCTGCGTCTTCCCGTCTTCTTCCTCTTCGGTATATTGCTGCAGTATCTCTTTGGAACGCTCCGTCTCCGAATATTGCTGCAGCACTGCCTGATTTTCCCGCAGGTTCACCAGCTTTGCGACAAAAAGCAGCTCGCCTTCAAAGGTCGTTACCTCTACACGCATACCGGAATAAGCCGTAATCTCCGCTTGGCTGTTTTCTTCTGTCTTCTGTTCATTTTCCTTCGGCTGTTCCTTGCTGCCCTTTCCAAATAGGCCAAATAGACGCATCTTCTTACCTCCTGATCCTGTCACACATCATTTTTCATGCAGCTGCTTCATTTTCTCGTCCGCCCAGATCACTCTGTTGCGCCCGCTTTTTTTCGCGTCGTACAGCATCGTATCCGCAATTTTTAAGTAAGAGTCATAGGAGCTTTCCCTCTGCGGCATGACAGTCACGCCCCCGATACTGACCGTGACCCATTGGGAAACGGAAGGGTCATGAGGAATGTGGAGATTCTCGATCTCCTGCCGGATTTTTTTCAGATGCGCAAATGCTTTCTCAGCGCTGTCTCCCAAAAGGATCACTACAAATTCTTCCCCTCCGTAACGGGCCAGGAAATCCGTACTGCGCTTCAAATGCGCAGCCGCTGTCTTTGCTACCGCTTCAATGACTTTATCCCCCGCGGGATGGCCGAATGTGTCATTGTATACTTTGAAGCGGTCAATATCAAACATACAGATCGTAAACGGGACCCGCAGGCGAATCGCTTCGTTCCATTTCGTAATACTGTAGTCCTCATACTTCCGCCTGTTCGCGATTCCCGTCAGCTGATCCGTCATGGATTGCTGCTCGATCTGCCGCCGGTATTTATACAGCTTGACATGGGTATTGACCCGCGCTTTTATGATCCGTGCGTGGAACGGCTTTGTAACATAATCCACCGCCCCCAGGATCAGACCATACTGCTCGTTCTCGATGTCAGTCAGGCTGGTGATCAGGATCACCGGTACACTTTGGGTAATGATCTCCTCCTGCAGCTTTTTCAGCAGCGTAAAACCGTCCATCCCCGGCATCACGACATCCAGCAGGATCAGGGAATAATTTTCAGTGCTGGCAAGGCTAAGCCCCTCCTCCGCCGTATGCGCGGTGGTGATCTCATACTCGTCCTCCAAAATGGTTTTTAACTGGGCTGCCTGCAAGATACTGTCATCAACGATCAAAATTTTTTCCATAGTGATTCCTGTCCTTTCTTAAATCCCTGTTCCGTAAGTAAATGTTTATTTACTGCATACGCCAAAAATATGCCCCACGTTGATTCAGAAGGGCATATCTTCATTTTTCAATTCTTTTTCCCTTTTTGGCTTTCTCCGGCTTCAGATAACCGCTCAGTCCGGTACACAGCAGTCTGAATACCGTGTCTTCCGTCTCCTGATCGTCCGGGAGCACGCCCTCTACTACATACTTGGCATACAGCACGGTGCATGTAAGGATATGAAGCCACAGCAGATCCTGATTGATTGTTTTCAGGCGGGGAAACGTCGCCTTGAATGTATGTACCATACCGACGAAGGAGCTGAAATAACTCGTGTCCCGGGTTTCATGATATTTCGGGAAAAAGGTGCTGTCTCGAAACCGATGATAGAATACCGTCTCATCCGGATGCGCCACCCAAAAACGGAAATACGGCAGCCACAGGCTTTTCACCGTTCCGATCGGATCGGCGGCCATGGCCACAGGGTTGAACTTTAAATGCTCGAAGATCTCTGCCGCCTGCTTGTCCACATAGGTAAAGCATTCCTCGATCAGCTGGTCCTTGCTGTTGAAGTGACGGTACAATGCCCCGGGGGATATCCCCGCCAGATCGCTGACATTCTGGATCCGCACCCCTTCCAGGCCGTACTCCCGCACAGCCTTCATCGCGGCGGAAATAATCCGGGTTCTGGTGTCATCCAACGTCAACCACCTCTCTCCAAAAATGATTTTGTTCCATGAAATTTCTGTAAAAATTATACATGGTTCAGGTAGTGTTGGCAATACCTATTTTGAAATGTTTTCAGTAATTTTTCATGGTTTTAAAGCAGATTCCAAGATTTGTATGCCGCTCAAGAGAACGCCTCTCCGCTTTTATATATTCCCATGATTCTCTAAAATCACTGCATACGGAGAAATCTGAATCTGATATGAATGTCAGAAAATCTTCCACAACTGCCATCTCTGGAATATATGCACCGTCCATATCAATAAGATGGATCTCTTCCTGGAAATCCGCTGCTCTATACGATTTTTTTACGAGCCACTGATCTCACCTGCCTCTCTGAATGCCAAGCTCCTTCAAGCCGATCCGAAGCCTGGGAACCATCTGCTCCAGAACAATGTTCATATCACGGATTACCTTTTCCACAATTTCCACGGCTTCTTTTGGAATCAAGGCAGAATCTTCCAAAGGAAGCATCATCTGCCCCGCTGTCCTTCCCTGCATATTTGAAGGCCAAAGGAAGCGCTTTCATGCTGATCATCCCCGTATTTGCGGCACCATCATCTATAGATTATCCGGCAAGAGCGCTGATAAACGGCGTGGTCATGACCTTAGATACAAAAGAGGATACCCCTATTATGGTCTACCCAGGGGCATCCCATTATGGCCATACGGCCGTTTCACAAGGTATAAAATCCACCCGTCCCGTATGGATATGATTTATGAGATGCCATTTGATATAAATATATACCAGTATCTATAGAAAAAAGTTTCATGGTCTTTCTTTTTACCTTCTCATCCTATGATATATCAAACTCTGCAAATTGCCAGGTTTAATCCGCTTCCGTTTTCCGTTACTATTTACTTTGAAAGGCAGGGGATTTTCAAAAATGCTGCGCTATGTTATAATATGAATTACGCTGAAGCGCAAGCAGGGGAGGACAATATATTGAAGTATCAATGGGAAACCGCACCGGACATTTATATTGGCGACGATCTTCACAGGCGTTTTGTATTAGGCGTTTCCGGGAATCATCCGCTTATCTGCTTCGGCGTGAATCCGAGTACCGCTAATCATGAATACGCAGATAAAACATTACATATGGTTGAGCAGATTGCAAAGCGAAATGGTTTCGACAGCTGGATCATGTTCAATGTTTATCCGCATCGCTCTACTGATCCTAAATGCCTGCCCTGTTCTCGGGATGATGATCTGCATCATGAGAATCTGCGTTATATCGAGCGATATCTGCGGGAAGCGGATTTAACCCTGTGGGCGGCCTGGGGAGAGCCCATTACGGAACGTGATTATCTGATCGATTGCCTATATGATATTTATGGGATCGCCAACAAGTATTCCTGCCGATTTATTGCTTTCGGAAAGGAAGAAAATGGAGTCATAAAATCTACTACCAGGCATCATCATCCGCGGCATCCCTCGCGGCTTCCGCTCTCGGCAAAGTCAGTGAGCTTTGATGTCACACATTACTGGGCAGAGTAAAAAGGAGTATTTGAAAATGATCGAAACCGATAGCCTTATTCTTGATAAAGCAAAATTTTCGGACTGGGAAGAAATGTACCGCAATGTCTGGTCGCAGCCGGAAAGCGCAAAGTATATGGCCTGGAATATTACGGAAACCGAAGAAGACGCTAAAATAAGAATCTTGAAAACCATTTCGTTTCAGAAAGAACATGACACCTATCTCGTTTATGAAAAATCAAGCGGTAAGGCGATCGGGTTCGCCGGTGTAGAAAAGGTCGGTCCTTACGTATATCAGGAAGCCGGGATCTGTCTGGGGCCGGATTATGTGGGAAAGGGGTTTGGTAAACAGATCCTTCGATGCCTGATTCAATATTGTAAAGAAGAATTCGGCGCAAAAGAATTCATTTATTCGGCAAGAGAGGAAAACAGGGCTTCTATTTTTTTGGCAAAGTCCTTCGGGTTTTTGCTGACCTCTTCGGCAGATAAAATAGACAGCAAAGACGGACAGCATTATACTCTATTGCAATATATCTTGAAACTATAATTTCAGGTAACATTGAGACTAGTACAGTATTGCGTAATTAACGGTGAATTCTGCGCCTGATATTTCTGCCAGTTCTGCGTTGTCGTCAATCAACGATGCCACCGCATCGCCTCTTTCCTCCGCCTTGTCCTGACAAAAATATCAGGCACATGATTCACCATTATATACGCAATGCTGTACTAGAAAGGGGCTGTCGGAAATCCGCCCCTTTTCACATTTTTTTCACCAGGCACTTCTTCTGAAAGAACGCAATACCCAGCCTGCCTACATTCTTATACCCGTCGCGCTCTGCCTTTTCCGCATATCGTTTCTTCTGAGTCTGCGCAAGCGCTTCTTCGCAGTCACTCTCCAGCTTATCCTCATCGTATGTCCGCTTTGCCTCCAGGACAAATGCTCTGCGGTTTTTCCGGTCTTTGATCACAATATCGGATCGCCCTAAACCATTTTCATAATTAGACTCCACCCGGTATCCGGCGTTATAAAACAGTCCGGTGAGAAACGCAAGGTAGAAGCTTTCGGCATAGTCATGATAGCTGATGGTATCAAACAGCAGATCCGAGAACAACTCCGTCAGATACAGCAGGCTCCATAGATTTTCTTCCGAGCCCTCCAGAACATCATAGGTAAGATTTTCCTCAATGGGTTCTACAATATATCCTCCAGCAAGCAGTGTCTCGTACTTGTCATTTACATCAAAATCATCAAAGTGATAACCATTATACCATTCCTTGGTCTCAGCCGCATAAGACTTTTCTCCCCGCACCCGTTTATACTGGCGCAGAAGCAGATCTGCGGAATAGCATGCGACGCGCTGTCCCGGAAACAGATACCCTACCTCCTGTTCAGTATCATATAAAATGCTGAATAAGAGCCGGACATTTCTCAGTTGCGCAGTGGGGTTATCCTGTTGAAAAGATCTCTTCCACAGTAAACGGACTGTCGTTGCATAACCTCAACGACGCAGTGATTTCATTGATGCCATTCTTCCTCTGTTATATCTTGTTCATAGAGTTGCTTCTCGTACTTCAGGATCATAGACGCAGTCTTTTCCTCGTTTTCCCTCTGGATCTCCCAGATCCTGTCCACATAAAAGCAGTTCTCCATGTGTCAAATCTCAAAAACCCTTATTTTCCAAAGGTTTTCATAATCAACAGGTAACTTTTCTCTTCTAAAAAAATCTAACTAGATGAAATGTGAATAGTAACATATTCAACTAAACTATTACTTTCTTATCCCTTCTCACCTCGGCCACCTCTTCTCTTTCTCCAACAACTTCGGAAACTCCCCATGCGGCTCCCGCTGATACCAGTAAGCGACACTCGCCAGATCATCCTGCCGCTCGAACAACCCGTTATGCCCCACCCCAATCTGCTGAACCGTCACCTTCAGATCTTCTTCGAAGAAAACAGGATCCATCACATGCCAGCGGTAGAATCCCCGCATCGGCGGACAGTCGTCATTGTGATAAGGATTCCATACCAGATCATCATGCCTGGAATAATACGGATATCCAAGAAACGACGTGCTATAAGTCTGTTCTACCGTCTTGCCGGCTTCCTGCACGGCGAAACTCCATGACCCTCCGAAATAATCCTCCATCCCGGTTCCGCAGATCGTCGGATATTCCCGGTCCCCGTCTATGTAAAACTTCACTTCGCCTTCCCCCCACCAATACCGCTGCAGGGTTGACAGCGCAATATAAGTTCCGATATACTGCCCCTGCCCTTTAATACCGTCCGCAATCACATAATCCTTTCCAAGCTCCGTCAATTCCTGCCTTCTCCACTGCGCATGGAAATACGCCGTATTCTCAGGAAGGGCATCATACAGAGTATAATCGATCTGATAGAAAAACGCCGGTATCGCATTGGCATGCTGATTCTCCAATGTGAGCAGCGCCTTTTTCCTGAAAGGCATCTGGAAATATGCATTCAATCCTCTGGCCGGAACGACCGTGACCAATTCTGAATTCACCAGACACTCCTTCCCGAATCCGCAGCAGAAAAAGTCTCCCAGAGGAACCTCCGCCGACGGTTTCTCCTCTCCGTCCCAGTACATGCGGAGCACCAGATCGCGCAGCACGAAACAGTCACCTTCCGTGGTCTTAGCATCCACCGTCATCCAGATATGATGGATCACTCCTGTCCCGTTGATCTCACCTAACACAACCCTCTCTCCTGCTTGAATATCCTTCAGGCACGGGCTCCCCTTCCGGGACACCCCAAGAGGGCCGGCTGCCATGCCGCCCCTCCCTTTCTCCCCTGTTCGATTCTCCGCATTGATCGCTCTGCTTCTTCCTCTGGTCAGATAAGGAAGCGCCCCAGCGCCTCCCGGAAGTACCATTCCATTCAATCCCTGCTCCTTCATAAACACACCCATCCTTTCATTGCGCACCTATTCTTCCATTACACATCTACCCTCATATTGCTTGCCTATCCTTTCGTTGCGCCCATCGTCATACCTGCCGTCACCCACTTATTCAGCGCAAAATAGATCAAAAGGGGCGGCAGGATCGAGATGGCGATTGCCGCAAACGTGGAACCCCAGTCCACATTTCCAAATGCCCCGACATAATCCTTCAAGCCTATCGCCACGGTTTTTGCCGAACCTTCACTGATGAAGGTATTAGCAAAGATAAAGTCATTCCAGATCAAGATACTGTACATAGACGCGATCGTGATCACCGTGTTTCTTGCCAGAGGAAATACAATCTGGATAAATGTCCGAAACGGCGAACAGCCATCCACGATCGCCGCCTCGATCAATTCGTTCGGCACAAATTCATAGCGCAGCTTATAGCTGCAATCAAACTTTTATAGTTAATTTCAAATAAAAAGGATCATCCAATCGTTGATGCATGTGCTATAATTCACTTACGGTATCTGTGTACCAATCCTCAATCGGGAACTAAATTTCCCAGTAGCATTCATACGAAAGGATGACCCTATGAACACTATATTAGAACAATTTAAAGATAAAATCAATGGTACATTTGCATTTTTTGACAGAATGATCATCAAAGGACATATCCGTCAGTTCTTCTCTGCCTCTGGCAAAGGTTTTTTCCTTTCTGAACAAAATGTCCTGCTGAAAGATTTTTCCGCCTATGCCAACCAGGTGACCTCTGATATTGTTGCCCATGTTGAAAAAATGGCAGAGGAAACGCACCGCACCCTGCGATATCTTACCTCCGCAAAAATCCCGAAAGAACAGACCGCTATGGAGATCTTAAAGGAGGACCCGGTAGAAGAGGGATTGGTCTGTATTCTTTCTGTTGTTGAATACTGCCAGACACTTCAGCCCATTAAGAACAAGGATGGCAAACTGGAGCTGCGTAATGTCGACCGCAAATGCAAATACTATTACTTATATTACCTGGATAAGCATTTTGGCTTTATGCATGTGAAACTGCAGACATGGTTTCCGTTCCTGATCCAGATCTACATCAATGGACGCGAAATGATGAAGCACGTTTTCGATGAAAACGGGATCGCGTACAAGATGTATGATAATTCTTTTTATGAGATCAGCAACATTGCGAAAGCACAGGAGCTTGCGGACAAGTTTGATTCCAAATCCCTCTGCCGGCAGCTTGATCTCTTTGCGCATAAAGTGAACCCTTATCTTGATACCATCGAAAAAACATTCCACCAGGGTTATTACTGGTGTGTAGACCAATGCGAGTTCGCAACTGATGTCATGTTTAAAAGCCGTGAGGCTCTGGAGGATATCTATCCATCCCTGGTTGGGCACGCATTCTACGACTTCAGATGCATCGATGTTTTTTCCTTTCTCGGGCGTAAACTTGACCCCAAGTTTCAGGGAGAAGCAGTCTCCGATTACCGTAAACGTCCGGCTGGCTGGAGGATAAAATTCAAAATGAAGTCAAACAGTATCAAGATGTATGATAAATTCAGCTGCCTGCGTGTGGAAATGACAATCAATGACCCAAGGGAATTTAAGGTTTATAAGGATGTCCACCATCAGGATGGGACGGTCTCCAAACGTTGGGTTCCCATGGGAAAATCCATTTCCAACCTGTACCGGTATGCTGAAGTATCAAAAGCTGCAAACAGAAGATTTTTGGATTCCCTGCAAGGCATCGTCCCGGCAGGCAGCATTGAACGGGAGATCAATGAAGTTTGTGGGAAAAGGACGGTCCGTGGAAAGACCGTCACCGGTTACAACGTCTGGTCAAAAGAAACCATGCAGCTGTTTGAGACAATTTCGGATGGGAAATATCTCATCCGCGGCTTTACAAACAAAGATATACGAAGCATCCTGTATCCCCAAAGTCAGTCCGATAAGAAAGTGCGTGGAAAAATGAGCCGCACACTGTCCAAACTCCGTGCGCATGGCTTGATACGGAAGATTCCCCATTCCCGAAAATATCTTGTGACGGATAAAGGTCGCCGTGTCATGGGGGCATTGATTGAAACAAAACGGAAAATATACCCGGACTTAGCAGCTTCTTAACAGCCACAAGAAATAACCGCTTTAAAAGCCTGCCTTTTTGACAGGTCGAATACTTGTGTCCAAATTTATCCTTTGATGTTTTTTATTGATGTTCTGTTAAGAGAATATCATAAAAGCTTACAAACATCATGACAGACAGCGGCAGCGCAAATCCCACCTGTGGCAGTATCAGAGAAAAGCTGGTGTTCAGGATTCCTGTTAAGCCCGCTGCTTGACGCGGAAGAGATTGCCGGCCTGCCTGTGCCTGTTATCACGATCGAACGCTCTGGCGGAAATTTTATGCAGATCAACAGCGACAATTTCACCGGCGGAAAACTGGCCGCTGAGCTTCTGTTGGAAAATCACTGTGAAGTTTTTATCCATATCAATAACGACTACACCACCATATGGCCGTCGTTTAAACGGATCGTGGGATTTGAATGCCTGATGGAGGGGCAGACTTATGAGAGGGTCATACGGCGGGAGCTTTCCGAGCCGTTTTTACCGTCTGCCGCGCAGGCTATGAAAGAAATTGTGGAAGATTTGCTTCTGAAATATAAAGGAAAAAAATGGGGAGTTTTTTGCTCCAATGACGACATTGCCCGGCTGTTCGAACAGCAGTGCATTTTAAAACACCTGGCAGTTCCTGATGAGGCGGAGATCATCGGCTATGACAATACGCCGATTTCAGAATGTGCCACCTACCCGATCACTTCAGTGGCGCAGAATATCCGGCTGATGGCTCAGTTGGCTTTGGATGGATTTGATAATTATATCCCCTGTGAAACCATTGTCCCGAATATACTGGTTAAAAAATCTACAACGACAAATTCCTGAAAGCAGGCAGGTCTGTCAGCAGAGCGGTAATTTAGAAACCGCCCTGCTGATTTTATATGCAATCGTCTCACTGTTCAGCCGGTAATATACCTTCCCGTCCTTCTTCTCCACCGTCACAAAATGGTTGGAAAGCAGGATTCCCATATAGCGGGACGCCGTTGCCGGAGTAAAACGGAGCTCCTCCGGGATCTCCTCCGCGCGTTCTCTTGTGGCGCTTAGAATAAGTATATACAATAGATATACTTCCATCAAGATAAGAAGTATCCTAAAATCAATAGCCATTCAATGCAGGATTTTTACCATCCTGTATTCATCCCGATAGCTGCCGTCATCGTACTTGAGGGAACGGTAGTTTTTTCCGGTTTCCTGAAAACCGAATCGTTTATAAAGGCTTTTTGCCCGCTCGTTTCCGTCAACCACTTCCAGCTCCACCTGCTCATAGCCCATTTCCTTCGCCAGAATAAATGCGTACTCCATCAATGCGGACGCGATACCAAGTCCCCAATAGGCTTTTTTCAGTGAAATTGCAAATCCGCACCGATGGGAGATGCGGCGCAGACTGCCGACGGACATGATCGCGCAGTTTCCCGAAAGCTCGCCGTCCACTTCTGCCGCCATCATAATTTCACGCGGATCCTCGCTTTTCGCTTTTAAAAACTGTTCTTCTGCTTCAATTGTCATTGTAACCTCATCCTCATTTCTGAGGAGAAATGGGGTTTCGGAAGAGACGATCCGAAAGCATTCGATCATCGCCTTCGAATCCTCTGCTTCCGCTGGACGCAGTACACATGTGCGGCCGTCCTTCAAATGGATCATTTTACGTTCAAATATCATGCTTCTGTTCCTCCTCGTGTTCTGATCTTATGAATGGATTCCATTATACCGCAGCAGGATTCCAAATGGAATACTTATAGATATCGGTTGCTCAAAATCTCATTTTGCACTGATTTTGTTTTCGCGGTACAATCATTTCATGAATGTTATTGGGTTTATTGCGCGCAGAAGGGAACTGCCGCGTCAGATCGAATGCGGAATCGCATGTTATAAGAAAACCTGTAAAATATCATATCGTTCAGAGGAGCCTGTCACAGGCTGACCGCTCCTCTTCTCAACTGCTATAGCCCTGGCCACTACTCACTTTTGTTATCCTTGATCCATACATTATAAAGAAGCATAGCAAACATAACTGCCACGAAAGTATTCGATATCGAATTTAAGTCAACCCCATTTATATTGCAGATCACATTGATGACTATATCAACGATCATGACTCCCACTACGACAACAACTGCTTTTAAAAGATTCTTCTTCATACTTCCCGTCTCCTTCCAAAGTAACTATGTATTCAGGATCTGTATCCATTATTTTTCTACAGCTCCTTATCACAGAACAGTATACCAGAGAAAGCACGCATTCTCTCAAAGTCGTCATAAAATGCCCCGCTTCGTGAATAAGCGCGTTTTTTTCCCGGCAAAGCATGCACTTATTCATCATTTTCGCTGAACAGCGCTTGATACAGAGAATCAAATACAGTATAATAAGCATTGCGCTGAAGCGTAAGCAGGTCATCAATTTTCTCACGAAAATTGGCGACAAATTATAATCAGGATGGAAAATCCGAACGGGAGGAATTAGTCGAAATGCTGCTGTCTTTTTTTCTGCTTTCCCTTGCCATTCGTAATGTGTGGCCCCAGCGCATGGGCCTGAAAGCATTGATTGCGCTTTATATGCTGCTGTTGCTTGCCGGAATGCCGGTTACGCTCCTGTCCTGTATCCCATATGGACTGTTCGGGATCCTGGCGGCAGCCTGTATGTTTGGACTGCTTACGTGCCGGGATACCGCGCCCCAGAATGTTTGCATGAGTATGATCGGATTTGTGCTTGCCATTGTGACAGAAGCTGTTGTGTCAGAGCTTCTGCATATGCTGATTCCCCCGGCATTCTCGGACCCACAGTATATGCGGTATATTTCCTTCGGTGTCAATCTGGTCCGCACTGTGCTGTTTTATTTGATCACACTGTTTTGCGGCAGACTGCTGAAAAAACTGCTGCTGTCCGGCAAGGGGATCCTGCGCTTTCAGCAGACGTGGTATCTGATCGACGCCGCGCTGCTGCTCTTGATCACCATCTATCTGTTTGATGATCTGATCCCAGGGCAAAATGGCTCTGTAGGCAGGATGATCTATAATAATGCCTTACATATTTCAGGGTATCTGCTTGTCATGCTTTTTTTGCTTCTGGCCATGCGCCGTTTCTGGCAGGAGCAGACGCAGGCGGAGGCAAAGCAGAAAGCCATGGAGGATCTGCAGGACTATACGCACAATCTGGAAGCCATGTACAGCGGTCTGCGTTCCTTTAAGCATGATTACGTGAACATTTTGCTCTCAATGTCCGGCTATATTGAACATGGCGATATGGACGAATTGAAGAACTATTTTGAAAATAAAATCTTTCCGACGAAGAATCTGATTGACCAGGGGGATTACAAGCTGAACCAGCTTGGCAACATCGGTGTGCTGGAGATCAAAAGCCTGCTCTCCGCCAAAATAATCTATGCCTATGAGTCAGGGATTGATGTCACGATCGATATTCCCGACCGGGTGGAACGTTTTATGATCGACACCGTAGATCTTGCCAGAATACTGGGAATCTTTTTGGACAATGCGGTGGAAGCCGCGCTGGAGACAGACCAGCCGCAAATGGGCTTAAATATCATTCAGAATCAGTCCGGAGTGTCCATCATCATAAGCAACTGCTTCCAGGATCACGGCCTGATGCTGAACAAGTTAAAGCAGAAAGGTGTCAGTACAAAGCTCGGCCATCAGGGGATCGGACTGTCCAATGTGCAGAAGATCCTCAGTTCTTATGACAATGTGCTGCTGGAAACCTCCATACAGCGGGGCTGTTTCATGCAGCATATGGAACTGGCGTACTGACTGTTCCTTATATTTCGATGAAATTTTCTGTCTGATTTTTCATTTCCATCGGACTGCGTTGACTCCAATTGACGATGCAGTCTGGCATGAAAGGAGTGACATCCTATGCTGGATATTTTTGTGTGCGATGATGAAGACGCGCAGAGACGGACGATCGTGCAGACCATTCAAAATGCCGTCCTGATCGAAGAACTGGATATGCGGCTCGCTTTAGATACGGGCGATCCCTACGCGCTGCTGGAAAAGATCAGGAGCAGCCGGAACACAGGCATTTATTTCCTGGATATTGACCTGAACAGCGACATAAACGGAATGAAGCTGGCTCAGCAGATCCGGTTGTTTGACCCCCGCGGTTTCATCATTTTCATAACCGCGCATTCGGAACTGAGCTACATGACCTTTCAGTACCGGGTGGAGGCAATGGACTTTGTATTAAAGGACAGCCCTGCCGAAGCGAAAGTAAAGATCCGGGAATGTCTGTTAAATGCCATGGAACGATATACGCTCCAGACCAACAAGACGCATAAAGTCTATACCGTGGAAGCGGGCGGAAGAAAGATCAGCGTGGATCATGAGGATATTTTCTTTTTTGAAACTTCCGTGAATATCCATAAAGTCATTCTTCACGCGAGAGACCGGCAGATTGAATTTTCCGGCACCATAAAAGAACTGGCAGGCACATTAGGCGGTGATTTTGTGCGCTGCCACCGGTCATTTCTGGTCAATAAAAATAATATAAAGGAAATAGACTCAAAAAAACGGATCATCTATTTTACCAATGGAGAGAGCTGCCTGATGTCCACGCGTATGATGAAAGGGTTCTGATAGAATTTCGAATCAGCTTCGCCACCTCCCTGTGGCGGCTCCTCTATGTATCCAGAAATCCTCTTGCATTGATTTTGTTTTCGCGCTACAATCACTTCAAGAAGAATCCGCAGAAAAGAAGTCCGGCGCCGGCTCCTGGCATCCAAGAAAGGGAACGCGATGGATATAAGAAGGCGGGCCGGCTGGGGATTGCATTTTTCCAGAAGAAATGTCTGGTAAAAAAGGGATGAGCAGAGGGCTGCCGGTGCTGCGTATCTTAATTTTTTGCTGATTCATTCATCTTTAACAAAACAGAAACCAGGAGAGCATCATGACAATCTACGATATCGCCGAGCTTGCCGGCGTATCCGCAAGCACCGTATCACGCGTGATCAACAACAAGCCGGGAATCCGGGAAGCCACGCGGGAAAAAGTGAAAGCCCTGCTGAAAGAGCACAACTACACCCCCGACGAGAACGCCCGGGGCCTGGTCAACAAGAACACCCGGCTGATCGGCATCCTGCTGGCTGATATCCGAAGCGCGCACCACACCGACCTGACCTATGCCGTGGAAAAATATCTCCGCGGGAAAGGCTACTGCGGCATTATATTGAACGCCGGTTCCCATGCCGGGGAAATGCTCGAAGCTATCCGCATCCTGGAGCAGCGCCGGGTGGACGGTGTCCTGATGGTAGGCTCCGTCTTTCAGAATGAGGCAGTGGAAAACGGCATCCGGGAACATTTTGCAAATATCCCCGTGGTGTTTGCCAACGGACGTTTCGACCTGCCAAACGTATACTGCGTCCTGGTAGACGAATGTGACGGTGTGGAGCACTGCGTAGACCTGCTGGTCAAAAAAGGAAAAGGAAATGCCGCGTTTATCGGAGAACTAGACACCCCCAGCAGCCGTGAAAAGCTCAAGGGCTTCAAGCGCGCCATGCTCCGCTGCGGCCGTTCCGAAGATTCCCTGGTAATCCTAGGCGGAGAGCCCTCCAGGGAAAGCGGATATGAACTGACCCGGCAGTTATTAAGCCTGCATCCGGACATCCAGAGCGTGATCTATTCTGAAGACCTGGTCGCCGCAGGCGGGATGCGCGCCTTCTGGGACGCAGGCGTCCGGATTCCGGATGAAATGGCGGTCATCGGGATCGACAATACCATCTACGGAGAATTAAGCTGCCCCCGTTTCACCTCACTGGATAACAAGATGACGGAAATGGCATCCGAAGCGGCAAGAATCCTGATCGACGCCATCGAAGGGCGGCAGAACCCCCGGAAGATCATGCTGCTGTCAGACATTGTAGAGCGCGAAAGCACATAAGGCCGGTCAGAAGACGTCACGGCTTCATCCCCACGCCGCCCTGGATAAAGAGCGTATCCCCGGTGACATATTTTGCGTCATAGCTGGAAAGGAATACGCACACCTTTCCGATGTCCTTCTGGGCGTCTCCATATCTCCCCAGAGGGATCTCATCCAGGTTTCTTTTGAACATTTCCGGGTTTTCCTTCCCCCATTGGGCCAGTTTATCCGTCATCACAAGGGGAAGCACCTTTGCCCCATACTCCTCCTCCAGCTCCCGCTTCGTCCGTTCCATCCCGTCCGGGAAAATATCGGTCAGGATCAGGCTTGCCCCCTCATCTGCAAATGCGCGGGCCACCCCTCTGGCGATCCCGCCGCCTCCTCCGGTCAGCATAACCACTCGGTCTTCCATCCTTCGTAAATGCTGCATAAAATTACCTCCATTCAATTTTTGTTTCCTGATGTCTTGCGACCGATCATATCAAATTTCAAAATTTTTGTCAACAAAATAATTTTTTATCAATCTTTATTCATTTTTCACGGATCATTTTTTCACACTTTCGCAAAAACTCCCAAATTATGGCAAACATTTCACTAAAAAGACAGTTTATAGTTAATTATTTATCAACATTGTCTTAATAATAACAAATGTTGACAGACTATTTTTTTGCATGATAATTTATTATTACAAAAATAATTTATCGCAGCAGAAAGGATGAGTAGTAAAATGAGCAGACTAGAAATCGCTTCGCCCAAGAGAGCAAGGCTTGTCATAGAGGAGCTTTACAAAGATCTGGAGCGAAGAATCGAATCCAGCCCTCCGGGACTGTGCCCGGTAGATATGGCCAGGGCGTTTCTGGAATTGTGCCATGCCCAGACCTGCGGAAAATGCACGCCCTGCCGGATCGGTCTCGGACAACTGAACCAACTGATCCGGGATGTACTGGACGGCAACGCGGCAATGGAGACTTTGGAAATCATGGAGCAGACCGCCCTTTCCATTATGGAATCTGCGGACTGCGCCATCGGTTATGAAGCCGCGAACATGGTTTACAAGGGATTGATCGGCTACCGCGACGACTATGTGGAGCACATCCAAAACGGCCGCTGCACCTGCGCCTACAGCCAGCCCGTCCCCTGTGTTTCCCTGTGTCCCGCACACGTGGACATTCCCGGGTACATTGCGCTGGTGAGCGAGGGAAGGTATGGGGACGCCATCCGGCTGATCCGGAAGGACAACCCGTTCCCCACAACCTGCGGTTTTATCTGCGAGCATCCCTGCGAAGCCAGGTGCCGCAGGAATATGATGGATGATTCCGTCAACATCCGCGGCTTGAAACGGGTTGCGGCAGATTTTGCGGGAGAGGTCGATCCGCCGGAGCGGGCGCCTTCCACCGGAAAACGGATCGCCATCCTGGGCGGCGGCCCGGGCGGATTGAGCGCGGCTTATTATTTACAGCTCATGGGGCATCAGGCCGTGATCTACGAAATGCTTCCCAAGCTGGGAGGCATGCTCCGCTACGGAATCCCCAATTACCGGCTTCCCAAAGACCGGCTCGACCAGGACATCCAGGCCGTATTAAAGACCGGAGTGGAAGTCAGGCACGGCCTGAAGATCGGCCGGGATATCACCATCCAGCAGCTCCGGGAAGAATATGACGCCGTACTGATCACCATCGGAGCGAGCACGGACAAAAAGCTGGGACTGGAAGGGGAAGACGCAGAAGGCGTCCTGTCCGCGGTTCAATTTCTCCGGGATGTGGGCAGCAGCAAAATCATGGATCTGACCGGAAAAGAAGTGGCCGTGATCGGCGGCGGAAATGTTTCCATGGACGCGGTGCGTACCGCCAAACGGCTGGGCGCAAAAAAAGTCAGCATCGTTTACAGAAGGCGGACGGCGGACATGACGGCGCTTCCCGACGAAATCGAAGGCGCGGTGGCCGAGGGCATCGAGCTGCAGACCCTGAAAGCGCCCGCATCCCTGGATATTGATGATAAGAACCAAATCCGGGGAATCTATGTGACGCCCCAGATGGTCAGCTCCATCAAGAACGGGCGGGCAGGCATCCGTCCCACAGGAGAGCCGGACGTTTACATACCCTGCGACATCCTGGTCATTGCCATCGGCCAGAACATTGAAACCCGGCATTTTGAAGAAGCCGGAATCCCGGTAGAACAGGGCAAAATCGTGACCAGAAATACGGGAGCATTTGAGCATATGCCCGGCGTCTTTGCAGGCGGGGACTGTGCCAGCGGCCCGGCGTCCGTGATCAAAGCCATTGCGGCCGCAAAGGTGATGGCTGCAAATATCGACGAATACCTGGGCTTCCATCACCAGATTTCCTGCGATGTGGAAATCCCGGAAGCGAACCTCCGGGACCGGACCCCCTGCGGCCGTGTAAACCTTACGGAGCGGGAAGCCTGCGAAAGGGTTCGTGATTTTGACGGCGTGGAAAACTGCATGACGGAGCAGGAAGCAAAGCAGGAGGCATCCCGCTGCCTGCGGTGCGATCATTTTGGATATGGAATCTTCAAAGGAGGCAGAGAAAAAATATGGTAAATCTTACAATTGACGGAAAACAGATTTCGGTACAGGAGAATACCACCATCATGGAGACTGCCGCACAAAACGGAATCCATATCCCGAAGCTGTGCTATTTGAAAGATATCAATGAGATTGCGGCCTGCCGCGTGTGCGTGGTGGAGCTGGAAGGGAAGGAAAAGCTGATCACCTCCTGCAACAACCCGGCAGAGGACGGCATGGTCATTTACACCAACAGCCCCAAGGTTCGGAAACACAGGAAAACCACCGTGGAGCTGATCCTCTCCCAGCACGACTGCCGGTGCGTGACCTGCGCAAGAAGCGGAAACTGCAGCCTGCAGAAAACGGCCAACGACCTGAACATTTTACAGATCCCTTATAAGCAGACATTGGAACATCAGAAATGGAACCAGTCGTTCCCGCTCATCCGCGACTCCGCCAAATGTATCAAATGTATGCGCTGTGTGCAGATCTGTGAAAAAGTACAGGGGCTGGGCGTCTGGGATGTGGAGGGCACCGGCTCCCGGACCACAGTCAACGTATCCAGGCTGCGCAGCATTGAGGAGGCGGACTGCGCCCTCTGCGGCCAGTGCATTACCCATTGTCCGGTGGGCGCGCTGCGTGAACGGGACGATACGGAAACGGTGTGGGATGCCATTGCCGATCCCGACAAGATCGTGGCGGTCCAGGTAGCCCCTGCGGTGCGTGCCGCATGGGGAGAACAGCTGGGATTAACGCGCGGCGAAGCCACCATCGGAAAAATCCTGGATTCTCTGAAAAAAATGGGCGTAGACTATGCCTTTGACACCACATTTTCCGCAGACCTGACGATCATGGAGGAAGGCACGGAATTTATCAAACGGTTCACATCCGGGGAGCTGAAGCATCTGCCCATGTTCACCTCCTGCTGCCCCGGCTGGATTCGTTTTATCAAAACCCAGTATCCCGGCCTGGTAAAATATCTTTCCACTGCCAAATCCCCCCAGCAGATGTTCGGGTCGGTGATGAAAACATATTTTGCAGAGCAGCTCAAAGTCGCCCCGGAACGGATTTACACCGTATCCGTAATGCCCTGCGTGGCCAAAAAGGCCGAACGGGAAATGGAACTGTTCTATGAGGAATATGCGGGACATGACGTGGATGCGGTGATTACGACAAGGGAGCTGGTGAAAATGATCCGCTCAGCCCACATCAATCCGAAGACTTTGGAGGACATCCCCGGAGACCGTCCCATGCAGGAAGGCACCGGAGCAGGCGTCATCTTCGGAGCCACCGGCGGCGTGATGGAAGCGGCCCTTCGGAGCGCCTACTTCCTGCTCAAAGGAAAGAATCCCCCGGCAGACGCATTTTCAAAAGTACGCAGCCAGGGCTTCAACCAAAACAACGGCGTGCAGGAAGCGGATTTCCAGATCGACGACATCACCGTCCGAACCGCCGTGGTCAGCGGGCTTGGCAATACCCGCGCGCTGCTCGACAGAATCCTGCGAGGGGAAGTCCAGTATGATTTTGTAGAAGTGATGGCCTGCCCGGGCGGATGCGTGGGCGGCGGCGGCCAGCCCATCCACGACGGGGAAGAGCGGGCCTTTGAGCGTGGGAAAAAACTCTACGATCTGGATCAGCAGGCAGAGCTGCGCTTTTCACACGAAAATCCGGACGTCCGGACCATGTATGAACGCTTCTTTGGAAATCCAAATTCCCATAAGGCACATATGCTGCTTCATACGATCCATGAAAAAGCAGCGTACTGAGCCGGGAACCCATGCCATGAGCTGAAGCCGCCAAAGGAAACTCCGCAGTCCTCCTTATGATAACGGCCGCCGGCAATTTTACTGCCGGCGGCCGCTTTGCGCGAAACAGAATTTTCCCATCTGTACGGCTGCATTAGCAGACGCAAACGTGCGATAGCAGGGATTTTGCGAATGTATGAGCAGGTTGGAGCATCTTCAAGTGATCCAACCGTACAGGCGGGAATTTTTCCGGATTACCTGCCGGTTATTCTCACATTTGTACGACATCTCATCACTGACTTTCTTCTTTCTGCAATCAATTCACATTTTCAATCGATTGCAAAATTATTTTCTTCCGCCCCATCTAAAATCGCCCAAAAATAATCCGCCCTTTTATCTTTTGTTAAATATGCACAATTTTCGCCCTGAAATCATGTGAAAAACGACGTTTAGATTCTTGTTGAAAACCATTCCCCTATGTGCTATTATAAATCCAAGTTAAGCAATCGATTGCAAAACGAGATTCATAGTAATAATAGCACAATTAAAGAAGCAAAAAAGAAACCGATTGCAAACAATCATTTTATTACAGGAGGATTTGAGATATGAAGCGTGTACCTTATGAGACCATGGTAAAGGAATTTAAACGAGTACTGGTAAAGAAAGGATTCAGCGAGAAGCGTGGCGAAGCGGCGGCGGAAATCTTTGCCCAGAACAGCCTGGCGGGAGTGTATTCCCACGGACTGAACCGTTTTCCCAGAGTGGTGAGCTACCTGGAAAAAGGCGAGATCGACCCGGACATCGCAGCCACCTGTGAGCTGCAGCTGGGCGCCATGGAACGCTGGAACGGCCACAGAGGGTTCGGCCCGCTGAACGCAAAGCTGGCTATAGACAGGGCCTGCGAGCTTGCGAAGGAATACGGCATCGGAATCGTTGCCCTGGGAAATAACAACCACTGGATGCGGGGCGGCAGCTACGGCTTCCAGGCGGCGGACCAGGGATGCATCGGAATCTGCTGGTCCAACACCATGCCGAATATGCCGGCCTGGGGAGGCATGGATCGGAAGATCGGCAACAACCCCCTGATCTTCGCCGTTCCGAGAAGCGACGGCCGCCATGTAGTCATCGACTGCGCCGTTTCCCAGTTCTCCTATGGAAAGATCGAGGACTGCAGGCTGAAAGGAATCCAGCTTCCGGTGCCCGGAGGTTATGATACAAACGGCAATCTCACCACCGATCCTGCGGAGATTGAGAAGACCTGGCGGGTGCTCCCCATGGGCTACTGGAAGGGCAGCGGAATTTCCATCGCCCTGGATCTGATCGCAACCGTCCTCACAAACGGCAATTCGGTGAATAAGATCGGAACCTTTGGGGATGAGGTCGGCCTTTCCCAGGTCATGATCGCCATTGACCCCTCCAAGGCAAACAGCACGGAGCTGACCGACGGAATCGTGAATGAGATCATTGCCGATATAAAATCCTCCCAGTCCATTCAGGAAGGCAAAGACGTATTATACCCGGGCGAGATGGAGTCGCAGAACATCCTGGACAATATGAAAAACGGAATCCCGGTGATCGAGGAAGTCTGGGAATCCGTTCTGAACATGTAAGCAAAGGATATTGTTAATATAGAAAGAACATTGTTCATTTATAGAAAGGACATCGTTCATTAACAGAAAGAACATCGCTAATTAATAGAAAGGACATCGTTCATTAATAGAAAGGAAAGGTAAACCATCATGAAAAAATTCTGCTGCTTCTGTCTGGCAGCGCTGATGCTGCTGACCGGCCTGACCGGATGCGGGTCCTCCGGCGGTTCCCAGGACGGCAAGCCCGCGCCGGAGCTGAACATCATCCTGGCCCACAACCAGACCTCCCTGGAAAATCCCTATACCAAAGCGGCAATCCGCTTCAAGGAAGTGCTGGAGGAGGTTTCCGGAGGACGGGCAACGGCCACCCTGCACCACGGAACTCTCGGTGAAAATGAATCCGAACTGGTGGAAAAGCTGGAGCTGGGCGCCATCCACCTGACCGTCGCATCCCCCGGATTCATGACTCTGCTGGGCGTAAACGAGATCGATATGTTTTCCCTGCTGTATCTGTTTGACAGCTTCGACCACTGGGAAGCCTGCGTAGACGGCGAATTTGGACAGGGGATGAGCGATCTGCTGAGCGAAAAAATGAACGACCGCTTTAAGATCATGGGATACTGGACCTGCTCCGTCCGCGATTATTATGGAAAGAAACCGGTGACTGCGCCTTCCGACTTGAAAGGCATGACCATCCGTACCCAGAGCACCCCGGTGGTGCAGGAATTTTGGAAAAGCTGCCAGGCGATCCCCACCTCTGTGGCATGGGGCGAGCTGTACCAGGCGCTGAGCCAGGGCGTCGTGGACTCCGCGGAAAATGACTACACCAGCTTTCGTTTAAAGGAGCACCACAAGACGGACAACGGAAAATATGTCAGCGAAACGCATCACGACTACACCACCCGTTTATTCCTGACCACAGGACCGTTTTACGATGCATTGACCGAGGAGCAAAGGGGCTGGTTTGACGAAGCCTGCCGCGTTGCCACCGAGGAAAACCGTCAGGTGACCTATGATATGTACGAGGAATCCAAGGCCCAGGTGGCGGCTGACGGTGCGGACATTACAGAATTTGAGGACGTGGATATCAAAGCATTTCAGGAGATTGCCATCCCGATCCAGGATCAATTTGCAGAGAAATACGGAATGCAGGGGTATCTGGATATGGTACGCAAGGAAGGAGAGTAACAATGAAGAAAGCATTGAGTTATCTGCAGAAAATCCAAATTGCAGTGGGCGGAATCTTTTTGTGTATCTTTTTGGGAAGCGTTGTGATCCAAATGGCCTGCCGGTACGTAGGCATCGCCGCCATCTGGACCGAAGATGTGTCCATGTACGCATTTATCTGGGCGGCATTTATGGGGGCCGCGGCCATGGTCTATGAAAAACAGCATTTTGCATTTACATCGGTCAGCGACAAGCTCACCAACGAAAAACTGAAAAAGATCCTGAGAATCGTGATCGCGCTGATCATGCTGGCGGTGTCAATCCTGATGTTCTATTACGGATTCCGGGTTACGATCCAGTTTTGGAATTACCGGTGGGTAAGCATCCCGGATTTCAAACGGGGGCCGACCTGGCTGTGTATTCCGGTCTGCGGAGCGACCTCCGCTCTGTACCTGATCGGACAGATCGTCGAGGATGTGAAAGCTTTGCTGAATAAACAGGGAGGAAAATAGTATGCAGATTTTATTGATCGTTCTTTTTGTAATATTTGTGTTGATCGGTGTTCCCATTTCCTATGCCCTCGGCTTCGTGTCCTTTGCGGGAATCGCGGCCCTTCCGATCATCCCCAACAGTGTCGTATTTACAAAAATGTTCAACGGGCTGAACAGCTTCACCCTGCTGGCCGTGCCGCTGTTTATCCTGGCGGCCAACCTGATGAACGAAGGTTCCATTTCCGACCGTCTGATCGACGTGTGCAAGTCCTCTGTGGGCCACGTGCGGGGCGGCCTGGCCCATGCAAATATCCTGGTATCCATGATATTTGCCGGAATCTCCGGTTCTTCCCAGGCGGACACTGCGGGTATCGGAAAGATCCTGATTCCTGCCATGGAAAAACAGGGCTATGACAAAGGAACTGCCGTGGGCGTCACCGCCGCGTCCTCCACTCTGGGCTCCATCATCCCGCCCAGCATTACCATGGTGGTCTATGTGGGAATTGCCAACGTTGGCACCGGCGCCCTGTTCATGACCGGACTGATCCCCGGAATCATGCTGGGCCTGGCCATGATGCTTGTGGTTGTATTGTACTCTAAGAAAAAGAATTTCCCAAAAGGGGAAAAGGTACCCACCAAAGAAGTGCTGAAACAGATCTGGACCTCGCTCCCGGCGCTTTTGACCCCCATCATCCTGATCGGCGGTATCGTGTCCGGGCTGTTTACCCCCACGGAATCTGCGGCGGTTGCCTGTGTCTACGCACTGATCATCGGAATCTTTTTCTACCACACCATCAAGATCAGCCGCATCCCGGCGATCCTGATCGAGACCATGAAGCTTTCCTCCCTATCCCTCTTCGCCCTGGCCGCCGCCAATGCCCTGGGAGAACTGATGAGCTACTACCAGCTCAATGAAAAGGTGCAGGGAATCTTCGTCGGAATGCCCGGCGGAAAGCTGGTATTCCTGATCGTGGTGGTATTGTTCTTCATGTTCGTGGGAACCTTTATGGACGCGGTTCCGGCCATGATCCTGTTTGTGCCGATCATCCTGCCCTCCGCCACCGCCCTGGGTGTCAGCCCCATCATCCTTGGGCTGATCGTAGTCGTGACACTGGCTCTTGGGCTGGTGACTCCGCCCTACGGCCTGTGCCTGCTGCTGGCCGGGTCTATCAGCGGGATCAGTATTGAGGACTCGTTCAAAGGAGTGCTGCCCTACTTCCTGTCATCTATTGCGGTGCTGGCGCTGATGATCGTATTCTCCGATGTATTTCTGGCAATACCGACGGCGTTGTTTCCGAATCTGTTCTAAGTACGGTGCCGCCGAAGATGGATGTTCTAAGTACGGCCGCCGTTGCAGATGGACGTTCTAAGTGCGCCACCGAAGATGGAAATACAGGCTGGCAAACTGTGAATCGTAACAGAACGAACGGCTGCTGATAACAAGAATCTAACAGAAATGAACTTTCGCGGAATAAACGGAGGAAAAATCATGCTCACAACAAATCTAAAGCTTGCTGACAAATACAACTACCTGTCAGAAAAATTTACAAAGGCATATCATTTTTTAAGGACGGAAGATTTGGAAGCCCTTCCGGTGGGAATTACGGAGATCGACGGAAACGAGGTTTTCGCGAATGTCCAGGAATACCACGATGCCGTGGGAAGAGTGTGCGTTCGAAGCGCATGACCGGTACTTCGATATCCAGTACGTGGTCTATGGAAGGGAAATGTTTGGATATGTGAAACGGGAGGGCCTGAAAGAAAAGACCCCCTATGATCAGGAAAAGGATCTGGTATTTTTTGAAGATCCCAGAGACAGCGGGCAGATTCTTCTGGAAGCCGGCGACCTTGCCGTCGTGCCTCCGGAGGACGCGCATAAGCCCCGGTGTATGGCTGGGGAGAGCTGCCGGGTGAAAAAGATTGTGGTGAAGGTAAAACGATAAATATATTCCAAGTGTACGGTTGGAAATCTTTCAGGCCGCGTCAGACTATACCTGGCGCGGCCTGTGGTATATCCCAGGGCTGACAGAATGCCTGTTTTCGATTTTCTGAAATGTACCTGTTTTCTGAATCCTTGTCTCTTTTCTTATGTTTTTTTATCAGGACCGCAAAATGATTAGTAAAAAGTGAAATATCGTGCTATAATCTTAAGAAGTTCTTTTTTGAGGAAGGAGGACTCACACTGAATCAATTATTTAAAGAACATGTGGTCAGTCAAATACCCCGCAGCAAGCTGACGGGGCATCAAAATTCCAGCGCGGCAAGCTGCGGGGTATTTGGTCTACACTCCGTTTCGGTCGTTGCTGAACAAGTGCCACTGGCACTTAGCAACCCTCGCGGCAGTCGCCAAATATCCATGCAAGCATGGCTACTTGGCTTGTTGCTTTGCGGGCATAAATAAAGCTCAAGGAGGCCTACCAATGAAATTTTTTAATTACGACAGTCCGATCATGCAGTTTTTATCCAGGTTAACCGACCTGTTTATCCTGAATTTCCTCTTTCTGATCTGCTCAATCCCCATTGTCACCATCGGGGCATCTGCAACCGCCCTGTATTCCGTGACTCTGAAAATGGCGAAGAATGAGGAAAGCTACATTTTCTCGTCCTTTTTCCGGGCTTTTAAAAATAATTTCAGGCACAGTACCATTTCCTGGATGATCCTGCTGCTCGCAGGCATCGTCCTCTGGATGGATTACCGTGCCGTTGGAATGATGGGAGGCTCCTTTCAGCAGATTTTTTCCTTTCTTCTGATTGCCGTGAGTATTCTGTTATTATTTCCCGCAATTTACATTTTCCCGTATATTGCCCGGTTTGAAAATACCATCAAAAACTCGCTGAAAAACGCGTTTATCATCAGTATCGCGCAGCTTCCCTATACCCTCCTGCTCCTGGTCGTCCTGTCGCTGGCCGGCGCGTTTACCATATTTATTGATTTCAGGATTGTCGGGTTTACGTGGTTTGTCATCGGATTTTCAGGGGTTGCTTTGCTGAATTCTTTTTTGCTGCGGAGGGCGTTCCGCAGGTTTGAATAAGGAACTGTTCGGAACAGGATAGCGCGTTACCGCGCTATCCCCTCCCATGTCTGCATATCCTCATGTTCTCCGGTTAGAACAACTCCTTACGCCAGAATCTCCCTGACTTCCTCTGCTGTAATCCCGCATTCGGCTATGATCTCCTGCTCTGATTTACCCTGGGCCTGCAGGCTGAGCACCCGCTTTGTTAAAAGGTATGAATGAGAACAAATCCGAACTTTTATACGCACAATTTCTTGTTTATCTCGTATGCTTTAATGATCCGCTATTTTTCCCAGCAGCGATTCCCCAATCGTCCCCTCGGGCATCTGCAGTCCGAAGTTCTCTGCAATCGTCGCCCCTGTCACGGCGAAGCTCTTCTGATCCTCAAGTCCTCCGCTTTCCTTCATGGACGGCGAATACATCAGCAGCGGAACGATCTCTTTTGTATGGTCTGTGCCCTTGAAGGTGGGGTCGGTTCCGTGGTCTGCGGTGATCATCAGCAGGTCGGTATCCTTCATGCGGCTTAAAAATTTCCCCAGGTTTACGTCGAATTTTTCCAGCTCTCTGCCGTAGCCCACCGGATCTCTCCGGTGTCCCCAGAGGGCGTCAAAATCCACCAGATTCGTGAAGCACAGTCCACGGAAGTCCTTATCCTGCAGCTCGATGGTCTGCTCCATCCCGTGAACGCTGCTCTTGGACTTGTGTGTTTCTGTGATACCTTCCCCGTCGAAAATGTCCCGGATCTTACCGACGCCGATCACGTCCAGGCCGTTTTCCTTCATCACGTCGAGTATCGTGCGGCCATAGGGCTTCAGCGCATAATCGTGACGGTTGGCGGTCCGCTTGAACTCTCCCTTTTTCTTTCCGATATAGGGGCGCGCGATCACCCGGCCCACCTTCCATTCGTCCCGCATGGTCAGCTCCCGGGCGATCTCGCAGCACCGATATAACTCATCCAGACCGAAGGTTTCTTCGTTTCCGCAGATCTGCAGCACAGAATCCGCAGACGTATAGACAATCATATTTCCGGTGGCAATCTCCTGCTCCGCAAGCTCCTCCAGGATCTCCGTGCCGCTGGCGGACTTGTTGCCGATGATCTTGCGTCCGGTCCGTTTTTCCAGCTCCTGGATCAGATCATCCGGAAAGCCGGTTTCCGTAAATGTCTGAAATGGCTTTGTAATATAGAGGCCCATCATCTCCCAGTGGCCAGTCATGGTGTCTTTTCCCACACTGGCCTCAAACAGCCTTGCCCAGCGGCCGATCAGTTCATCCGGAGTCTTTACATTTGTCAGGGGATGCAGCTTGGTCAGCCCCATTTTCGCCAGATTCGGAATCTGAAATCCCGGCATATGCGGGTCAATGTGCCCCAGTGTATCGCAGCCCTCGTCACCATAGAGGCGCGCATTTGGCATGGCCCCGATTCCCAGGGAATCTAAAACGATCACAAAGATACGGTTATATTTCAAGTCAGTTTCCTCCTTTTTTGCTGTAAATACTTTATTTGTTGATACAAGCGTCAAAAGGTCATGCTCTGCCGATCAGCGGCATGCCTCCAGCGCAATGCGCATCATCCCGGTAAAGGATTTCTGACGTTCCTCTGAGGAAATTTTTTCGTTTGTAACGAAAGAGTCGGAAATAGTCAGCAGGCAGGCAGCTTTTTTATGAAGGACGGATGCATTGTGGAAGAGGGCGAAGCTCTCCATCTCTACACAGGTGCAGCCATGCTTGTCATGGATTTCCTTGTAATCCGGCATACTGCTCTCGCAGTAAAATACATCGCTGGAATGGATCTTTGTCGGAGTGAGCGGAATCTGCAGGCTCTCCGCCGCGTCTTTGATCCTCTGGTTCAGTTCCGGATCCGGGAGGATCACATCCCCGGTGAATCCGTTCTGGGTTCTGGCGAAGCTGGATTCGCTCCATACGCTGTCCGCCAGCACGATGTCGTATACGTTCAGTTCCCCGCTGTATGCGCCCGCCGACCCGACGCGGATGATGCTCTCCACATCGTATTGTGTAAACAGCTCATAGGAATAGATTCCGATGGACGGCATGCCCATACCGCTGGCCATAACAGTGACCGGGCTTCCCTGATAGGTTCCTGTATAGCCCAGTATATTTCTGACTTCATTGATCAGCTTCGGGTTTTCCAGAAAATTCTCCGCTATAAATTTTGCCCTCAGCGGATCTCCGGGCATGATCACGGATTTTGCGATTTCCCCCTTTTGGGCCTGAATATGTGGTGTTGGCATTTTGTTTTCCTCCTTTGATTTTGTGTAACTATTCAGGACGACAGCAATATAGAAAAACAGAAGGCTGCGTAAGCAGTGGACAGTCTGTGGCCCGCCGTTGTAAACAGTTACGATTTAGCTTTTTCATATCATAGCATATATTGCCGCGCAAAAAAATGACAGGTGTCCTCTTTTTTCAAATTTTACTATAATTTACGTCCTGACCAGCCGGGAATCGTTAACCATAAGCTACCATTTTACCCCCGGGGGTGTCACACAGCCCGATGGGGCCGAATGAAGAAGCCAGAATCAGTCAAGATTCTCTGTATTGGTTTCAAAACGCACGAAAGAATAAAGGGTTGGTCTCGGAGAAAAAGAAATATTGCAGTGACTGCCAGACAGATCGGAATGATGCAGGAGCTTTATTAAAGAGGGATATATTATGAACCACGCCTTGGTCAGGCACAGATTATGACGCACCCTGTCTATGCAGGAAATCCGGTGGAAGTCTTAATATAATCCGCGCCTGCGTCAGCACGGTTTTTGCGAATGGATAAGTGGGCTGGATGCCGTTACTGTGAGCGCCCGGTCAGGGTGTGAGCAGAAACCCAACAGGAACGGTTTTATATATACTCTCAAATCTCTCTTGCTATTTTATTCATATTATCATACACTGATTGCAGTCGTTTCAATCAGGCAATTAACAACGAAGTCTTGCGCATTTTGGCAAAAGTTTGGTTCCGGCTTGTCCGGGTCAGGAGGGATTGGGTTATGAAGCTTTCCGACAGCTTTACAAAAAAACTAAATCAGGAGCAGCTCGCTTTTCTGCAGGATTTTTTTCTGCATTGTCCGGATTCCTTTCTTCCCAATCTGATGCTGAAATCTTATCCTGCAAATGTGACGCTGATGAGTACAGACGACTCCTGCTCCCACATTTATATCTTGTTGAATGGGCGGCTCCAGGGTATTGAGGAACAGGCTTCCGATACAGAGTTCCGGTTTGCGGAAATTTCCGCTATTGAGATCATCGGGGATTTTGAATTATTTTCCCAGGCTTCAGCCAGGTTCATTACCCTTACCACATTGGAGCGCTCCTTATGCGTTATGATCCCTGCCAAGGCTTATCTGGCATGGATCAAAGAGGATGCCCACGCCCTTTTTATCCGCATTCAGATGCTGGTCACGCAATGGATGACGCAGACCCGTTCCGACCGAAAGAACTTTTTTCTCGACAACAGGACCCGGCTGCTGCAGCTTTTATATCATGAATGTTCCCTTGCCCATATGCCGGAAGACCGCGGCACGTCGGGCAAAGACTGTCCGCCCTGCGGGGCAATGCAGAGCGGAACGCCCTTTGAGTATAAGATCCGGGATACCCGCGGTACGATCGCGGCGCGGATGGGCTGCTCCGTCCGGACCGTCAACCGGGTGGCGGCGCAGCTGTGCGATGAAGGGTACATTTCCCTCGTCCACGGAAAAATCCGTGTCAGTCAGACACAGTTTGCAGAGATAGAAGCAGAACTGCGGGATTGCATGATGCTATAGCAGGATTGTTCAATCCTCCCCGGATGTCCTTTTCCATTTTCTTTTGGAATAAGATAGGTGGGACATCTTGGGAATTGCAGCAAAACGATGCTATTCCAGAATCTCCCGGACCTCCTCTTCCGTGATACCGCATTTCACCGCAATTTCCTTCTCCGGCTTTCCCTGAGCATGCAGTCTGAACACACTCTTTGCCAAAGCGATTCCTTCCTTTCTTCCAGTTTCTTTACCGCGTTTCTCACCACGTTTCTCTCCACGTTTCTCTCCACGTTTCTCGCCGCGTTTCTCGCCACGTTTCTCTCCACGTTTCTCGCCACGTTTTTCACCGATCTTTCTTCCGCGTTCCTCTGCCCGTCTCTGCGCACCGATGACAAATGTATTATAGTCTTTCAGTGCCTTTTCCCGCTCTTCATATTCCAGGCGTTTGATCTCGTCCGCACTTAACTTCTGCAGCGCCTCGTACGCCTCTCCCAGATATTCGCTCGTGTTTGCCATACGTTCAAAATCCTCCCTGCTCTTTCCTTTCAAAAAACGCATCCAATTGACGATGTCTTCTCCTGTCTTTATCTCCTTCGGCAGCTTTTTCAGCTCCAGGATCTGTAATTCCAGCTTGTCACTGTAAAGCGCATTCGTCTTTCTGTTCAGAAGCTCAATCGTCCGATAGCAGTCCGTATCTTCCGGAAAATGAATAAAGTCCAGGATACTGACATGGATACATTTCTTCAATTTTTCATAGGAATCTCCAGTCCTGAGCTGTTCCGCAAACATTTTACAAAGGTAGAAAAGCGCCCGCTCATCCCAAAATTCAAAATACTTCACCTGCATTTCCATGTTGATCTGCAGACCGTCCAGCAGCCGAACCCGCACATCCAGAATCCCGAGCTTATCATCCGCATAGTCCCGGTGCAGATGGGTCGGCAGCAGCTCCGTATCTTTGATCTTGTCGGGGGAAACCCGCAGGATTGCCGCGCAGAACCCCTTTCTCACCTTTGTGTTTTCCATCAGGCTGGCGAAGCATACATCTACCGTCGGACGCATGATAAAGTCATTGTTCGTTGTTGGGATTGTCTTCTTTGTTTGCGTTGTTTTCATTGTTTCATTCATTCAGATTCTCCTCTCTTCCGCAAAGCTTTTCGGCTGTCTGCATATCAGCGAAATGCATTCTGTCAGAATCCGGAAGAATCTTTTGCCATGAACACTTTTCGGCCTTATCCGAGCCGGATATGTCCCATGTATAAAGCATAATAAACAAGATACACATGATCAGGATACAGCCTGTAACAACAAGATAGGATCAGGTTTACTATGTTTCATTTCCATTAGAATAAGATAATCATAACATGAAATATCCGTTCAAGAAAGCAAAATTCCATCAGAAAATGACATCTATGCATTTTATATAACAAGATTGCAGCCATAAAGCCCGCCTAAAACATGTTGTTGAGTAATCCGGTGATACGCCGGCAAGAATAAAAAAGATGAATATCTTTTCGAATTCTTCCTGTAGAGTATAACACAGCCCAGGAAGATGTACAATCCCCAAAATACAGAAAAACCGTTCCTGCGCATTCTCACTGTGACAGGTCACACCCCGACTGGACGTGCCCTTTAATTCCTCTCGGCCAATCAGTTCGGTGATTGGCTGAGGAGTGAACTGTAACTGTGCTACGTTACTGTTCGTATTGGAAGGTAAAATACCGTTAAAGCAATATAGAATGCCGTCCACCAATCTGCGCTCGAACGAATGCGCGGTGCGCAGGCAGGAGGTGACTGCACCTAAAGCAACAGCCTTCTCCTGCCACAAAACTATAGCAGAAAAAAGCTGTTAAAAAATTGCAACCATACAGGTGGAAAACTTTCCAGGTTATTTCTAATCTATTTCTGAAATACCACTTTCTTCACCATACTCATGATCAGCAGACATCCTCCGTTGAAGATCAGGCTTCCGGCCACAAACGTGCCGAGGAACAGCCCGATATGCGATGCAAATGCTTCCGTATCGATGCAGGCGCAGGTGAGATACGCGAATCCCACGTTGTTCAGGATCTTCGGCGCATACGGGTGGATCACGATCAGTACGAACAATACTGCTGCCAGCGGGATCAAGAAACCAAGCAGATCCCCCAGGACCGGGGTCAAAGCCGTGACAGCCAGCAGCGTGAGCACCGTCAGAACCAGCCCTACAAAGCCGCCCACCTCCACGGAAATAAAGCGGTCTTTTACATCCCCCTCCATGGTAAACAGCATGATATTGCTGATGAAGATCAGCCAGCTGTATTCAAAATGGATCAAATGGAGAAATGCATTTGCGATCAGGATCCACACAAGCAGGGAAAGCCGAAAATACAGCAAAAATTTTTCCACCTGTACGGTTGCAATCCATAATCTCAGTTTTATGCAATTCATTGCAATAAAACTGAGATTATGGATTAGCAACCTACTCTTGAATGAGCAAAAAACGGCTGCGTTAGCAGACGTAAGAGTGCGTCAGCACGGTTTTTGCGAATGGATGAGTAGGTTGGAGGCTCTTTAGAGCATCCAACCGTACAGGTGGAAATTTTTTCTGAGTCTCTTCCATAACTCTCTTTCCTTTCATTTCAAAAGCGACGGGTCAATGGGCCGCACCATATCGGCCTGGTATACACCCTGTTCACGCAGCAAACGATCATACTGATCATGGGTCAGGATAAAGAACTGATCATTTTCAAGCTCTTCGAATACCTTTTCAATCGTCGGGATCAGCGGCGCCCCGTTATCCAGGATCTGTTTGTTGTAGGCAATGAATTTCCGGTAAGCCTCGGAATTGTAGTATGGGTCTTCCGGGTCGATGGCGTAACGTTTGGGACGATGCCGATCTGTCAGGTGCATTTCCGTCTGCACGAATCCCGGACAGAATACGGACACGTCGATATCATCACCTGCTGCCCTCAGAGATTTGTAAACCACCTCCGACAGCGCCACCGCCGCGTGCTTGGTGCTGAAATACGCCGGCGCGGAGCCCAGTGTGATCAGCCCTGCAATGGAGCATACATTTAAGATCTGGCAGTGGGTTCCCTGTTTTCTCATCTGAGGCACAAAGCGTTTCATCATATACCAGTGGGAATACACATTTACCTCGGTCACCCACTTGATATCGTCCTCCTTGATATCCCACACGTCGGCGCCTGTACTGACTCCCGCATTATTGATCAGCATATCGCAGCGGCCGAAAGCCTCCATCGCGCGGTCAAATATTTTCTGGCATTCCTCTGGAAGGGAGACATCCGCCTGCAGCGCGATCCCCTCACGGCCAAGCGCTTTGATCTCCGCAGCCACGGCATCCGCCTCATCCCCGTGGATATCCACCGCCAGCACATCTGCACCCCGCTTTGCGCAGCCCAGCGCCAGCTCCCGTCCGATCCCGTTTGCGGCACCGGTCACTACCACTTTTTTATCTTTATAATCCTTGATCATCGTACTAACCTCCTTTTTCGGCCCATTTACCATTCCATTGAAGGCGGATCCGAACCGCTTGTTATTCCGTTCACTGCGGTCTGATCCGCCTGTCGTTCCGTTCACTGCGGTCCGAACCGCCTGTTATTCCGTTCACTGCGGTCTGATCCGCCTGTCATTCCGTTCACTGCGGATTCAGCCCGTTTACCATATTCTGCACCCGTGCCCCGGCTACCACCTGGGACTCCGGATGGGTATAGATATAGAACTTCTGATCCTCCACCGCGGTAAATACGCATTTACCCACATAGTCAATGGGCATGCTGGAAACCACCTGGCGCTCGCTGCGGATATATCCGGACTTGAACTCCTGCCCCTGGTAATAGGGATCGTCATTGATGGCATAGCGCTCCGGACGGCGGTCGTCCGACTTGTGGATCAGGGTCTGCACGAACGCCGGAACCAGGCAGTGCACCTGGATCCGCTCCAATCCCCTCTGCTTCAAGGCCAGATAGCAGCTCTCGCTTGCCGCCAGGTCCGCATGCTTGGTGGTATGGTACATGATCGCGTTTCCGGAGGTCATCAGGCCTGCGGTGGAAGCCGTATTCACGATCACAGCCTCCGTCCCCTGCCGGATCATCTGCGGGATAAAGATATGCATGCCGTAAAGGTGGCTCATCAGATTTACTTCCGTGATCCAGTGGATATCCTGTACAGGTATCTCCCAGATTGGTCCGGATACCGCAACGCCCGCATTGTTCACCAACATATCCACACGCCCGAATTTTTCCATGGCCAGGTCAAACAATGCCTGTACATTTTCCAGTCTGGAGATGTCGGCAAGCTGGCTTACCACCTCGGCACCCATCGCTTTTAATTCGGCCTCCGCCGCTTCCACATGTTCCTTCGTGATCCCGTTGATCACAATTTTCATACCACGGAGCGCGCCCTCCCGGGCAATGGCTTTTCCAATGCCGCTGCTTCCGCCGGTCACAACCAGAACCTTATCTTTAAAATCTTTCATCCTTCCATTCTCCTTTTATATGTAACCAAATTCCATGATTTTTTCACACCGGCTCAGAACGGCACACAGAGACTTAGCCTTCTATTCTGAACCGTTATATTTTCTCAAACCATATCTTTCACTTTCGATCAATCCAGAAATACAAATGCCTTATCATACGCCGCATGCATCGCGTCCCGGATGGTTCCGCCGGCAGAGGCGTCCCCGATCAGGATCACATGCTCAAATTCCTTCTCAAACTCAGCCGCCAGAGCCCGGTTCGGCCTGACTCCGAGAGCCAGCACCACCGCATCAGCCTTCATGCTGGTGTCAAATGCAGTCGCGGATATACTCAGCTTGATCTCTCCGTCCCCGATCGCTTTCAACGCATGGCCAGTCATGATCTTTCCGCCGTTGTCCGCGATCCGTTTCAGCATTAATTTGGAAACGCTGGGATAAAGCGTCGTTCCCACGGCATTTAACATTTCCACCACGGTCACCTCATTGTCCCCGCTCAAGAACTCTGCCGTCTCAAGCCCGGTCACCCCGCCGCCGATGACAGCAACCTTTTTGCCGGAAAGAGTGACCCTGCCGGTCAGCACGTCCTCTGCGCCAACTGCCTTTTCAACGCCCGGAAGCTGCGGCACAATGGGATTGCCGCCCACTGCAGCGAATACGCCTACCGCACCGATCTCCCTGCAGGCTTCCACGGTAGCTTCAGTATTCAGACGGATTTCTACATTCAGCTCCTTCAGCTCTTCCTCCTGGGCTTTGATCAATTCGGTGATCAATTTCTTATGGGGCGGTTTGTCCGCCAGGTTCAGGCTGCCGCCGAGGACTCCGCTCTTTTCAAACAGGACCGGCTTAAATCCGCGTTTTGCCAATACTGCCGCTGCCTGCATCCCTGCCGGTCCGCCGCCTGCGACCGCCACCGTACGGCCCGCTCCGTTTTTCTTAAGCTGCCCGTCGCCAAAATGCAGCTCCCGGCCCAGGATGGGATTCACGGTACACTCAATGGGACGGCCCATATTCGCGATACGGAAGCATTCCATACAGCCAATACATTTCCTGATGGAATCGTCTTTTCCTTCCTTCGCCTTTTTGCCCCATTCCGGGTCTGCCAGGAAGCCCCGGCCGATCCCTACAAAGTCGGATACTCCTTCTTCCAGCAGGGATTCCGCAAATGCCGGATGCTTCACGGTATTGACCGCGATCACCGGGATCTTTACATTTGCCTTGATATTTTTTGCCAAATGCTTCTTCCAGCCTTCCGCGTAGCAGGCCGGTTCAATGACCGTAGCGCCGGATTCGTAGGTTCCACAGCTGATATTCAGACAGGTGATCCCCAGGCTTTCCAGATACCTGGCAATGTGGATGCACTCCTCCTCGGTCAGTCCGTCCGGGATAAACTCATTGCCGTCCATCCGGACAGAGATCGGAAATCTGGGTCCGCAGGTAAACTGGATCCCTTTGATGATCTCCGTGATGAACCGCATGCGGTTGAAGAAATCCCCACCGTATTTGTCGGTGCGCTTATTGGTGTGAGGTGATAAGAACTGGTTCACCAGGTATCCGTGGGCCGCATGGATCTCCACCCCGTCAATACCTGCCGCCATTGCGATGTACGCGCCCTTTACAAACTTCTGCGCCATGGCCCCCACCTCTTCCGTGGTCAGGGCACGGGGTTTCTCACCGATGGTCGCGCAGACCACCTCCGACGCCGATACGATCTGCTTCCCCTTCAGCAGACGGCCCGGAGTCTCATTTCCCGGATGATGGAGCTGTAAAAAAATCTTGGAATCATAGGCATGAACCGCTTCCGCAAGGCGCACCAGCCGCGGAATATGCTTGCTGTCTGTGGCACAAAGCTGATTGCTCGTCCCGATCCCGGTTTCCTCATCAATCCTGGTGATCTCCGTGATGATCAGCCCGGCGCCTCCCCTTGCCCGGTCTGCATAATAACGGATAATCTCGTCCGAAGCCTCCCCCGTGGAGCTGGCAAATCCAGTTCCCATGGCAGGCATCACCAGCCGGTTCTTCAATTCCAGATGGCCGATCCTGCCCTTTTCAAATAATTTTGGATAACTCATAACATTTTTTCTCCTTTCTTCGCCCGTGCGTTCCTGCATCCGAAACGCTTCGTTTACAGTAAATGATAATACAGGCGGCTTTGGTTTAACATGTGTGAGAGGAATGAAAAAGATCGTGATTTTTGTTCATGATGCATATATCAGAGTTGCATTTATGTGGTATATTAGTAATAAAGCACAAACTTGTAATCTTTTAAACAAGAAAATCAGCCCGCGGAGATAAATCTGTACAGACTGATTTTTGATGCTGTTATTGTAATGAATCACACAGATATCGGAGGAAATGCTATGAATTTTTCAGAATTTTTGAGCCGGCTGTCGGAAGATTATCCTGTGCCGGATTCCCATATCGCGGAAAACGCAGATATCTTTCATGTGCAGGAGCTGCCCGGTCCGCACCCGGAGCCAAAAGCCCCGGTGCAGAATGTCCTTTATTTTGCCGATACGGATACCTGTGACGAGGCCGCATTTTCCGGGCTTTCGGAAAACGGGCTGAATCTGGTCTGGACGGGAGGCAGGAAGCCTTCTGTGTGTGAAAATGCCTTTGTGAACTGGGCACAAATTGAAACTGGCGAACCTGGTGCGATCCTGCAGTGCATCCGGGATATCCTCGTGGAATCCTGTCAGGCGCAGGCTCTTTATATTTCGCTGCTGCAGGCCCTTTTGAGCGGCCAGAATATTTCCAATGTGCTCAGCGACATCGCGGAAAAAGCGGAAAGCACCCTTGTGATCATCGACATGAGCGGAAAGCTTTTGGCAAATTCTGTCCCGGTCCGCCTACAGAACAGCCTGTGGCTGGAAAGTGTGGAGCAGGGCTTCTGTCCTCCGGACTTTATCGAGCATATCCGGGATATCCGGCGCAGCAGCGGCTTTTCCAATCAGCAGGGCCCGCAGATACACCGCTGTGAGGATGAGGACCTTTACTACCTGCTGAGCCGCATCATCGTGGACAATGCTCTGTTCGGCTATGTCTTCATGATACAGGAGTCCCCGAATTTTGCCTCCCAATACCGGAAATTCCTGCCGCTGATCGGCCGGATCGTGGCGGATTCCGCCCTGCGCAGCCAGGACAGCCTGACACTGCGTTCCCGGCTCCAGGACAATACTCTCACCGATATCCTGGACGGCATCCCCGCGGAGCAGGCCGGCGCGCGGATCCATACCAGCGGGATCCATTTTCCGGACCATATGTGCGTGATGGTCGTGCGGCCCCTGTATTATCATGGGAAAACCTATCTAAAATCCACACTGCTGCCCATGCTCACCCGCATTTTCCCGACCAGCCTGTATGTCCTCTACCACCACAACGCGGTGGTGATCCTTCCCCAGGATACCGCCCTGACGCTGACCGAGGAGCTGTCCCGCTTTCAGGAGGCCTGCGGCCGGGAGCGGCTTCTGGCCGGAATCAGCAACCCGTTCACCAATCCGGCCAGGCTGCGGGAATATTATCTCCAGGCGGCGAAGGCCTGCAGCCTGTCCCAGCAGATGGATGTGAAGGGGTATATCCATTATTACAAGGATCTGGCGTTTTATGATATGATGGAGAGGCTCTCCAAGGAACAGCGCCTGCCCCAGTTCTGCCATCCCGCGCTGGCGGTGCTGCGGGAATACGACCAGCAGAAGGGGACCCGGCTTTATGATACGCTGAGAGCCTATACGATGTGCGGGTTCAATCAGAATATCGCGTCAGAGCAGTTGTTTCTGCATCGGAACACAATGAATTACCGGAGGCAGAAGATTGAGGACCTGACCGGGCTGAACTTTGAAAATCCGGATACCAGATTTTTGCTGCAGTACTCGTTTTTGATCGATCATTATCTGGAGCATTCGCTGGTGTAGAATGGGGAAACATAAGAAAAAGGGGTGTCAGGAAACGGCGGTATGTGAACAGCCCGCATTTCCCGGCACCCCTGCGCCTGCGGCGGTTAACGGCTCAAGAGTTCCCGTGAGTATCGCGTCAGCCGCAGCCGCAAAGCGGCATAATTCCTCATGCGGCTGTGTGCATCATGTTATACTGTGCGGCAGATTTATCTGGCGCGCAGTATAAACACGCTCTAATGCCCGGTCCAGCGCCTCCAGATCTTCCCTGGTGGTGGCCCAGCTTGTCACAAAACGAATCACGGTATGGGTCTCATCGTATTTCTCCCAAAAGCTGAACATCACCTCTTTTTTCAGCTTTTCGATCCGGTCATTTTCCAGGATCACAAACTGCTGGTTGGTAGGAGATTTCAAGTAGAACTCGATCTGCCTGCCTTCCAGAATCTTCTTCAATTCCTCCGCCATCTCAATGGCGTGATGGCTAATCTCAAAGTACAGGCTGTCTGTAAAAAGGGTATCGAACTGGATTCCCAGCAGCCTGCCCTTTGCCAGCAGCGCCCCTCTCTTTTTGATGGAATTGATAAAATGAGGCGGGCGGTTCTGCTTCGTAAATACCACCGCCTCCCCGCATAACGCGCCGACCTTCGTCCCTCCGATGTAAAATACGTCGCAAAGCCGGGCGATGTCCTGCAGCGTCACATCTGTATGGCGGCTCATCAGGCCGTAGCCGAGACGGGCCCCGTCCAGAAACAGCGGGATATGGTAAGAACGGCAGACCTCCGCAAGGGCTTCCAGCTCTGCTTTCGTGTATAGCGTACCGTATTCCGTTGGATGGGAAATGTAGACCATGCCCGGAAATACCATGTGTTCATAGGTTTCATCGGCGTAGAAGCCGGCTATGTAGGAGCATAAGGTTTCCGCGGAAAGCTTTCCGTCCCTGTGGGGCAGCGCCAGAACCTTGTGTCCGGTATATTCGATGGCCCCGGCCTCATGGACATTCACATGGCCTGTCGCCGCCGCGATCACGCCTTCGTAATCCTTCAGCATGGTGGAAATGACCGCGGCATTGGTCTGGGTGCCTCCGACCAGAAATTCCACGTCTGCGTCCGGGCATCCGCAGGCTTCGCGGATCTTGTTCTTCGCGCTTTCGCAGTAGTGATCCGCGCCGTAGCCGGTGAGGGGCTCCAGGTTGGTCTCCATAAGGCGCGCCAGGATACGGGGGTGGGCGCCTGTGTTGTAGTCGTTTTCAAAAGAAATCATGGGGGTGTCCTCCTGTTTCATTTTATCATCAGAGCTTTGGAAAGCGACGTATTATTTCGTAAGAGTCTCCTTTTTTCTTGACAGCATAATAAGTATTTTTTATGCTGTCACCTTTACTTTTTAAAAAATTACCGATAGCTTCCATAACCTTTTCTACATCTTCCGGAGCAATTTTATATTCCTCGCAGATTTCCTGAAAAGTCATTTCATCTTTTAAGCAGGCAACAATTAAGCTGACAGGAATCCTGGTGTTTTTGACTGTCGGCATTCCGCCCAATTTTTTTGTGTCTGTGGATAGTTTTTTTCACCATCTTCCGGCAGCTGTTCCATATACTCTTCCGCCATGCGGCTGTCAGACTGGGTATTTGCCCCCACAGATGCATGGACAACGATTCCGTTTCCTTTTCCGTCTATCACTTCCGCTACATTCAGCACATGCCCATGGTGCTGCCTGCGTTTATAGCGGTATGTCATGGTTGCGTCAAATGGGTTCTGGACACTGTCTGCTGGGATCTCCTTTTTGTCTTTTGGCACACGGTTCCCTGCGTCATCCAGCCGCGTCTGTTCCTCAAGTACCCTCTGGAAGATTTGATATTCCGGCAGTCCGCTGAGAAACGAAGGGGTGAAGTTCCTTCCCAACGCCTCCTGGAGCAGCAGCATCTCACGGATGGTTTCCGCAACGCGGGTATCCTGCACGCCTGCCTTCTTGTCCTGGGAAACACGGTAATACAGAACCTGATTGTGGTCCCCCTCTTCAAAATAGTGGGACAGTTCTTTCGGAATCATGTTTTCAAACCCTTTTTTTAACAGATACCGGAGGAGGATCACATTTGCGGTATGGAGGATGCCCATCTCTACTGCCATCTGTTTGGAGATCCGTTCAAACTCCTCTTTGATCAGGTCGCAGTGGTGTGTTTCATTATATGCTTCAAGCCTCCTTCGGAAACAGCGCAGGGAACTTTCAGATAAGGGTTATTTTTCTTCCTGCGTGGTATGGAGGGCGTACTGGAAATTCAGCGCGCCGCAGCGGAGAAATTCGATCAGGACTTCATCCGTCATACGGTACATACGTTTCAGGACGAGCGCGGCTACATATTGCCGTACAAGGATGTTAGGACGGATCCTACTTCGCTGAATAATCCGGAAAACCTGTTTTCGTCTACATTTGGATAAATGATATCTCCGACAAGCTTAGCTCTTGATAAGTCGACCGCTTTCCGGGTCTGATCATTCGCATAAAGCATACGGTCATCAAGCGTGATCTGAACATCCTGGCTTTCTCGAAACATGGGAGCCTCCTAATATGATAAGTAATTTCTCTTATTGTAACATATTTAGATGATAAATGGTACTTTTGACTGGTAAATCATATATGAATATTTAAATTTTTATAAAGACTTTACTCCTAAATTTCTTATTGATATAATGAAGGTATCCTGTAAATGTTTTTTGTGAAATCTATTCAAAAAGAGAGGTGAGAACATGCCGTCTGCAGCAGATATAATTAAAGACTCTGTCAGTGAGTTTTCAAGATTACAAAAATGGATGATATCGGTGAAAGATAAGGATCCTGATACGTACAATTCTATGCATGACAGATACATTGAATTGAAGGTAACTCTTTCCAGTTTAGGTGTGAATCTGAGTGAGCTTGATAGAATAAAAGAATAGCTTCGTGAACGAAACTCATACCTGCGGAGGGACCGTCGGAGAATACTGTTTATCCGCAATATATTGTTGTAAAGCACAGGAATCAAAAACATATATTGTTAGGTATACAGTCATTTTCCGGCAGCCCCCTGTTTGAAAGCATACACGTCCTGATTTCAAAATCCCATCCTTTTTTCCTACAGAATCCCGCTCAGCTTACACCCCGCGATCACGATCGAGAACACCGCCACTCCCTTTTTCAGTATCCCCTGATTGATTCGTCCCGCATTTTTACTTCCATAATAGACTCCCACCGCATGGGCCGCCAAAGCCGTCAGCAGTATAGGCAGGAGCCGCATCAGGTCACACTGCGCCAGATACCCCGCCACAGCCGGGAGCCCGATGAAAATGGAGTTGAACAGCGCCACGCCCACCGCTGTCCGGATGGAAATGCCGAACACCACCAGCAGCGGCATGACCAGCACCGGGCCTCCCGCGCCGGACATGGAGCAGACCGCGCCGGTCAAAAAGCCCAGCAAAAGAGTCACAGGCAGATTTTTTTCAATGGAAAATCTTTCCGCCCCGGATTCATTTTCTTTTCCCTTATCCTTCCGCAGTAAAATGGATATCCCGGACAGCAGCACCACCAGATACAGCAGCATTTTCACCTGCTCTTCGGGAATAATCAGGTTCAGCTTGACTCCCAGGACCGCTCCCGCAAGGCTCCCTGCGCTCAGCCGCAGCCCGAAAGCCAGATCCAGGTTTCCTGCTTTTTTATAATTCCAGGAGCCCAGCGCCCCCGACACGATAAATGCGGCGAAGCTGAGCGCCAGCCCTTCGGAAACATTCATTCCCAGGCTGGCCGTGTAGAACATGGGGAGCAGAAACCCCGCCACGCCGCACAGCCCCACCAGGGCGCCGACCGCCAGATTGGCCGCCGCAGTCAACAAACAGATTATCATAATAAAACTTCCTTCCTACATCCGCTCCATATACGCCTTCACCTCGAACAGAATCCGTTCTTCGTCCAACGTCCGGACCTCCCGGTCTTCCATCAGGATCTTCCCGCCCACGATCATATCCCGCACATCGCCGGACTCCGCGCACTCGAACATGGTATGCAGCAGGTTTCCGCTGGGGATCAGTCTTCCGGCATCCAGATAAATGCTGACAAGATCCGCTTTGCAGCCTTCCGCGATCCTTCCGCACTGCCCGGTCTCGTCGATCGCCGCCGCACCGCCTTCGAAAAGCATCCGGAACAGCAGCTCCGCCGGCATGACCTTGGGATTGCGGTTGGGAACACCGTGGTAAATGTTCATCAGGGAACGGAAAATGCGCGTCTCGTTCCACAGGCTTAGCCCGCCATGTGCCGCTCCGTCCGTTCCGAAGCCCGGAATGATCCCCCGCTCCACAAGGTCCGGCGTATCCGGCACGGCCTTTCCGCAGTTGCTGAACGGGCAATGACAGACCTTCGCGCCCCGCTCCCGGATAATCTCTTTTTCTTCCTCAGATAAAATCAGGCTGTGCGCTCCCAAAAACCGGTCCGAAAGCACGCCCATTTTTTCCAGATATTCATAAGGCCGCATGCCTTCCCTGGCTATGATCCCGTCTACCTCTCCCTGGTACTCGTTCATGTGCGCCTGCAGCATGGCTCCCCGCTCCCGGGCATGGCCTGCCGCCAGCTCAGTCAGCTCATGGGAACAGGAATTTAAGGCACGCAGGGAATAATACACCTTCAAATTGCCCCTTCCGTTCCAATTCTCATATAAGCGGTCCGTTTCCCGCGCCGCCTGCCCCGCGTTCATGGCAATACTTTCCGGAAGCCCTTCCTCGTCCATCGTAGAATAGGAAATGCAGCCTCTCAAGCCGCTTTCCTCATAAACTGCCGCCGCCGCGTCCATATGGTAGCTGCCTGCGTCTATAAATGCTGTGGTGCCGGATTTCATCATTTCCAGAGCAGCCACCTGGGCGGACAGCCTCATTTTCTCCGGGGTCAGTGTGCTCTCAAAGGGAAGCATGACCCGGGTCCAGATGATCGGCTTCGCGTCCAGCACAAGCCCTTTTAAGAGCTGCTGGCCGGTATGCATATGGCTGTCGATCAGCCCCGGCATGAACAGCTTGCCTTCCCCGGAAATGGTTTTGTCCGCCTGAAATTCCCTGGTACCGGTTTCTGTTACTGCCCCGATCCTGCCGCCCGACACTGCAATGTCCATCCCACTTTTTACCGTTTCATAGTCCGTCATAACAACTGCATTCTTTATCAGTAAATTACATTTTTCCATGTCCATGATCTCCTTCTTCCAATATTCATTCTGCCTTTTTCGGGCACGCCCGCAAAGTCCTCAATCCATATGTTCCTGCCATTTTCGTACAGCAGACCTCAGATCGCCCCTGTTAATTTTAATATCAGGGAATCCCACATGCAGGACCCCAGGAATGTCCCGGTCATGACCAGCAGACCCACAACCAATATCTTCGGTCCCTGCTTGATAAATGCTTTCAGCTGGTCGCCGATGGCCAGGCCTGCGTATGCCCCGACCATGGTAAATGGCGCCGTAAAGTTGATCTTTGCCGCCGCGTCGATCACGAAGGTCCGAATCGGGGACAGCGGGCAGGCGAGGAGCAGGCCGATGATCGCGCAGTACGCCACGATGGGAAGCTTCAAAGGGATCAGCTTGATGCAGACAACTGCCAGCATAGAGATCGCCACGAGGACCACCAGTCCCGGAAGGGACTCCAGGACCCCCACATCATGTCCGATAAAATTTGCCAGGCCCGTTCCACACGCGCCGATCACCAGTAAAAATAACCATTCTATGTATCTCATTCTAAATCCTCCTTCATATCGTCCTTATACCGCAAGTTAAATATTGCCACCTGTCGGATCAGCAACCGCACAGCTGGAAATATTGTGATTCTGATTTTTCTTTTGTCACTATTTTGTTTCTTTTGCTTTTATAAACCTTCCCAGTTTCGGCTCCAATATACAGTACAGCCGGTCACAGAGCGGGATTGCCAGAAACATGTTGATGTAGATCCCGGTGATCCCCGCCATGGTCTCTCCCACGCTTGCCAGTGTCTTGATGGTCTCCGCCGATTCCGGATACATGGCGCAAAGTGACGCGCTGGAGCTTGCCATCATAATCCCTGCGCCCACGCCTGATGCCAGCCCCAGGGCTTCCGGATGAAACAATCCTGTCATTGCCACTGCGGAAGCCAGTATCCCGAAGTAAATGGTTCCGATCATCCCACCTACGATATAAATAGAAAGGCTTCCTCTCGCCTCCGCCGAATCCGACCCGTAAATGTTGTTGATCAATGCCATATGGTACTCGCGGTTGATGGAAAAGCAGGCTCCTACCGCTTCCCGCTTCATCCCCAGCAGGATCGCTACCGGCAGCGCCAGTATGATGGCAAATAAATTTCCAAAGCCATGGAGCAGTACCGCCGGGCCCGCGCTCAGGATTGTCTCGATATTTGCCCCGGCTGTGATCCCCAGCTTTGCGATAAACGGCGCGATCCCGACTACCACCAGCTTTGACGCTGCCTTGACCTGCTCATTTTTTACGATCTTGAGCACCTCCGGCCCGCTGAGCACGCCTAAGACAATGGCGTAAAATATCGGAAATAGAATAAACATTCCTTTTCCCACCGGAATCTGGATCTGCCCGATACTGTCCGCGATCAGTATAAATACAAACGCCAGCAGATACACCTTCCATTCCACCCTGATCCTCTGTCCCAATGATTCGTAGGCAAAGCTCTCCTTTTGTTTCTTCATCTTTGATTACCTCCCGTTCCCGTAACCGGCTCCCCTCCGTGCTCCAGATCTCTCTTTTTCCTGCACGGCTGCGTGAGCCTGGTTTGTAATTAAATGTACGTTTTTTGTTGTTAAAATGATTCTATCGAATTTTAATTTTTAAAAACAGGACAAATGAGGAGTTTTTGGAAATTTTTTGAAAAAAACAGTAAACATTTTTTAAGTTTGAACGATATGATATATAGGCGTCACTAAACGTTGTGGATCTTAACGATTACAAGTCCTGCTTGACCGCAGGTCTTATCAGAATATTATCATTTTAAATAAGGAGGAATCCAATATGAGCGCAATTTCTGGAATTAGTACTACATCCCCATATTTGTATGGGCATATCGCAAGCGGAAATCGGCTGATGTCCGCGGCTGACGGCGCTGCCGAGCTGGCCATCACCGAGAAGGAGAATGCGCAGATCACTGGTATCAACACCGGAACTAAGAATCTCAGCGACGGGCTCAGTCTGTTAAAGACCTCTGATTCCGCCCTGGGCAGTATCACCAGCTCCCTGCAGAGGATGCGTGAGCTGGCAGTTCGTGCTTCCAGCGGTATTTTGAATGACGCGAACCGCGCGGATATCCAGAGAGAGGTCGATCAGTTAAAGGATCAGATCAACCTGGTTGCGCGGCAGACCAACTTTAACGGACACAGCCTGCTGGACGGCAGCCAGAAGAACGGCATTGAGCTGGTCGGAGATGCGGACGGCAGCTCCATCAATGTCAACAATTCCATCAATTCCACACTGGATGCTCTCGGTCTCAAGGATTTTGATGTCACGAAGAATTTCAATATCCAGGATATTGACCGGGCTCTGGAAAAGGTGACCGGAGACCGCAGCACCCTGGGAGCTCAGTACAATAAGCTGGAATATGCGATTGATTATAACGGATATGCATCTGAAAACCTGACGGCAGCCAAAAGCCGCATGGGAGATACCGATGTTGCGAAGGCATTGATGCAGCTGCAGCATCAGCAGACACTGCAGAGCGTTTCCATGATGCTGCAGAAGCGGAACATGGCACAGAAGGGACAGCAGACCATGGGGCTGCTGCAGTTCTGATTGAATTGCTTTGAACCTGAACTGCAGGCCGCAGACCCGTTTGTTTCGCAGACTATACGCTGCAAAGCAGTTCTGAATCTTTACATGATTTTCCTGGTTCTTTCTGAACATAAAACATGCTCGGAAGGGCATACGCGGGAGGTACCATTTCATGACGTTGAGTGAACTGGAGAAAGAAGTGCCGGAGTTAACAGACTATACAAAAAACATGCCTGATGAACTCCGGCTGCTTGCCCGTGTCAAGGTACATCCACCGGGCGGACTGATCCATCAGAAGGACAGTGTGCTCCCATACCTGGGGATTGTCGCCAAGGGTGAGAACCGGGTGATCAACGAATTTGAAAACGGCAAGATCTATATGATCGAGACCAACAAAGCCATTGATTTTATCGGGGAGGTCGCGTTGCTGGCCAACAAGCCGGAGGCTTCCGTCACCATCGAAGCCCTGACCGCCAATACCGTGGTCTATATCCCGCGGAAGGATGCGGAAAGGTGGATTGATTCCGATACGCACATCCTTCGAAAAATGGCGGAACGCACTGCATTCAAGCTGTACCGTTCCTCCTACAATAACGGTTTAAAGCTTTACTATCCGCCCATGTTCCTTGTGGCGGATTATCTTGTGCGGCTTTATGAGCAGGTATTTCCGCAGGACTCCCCGGAAATGCAGAAAAATCCCCGTCCGGTCACGCTCCAGAAGACCCGCGAACGACTTGGGGAAGAGCTGGGCATGAATATCAAGACGCTGGACCGAACTATCCGCTCCATGCATAAGGATGGGTATTTTTCTCTGGCCAAGGGGAAGATCACATTTGGGATAGAAGAATATCTGCAGATGAAGGAATATCTGAGTACGGCGAAGGGATGAACCTTCTGCATGATTACAGGGCACGTCCGGTCTGGGCGTGCTCTGTAACTTACATAATATTATATTTCTCTACCGTATAGCTCAATATATCCGTCAGGATATAGCTTTCATAAACTTCAAAAGGCTTTTCCTGGTTCTCGTGCAGGCAGTACGAGGTCGCATGGATCTTAAGCAGCGGCTTTGCCTCTTTCAGCCCCAGTGTCTTTTGAATCTCTTCATCTCCCATCGTTGCGATGATATTCTGCTTTACGCGGGAGATATTCAGTGCATAGAAAGATTTCAGTACATCATATAAGGAACACACATTGAAATTAAAGGCCTCCAGCTTCGGAAACATCGCCGCGGGCAGGACAGCCGCATTGACGCAGCACACATTTTCATCTGCCAGATACAGGCATCTCAGTCTGTAGACCTCATCCTCCGGCGCAAGCTCCAGGAGCTTTGATTCCTCTTCCCCGGCCTTTTCTCTGGAAAAATAAAGCTGCTCTCTTCCGGGCTTTTTTCCCTCATGCACGATCGCCTCGGTAAAGCTATGAATCCGAGACAGGTTTTCTACCGAATGCTCTCTTACAAAACAGCCTTTCCCCTTGATCTTATATAATTTATTTTCTTTCACCAATTCATCAACCGCCCTTCGTACCGTAATGCGGCTTACCTGATACTTTTCGCAAAGTTCGCTTTCAGAAGGCAGTACCTGGTTCGGCTTATACTCCATCGATTCAATCTTCTGAAGCAGCTCCCTTTTGATCACTTCATATTTTGATACATTGTTTCCCATATATCCCCCTGTTCCTGCGGGGTTCCTTGTCTATGCACTGCCTTTGGTCTTCTGGAAAACGAATATAGAACAAAGCGTTTCGCTTACGAAACTCGCGCCTGCGGTGGCCGCACAGCTGTATCATTCGCTCTCTGCCTGCACCTTCTTCGCAATCTTCCTCCAGTTCCAGTATCCGTAGGAGGAGTTGCACAGATTCACACATTTCATAATAATGATCAGGATCGCGCTCTTGTCGCCGGACATAAATACCATGATCCACATTACGATAGACAGTGCATTCACAATCACCCACATGAGCCATTGCTCTGAATAACGTAATAAGTATAACATACTTGCGATCACAGATACAACCGTTGTCAGAGAATCCATGAATGCGAAATTACCGCCAAGCCATACGAGAACTTTTGCATAGACAAGAGTGCTTACTATGGTTACCACAACCGTACCGATGGCAAACTGCGGCGTCATGATACGGAATTTGACTTCTCCGCTCTCAGCAGAATTCTTTTTCCACATAAAAATAGCGATCGCGCTGACCGGAATGGAATACAGCAGATTGTACATGATCTCGCCATACAGCGGAATGCTGAAGCAGTTGATCGCATAAAGCGCGCTGTTGATGATCGCAAAGTACAGCCCCGCAACCTTTCCCTTTGCGCCGAGGACCAGATTCAGGCTGCTGGATAAGGTAAGCACCAGCATAAACAGGTCCTGTCTGTTGATGAACCACGCCGCGGTCTGAAAGATCAGCACAAATGCCAGCCATGCTTTTTCGTAGATGCTCCAGTCTTTAAAAAAGTCTTTTATCTTATTCATGATATTCCTCCATTTTTTTGTCAAACATTTCCTTGTTCATCACCGGGCCCTGCACGCTTACGACAGCGGCTGCCACACGGTTTGCAAGCCGGATGCTTTCTTCCGTTCCGAGCCCCATGGAAAGTCCTCCGATCACAGCGCCGATGTGGCTGTCTCCCGCCCCGATCGTATCCGCAACCGTTGTTTTTGCGGAAGGTACTGTCCGAAGCTCGTTTCCTTCATAATAGGCAGTTCCCTTTTCGCCCAGAGTAACGATGACCAGATTGCCCGTACGGCTACAGAGCTCCCGCGCCGCGTCTGAAATATGTTCCGCTCCTGTATAGTCCATAGCCTCTTTTTCATTCAGATGGAGGATGGGATGTACGGAAAAAATCTCTTCCATAACCTCGGTGTCAATGCTGCAGATCACAGGGCCAGGCGCAAAAAATATCTCCTTATCCGCATGACGGCTAAGCCATTTGCTGATGGCATGTCCGCCCTGATTGCAGACCTGATAGCCCGCCACATAGATTTTTTCATATGGATCCATGTCCAGAGCGTCCATCCATTCCGGACAAAATGCTCCTTCAATCCCCTGTGCCGTGATAAAAGTACGTTCCCCGGATGCCTCCACCAGATCCAGACAGTATCCATTGTCCTGGCTGTCGTCCTGAATCAAGATTTCATAGCCGCATTTTTGCAACTCCGAACGGATCATATCTGCATACGGCCCTTTTCCGACAGGAACGCAGAGGCTATGGCCGCACCCCAGGTTCCGCAGTGTATTTGCCACATTATACGCACAACCGCCGATCACGATCCCCGACTCACTGCACAGCACGTCCTCGCCGCTTTTAGGCAGGGCTTCTATTTTCATGAGCATATCGATCATTGCTGCTCCGACTACCAGAGTTTTCATCTCAGCTTTTCCCGTCCTTTCAAAAGAATCTCAATATATCCGTCAAAGTCCGCGTCATTCTGCTTCTGCAGGGTTTCGATATATTCCGGCTTGATAGCGTCCGCCCCCCGAAACGCACCGCAGATTGCCGTCGCCATAGCCCCTATGGTATCCGTATCGCCCCCCAGGTTGGCGCACATCAGGCACGCCTTATTGGGATCCTGTGTGTAGTATGCTACGGAAACCGCCGCCGGAACGGATTCGATAATGCATACGCCGGTCCCCACAATATCATAGATCTTCTGCATGAAGGCATCCTCATTATCCGCATACTCCTTCGCAAGCCAAAGTCCGATTTTTGTCCGCTCACTCAGCCTCGGACTGTAGCTCTCACAGCCTCTTTGATAGCCCAGCTCCTCAATTCCCAAAATGTCTTCTATTACCTTTTCAAAATCATGGTTCACAATGGCCGAGCTGACCCCCATAGCGATCATAGCGGCCCCGGCAATGGTCACATCACTGGTATGGGTTGCCCGAGATACCCCGTATACGTAGTCCACAAGCTCCTGCTTCTGATCCGGAGTGAAAAGGCAGCCGATGGGCGGGATCCTCATGGCACTGCCGTTGGAAAGTGCTTTATCCGTTGGCTTTGTATCCTCAATCCCATCCCGGAAATTGGCAAGCGCGATTTTTGAAGTCGGGCCCAAAATATTATTTTCCCACGCATTTTCCCTCTCGGCCCATGCGATCATCCGAAGGGCAATGTCCCTGACATCCGGCACATAATCGGTGGATGCAATGGAATCCAGAAGGACCAGTGCCTGCCCGGTATCATCTGTAAACTGCCCGTATTCGTAATTAAACGCAACCTCATTTTCCTTCGGCCCGTCCAGAAAACGGTCTATCTTTTTTCCGAAAAATCTGCGGGCACGTTCCTTTGCCCACAGCTCTGCCGGCATCCCCATTGCATCACCCAGCGCCATTCCATACAGCGCTCCTGCAATTCTGTTCCTCATTTTTCTCTCCTTTCATATCAGCTTATTATTACAACATGTATTATAAAATCAACACAACAGATTGTCAATATACTCTTTTACTTTCAGCGTTCCGCATAATTTTTATGCTGGTTAGAGTTCATTAAAAGCTGATTTTTGTGTAACATATACAAAAAACAGGACAAGCATCTGTTATAGATTACTTGTCCTATTTTTTACTTCACTATGATACAACCCGAATCAGTGTATCATATAGACTCGGAGAATTCATGTCTTCCTTCAAAATCTCCCAATCCCTGCATATAATCCTGTAAAACCTGATCCACCATCCAGCCTTTTACTGTTTTTCCTGGTATGATCTCCGATGGTTTATCCAAAAACACATTTTCATCCATCAGCCATTTTAAATTAAGTAAAACGCATTTTATTTGTTGCAGGGCACGTCTCGTGAAGATATGATTTTTAGCTTTTATTCCTCTTCTTTCGCCGACAGCACCAGGATCGGCGCCGCGCGGAGGTTCCTGTTTATACAGAAGAGTGCCAGAAGCCATACCAGCCCTGTTTCGCAGACGGCGATCAGGCAGGCTGTCAGCCACTTATTTTCACTGTTTTCCGTCTGCAGAAGATCATTTTCCGTAATGCTTCTATCCTGCCGGATCTCTTTATCCGTAATGCTTCCATCTGACGGGTTCTCTTTTTCCGTACCGCTTCCATCCGTCTCGTCCGACGGATTCTTTTTTTTCGCAACTTCCTCGCCCGGCGAGGACATTCCTTTTCCTGTGCGCTCCTCGCCCGCCAACAGCCCCTTGGTATAAGCCGTACTGAACTCATCTTCCCCGCTGACCGCTGCCTCCTGTACCGCACGGTCCATCCGCATCCCGATAGTCGCTCCGGCAGTTCCGCAGACGGCCGTCAGCAGCACGATCCGGGTATTATTCATTTTGGAGGCAAAGGTTTCGTATCCCCCGTCGTCAAATTCGATCTCCAGAAGACTGCTTTCCGGCAGCCTGGAAAATTCCTCCAGGAATCTTGCGGCGGAGCCGTTTTTGATACGGAAAGAGGTATTGTATGCCTGCATCGGCCCGCATCCCACCACATGGTCCTGAAAATCCTCCGTAATGGAGTTTTCCGGGACGAAGATCAGATTATTTACGAACGCATGGGGATCGCTTGTAAGTACAACTGGATACGAGTAGATGCCGATGATCTCGTATTCGCTCTCCTGGAAAGGCTCCAGCACATTTCCGTCGGCATCCAGCGCCTCCATATTCAGGCCGCCATTCCCGAGGCCCACCTGACAAAGAACATCTTTTTTGCTGTGAACATGGTGATCCTTCCTTATTCCTCATCAAACAATTTCTGCATTTCTTTCTTCGTGATCTCCCTCAGTTCGGTCACACGGTCTTTTTTATCCCGCACCACTTCCAGATACACAGCTTTCTTTTCCGGGATCGTGTCGTTGGTATAGATCCAGTGATCCTTGTCGTAAATGACGGCGACCCCTTTGCCTTTATACGTCCACTCGTTATTTTTCTCGTCGGAAGTCTTTACGCCGAGCTTTTCATACTCCTTAGGCAGGCTGGTCTTTTCGGTATTCGGATCCCCCTCAGAATAGGCGGATCCGCCTGACGCTGCTTGGGTTTTCAGTCCGCCCTCAGAGGAAACGGCTGTGCCTGACACGGCTTCGGTTTTCGAGCCGCTGTCGGTGCTGCCGGTTCCGCCTGGCACAGCTTTGGCTTCATCCGCATCTCCCTGCTCCGCGGCATAAGCTTCCAGATTGCCCCGTTCCTCGGCGGGAAATGAGACGATGCTGACGATATCCCCGGAATCATCCCACCTGATAATACCGGAGCCTTCTTTTACCGCGGCATCTTCGCTTACAGAGGAATCCGTCAGGCTGTTTTCATTGAACGGGAATACGGAAAAGTCTGTGATCTTCCCGGATTTCTCCCTGTTCACGGTGATTCCCAGATCCCCGGAGCCCTCTACCAGCCTGGTGTATACGCCTGGTTTTGTCTCGTCTTTAAAAAATCCTACAGTCTGGTTTTTATACATCAGAAAATCCGATTTTTTGTCATAAGACAGGCCAAATTTTTCGTATTCCTCGAATTCCTCACCGATAGAAATCATATAAGCAACGCTGTGGTATGGATTGTCTGTGGTATACTCCGTATCGCTGCCGGCAGATATTTCTTCTGCTTGTGCTGTGTGCTTTCCGTTTTCGTCTGCGTATGCTGCTTTTTCTGCCCTCCCGCTGCCTTCGGCTGCTTTCGATGTCTGTTCTGTCACTTCCGCTATCTGCTCTATGGCCTTCTCCGCTGCCTTTTCTGCCTGTCTCAAGGCTTCCGCTTCGGCTTCCACCTGTGCAATTGCTTTCTCCACGTCTTCCGCAGCCGCTTTCGCCGCTTTTTCCGCAGTATTCGCAGCCGTTTCTTCCTGATCCCCCGCAGTATGCGCCTCAGCAGTACCGATTGAGGATGGCAAAAGCATGGATTGTTCCGCGGACGGACCGTACTGTCCTAGCTCCTTCAGCGCGACAGACAGTGATTTTGTTTCTACGCTGTTGTTTGTCTTTGCTTCCTCCGCATCCACGGCCTCCGCCCGGGGGACAGCTTCCATAGTCTTTTCTGCTTCCTCATATGACCCGCAGGATGTAGCGAACAGCAGGGTGGTACCGCACACCAGAGCCGCCGACAGCCCGTGGACCAGCGGGGAGATCTTCTTTATTTTCATAATTGCGCCAATCCTTTCCTCAATTGCATTTTTACTGAAGCTGTTGGCAAGCGGGAGCAGACCGCTCTTCTCCTCTTCCATCTCGATCAGCGCCATGGCATATGCGGACTTTTCCTCTTCACCAAATCGACGTACCACCGCTTCATCACAAGCCAGTTCCAGATCCCGATTGAAGAAAATGTACATCAGATACACACAGGGGTTAAACCAGTGTATGCACAGAGCCGCCGCCATCAGCAGCTTTACCGCCGCGTCAAAATACCGGATATGCACATATTCATGCTCCAGAACATAACGCAGCTGAAATCTGTCCCCGCATTTTGTAGACTTTGGCAGTAAAATGACCGGACGCCAGACTCCATATGACAACGGGGACAGAATCTGGTCCGACTGGCGGATAGACAGTCTTCTCCGCAAAGGATGTGTGCGCTGCCAGTTTTCCAAAAAGCAGTCCTCTATGGGCAGCGACATCTGAAATTCCCGGCAGCACCGGAAGTAAATCCATGCAAAGGCGACTGCGCAGAGCAGGAAGCCTGCAGCCCAGATTCCCCTTAACATAGGATGCAGAGCTGCGAAATGCTCCGCAAACGATAGCATTTCCTCCGATACGAAATCAGAAGCTATGGAGGAAACCTGCTGCCTTCCTGACTGTATGCCAGATGCGGAATCAGGCTGTGATTCCTCTCCGGACTTTGACTGCGGATTCTGAGCAGAGTTCATCTGCGCTCCGCTTCCCGCACCGGATTTTGACTGCGGATTCCGGCCAGGATCCTTCTGCGTTCCGCTTCCCGGCCCGGACTGCATTCCGGTTCCATCCCCGAATCCATCCTCCCAGCCTGGCAGGTCTCCGACATCTCCGGCTGTATCTGTACCGTATAGCCGGGATGAAGCCGCGCTGCCGAAACGCACTGCTTCACCGGACGGATTTCCTGCGATCATATCTGTAAAATAGCGTACCTGCTCCGTTTCAGGAACCGCATTCTGAATCAGGGTGTATGCGCTCCACGAAGAGGGCACGGAAAATGGGATCAGCAGACGGATCAGGGCGACCGTCCACAGCACCGCAAATGTTCTTTTCGGCAGCCAGCCCTTCAAGCCTGCCCGCACTGCCAGGATCACCAGGATCAATACCGCGCCGGATATACTCATTGCCATCAGACTCATATCTATCACCTCACTCCAGTTCGCCTACGATCTGTTTCAGCCGCGCGATCTGCTCGGGGGAGAGCTTCTTCCTTCCCAGCAGGGCCGCAAACAGCTTATCCGCCGAGCCGTCATAAATCTTGTTGATCAGCTCATTGGTCTCCGCCTCCTGCACCTCCTCCTTTGGGATCAGCGCATGGCACATAAAATTCGGCTCCGAACGCCGGATCGCGCCTTTCTTGATGCAGCGCTTGATCAGCGTGTAGGTGGTGTTCATATTCCAGCCGACTTCTTCCTTTAATACATCGGAAATGTGCTTGGCTGTGGAATCTCCCTCCCGCCACAGCACGTCCATTACCTTCAATTCCGAATCAAATAGCTTTACAGTCATATTCGCCGCTCCCTTCACACTACTGCAGTAGTTTTCTTATATACTACCACAGTAGTGTGTACTTGTCAATAAAAAGTATGAGTCCTGACGCACACTCGCGCCGAAGTTTCCTAATCGGGCAAAAAAGGACGGCTCCAGCCATCCTTTTTTAATTTCAACTATTCATTTAATTCACCCAATTTTCCCCGCAAGTTCTTTTTTTAAACGTTCTATCTCCTGAAGCTGTTGTCTATACTGCTGAGATAACAGTTCATTTTCCTGAAATAACCGACCAATTCGTTCATCCTTCTGGGTCAACTGCTCATCCTTCTGAGTTAACTGTTCATCCTTTTGAGTTACCTATTCATTCGCACTCAAAAATGTCGGCCATGCATCCAGTTCGTTATTGATCCCTTTATTTTGGAGGTTTGCCCGGAAAATGCCAAGCGGGATTAGCAGCTGCTCCTACTGTTGTCCGTGGGAAGGACACACTATTTTCGCACGTTTTGAGCCGCTGTTATTTTACCTCGTTCAGCAATTTCTTGACCATGGCGACATGCCTTCTGGTTTGCTCCACCGCATCGTATCCGCCTTCATCTTCATATTCCGTGACAATGAATCCGTCATAGTCCGTAGCTGCGATCACCGGAATGATCTCCTCATACGGGATTGCGGATTCATGCAGATTCTCATCCACGTAATGGCATTTTCCGTGCATTTCAAAGCAGTACGGCATGATCCGCTTTAGGCCTTCCAGCTCTGCCCTGCAGCTCTTCCTGAACTGTACGAATCCATACATACTGTTCAGCGTTGCGCCCAATGCAGGGCATTTCGCCATATCAGGGCCCATAATCTTCATTGCCTCATCCATGGGGACCTCATCGTAGCGGAGCCGCGCGCATTTCTCAAGCTGTTCTATGGTAGCTCCTGCTGCCAGCGCCCGGTCCCAGTACGGCTTATTGGGCTTTGTGGCAAAGCATCCGAAGTCCGGGACGAACCCGATATACTTACTTCCGGTCTTTTCGATCACTTCCAGATAATCCAGTATGGGCCGCGTGATGGGGCTGTCCGGATTGTGGATCTCGATCCCTACATGTACATTGTACGCTTCCGCATAGGGCGCGATCCTTGCCAGACCATTGGGCGACAGAAGATACTGCTCCCGCATGACCGTACATCCCAGCTTGTTTGCCGAGACAATATCCGTGATCGCGCGCGCGACCATCTCGTCCTCGGTCAGATCCCGGTCTTTTAACATTCCCCGGTCCATATTTGCCGCATAGCAGATGGGGCCGATCCCATACTTTTCCGTACATTGACGGATAAACTCTGCAAATTCATCTGTGACATATGGATAGGAAGGGATCATCTGTGCCGCAACGATCTCGTACCCTTGTGCTCCAAGCTCCGCTGCCGCGCGGATGACGCCTTCCAGATCCAGTTCTCCCTTCAGATAAGGAGTTCCCAATGAAAATAGTGTGATACCTGTTTTTACGTTTGTCATAATGTCTTCCCTCCAAATCTGTAATTTTTAGTCTGTAACCGCCATTGTTTTTGTTCCGCAGCTGTCAACCGGCATATACATATGATCCGGCCCGATCGGCATATACGGGGAACGGAAGAATAATGTCACATCAATCTTATGCTCTCCCTCCGGAAGTCCGCCCGGATAAAATACCCGGATCGTTGCCGGCTCCTTCACCTGCCAGAATTCGGTGTAGCACTTGTCAAATTCCGCAGGGCTGAATTCTTTTCCGTTGATGCAGAATTTGATCCGCTCAGCGGGCACTTCAAAATCATCTACCTTTACCCCAAACTCATCAATCACGGACAGGAAATGTCCCCGGTAGTAACTGAGCCGAATGTCAAACTGATACCCCATTTTTTTCCCGTTCACATCGTAATTCTTAAAACTGTCATCCACGATGACATCCACAAAATTCATCCGCATTGCAAATCCCATTTTTGCGCCTCCTTTTTTAAACAAGTCTAAAACTTGATCTCTTTGTTTTCCGCGGCGGATCTGTAGATCGCGTCCAGAACCTTTGTGACTGCCAGTGCTTCCTCCGGCCTCACAAGAGGCTGTGTTCCATTCTGTACCGCCTCTAGCCACTGCCTGCAGTCAGTGGTTCCTTCCTCACCGCCGCCTCCGCCGAAGTAAGCGACTCCGCCTACCGAGGATATGGTTTCTTCCATAAGCTGTCCGTTTCTTCCGCGGTTATAGATCAGTTCATTTTTTCCATAGCTCATGCCGGAATGGATCTCCGCGCCGGCCAGTGTTCCGCAGAGTGTGGTGGAAGCCTCTCTTGACTCCAGCATATTCAACGCCCAGCTTGCTTCCAGCGCGATGGTCGCGCCGTTTTTCATTTTTACAAATCCGACTGCGGAGTCTTCCACCTCGTAGGTCTTGGGATCCCATGGTCCAAATAAATTTCCTTCCGTTGCCTGCTCAAGCCCGCCGAGCTTGTAGAATACGGAGCCGGACACACTTTCAATCTCATAGTTGTCCATGCACCACAGCGTGATATCCAATGCATGTGTGCCGATATCGATCAGCGGGCCGCCGCCCTGGGCTTCCTTGTCCATGAATACGCCCCATGTGGGAACGCCCCTTCTCCTTACCGCATGGGCCTTGGCATAATAGATGTCGCCCAATTCACCTTTCCTGCATGCGCTGTGCAGATTCTGCACCTCTGCCCGGAAACGGTTCTGGTAGCCTACCGTAAACTGCATTCCCGACTTCTTCCACGCATCCACCATCTTCTGCGCCTCTTCCGTGCTGTGGGACATGGGTTTCTCGCAGTATACATGCTTCTTCGCCTCGAAAGCCGCAATTGCGATCTCACTGTGGGAAACATTCGGCGTGCAGATATGTACCACCTCTACATCCGGATTGGCAAGCACCTCTTTATAATCCGCAGTCACCTGCGCCCCTTGCGCGCCGTATTCCTTTGCCGCTGCCTCTGCGCGCTCGATCCTGATATCACAGAACGACACGATCTCACCCAGATCCGCATTGTTCTTTAATGCCGGAAAATGTTTCTGGTTTGCAATACCGCCGCATCCGATTACCGCAATTTTCAATTTACTCATGTTTGATTCCTCCGATTTCTATTATTTTTTGATGAGTTTAGTTTACCAGAAGCTGCATAAAGCCGCTTCCTCCCCCGCAACTTTTTCAGCGTCCGATTTTGACTTCGGATGCTGACATACACTTTTCCTTATTTTAAAAAAGGTCAAAAATCCGATGTTATTTCTGACCTGACGTCTTTTCTGACAGGCAAAAAAAAATAAAATCTCTGAAACTTTTCCCCAGTTTTTTTTATCTAATAAGTATCAATCGATTGAAGAGGAAGATGAAATACCATTTTCAAATTCCGTTAAAATGAATTGCACAGATATGCATAATGAAATACGAAAGGACGTGGGGACGTGGCAGATATGGCAGGCCTTGTGAGAAATGCACAGGCAGGGGATAAAGAAGCTTTTGTAGATTTGATCGAAAGCTGCAAGCAGGGATTATATAAAACAGCGATTGCGATGCTGCGCAATGACGCGGACGCAGCGGATGCGATCCAGGATGCAGTACTGAACAGCTATGAAAATTTACAATCCTTAAAGAAACCGCAGTTTTTCAAGACATGGATCACAAGAATATTGATCAATCAGTGCAACCGCATCTTAAAGAGGCGCGGAAACATCGTTCCGATCCATGAGCATCCGGAACTGGAATACACCGCTCCGGACACATCCGGAAGGGCGTTTATAGAATTGCTGAACAAATTGGAGGAGCAGTACCGTATCGTATTATATCTGTTCTACGTAGAAGAATTCAGCATCAAGGAGATCAGTTCGATCCTGGAAATGAATGAAAATACGGTAAAAACCAGGTTATCCAGAGGGCGGGGGAATTTCAGGAAACTCTATATGAGAGAAAATCAGATCTCCTGCTGCTGAACAAAACGAAGGTTCAGCGAAAGACTGGAATCAGACGGAAGTATGCTGCTCTGGAACAGAAATTGATTTGGAAAGAAGAGGTGTAAGGATGGGCAATTATGAACGAGATTTTATTGAAAAAATGAGAGAAGAGATCCAGATTCCGGATCTTGTAAATGATAAACTGAACGAAAGCTATGAAAAAATACGTCAGGATGAGGTGAAGATGAAGATGAAACAAACCGGTTTATTTAAAAACAGAAACAGATTTTACAGAAGCCTTACAGCGGCGGCGGCAGCTGCGTGCACCATCGCCGCATTATCCGGAATATTTTATATGAATCCTGCATTGGCGCAGGATATCCCGATCCTGGGAAATGTGTTCGGGCGGCTGCAGGAAGTGAGGGAGAACAGCGAATATCCGGACAAGGACAAAACCGCGTATGAAAATATCAGCGAACACTCCGATCCGGTTCAGGAGGCCGGAAATACGGCTGAAAATGAAATCGGGACGATGACAGTCTCCGACGCCTACTGCGACGGATATGATATGTATTTTACACTTTCCCTCCGGGTAGAGGATGAAGAGCTGAAAACAGCCGGATATGTTTCGGCCATGCATCAGGAGGGAGAGGATGATGCCCTTTATGAGCTTGGAAAATTCACGATCAACCAGAAACAGGTATGGCCGACAGAAGCCACAGTGCTTCGGAAGGCAGAAGACGGAGTTTATGTCGGATTATGCCGGATTAACGCATCATCGAATCGAGACGTATCTTTTGAAGGACAGATGACAGTGAATGTAGACATTAACGGCCTGACCGCGTATCGGGAATCCAATCTTGGTTATATGGAGACCTTCCAGGAGATAAAAGGAGACTGGAGCATGCAGTTTGGCGTTGAAACAGATACCTCCTCTAACCGCACAGCCGAGCCCAATGCGCAGAGCAATGGAATCATCGTGCAGAAGGCTGTCCAGACCCCCAGCAATATGCATGTGACCTGTTATCTTCCTGCGGAGCTGGCAGAAAAGAATCCGGCATTTGTCCTGCTGGAAGAGAATGGAAACCGTGTGCAAAATGAAAGCGCAATGTTCAATACGCAGGACGACGGCAGCCAGATCCAGGAAATGGTATTCAACACATCCCAGGCGGACCAGTTTGTGATGCAGGTATTCGACAAGAATGCCGGAACCGATGAAAACGGCGGAGTTCCGTTGATTGCAGAGATTCCATTTTCTATGGGTGAATAAATTTCCAGCTGTGCGGCTGCGTTAGCAGACGCAAGAGTGGGTCAGCACGGTTTTTGCGGATGGATGCGCAGGTTGGATGATCTAAAGATTATCCAACCGTACCGTTAGATAAATTTTATAGATTAAAAACACTTTGGCCCGGCGGAGAGACACCGCCGGACTGACTCATCCGGCAGTCTCATGCCTCTGAAATCCACCCCTCGCAAGCAGCAGCATAACCGCCGTGAATACTGCGTACAATATCGCCCTTGCCGAAAATGCATCGAAGACCAGACCGCCTGCCTGATAGGAAATATATTTTCCAAATTCCGGCATGACCGCCTGATACGGCAGCAAGAACAGCATCAGGTTATACGCCCCTGCCGTTCCGTTCGGCGAGAGAAGCATGGGAATGAAAAGAACCGGAACCAGTACGATCAGCACAAGATAGGGGCTTTTCATCCTGGAGGACAGAAAGAGTGTCAGCCCGATCATGCCCAGCAGTACCAGATAAAGGATCCCGATATTGCGCATGGTTCCCTGCAGAAATGTCAGCGGATACGGGATTGCCGTGTTTGCGATCTGCATCGGCAGATTCCAGCCCGACACGCCGAACGCCGCAAGCGGTATTGCGCAGGCGGTCACCATATGGAAGGCAAATGCAATGGTTCCGAACAGCAGGGAGGCCGCAAGCTTGGCCGTGATCAGTTTTGTCCTGCCGTATTTTGCGGATAAGATCACCGCGTCGGTTCCCGCCTGATATTCGCCTGAAAAAACCGGCGCAATCACAATGCAGATTGCCAGTACCGCAAACAACAGCAGTCCGAAGCTACTTATGATGACCTCCCAGCCTTCATAATAACCATATTGCAGGGGCGTATCGATTTTGCCCGCCATGCCGCTCCAATATGCCTTCTGCTCATTCGATAACGCACGGCCCGACTCGTTCAGTATGGCTTCCCTTTTGGCCTGGACCGCCTGATAAAAATCCGCGCCGTCCGAAGCATCCAGATCCGGAAAGCTATTGTAACCCCTGCTCTCATTTGGTGCGGCATAGGTCCTTGCGATCAGATTCAAAAAATTTTCCCGGGGCGCGATCTCATTCCAATACGCATCCCCGATCAAAAACCGTTCATTTCCGTCATATCCCACATTTGCGGGATCCTCAAAGAGCCCCTGCACTTCCCGGATGGTCTTCGTAATATACTCCTCCGTCAGCGGAACTGACAGATCCGCATATTGTTCCCTGTCATACGCAATCCCCTTTGTCCCTTTCATGACTCCGTTCTGATCATAGATCTGATATTGTATCACCGGCAGTCCGAAAAGAAATGCCGTTAAGAGCAGGCTCACCGCCATGATCGTGAGCGTTGATCTTTTCCGGACGATTTTCAGAAATTCAAATCTGATCAGAGAAAGTCCGTCTGCCCTGTGCGGGTGTGTACGGTTGGGCGTTCTCTGATTTTGTTTTGCTGACATCATCTTTTTCCTCCTCTGCTTTTTTTGCTGCTATTTATAGGAACATGATTCTTCCGCTTTTTTCGATCTGTGCTTGACGGATCCGGCTGCGGATTTTCATGCGGATCGTAATCGTTTTCTCCAAAATGGTACAAAAACAGGTCTTCCAGGCTCGGCTCCGCAGCCTCCGCCTCCTCTGCCGGCCGGGCTTCGTCTACGATCCGCAGCCTGACCTGATCTCCCTCGTGATGCAGATTCACGACAGAAAATTTCCTGCTGTACTGGTCTGCGTCCCGCTCATCCACCAGCATTTCCCATACCTTGCCCTTCATGCTGTCCGTAACCGCGGCCATCGGTTCCTGTAGCAGTAAGCTGCCGTTTTTCATCAGCAAAATGATATCTGCAATGTAGGAAACATCCGAAACGATATGGGTGGAAAGGATCACGATCTTTTCCTTTGCAAAATCGGAGATCAGGTTTCGGAAGCGCACACGCTCTTTGGGGTCGAGCCCTGCGGTTGGTTCGTCTAAGATCAGGATAGCCGGGCTGTTCAATTCCGCCTGCGCAATACCCAGACGCTGTTTCATGCCGCCGGAAAAGGATTTGATCTTTTTGTCCGCCGCATCTTGGAGATTGACCATTTGAAGCAGATTTTCCGTCCTGGTTTCCGCCCGTTTTTTATTCAGTCCCTTGACAGCCGCCATATACAGCATAAACTCACGGGCCGTAAAGTCGGGATAAAATCCGAAGTCCTGCGGCATGTAGCCTAAATGGGTGTAATACCGCTCGCCAAGCTCTCCGATCGTTTTCCCGTTGAACCGGATGCTGCCTGCGGTGGGCTTCAAGACGCCGCTGATCATCCGCATCAGTGTCGTCTTTCCCGCGCCGTTCGCGCCAAGCAGCCCGTAAACGCCCGGCACTAATGTGGCGTTTACATGACTGACCGCGTAATTGGTTCCATACTGCCTGCTCAGGTCCTGCAGCTGTAATTCCATATCCAAAACCCTCCTATTAAAAAAAGATGACCTATGCTTTACAGCATAAATCATCTGTCTTAGGGTGGTCTTTATTGCATCTTAAGTTCACCTTAATTCAGGTATCGAAACCCGAAACGCTGTCCCTTCATTTCGCTTACTTTTTACCGTAATGTCGCCGCCGTGGAGTATAACAATCTGCTTTGCGATCGCCAGGCCGAGGCCGCTACCCTCCGGTTTTTCTTTCGTATTTGTCCCTCTGTAATACCGTTCGAACAGCTCTGCCTGCTCCTCCTCGTCCATCCCCGTTCCGTTATCTCGCAAAAGGATCGATACCCTGCCTTGTCCGCTTCTTTCGATACGGATAAATACCTTTGTTTCCGGCGGATTATGCGTAAGCGCGTTGATGATCAGATTTCCCACCGCACGGCGGAACAGCCTGCTGTCGATCCGGACAACCACCTCATCTTCCGCGCTTTCAAACTCGATCTCACGTTTTTTAAAAGCAGGATCGTTGATCAGATCTATGACCAGTTCCCTGATATAGCGCACGAGATGTATTTCCTGCAAAGACAGGGGGATCACGCCCGCTTCGAACTGATAGGTCAGTTTCAGGTCATTGATCAGATTCTCCGTATAGACCGCATTTTTCAAAATGATCTTTCCGTATTCCTGCACCTCACTGCTTTCCGAAATCTGATTTTCCGCGAGCAGCTCCGCATATCCCTTGATGGGAGACAGGGGTGTTTTTACATCATGTGTAATATTCGTGATCCATTCTCTGCGGACTCTCTCCGTATCTATCCGCAACTGATCACTGCGGCGGAGCTCCGTGTCCATTTCACTCAGAGCCGCATAGACCTCGCCGAATACGCCGCCCGCTGAGCATGGCGTATAGGCGCGCCGGCTGACATCCCGGATGCCCTTTGTGATCTTTCCCAGATGCCTGGAAAGCCAGAATACATAAGCTAATGTAAACAAAAATACGGCGCAGGAAACGCATGCGATGCCTGCACGGATCACGGGGGAAAGACGGCTGACATGTTCTCCGTTGTAGTAGAGCATATGCTTTCCGACCGCATAGGGAAAACCGATAAAGTAACCGTAGGTTTTCTCTGCCCCTTCATAATTTCCCGCAAAAACCCTGTTATCATTATCGTAAACGTTCGTACCGAATGCCAGAAGCTCGGAGGCCGTATAGCTGTTGGGACAGTTCTCCGGCTTATTGTGTGAAAAAACCTCCTGCCCGTTTTCATCGATCACCTGCAGCCATAAGCCATACCGGTCCAGATCTTCAATCCCGAATTCTTTTACTTTAAGCTCTCCCTGTTCTTCTTCAAGCTGAAGGGAAAAATTGTCTGTATACACGTCTGGCCATGAGGCCAGGCTGAGTCCCTCCCGCGCCGGAATCGCGAACACATAATAAAACAGGCCGATCCCCGCTGCAATGGCCGCGAAGATCACAATCACGACAATACCGAACGAACGAAAAAACAGATTGAGATCGCTTTTATTCTTCATAAGGATCCACCAGCTTATAGCCTAATCCTTTCATCGTGATGATGTATCGGGGCGCCGCGGGATCGTCCTCTATTTTTTCACGCAGATGCCGGATATGCACCATGACCGTATTGTCGCACCCGAAGCTGTCCTCGCCCCAGATGGTTTCATATAAGCGTTCGCGGCTGATGACCCGGCCTTGATTTTCCGCCAGATACCGCAGAATTTCAAATTCCCGCGCGGTCAGTTCTATGGGGCTGCCGCCTTTTGTGACCCTGCAGCCCTCCACGTCAATTTCCAATTCCCCTGTTTTTATGAGCTCCTTCTCCGACGGATCTTGCTGATACGCGGCCCGCCGGAGCTGCGCCTTGACCCGATACGCGATCTCCTTCGGGCTGAACGGCTTTGCCACGTAATCATCCCCGCCCACCGAAAGACCCAGGATCTTGTCCAGTTCGTCATTTTTGGAAGATAAAAATAAGATCGGGCAATGGGAAAAGGCGCGGATCTGTCTGCAGACCTCATATCCGTCCAGATCGGGAAGCATCACGTCTAAAATGATGATGTCCGGGGAGGTCCTACGGCAGAGCTGGACTGCGGTCTGTCCGTCTTCTATTTTGATAATGTTGTAGTAGCCTTCTATGTTGAGAGCCTTCTCGAGCAGGTCCAGGATGTCGGGCTCATCATCCACAAGCATGATTTTATAATCTGTTTTTTGTGCGGGGATCGGGTTCATTTTGCACCTCCGTATCTCTATGAGCATTCCCAAAAACTCCTTGCGCCAGATTTGTGAGATGGGCGCAGGAGAGTTTTCCAATCTATATTATATTTCTTACAGAGAGCGGATACAAGCGGGGGCGGGCTTAATTTTAGCTTAAGTTTACATTTTTGGGCCAGGCCATAGATTTTAGCAATCCATTGAACATGCCGCGCAAAAAAGAGACCTTCATTGTTTTCGTATTTGGTTTATGCTATGATGAAGGCAATCTATATTTTATAATAAGGAACTGTAGGAACATTACTTATGTGTCTTGCTTGTCTGCACAGTTTTTTTCCTGCAGTTCTCAAAGAAAGCATAAGGACAGAGGTATCGCTATGGAAAGGATCATTGGGATCGATCTCGGTACTACCAACAGCCTGGTTTCCGTCTGGCAGGATGGGCGGAGCCGGCTGATCCCGAATTCATTGGGGGAATATCTGACACCGAGTATCGTAAGTATTGATGAGGAAGGGCATGTATACGTCGGGAAGATCGCGAAGGAACGGCTGACCTCCCATCCGGAGCACACGGCCGCGTTGTTCAAACGGTTTATGGGGACGGAAAAGACCTATGCTCTCGGCGGCAGGGAGTATCGTCCGGAAGAGCTCTCGGCATTGGTGCTCCGCAGGCTGAAGGAGGACGCGGAGCGGTATCTGGGTACGGAGATCAAAGAAGCAGTCATCAGTGTGCCGGCATATTTTAATGATATGGCGAGAAAGGCCACCAAGGATGCGGGGGCTCTGGCGGGGCTTCATGTAGAAAGGATCGTAAATGAACCCTCCGCCGCCGCGCTGGCATGCCGGAGCACCGGAGGAAAGGGGCAGGCTGAGGAGGATGAGACTCTGCTGGTCTTCGATTTCGGCGGCGGGACTCTGGATGTGTCGCTGGTGGACTGCTTTGACAACGTGGTCGAGATCGTGTCGGTAAGCGGCGATAACCGCCTTGGGGGAAGTGATTTTGACCGTGCCGTCGCAGAGCAGTTCTGCAAGGAACATGGCCTCTGCTTCGATGCGCTGTCCCCCCAGAGACAGAATGTGATCTTAAGGCGCGCGGCACAGGCAAAGTGCATGCTGTCCGAAACAGAGCAGACGGTCATGACCGTTACGGACGGGGAGTTCCAGGGGCAGATGGAACTGACGAACCAGAAGCTGATCCAGATCTCCATGCCTCTGTTCCACAGGATGCTTGTTCCCGTAAGAGCCGTGCTGAATGACGGGCAGAAGGAACGGCTGGAGATCTCCAAGGTCGTACTGGCAGGCGGCTCCTGCAAGATGCCGACGGTCCAGCAATACCTGCGGCATTTCTTGCCCTACGGACAGATGACGGTGATGGACCCGGATCATATGATCGCCGCGGGAGTGGGCGTGTATGCCGGGATCAAAGAGCGTAGGGAGGAGGTAAAGGACCTTCTCCTGACCGATATCTGTCCCTTTACCCTGGGCACCGGAGTCTATAATGAGGCGGATGCCCGGCGCTCCATCATGGCGCCCATTATTGACCGCAACAGTGTGCTGCCCTGCAGAAAGGAACAGCGTTTTCAGACTGCGAAGGATTTTCAGAAGTCTGTGAAGATCGATGTGTATCAGGGAGAAGCCTATTATGCAGACGAAAATATTTATCTGGGGGAGCTCTGTGTGGATGTTCCCATGGCCCTGAAAGGACAGGAATCCATAGCGGTATGCTATACCTATGATATCAATGGGATCCTGATCGTAGATGTGAAGGTGGATTCCACCGGAAAGCAGGCGAGGCAGGTGATCACCACCGGAACGTATACCCTTGATCCGGCAGAGCTGGAACAGTATCTGGGGGATCTGGAGCAGCTTCATTCTCTTCCCGCGAATGAGGAGGAGAACCAGATGCTGATCGCCTGGGGAGAACGGCTTTTTGCCCAGACTACCGGGGAGCTGCGGGAAGAGATCGGAAGGCGGATCCAGTATTTTCAATATCTGGTGAACCAGGAGCAGGATCCGTATAAAATCCGGAAGCAGCGAAAGTATATCGCGGATTTTTTTGAACGCGCGAACCGGTATCTGGATACATTTGCGGATGCATGGCAGTGCCTGGAGAATGACAGTTCCTGGTATGAACCAGATTCAGGAGCAGATCCGTTTGGGGAAGGAGCAGATTCTATGGCTGAGGAGGAAGATCTGAAATGGTACGACGGGCATTTGACATCTTAGGAATCGAGGCGACAAAGGACACGAGGGCGATCAAGAAAGCATATGCCCTGATGGCGAAGCAGTACCACCCGGAGGAGCATCCGGCGGAATGGGAGAAACTCTATGGGGCATACCAGACGGCCCTGGAGTATGCGCAGACGGCAGAGGCGCTTCTGGAAAATGAATACGGCAGCGGCAGAGTTGGAAAAGGAGGAGCCGCTATGGGAGCGGCTGGTGATGGCTTTGCGGGCGGAGGCGGCTCTGGAGCTGCAGGAGAGACCTACTTCGATGAAAACGTAACCGAAGCGGAAGGAGATGCTTTCTCCGACGGAGACGCAACAGGATCGGCTGATGATGCTTTCTCCGGCGGAGACGCGCCCAGGGCGGCGGCGGAAACAGAGACGTCGGCAGGAGAACCGTTCTCTGTATCCTCCAACGCGGCATACGGTACATTTTTTCAGGAAGCGCAGGAACAATGGCTGCGGAAGAAGCATCTGCGTGAACAGTTCATGCGCCAAAAGCTCCGGGAGCTTGTCAGCCTGCGGTGGCCAAAGGCGGTAAAGGCGTGGCAGCAGTTTTTTGACACAGATCTCACGATGGACGAAGATGAGGAGATTCTGCTGATCCTGCTGGAAGTGATCCGGGAGAACGCGCTTTCCGAAAAAGTATTCTATCTGATCATGACGAACATGAATTCCCGGTTAAGATTCTATGCCGAGATGGGGGACAGCGACCGGGCGCTGGCGGCCATGGAGATCGTAAAATATTGTTCCGGGCAGATTCCCCTTCTGCACAGGAAAGCCGAGAGACGGAGAAAATGGATCGGCATTCCGGCAGCGCTGGCCGCCGCGTTTTTTCTCCTGGCAATGACGGGCCTGCATCAGGAATCTGTAACAGAGGGCGGCGTCTCTGTGCTTGCGGCAGAATATCTGAATGAAAAATATGGTGTTTCAGATTATACGGCGGCAGAGCTTGAAACGGAAAAGATACAGCTTATCGGCAGCAATGAGGACCGGATCGATTCCTTTGAGGTCCGTGAACCGGAATCCGGAAATATCATTGCCTATGCCATGCGGGATATCGAAGAAGCGGAAGGCACATTTGCCTGCTTTGACAATCTCCAGGAATCGGAGATCAAGGACGCGTTTGAAAAAAGGCTGAATGCCCTGACCGGTCATGAGGAGGGACGGCTGTTCTGGGATTCCTCGTTTTCCGACAGCCTGTCAGGCGGATTGGAGAACGGTTTTTTCCATACAAAATATGAAGGCGATTTTGACGCGTTTATCCGGCAGGAGACCAAGGAGCGCTCCAACGCGCCGGGAGTCATGACCTCGTTTCTTATATCCGACTACTGCTCTCTGAACGGGCTCTGTGATTATTATCTACCCGATCCGGAAGTCGAGACCATGTGCGAACGGTTTGCGCTTACGGATTATACAGAGGATCCGGATTTACAGGCGTCGCTCCGGCAGGGAGCCGCTGATTATCTGCTTCAGATCCGCGGAGTCATACTGCCGAAAAAATTTTTTCAGGAAAAAACAGAGCGGGCAGAGGGAAAACGGAGCGGGATCTATGTCTTGAGGGATGTACATGGGACTCTTGGAGTGGAACCGCTGATGTCCTTTTTGATGCTCACGGGGTGGTATGTGAATCTACCCCCGGAGGATGAAAAAATCCTGAGTATTTCCAGCGGCATGTATATGCAGCCGGTCATTTCCATGGGAGAAGGGATCTACGGAGCGGAAAGCACCCTCAGAGGGCAGGCATTTGAGACGGACCCGGCATGGGGCACCGGAAGCATGGTAAAGACAGAAAATCCCGATTCTCTCGACCTCACCGAAGAGGAAAAGGAAAAGGCGGTCAGCTTCCGGCTCGGGGACGGATATGTCCTGAAAAATGATTACTGTCTGGCCATCGATAAGGAGCTCTACGGGATCGCGGACGCGGATTACCGTGTGATGGTCACGAAGCAGAACGGATTCTCGATGGATCTGGCCGGCCAGCATCTGGAGGCCGAGGACGGAACCGCGCTGGAAAGATACGTGAGCAGCTATGCAGAGCCCGACGCTGCGCTGAGGATGGGATATGCTCTGGACGGGGAGGGCTATCTTTTTATTGAATATAGAGCAGCGGATATGGCGGAAGAGGCGGATATCATAACGGTGATCAATCCATAACCGCCAACAGCAAAACCGGAGCAAGGGCTTTTTCGTTACAATTGACGGCCTGACGGCTGCGAATCGTAACGATATTCCCCCTGGTCCGGCCGTATGTCATACTGTCAGACCGCTGTCCACCCTCCGTCAATATAGATCGTCTGTCCGGTGGTGTAGGCGCAGTTCTCCGACGCGAACAGCAGCAGCTGTCCGCACAGCTCTTCAATCTTTCCGGGCCTGCCGAGCGGGCATCTCTTTTTCAGTTCTTCCAGCGCCGCCTCGTCGAACTGCATCATTTCCGACGGAAATTCTCCCGGGCCGATGGCATTTACGGTAATGTTGTACTTCGCCCATTCCTGCGCCAGTGACCTTGTGAAGTTCGGCACTGCCCCCTTTGTCGCGTTGTAGGCAAGAATGGGGTGGTTCATCGCCGCGATGTGTCCGTACATGGACGCGGTGTTGATGATGCGGCCGTACTGGTTTTGAATCATATTTTTTGCGCATTCCCTTGCCATGAGGAAATACCCTGTCAGGCTGACGTCCACCACCTTCTGCCACTGGTCCAGAGAAAGGTCCACCGTCGGGCAGTACGCCATCATTCCGGCATTGTTCACCAGGATATCTACTTTTCCAAATGTATCAATGACAGACCGCACCCCTGCCACGACCTGGGCCTCGTCTCCCACGTCGCACGGAACCGGCAGACATTCCCCGCCCATGGCTTCAATTTCCCCTTTGAGCGTTTCCAGCTTCTCTTTTCGCCTTGCAAATGCAGCCACCTTCGCACCGTTTTCCGCAAAGGCTTTGCAATACTCGTAGCCAAGTCCGGAGGATGCCCCCGTTACGACCGCAACTCTTCCTGTTAGATCCATGTAATTTTTCATGATGATTTCTCCTCGTTTTCTTGTTTTTTACAGTTTATCGGCCAGCCAGAATAGTGTAATCTTGTTTTCAGCTTCCGATTATGTTAAGGTATAGCTGTTCCGAATGATTATGTTCATCATATAACAACTGGATTTTCCAGACAATCAACAATCCTGTTCTATTGTTGATTAATCAACATTTTTGTCTGAATTGTCGATAAACTTGTTCTGGAAATATATCCGCCTGCACGGTTGCGGATCATAGATAATTTAAGCCGCCGGCAAAACGGCGGCGGAATGGAGATCAAGATGAAAAAACCGGACCGCCGGCCGAGAAAAACAAAGCATACGATCAAACAGATTTTTCTCGGCCTGCTGAAACAAAAAGCAATTGACTGGACTGCCTGGCAGAATTTGACCGGCTGGCGGAAGAGATCTCCCGGCATTCGATCGCGCCCAGTCAGGTGACACGGATGATCCTGGAATATATTTATGACCAGAAGGAGCTGCTGTCCCTTCTCCTGTTAAAAAATAACCGGTATGATTTCTGGCAGAAGGTCAACCGGAAGGTCCTGCAGCTTTTCAAGATCAAGACCCTGCAGAATTATCAGCTTCCGGAGCACATGAGTGAAAATGAATTTGACGATATGCTTCTTTTTTATGCCTCGGGATTTTATGCGGTTTTTGAGAAATGGTTATCGGAGCAATGTACGGAAGATATTGAAAAAGTTGCGGAAAAAACGACTCTGTTTTCTCAGATCTGCTTTGATCATCTGCTGATCAGGGGGAGAGACGGGAAGTGACCAAACAGCTTTTGATAAAAAACTCCCTGCGCAGAGATTTTCTGTTCCGCGCGAGGAGTTTTTGTTACATGTCACGCTTGGTCAAGATGTGACCTGTAACGAATTTTCCCGCCTGCATGGCCGCAATGTAATGCTGCGGCTTTTACTGCCGCGCCTGTACGATTCCAGATTCGAACTCGTACAGGCACCTTTTCTCTGTAAATATTTCACATGGATAAGTTTTTCACTGCCCCCAGCGTTTTCCTGCTGCCAATCCTGCTGCGGAAACGGCCGCAAAGGTGAGCAGCCACACGGCCGGCGTATTGTCGCCTGTTTTAGGAGAGCTCTCCGAATTTCCCTGACTCTGAGAAGGCTTTTGAGCCGGTTTTTGTGTCTGGTTCTGGGATGGATCCTTGGGCGGTTGCTGCCCGGTTTCATCTGACGGGTCATCTGGTTTTTCAGATGGATTGTCTGGTTTTTCAGAAGGGTTATCCGGTTTTTCGGAAGGGTTATCCGGTTTTTCAGAAGGGTCATCCGGTTTTTCGGATGGATTTCCTGATCCTTCCTCTTGAATCGTCAATGTCGTCTGGGCCAGACCGTCCGTAAAACGGATTGCCACCGTATGCTTTCCGGCTGTCAGTGTTTTCAGGTATTCCGGCTTTAGAGTGATGATCGTAGAGCCGGCCGCAGCCGTGTAATGTTCTTTCGCGATCTCAGTTCCATCCACCGACACTCCGGCAAATTTACTGAAATCTCCATCTGCCTTGATGGTAACGCCTTTATTTTTGCCGATCACAAACATTTGGTCCGCACCCTCAATGACCGATACGGCGGGCAGAGGTTTTAATCCGGCAATCGCAGCTTCGATCGCCGACGCATATCCATCCACAACGTCCTGCTCCCGGACATCCTTTCCCCGAACAACCGCATTAACCGCAGCCTCTACTGTATCAAAATTGATATAGTCCGCCTTGTTCAGCGCTTTTGCCTTTGCGATCGCCTCGTCCACCGCACTGTAATCCGCATCTAAAAAGGTAACCTGTCCATTTGCATTATTGCTCGATATATTTTCATAGGACGGCACCCCATTGGAGGTGATGATACCGCCGATGTGAATATTATTCTCGGAGGAAATGCTTCCTGCTCCGATCTCAGTCGTTCCGCCGGTGATGGTAATATCGCCGTTGGCATGGATTCCGGATACGCCGGATTCCGCGGGAGAAACAACCTTGGAATCCGTCATTGTCAGGTTTCCTTTTATAAAGATTCCTTTCCAGCCCGGTTTTGATGTACACGTTACCTCAGAGCCTGTAACTTCAAGATTCCCTTCTTTACAGTAAATACCGACGTCAGCTGTTGATTCTGCTTCTATGACAGAATCTTTGATCACAGTATCCTTCGGCAGGAAAAGGGCCGGCCAATATCCTTTGGCAGTTACATTTGAGGACTCTATGGCTGCATAGTTATTACACAGGATACTATTCGACTGTGCTGATTCCGCATTGACCGTGGAATTGGAAATCGTAATATTTACGTTTGCTTGCAGTGCTATTCTGCTATTTGCAATTGCTGTCACATCAGATCCATTTAGAATCTCCAGATTATTACAGGATATTGCAGATACGTCTGCATCGGGAACCGCGAGCCTGCTGCCGGAAATCGTCAGATTTCCCCCGCCCATATTAATTCCCATATCCACCTTGTTCATAGTAATACTTGAATTATCTGATATCGTAAGTGATGTTTCACCGTATACATTGATGCCTATGCTTTTCGTATCCGTATCAAAGGCAGACATCATATCAATCACTATATTAGAATTACTGATCCGATTTTCGCCCCCGTTAATGTAAAGCCCATACCCGCTGACATTCGCGCTTAAACCACTTACTGTAAACTGTAGATTTGCATCCTGTACAGTCAGTCCGCCGCCATCTATGTTGATTCCGCTGCAGAAAAGTGTACCGGACTCATCATTTTTACTTGCGTTGACTGCAAGGCTTCCGCCGCCGATTCCTTTTAAGAGAAATGGATAGCTGCTTCCGATTCCTCTGCATGCTGTGATCAAGTTCTGCCCGACCAATTCTACGGTGACTCCCTGTTCGTTAATATCAATTCCATTTACAAGAGCTTTTCCAACATTGTCCCCGGTGATTTCCGCATGATTCAGCGTCAACGTTTTTGTAGCTGGATCATACTTTGCCGTACCGCTTCCGCACGGTATGGTCTGATCCGCCGCTTGAAGAATATCGGTTCCGTTTACCCGGATCCCGCCGTCTGCAGATACCGTTTCCGGCTGAACGATCCACATAAAGCAGACTGCCAGAAACAAATAGAGTATTTTTTTCTTTGCGCCCATTTTTGTTTTCCTTTCCTGTGTTTCTCTTCTGGGTGACATTGATACAATATCCGCAGTCCTTTCATCTGTTTTTTACGCCGTATAGTGAAAATCGCCTGCCAAAAAATCCACTTCCCATGCTGGGATGATCTTTGAAGATTCGTGCTGCAATAAGTCGCATCGTTGACAAATATTATGGCACGAAGGTTCATAAAATCAGCCAGCTAAGGAAGTAAAACCTTTTGACGGGCGAATCATAATATCGGGTCAGTAAAATATAAAATTTGCTGCTTAGGCATAGTTTACTATATCTTTTGAAAATATACAACAAAAATTTTTCCAGCTATATTTTTATTATAACAGTTCTATCCGGGGGAGACAAATCATTTTTTTACGCCTGCTTTTCCGCTTCTTATAATTCGGATTTGTCAATCACAATATCCTTCATTGTTAAAATATCTTTCCTGTATTCCTTCATAATTATAATCCACCTTCCTGAATGTCTGTCTTTGGCTGCGGTTCACCGGCCGGAAAACCGCAGCTCATCCTCTCATTTTTATTCTGTTTTCTGTTCCAAATCCGCCTTGTCCGCAGTCTGTGGTCAGGTATGCAGCTCCGAGAGCTTGCCGAATTTTTTCCGTGTCTCCACAAATTTTTCCGTGTAAATCTTATTGAATGCCACGCATCCCACCGGCTGCTGACGGATCATCAGCTCTTCACAGTTCATGCACTGGGTACAATACTTGATCTCATCCTCCCTGTCCTCCATGAACTTTAAGGGAGTGAGCGGATCGGCAAAGGACTGCCTGAAATCCGCCCGGATGCCCTTCCCACATGGACATCTTAGAGCCTATCAGGAAATTCTTGTCATTCACCGCTTTCGCGATCCTCTCCTGCAGGTCATATGCCCACTGCGCCCTCCTTTCCCAGGAGCCGCCGTATTTCCAGTCGCAATCGTTAAACGGGCGGATAATCTGGGAACGCGGCATAATTTCAAGCTGCGTCTTTCTTGCCCTGGATTCGTTCGTAACCGTAATCGCCTCCAGATCCACCAGTCCAAACCCGCCCTGATACAGCTTTTCATATCGCTGATAAGTCAGGTCCGCAGGATTCCCCTCCTCGTCAGAATCCACACATTCCATCGGCTGCGCAAAAAAACGGTTTTTACACTCTCTGTTTCCGATTTTGATCGGATTTAACAACGTTTCTTTATATTCCATTGTTACTATTCACAGTCGGATAAAAAATGGCAGTCAGATTCGTCAAGCGAAGCTTGTAAGAAGCTGATTGACAGTTTTTATCTGACTGGAATCAGTCACTTCACCCACATAAGCAAAAAATCAAGATGCGAAGCATCGGCAGACGGCTTTGCCGACTGTTTTTGCGCATGTGAGTGAAATGACTGTGAATAGTAACATTCCATTATATTTTCATGTAAAATTTTCCTTGACCCTTTTCATTGTTTCTATAATAATGCCGGCATTTATGTATTAATAGCAACAATTTTCTCCTGAATTTCCTATTATTTTTATTCATTCTGCTTGATTTTTTCAGGTAAACGTTATACTATTATGGCACATATATCCAGAAGGGATGTGAATCACAATGTCTGTCACGATCAAGGACGTCGCAAAGCAGGCCGGGGTATCGATCGCAACGGTATCCAAAATCATCAACAACAAGCCCTCCATTTCCGAAGCCACAAGACAGCACGTATTCCAGGTCATGAAAGAAATGAACTACCTGCCGAATACACAGGCCAGCAATTTTGCCAGGAAACGGTCGGACAATATCATCTTTCTTGCCGTTACCAGGAAGCATACGGCTTTTCACGATCCTCATATGTTCGAGATCCTCTGCGGCGCCCAGAAAGAAGTCTGGGAAAAGAGATATCATTTCAGCTTTATCGGCATTCCGGATAAGGAAACTGCGCTGCGGGAAGCAGAACAGATCATCGGAAGGAAAGCCGCGGACGGACTGCTGATCCACGGTTCCGCCACTTCTCGCCCTCTTGCCGACCTGCTGACAGGAACGGAATTTCCTCATGTGATCATCGGACGGCCGCCGTTTTCAAACAGTACCTGCTGGATTGACATCAACAACCATGTCTCTGGAGAGATGGCGACCAAATATCTGACCAGCTGCGGCTATTCAAAAATAGCATTTATCGGCGGGCCGGAAAGCGACGAAATTTCCAGACACCGTCTGAAAGGCTATGTGTCCACGATGCGCATTAAGGGTTTTCCCGTCCCGGATTCCTTTATCAAATACGGTACCTACAGCAAGGAAAGCGGATTTGACATGATGGAAGAACTGCTGCGGGGAAGCAGCCTTCCGGATGCCGTGATCTGCGAAGACAACCAGATCGCCATCGGCGCAGCAGACGCGATCGCAAAGCATGGCATGACGATTCCCGATGATATCGGAGTCCTCACCTTTGATGACTACCCTTTGTCGCAGCTCATTGATCCTCCCCTCACAGTCGTAGATATTGACGTGCATGAAATGGGGAGGCAGGCAGCATCCATCTTACTGAAAAAAATCAAAAATCCGGCTTTGCAGGTACAGTCCTTTGCGACCCTTCCCTCGCTGATCGTCCGTTCCTCAACCCGAAATGTATAAGTTATTTCCATACTGTTCCTAAGCCCTGGGTATCCATATGCGTACATATAACTGCAAAAAAACCGGGCGGAGATACCTCATAAAATGTATCTTCGCCCGGAGCCTTACCGCCCTTTGTCCCTAAGCCAGACCGCATATCCTCCCTGGTCAATCCAGCCTTCCCGGCATCCTTTTTCCAGCAGAACTCTCCGTTCTCCCATTTCCGGTATTGCACATGCTTCTCCCGGGTTCATGACCGCAGTAATCTCACATCCCGCATTCTCCCTGGCAAATGCAAAGACACCGGAACGGATCATCCCCCAGACCGGGTGATAATCGGTTGACCCATCGATATATTCTTTCCGGATTCTGATCAGTTCCCGGACAAAATCACAGACATCCTCCTTTTCCTCCCAGGCCATCCCCTTCCGGTACTCGTTTTCCAATATCCCTTGGATCTTCCGCTCATCCCCATAGAAAAGGCTGGGCACGCCCGGCATCAGCATGAGCAGGATGCAGGCCATCTTCCACTTCCCCAGGTCCCCCCGGCAAAGAGAAAGGAACCGCGGGACATCATGGCTGTCGATCAGATTCAGCTGCCCGTTTACGATATTTGTCGGATATCTGAGACGCATCTGTTCAAACTGGCAGGCCGCAGATCTTCCATCCGGCGATCCGGCTGCAAGATAGTCCCTGCAGATCCTGCGAAATTCATAGTTCATCGTAGAATCAAAGGCATCCCCCCGCAGCCAGGTCTCCGCGTTTTCCCATACTTCCCCGATCAGCACCGCATCCGGATCCACGCTTTTTACGGCCGAACGGAAGCTCCGCCAAAAATTTCGGTCGATCTCATTTGCCACATCCAGCCGCCAGCCGTCCACATGGTATTTTTGGATCCAGTATGCCCCTACATCCGCAAAATACATCTGCACTTCCCGTTCCGCCGTATTCAGCTTGGGCATTCTCCTTTCATATGCAAAGCAGGTATAATTGGGAACCTCGTCCGCATTTTCCGGCTTTCTGACAGGAAACTCCAGACCGTAAAACCATTTACAGTAACGTGACGCCCTGCCCTTGGCCGCCACATCCTCAAACGCAAAAAATTCCCAGCTGCAGTGGTTAAAAACCCCGTCAATGATGATCTTCATCCCCCGCCTGTGAAGTTCCTCCACAAGCTCCTGAAAATCCGCTTCCGTTCCCAGGCAGGGATCGATATGGTAATAATCCAGCACGTCATATTTATGGTATTCCCCGCCCGAAAAAACCGGATTCAGATAGAGGCAGGTAAATCCCATTCCCTGAATATAATCCAGATTTTCCCGGATTCCTCTCAGAGTGCCTCCCAGCCTTGACCGGCATGTTCTCCCATCCTCCAGGCGCTTCTCTTCTGCCCTGTTCTCCAGGCTTCTCTTCCCGCTTGCAAAGCTGTCTGGAAAAATGTTGTAAACAACGGCAGTTTTGAACCATTCCGGCACGTCCGGTATCTCCTCTTTCAGGATGATCGGATACTGGTAATATTCACTTCTCCCATCCACCACCTGATCCCCGAGATAAAAATCCGCCAGCGTTTCCGTAAACCGGTCCCCGTAATAGTAGGCCCATTCCTGCCCCTTCATCAACTTAAAATAATAACAGATCCGGTTATAGACGGAATGGATCTCCGCCTCATAATATTGGAAGCAGGCGTCCTCTGCACAGACATGCATCGGGATCCTGTAAAACTCGATAGGCGTTTTCCTGCATGCCCGGTCCCCATAATACAGGTCACATCCGGACAGGTCTTCCTTTTTTGCCCGTATCCGGATCACCAGCGTATGTTCTGATTTTGCAAATGCATACTGGGACAGCGGAATATGCAGAACCGCCGCCCGGTCCATCCGTTCTTCTTTGATACTCATCCTTTAACACCCCCTGCCGTCAAACCTGACACCATATATTTCTGAATGCAGAAAAATACGATCAGGATCGGGATTGATACCAGGATCGCCGCCGCGGAAAATAACGGCCAGCTCCTGCTGTAATCACTGGTCTGAAGCTGGTATAATCCGGCCGCCAGCGTGTAACTCTCTTCATTCATCATAAAGGTGGTGGAAAACAGATACTCATTCCACACGAAGATCAGCACCATGACCGATGTCACGATGATCGCCGGCCTCGCCAATGGAAGCACCACCTTCATCAGGATCTGTCCGCTTCCCGCGCCGTCGATCCTGGCCGCCTCCTCGATCTCCACCGGGATCGTGTCGAAATACCCCTTCATATTCCAGATGCTGAATATGCACATGCTCCCTGCATAAACGATGATCAGGCCGAGATAGGAATTGAGCAGATGGAAGGTCTTAAACAGGCGGAAGATCGCGAACATAGATAAGATCTGGGGAAATGCATTCAAAATAAGAAGCGCCTGGAGCACCCCGTTCCTTCCTTTAAAACGGTATCTTGAAAATGCATAAGCCGCCGTGACCGCCGTCCCCATTGCCGCGATCATTGTCCCCACGCTCAGGATCGCAGAGTTCTTAAGCCAGAGCAGGAATGGTTCCTCCACCAGGATTGCGGAATAATTCTTCCAGGTGGGATCTTTGGGCCAGAACGACAGATCTGAACTCAGCCCGGAACCCCCATTGCAGAATGACAGTGAAACCGCATACAGGATCGGGATCAGCGCGAGCAGGCAGATAATGATAAAAATCAGATTTAAAACCGTAAGACCCGCCATACGTTTTATTTTTTTCATACTCATCCCTCCTCCTTGACTCCCCGGTTCGTAAACAATGAAAATACAATGATAAAACCAAAAATCACAATGGACACTGCCGAGGACAGCCCATAATTATTTGATACAAACGCATTCTGATGCGCATAGGTAATGATCGTCTGCAGCGTTGCCCCGGACAGGGAGCCTTTCTGCATGGTGAGCAGATACACGATATCGAATTGCTTGAATGTCGTAAATGTGGTCATGATGACGGAAGGCAGAAGGATCGGTCGGATCGCGGGAACCGTGATATACCGGCACTGCTTCCAGAACCCGGCTCCGTCCAGTCTGGCGCTTTCGTAGTAGCTCCTGTCCACGCTCTGCAGCGCGCCGTCCATCATCATGATCATAAACGGCAGCGCCATCCACAGGTTCAGCACCATACAGGAAAGAAACGCCGGGATATTTTCTGACAGGAAATTCATCTTCCCCAGGCCCAGGCTTAAAAGGATCTTGTTCAGGAATCCGAACTCTGTGTTAAACATCCCCACACGCCATAAAAGTATAGAAACATATGCCGGCATTGCCCATGGAAACATGAGGAGCGTCTTATAGACCCTTGCCAGCTTCATTTCCCGGACATTCAGGCCAAGGGCAATGAAAAAAGCCAGGACCACCTGTATCACCATGTTAAAAATCGTCCACAGGACTGTTGTGAGCAGCGCTTTCAGGAATCCCGAATCCACTTTCAGTAAAGCCCGCTGAAAATTATCCAGCCCAATCAGTTCGTAATTGTCCCAGTGATAAAGGTTCATGTTCGTCAATGAGATATAGCCTGTGTATAAAATGGGAAAGACTACGATCAACCCTACCAGCGTAAGCGCAGGCAGACTGTAGATCCATGGACGTAATTTCTGTCTGTTCTTCATACTGTTTCCCCTTTCAAAAAAGTGCACGCAGCGCGGTAGAAGTTTCCTATAGAGTAAAAAAACAGTACAGCCTGTATTCGTACAGCATTGCAAAATAGCAGGCGCCGTATTCACCGTTGATTATGCAATGCTGTACCAGATGCAAGCCGTAATGTCCTCTGCATCTATGAGTGCTTTCTATTGTTACTGCATATCCGCGATCGCAGTCTCTGCTTCTGCCTGATATTTTTCCGCTGCTGCGTCCAGATCCTCTCCGGATTTGTTTACCGCTGCCAGAAGGGATTCTGCCGGTCCCCACATTACACTCATCTCCGGAATATTCGGCATGGGTTTGGCCGTCTCTGCAGTCCGTTTCATTGCCGCGATCATTTCGTCGCTGCTCACAGAATCCTCATCGTATGCCTTTTGGTTTGCCGGCGCGCAGCTTGCTTTTTCCGCAAGCGCAATGCCGACCTCCGGGGCTGCCAATGCGGCAAGCACCTTTGCAGCCGCGTCCTTTTTCTCCTCAGCCGCATGCTTCATGACCCCGATCCCCTGGATCCCTGAATATGGCGCAAGGCTCTCCCCGCCCGGCAGAGTAAAGTCTGACAGTGACTGAATCCCCAGATCGATCCCGGCATCTTTGATCCCAGGTACCAGCCATGGCCCGCCGATGATCGCCGCCGCTTTTCCTTCATTAAACAGTGTTGTTACTGTATTATAATCGCCGTCAGCCTGCAGTGCGGCAAATTTTTTATTGTACTCAATGGCTTCTTTTGTTTTTTCATCCGCCAGCCCCGGGGCAGCATCCTCATCAATGATATATCCTCCGAATCCATGGATGAACGGGGATACATTATAGGCTGTTGAATGCTGGTTTACCAAGGCATATGTGCCTGCCGCCGTATCCGTATGCGCTTCCATATATGTATACAGGTCTTCTGTTGTGGACGGAACCTCCCCTTCCCACAGATCCTTATTATACATAAAGAGCAGTGTTTCAAAATACACCGGAAGAAGATACTGCTCCCCTTTGTATAATCCGGCCTCCTGTGTCATGGGCAGCATGTCGGCATAGACCTCTTCTCCGACAATGTCCGACAGGGGCGAGAGCACTCCCATCTCTACAAAAGTACCCAGGGAATCATGTGCATACATATACATATCCGGGCCGTTCTCCCCATCATTGCCATAGAGCTTGATCTGGTCAGTCAGGCCGCTTTTCTTCTCAAACTTCACTGTAATGCCATCCCCGCCGAGCTTCTCATTCACCTGGCTTTCAATGACATCCATGATTGCCTCGTCGCCGTCGTGCCAGATGCTGATCTCCTCTGCCTCTGCGGTCTGCTCCTCACTTCCTTCGTTTTCAGCAGCATCTTCCTTGGGCTCCGCCCCGTTCCCGCCTGAACTGCATCCGGTAAATAACGATGCGGCCATCGCCACGCAAAGCAGCATTGCGATTCTCTTTTTCATTGATTTCTTCCTCCTTTTTAATAAAACACTTTCCTGTTATATTTGCTTTCATCGGATATATATCAGATATTTAAGTAATTTTTACCATATATTCTGAGCGTTTACAATAAAAAACAGGGATTTTTACCAAGAAGAGCAAGAAAACGTTTACCCTTTTTCTCCAAAAACCATGAATGATCAATTTGGTGATTTCTCTACAACCTCTGTTTTCCTCCAAAATCCATCCCTGCAATACCATGCCGGACTGCCAACTTCCAAAGGCATCTTTACCAATCCATACCGCCAGATACTACGCTTTTTATTTTCCATACATCTTCCTCCTCGTAGCTGATGCTTTATCAAGATTATCGAAATCACGGAATTCCGTATCTCCAAAAAAAGGTTCTATATCCGGTTTTAGAAACGCCCTGTGCAGGCATGTCCCTATTTTAATCAAATCCTTATTATAATATTTTTTCCATTCTTCATCTTTCACATATGCACCTCCGCTTTCCGCATCAAAATTAAAACGGATTGTGATATCAACATCAAACATCTGTAGCATACGCTCTGCTTCCTGCTGAACTATTTCGTCCAGTATTTCTGTTTTTCCGTAAATTTCGCTTCCCATCAGATAACCTGTCCCTACTTTGATTCCGCTGTATTGATCTATCTTTGCCATAATATCTCCTTTAAGCCATTCCTTTGTTCTTACCAGTTTCTCCTTGCAAAAGCAAAATTCTCTTTTCATTTCTTCACTTAATAATTCGATATTAAAAATCCTCCTCCCTTTTGAATATTTTCTTGTTCTTTCATATCCTCCTTTCTGACAAAAATCCAGTTTTCACGCAAAAAAAGGCACTGACTATTTCTCTAAAAATAATCAATGCCATTCTTTTTCCGTATTAAAAAACGCAGTTATCCTGCCAAAGTTTCTCTTCTGGCCAAACCGCCAGAATAAAAAATCAATGTCTTCAACCAAATTTGAAGCCAAAATTATATATCGTAATTATCATACCGATTTAGAAATTACTTGTCAAGTATTCTATCTGAAATTCCAAATCGAAAACTTTTACATATCTTCCGCAAATGCCATATTTCCCATATATTTAATATGTCCTTTTTAAACAGTTTAGTATGTTAATTCTCATAAACAGTTTTAGCATCCATTTTTCAAGAAATGTATCTGTCTTTCCCTGCATATTCCGCATTTAGCAACGTATTTTTCACCGTATTCTGCTTTCTCCCATTCCCAAGAATGATGACCAATTCTTTATGATTCGATGTTTTAACCTTATTGTAAAATCCCCAAAACAATTTTTCACTGGCAAAAGAACTGATTATTTTTCCCTAATATTGAGTATTTCTTACTGCATAGGAAATCTAAAAAATCAATAGAAAAATAGAGCCTGCTTTATATAACAGACTCCACTTCCTGCCCTCTTTCAAAAATCCTGCGGCTATTGTATTTATCTTACCACAGCTGTCCCAGAAATCCATTCCTGAACTATGCTCAAACCTACATCCAGGACTTTAGCAATCATACCTTCTGGCAGCCCCTCTGCATTCATGTTGATAGCAGCCTCTTTTTTTCCTTCGAGTTTTCCTTCAGCATGACCTTCTATACGACCCTCTGCACGACCTTCTGCGCGGCCCTCTGTACGGCCCTCTTCCTTCTTTTCATTTCCGAACTGCTCTACCGCTTTTTCCTGGTCAAATAAACCCATCATGATATTAATAACCTCCTTCTCACGCCCGGATAAATACTCACTCAGCACATTTCTGTCCTTACATATCCTTATTGTTTCCAGAACGGCCTCCCTAGTTTTACCATGCAGTTTTACCTGCTCATTATATACCTTCGTAAAATCTACATACTGGCTAATAATATCTCCTTTTCCTTCTCCATAAAGCACCTTTACGTTTACTTCAAGAAACTCCTTATTTCCTTCGAAAAATTCCTCCGAAAGCCGAATCCATTCCGGCCTGGTTTTCCGGTCACCCACATATATGACGTAGAGTTCCGGCCTGGGAATAGACAGTTTCTTACTCCCATACCGGTTTTGTTTGGTGCTCTCAATATACTCATTCCATGTATGCGCAAGATAAAGAAAAATCCTGATGATAAGGTTCTTCGTCCAGCTGGCTTGCGCCTCCAGCATTAAAAGTAATTTTTCACGAACCGTCATACCCAAGTCATTGTATTCCTGTTTCCTTTCCCGATTCATTCGTTCCTTCCGGAACATAATTCAGGTTTAACTCAGCAGAATTAGTTTGTGCCTCTCCCAATTTGCTGTATACGTCTGTCTCTTTTCTATCCATCGTATCTCCTCCACCTCCCATTCCCCCACCGTTCTTCCGCTCTCTCTAAATCTTTACTGTAGCTTCATTATACTAAAAGAATGTTTACTTTTCAAGTATTGGGGGAATGGGCAAATTTTATTATTTTTACTGGTTACATGTCACGCTTGGTCAAGATGTGACCTGTAACGAATTTCCCTGACTCTGAGAAGGCTTTTGATCCGGTTTTTGTGTCTGGTTCTGGGATGGATCCTTGGGCGGTTGCTGCCCGGTTTCATCTGACGGGTCATCTGGTTTTTCAGAAGGATTGATTTTCTGACTGCAAAAAGCAAGATCAGCAGCCGCCATAACATTTCCCCCATCGAGGTCAAGTCCGGGAAAAATTATACTCTGTCTTCCATTAAGAAATTCCAGGAGAAGTATGGAGAGCATCTGCATATTCCTTATGTACCGCATACGGGGGATCTGAGGGAAGAGGAGCGGACTCTGTATCTGCCGGTTTATATGACGCCTTTTCTCTAACGAACTCCGATCCGCCCTTCTTCAATCTCCCGCAGACGCTCAAACGGCTCTTTGCTGTCAGCCGTTCCATCCAGCGCTTCCATGATCCGCCGTACACTTTCCAGCAGCTCCCAGGCCGCCTCGCTTCCGGCATCCTGTCCGGACAGGTAGTTTTCCAGCCTGCTTCCCCGGGCGGCACCGCACGCTCAAAATCTTTTATTGCAGAGGTGGGTGATATTGGACGTTTTGACAGCCGGAAAGGGAATCAGGAAAGCTGAAGGGTATGTGGAGAAAGGTCCGGGGAAACGTCCAACATAAGGTGCCGGCTTGGGACGCATATCTATGAAGTCAGTAAGACTGAAAACAAAGAATGAGCCAGTAGTCGGCAGGAATATTTTCTATAGGGCAAGACCCTGTAAAGGAGCTAGTACAGCATTGCGTATATAATGGTGAATAATGTGCCTGATATTTTTGTCAGGACAAGGCGGAGGAAAGAGGCGATGCGGTGGCATCGTTGATTGACGACAACGCAGAACTGGCAGAAATAGCAGGCGCAGAATTCACCGTTAATTACGCAATGCTGTACTAGGCTGACACCCTGGTTATAGACAGGCGGGACGAAGGAAGTTCGGACACTGTATGAATACAGATGATCTTGGTAGACACGGGAGGTTCGCTGCCGTAGATGGAGGGGTATACATAAGGCCATGTAGAACGAAAAAGAAGACGTTTTACTTCGTATACCCAAAACCAGCTATTTTCGTACCAGATACAGAGAAATGTCCATTCCTTTGGCTCATTCATCTGAGATATGGAGCAAAAAATCCTTGAAAAATAAGGAAAAAGCACTTGACTAAATAGGGAGGATCCATTTAAACTCTACCTATATTCAGATTGCAGGGTCCGCGTCGCCGGATTTGCCCTTTCCCGCCAGGAGTGCTTTGCCCTCAGGCACGGGCAGCGGATCCGGCTTACCATGCGGCAGGCCGCAGAGGAGCTTGAACTGCATCCTTCCACTGTCAGCCGGGCAGTCCAGGGAAAATACATTAACCTTCCGTCCGGTGTCTGTACCCTGAGAGAGCTTTTCCCCGGTTCCAATGAAAAGGCGGAGACCGGGAAATCGCCGGTATTCCGAGTGCCGCCCGAAGGAAGGGGATAGCGTTCCTGAACAGCTCCGACAAAAACTGAACACTATGGAGGTACCCCAATGAAGGATGTTTTTTTACTATATGATACAAGCTGTTTTTTTGAAATCGTGATCCTGAATTATTTTATGAGCCTGGCAGGATGCGGAATCGTCTATTGTTCCCTTGACGGACAGCCAATCCGGGCAACAGAAGGCTATTCCGTCAATGTGGACATGGCCTTGAAGGATGTGGATCCTCAGCAGATCCGCAGCTTCATCGTCCCGGGCGGGGATATTTCCGCAATCAATACGGAGGAGGTCCGTGCATATCTGCGGGAGCTGAAAAGCCGCCGGGTCCTGATCGGCGGCATCTGCGCCGGCGTGGATCTGCTGAATCATGCGGGGATATTGGACGGTTTGAAATCCACGCTGTCCGCCGATCGGGATCTTGTCAATGACGGACGTGTGATCACCGCCCGGGCAAATGCTTATGTGGATTTTGCGATTGAGACGGCAAAGGAGCTGGAGCTGTTCGAGGACGAAGCGGATCTGCAGGAGACGATTGATTTTTGGAAATATCATAAGAGGGCGGAGTAGGATTTTAAAAAGGTTCTACAGATGTCCCCTCATGAGTATTTGATCAACTACCGGCTTGCACCGTGAATAGTAGTTTAACTCTTTTAAACTCTTTTTTGCTTCCGAAGTCTAATGACAAGCCAGAACATTGACGATATATTTATAAGTGGAATATCGTAGCTACTGCGGTTCCCTGGTTATTGAGTGGACTGCGGCATATCGCAAATCGGATTTTTCCCAATACAGAAATTGAGGAGGCAACACATTTGAAACAACGAATTTTTTCAGCGGCTTTAGCACTGTGTTTATTCATTTCTTCCCCGTTAGCGGCATATGCAGAGGATGAATACACTATGCAGCAGGACATCCCTTTGCAGCAAGAGGCTGCTTCTGCGGAAGGATCCACATATGGGCTGGATGTCCGTGAGGATACAAGTCTTACCCCAACGGGAGTCCATAGTGCCATGATTGCATTAAAAGAACAGGAAGCCTATAAGGAAGGAGCTCCCTGGACCAACGATGAACCTTATTCGGATTCAAAGGGCTATTATCATTGGAAGGGAGGACCGCTTGATGGGAAGAATGTCTCCGCCGTAGGCTGTGTAGCCTTTGCATTTATACTCAGCGACGCGGCATTCGGCAGCCTGCCTGCCAGAATGTACGCAGCGGGTGGGTTTTCATATGAGGATATTAAAGTAGGAGATATCCTGCGGGTAAATAATGATGCCCATACAGTGATCGTACTCGAAGTGAGTGATGTAGGTGTAGTTGTTGCCGAAGGAAACATCTCTACAGGAGACCACAAAGGTAAAGTCCATTGGGGGCGGGCAATATCTAAAGAAGAGGTAATGAGCAATACCAGCCATTATATCACCCGCTACCCGGAGGGCTATGTTTCACCAGAGGATCCCGATGCCAACAAAGAAGTTGCAAGCGGAACTCTTGATGGAGGACTTACCTGGTCTCTGATAGAAGCGGGCACACTGACCATCTCCGGCAGCGGAGCTATGCCGGATTACAGCAGTGCCGCAGATCAGCCCTGGGGCTCTAACAGCAGTCAAATCCGGAAGGTCGTTATCGGGAATGGTGTTACCAGTATCGGTGCCTGTGCATTTTGGAACTGCGGGGTTCTTAGCGTAGAGATTCCCGCCAGTGTGACAAGGATTGGCAACAGCGCTTTTCGAGAATCTTCGATTATTTCCGTCACCATTCCTTCCGGCGTAAAAACCATCGGTGACAGCGCTTTCCGCACATGCCCAAACCTTAGCTCCGTGACAGTTTCCGAAGGAGTAGAAACCATAGAGCAAAATGCCTTCCAGAGTTGCGCAGGACTTACCTCTATTACCTTGCCTGCCAGTATTGGGGAGGTGGGCGCCGCAGCATTTTTCCAATGTCAGAAATTGACAAGCGCAACGTTTGCTGCTGGCAGTAAACAGGTGAAGCTGGGCGATAATCTATTTACACAATGCTACGAGCTAATGGATGTAAAACTGCCCCAAAGTATAGACCGTATTAGTAACGGAATGTTTCAGAACTGCCTTCTGCTTTCCAGAGTAGAAATTCCGCAGGGTACGGAAATTATTGAAGAATCAGCATTTGCTTCTTGTTCCAGGCTGACCACAGTCGTAATTCCAGACAGTATCACATCAATAGGGACAGCTGCATTCTCAGCTTGCCCCCTGGCCGATATCTACTTTACCGGCACCGAAGCGCAATGGAACAGCATCCGTAAAATAGGCGATACGGCAGAAACAGTGTCAAAGGCAACGATACATTATAATTACGTCCCTGAACAGCCAACACCGCCGGAGCAGCCCGCGCCAGATACGGATATTCCATTTATCGAGAACGAAACCGGCACGAAGGGCTGGGACGCTATTAAGGAAAAGGCTGAAGCTGCTTCTGACGGAGCGCAGGTTCAAGTAAATATGAACCGCGCGTCCACTGTACCCGGATATGTACTTGACAGCATAAAAGGAAAGAATGTAACGATTTCTTTTGATATGGGAAATGGGATTGTCTGGTTGGTAAACGGTAAGGATGTTACCGCAGACCATGCAAACGATGTGAATCTGTCCGTACAGGTTGGAAATTCAAATATCCCGCAGAATATTATAAATAATACGGCGGGAAACCGTCAGACGAAACAGCTCAGTCTTGCTCACAGCGGTGAGTTCGGCTACAGCGCGGTACTTCGGATCAATATGGATTCGGCTAACGCAGGATTATATGCAAACCTCTTCTATTATAATGAAGGAGCCCGCAGGCTTGAATTTGTCACCGATGACCAGATAGACGGGAATGGTACCGCAGAACTGACATTTACACATGCTTCGGATTATGTCATTGTCATTGATCGTGCCAGCATGGATGATGGATCCGGCGGCTCTGGCGGTGGCAACGGCGGCTCCGACGGTGGCAATGGCGGCTCTGGCGGTGGCAATGGCGGCTCCGGCGGTGGCAACGGCGGTGGATCTGGCGGTAGCGGCGGTTCTGGATCTGGCGGGTCCGGCTCTGGCGGCAGCGGTGATTCCGGCTCCGGCGGTGGCGCTTCCGGCGGCAGCAATTCCGGCGGAACTTCTTCCGGAAACAACAGCGGATCCCCATCTGCTGACGGCACTGGGACACAGGGAATAGAAAAGCGTTCTCCCATGACCGGTGAATTCGATATTGTATTCGGCGGATCCAATGCTGCTGGATCAGAACATAAAGGAAACGATCTGAGTGTTCTGTGGTTGCTTGCGATCGGAACTGCCGGAATGGCAATAACGGTTAGAAAACGGAATAAAATAAGCGGCCGGTAGTCCGCAGGATTCGGAAGAAACAAAATAGATAAAATGAACTGGAGTGGAATGCTTGTGCTGAGGTACAGGCATTTCTTTTGTATATCTATATGCACTCATTCATTTTTAATGTACCGGCAGGTTCCGGAATACTTGAAATCCCCCGCCTAATCTGCTATAGTTGTTGCGTATGAAAACGAATGGCTGACAGATCCTCTCAGCAAAGAAATGATCCGGCTTCTAACAGCTTACAATAATCGGCATGAATCCTCGGGCGTTACTTTAATCTGTGAAAAGGCCTGCACCGTCCTGACGGAAGGGGATTGGGAAATGCGGCTGTCGGGTCATCACGACCGCATCATCTTTATTGATGAAGGAAATGCATTTGTACGCTCAAAACGATTTGCCGAACAGGTCAGGCAATCCGATAATTATTTTGTCATTATTTACCGGGACAGCTTATACGAACTTCCCTATAGCATAGAAGAAATCTATGGGCTTCAGGACTCCAGAACCAACCATTCCAGATTGTATTGAATTTTAAAGGAGATAAAAAAATGAGTCATTCACCAAATCAAACCCCAAACATCCAGCAGATCATCGACCTGGTAAAATCCACAAAGGACCTGATCGAAAACCGGGAGATGGCCGGGCACGTCAAAGAGAAGGGCCGGGCGGATTATGTGACCCAGGTGGACCTTGCGGTACAGGATTATCTGAAAGAGAAGCTGTATGCCCTTGCCCCAGAGATCCAGTTTCTCGGGGAGGAGACCGGGCTGCAGGAAATGACTGGGGACAGCTTCTGGATCCTGGACCCGGTGGACGGGACTACCAACCTGATCCACGACTATCAGCACAGCGCCGTTTCCCTGGGGCTCTGCAGGCAGGACGAGATCGTGATGGGAATCATCTATAATCCGTATCACGACGAACTGTTTTCCGCCGAAAAAGGGAAGGGCAGCTTTCTCAACGGCAGGCCCATCCACGTATCGGAGTCGGAAACACTTTCCGAGACGATCATTGCGCTGGGGACTTATGCTTATCGGCGTGAGTTGGCCGATGCCAATTTTGCCCGGTTCCGCCGTGTATATGACCAGTGCCAGGACATCCGCAGGATCGGCTCCGCCGCGCTGGAGCTGGCATACACTGCCTGCGGACGGCAGGGCGGTTTCTTCGAGCCCTATCTGAATCCGTGGGATTACGCGGCAGGGGTTCTTCTTGTCCGTGAGGCAGGCGGAAGGGTCAGTGATTTTGAGGGCAATCCGCCAAGCCCCAGAATGGGTGGAAGCATCGTCTCCACAAATGGGCGGATTCATGAGGAACTGCTGGGGCTGCTTTAGACACATCATGTTCAAAAGTGCCCCTGGCCTCTGCACTGTCGTTCGATGCCCGAAAGCTTGGAGCCTCGTCTTCTTCTACAGCAATCAGATCGTCTAAAGAAATATTCAATATATAGCTGCAAGCCTTGATTGATACCAGATAAGGATAAATTTCAGATTGAAAAAAGAATCTGAGGATTGTGGCTATAGCAATCCGATGCTCGCTTCTTGCCATATAAAAAGCAGAGACCACCTAACCACTAAGCTGTCTCTGCTTTTTAAGTCGCTTTATAAGATCGCTAAACGCTGCAGATCCTCAGCCTTCAACAACCTCCAGCACTTCCCCACCGATTACCTGAATCTGATAATCCCGGTACTCGCTGTCCACCCGGACCTTCACCTGACTGCCTTCCCGTTCTGCAAACACGCGCGTCACCACATGTCCGTCCAGATCCGTAACCTCCGTCTCTGCCTTCCCGTGGTCCTCGGGCAGGTACACCAGCAGCTTTACCCCTTCATAAAACGCATAATCCGGGCGTTCCGTATGGGCTCCCACCGCAAGGATTGATCCCGGCCGCAGCATCAGCGGAAGGGAGAAATAATCGAATTGTTCCTTATGCCATCTGCCGCCCTCTGCCCGGGCTTCGGTCAGCAGGTTGTACCAGGTCCCCTCCGGCAGATAATATTCCGCCTCCCCGGATTCCTTAAACACCGGCGCCACCATCAGGGAATCTCCCAGCATGTACTGCCGGTCCAGGGGCTCGCAGGCGCGGTCCTCCGGAAATTCCAGGAACATGGGCCGCATCATGGGTATGCCGTCCTCGTGGGCCTTCACGGCCTGCCGGTACAGATAAGGCATGAGGGCGCATTTTGCCTTAACAAATTTCCGGAGCACATCGCAGGCCTCCTCGTCAAAGAGCCACGGCACACGGTAGGAGCCGGAACCGTGGAGGCGGCTGTGGGAGCTGAGCATCCCGAACTGGCACCAGCGCTTATACACATCCGCGGAGGCCGTATTTTCAAAGCCGCCCATGTCATGGCTCCAGAACCCGAAGCCTGCGCAGGCCAGGGATAAGCCTGCCCGCAGCGTTTCCGCCATAGACGGGTAGGACGCGGAGCAGTCGCCGCCCCAGTGCGCCGGGAACTGCTGGCCGCCCACCGTCGCGGAGCGGGCAAACAGCACGGCTTCCCCGGTGCCTCGTTCCCGCTCCAACAGCTCAAATACTGCTTTATTATACAGAAACGGATAATAATTATGCATTTTCACCGGATCCGAGCCGTCAAAATATGCGATATCCCTGACCGGGATCCGCTCGCCGAAGTCCGTCTTGAAACAGTCCACACCCATATCCAGCAGGGTTTTCAGCTTTTCCTGATACCAGGTAACAGCCGCCGGATTGGTAAAATCCACAATCCCCATGCCCGCCTGCCACAGGTCCGTCTGCCACACATCGCCGTTTGATCTTTTCAGAAGATATCCATGCTCCATGCCTTCCCGGAACAGCGGAGATTTCTGGCCGATGTAGGGGTTGATCCAGACACAGATCTTCAAGCCCCTGTCATGATACCGCTTCAGCATTTCCTTCGGCTCCGGAAATGTCCTCGCGTCCCAGGTAAAATTGCACCACTCGTAGGCTTCCATCCAGTAGCAGTCAAAATGGAACACATGCAGCGGGATATCCCGGTCCGCCATGCCCTGGATGAAGCCGGAGGTGGTCTCCTCATCGTAATCCGTGGTAAATGAGGTGGTCAGCCAGAGCCCGAAGGACCAGGCCGGGGGCAGCGCAGGCTTCCCGGTCAGCTCCGTGTACAGGCTCACGGTCCGCTTCGGATCAGAGCCATTAATCACATAATAATCCAGCCGTTCCCCTTCTGCGGAAAACTGCAGCCGCTCCACCTTCTCGCTGGCAATCTCAAAGGAAACATCCCCCTCGTTGTCCACCAGCACGCCGTACCCTTTATTGGAAATGTAGAAGGGGATATTTTTGTAGGCAATCTCACTGGCCGTCCCGCCGTCCTCGTTCCACATCTCTACGACCTGTCCGTTTTTCACAAAGGGCGTGAAACGCTCCCCGAAGCCGTAGACGGACTCGCCCACATCCAGGGCAAGCTGCTCCGTCATATAATTTCTGCCCGTGTCGCGGTTCTGCATATAGGCCATATTGCGGTAGCTTGTCTCCGTCAGCTCCCGGTCCCCATCCAGAAAGCGGATTCCCCAGGATGCGGGCCGCTTGTCAATAACCGCGCTGGTACGCCCGCTCCGGTAAATGAGTTCCGTATCCGTTTCCTCGATCTGGACCTGGGGATTGGTCTGCCGGATCTCCGCAAAGGGGCCGCGATAGGCAGCGCCTTCAAAATGCCGGACAGAGACCTTGATCACATTTTCCATGGGACTGCTGAGGTAAACGGTCAGCATTCCTAAGTTGAGGGCATCGCCCCGGTCCCCGATATGCTTTGACGGCACATAGACCGCAAGCTCCGTGCCAGAAATACGGTGGTCCGCATATTCCGCGGCATAGAGCGGGGTGATCTCCTTTCGTGTCATCCAATAGCCTGATGTAAATTTCATTTATCAAATCCTCCTGCTTATCAATTCTTGAATATTACATTACATCGTTCATTCAAAATGTCAAGAACCCCACCGTAAAAAGTGGGGTTTACAAGTTACTATTCACAGCAACACTTCCGGAAAAGTTATCCTTTCACGGCACCCGCCGACACCCCGCCGACAATATACTTCTGTCCCAGCACGAACACGATCAGTACCGGGAGCAGCGTCAGCATGATATCCGCCGCCACCAGGTTCCAGGAATTTTGAAACGCGCCGAAGAAATTATACACTGCCAGCGTCATAGGCCACTTCTGCGAGTTGTTCAGATAGTACAGCGGCATAGTAAAGTCATTCCAGATTGCCATAAAATCCAGTACAAACAGCGTGGACACGATCGGCTTGAGCAGCGGCGCGATCACCTGCGTAAACAGCTGCCACGGTGTACAGCCGTCAATGACAGCCGCCTCATCAATTTCCCTCGGGATGGTATCAATAAACCCGTATGCAAGGAACAGGCTCAGCGGGATATTGATCGCCGCGTACAGCAGAATGATCCCGCCCCTTGTATTGATCAGATGAAGCGCCTGCATGACCTTCATCAGAGAAACGTTATTGATCGGCATCGCGATTCCTGAAATAATGAAATAATACAGGAACCTGTTGATACCCTTCATATTTCTTGAGATCACGAAAGCTGCCAGAGACACGACAGCCACGATGATCACCACGCTGCCTGCCGCATACAACAGCCCATTGAAAAATGAGGAGATCAGTTTCCCCTGTTCCACGACGATAGAATAATTTTCAAATACCCATTCCGTGGGCAGGGATAGCGTCATCTTGTCCGCCTCCGCGGAGGTTTTAAAGGAATTTAAAAGCAGTACCACCAGAGGGATCAGGACGACAAGGCTGATAAAGATCGCAACAATATTTCCAACAATATGTCCCGCTGTTTTTCCTATTTTACCCATTCGCCCTACACCTCCTTATCTTCCATGGACTTGATAATAAAATACAGCAGTGCCAGTACAACAAAGAACAATACACTGGACAGCGTCGTGCCCATCGCCAGGTCACCCTTGGAAAATTCTTTATAAACCGCCGTGTTGATCACGCCAGTCGCATTTCCCGGGCCGCCGTTGGTCAGCGAGTAAACCATATCAAATACCCTCAGGCCGTAGGTCACGTTCAGCACGGTCGCGTTGACCAGGACTGGCTTGAGCAGCGGGATCGTAATGCTTTTTAGCTGCTGGAAAAAGTTTGCGCCGTCAATGCTCGCCGCCTCATAATATTCCGGAGAAATCGACATGATTCCGGCGATCACGACGACCATGATATATCCCATGCCCTTCCAGGTATCTACAGTCATGACCGTGGGGAATACGATGTTTAAGTCTGTCAGCCAGTTTTTCGCCAGAAAGCCCAGCCCGATATCCTCCAGGAAATTATTTAAAAATCCGGTGGTCGGATGCAGCATGCTTTTAAACACAAGGCCGACTACAAGGTAGGACATGACCTGGGGCGAAAAGATGATCATGCGCTGAAGATTTTTCATTTTGATAAACGGTCTTGTCAGCAATAACGCAAGGGCCAGTCCCATAACCGTTTTCGCAATGGTGGTAAAGACCGTGAATACCAGTGTATTTTTGATATACAGCAGATATTCCGAGTTCCCCTCGAAAATCCGTTTATAGTTATCCAACCCCACAAAGCGGATCTCATTGGTAAAATTATTCCAATCCGTAAATGAATAGGCAATTCCTATGATGCCCGGCAGAAAACACAGCAGGAAAAACAGGAGCGCCGCCCCGCTGGCAAAATACCAGGGGTATAATTTTTTTCTGTTCATATGTTACTCTCCTTCCAGAGTTTTGGCCCGTTTTTCGTACGGATAGCGCAGTAAATGCGCTATCCTTTTATGAGGAGGCCGCTTTCTCTACTCCCAGCCCGGATCCCTCTGCAGCTTGGCCTGCTCGTTCCGCCTCTTAGCGATCGTGTCCACCACATCCTTAGGAGTCATGGCGCCCGTGTACATCGCTTCCAGATCCTTTCCTACATCCATCCACTGACTGTCGATATAGTTTACGGAAGTCTGCACGACATTTGCCTTTTCCAGGGAATCAATAAATGCCTGATCCTCCTCCGTATATTTCGTATCTACCTCCGGCCAGCAGAGTGCGTTCAGCTCCGGCTGCCCGGCCAGGCGCTTCTCAAGATTTTCCGGCCTTGCCAGAAATTCAAAGAACTGCTTTGCCTCTTCCGTGTACTTGCTCTCTTTATTGATAAAATAAGCATTGCTCGCCGGATTGACGCCAATCACCTGGTTGTCTCCCCAGGGCATTACGAAGGCGCCCATTTCCTCCGTCGCCTTGAAGTCAGGATAATCCGCTTCCACTTCCCCCCGGAAGCCCATCTCGTTGATGATCATGCCGTATTCTCCTGATGCCATCCGTTGGTGGTCGCCTCATAGATCGGCGTATAGCCCGCGTCCAGCATCTTCTGGCAGATATCCTTCAATTCATCATAGGTGGTCGGGATATCCAGCTTCAATTCGTCAAAGATCTGTTTGTTATACAGATAGAAATACATCTTCGCGCCGGGAAAAGTGATCCCGTATACCTTGTCGTTGGCGGAAACCGCGGAGCGCGCGCTGTCCTCCATCCGGCTGGTCCAGTCCTGGTCTGTCAGCTCGACGCAGTACTGGTCCATATGGATACTGGATGCCAGGCCGATGGGCGTATCCACACAGATGATGTCAGACGCTTCGCCGGAATCCAGCTTCACCTTGATCAGGTCTCTCCACTGCGCGTCCGGGGAAATCTGAAAATCAACTTTGATCCCCGTTTCTTCCTCAAATTCCTTTGCCAGATCCTGCACGATCCCCGACGTGGGCAGCCCGCTCTGGTGGCTGCCGAAGGTCAGAGTGACGCCCTTTCCCCCGGAGGCTTCCCCTCCGCCTCCATCTCCGTCACTGCCGTCGGAGCCGCAGCCCGCCAGCAATCCGGCTGTCAAAACCGCAGCCATAGAAAGACAAAACACTTTTTTCATCACATTATTTTTCATATTCTTTTCCTCTCTTACATGTAACCAATCTGCCCAGCAGATAGAATGCTTGCATGCGTTTTTTGTCTGTTTTTATAACATTTGCCTGGTATTTTATCGATAAAACAAGGTTTTTTGTATATTTTTATGCTAACACAAGAGTAAGATTGGCACAATGGACAAAACCAAACAGGCGGTTGCATTATTTTGAACTATCTTGTATAATTTTTTTCGTAAGGGGGCGGCAGTTATGAAAAAAATCACCAGACATTATTCACAGACACTCTATCTTTTTGTTATATATGGCTCTTTTATCCTGGTGCTGCTGGGGATTTTTTTTACATATACCTATTCCCATTACCGGGAAAATACACTGGAAGAATCAAAGCGCAGCCTGGAAAATATGTGCGCCTCCATCACAAATTCCGTTGAAGTGCAGTTGGACAGCCTTTCCACCATTTCCATGAATATCGTATATTCCAACATGGTTAAGACAAATTTCCGGGAATTTTCCAGCGCATTTCAGAGGACAGGTGAAGACCAGGCCGAGATCGTTTCCTCCCGCCAGAGCGCGGAGGTCATCCACGATATCGTGACCGCCATGATCGGCGCGTATCAGTCGGCCTCGTATATCCGGCTCTATGACATGGACGGCTCCTGCGTGGAATCCGGGTACTGGATGTCCACCTCCAGAGCAGATCTGGAATCTCTGGCCTGGTATGATGAGGTCATGGAACTGAACGGCTTCAAATACATCAGCGAGCCCAAAACCAGGAAGGATCTGCCCGCCACCGGAAAGAACCGTAATTCCCAGAAGTTTATTTCTCTGATCCGGCTTTTTCTGAATCGGGACGGCGCTCCGGAAGGAATCGCGGAGGTCGCCCAGGACTGCGGGAAGATCTTTGTCCTGGCCTCCCAGTTAGAGGACAGCAACCCGGACATCCGGGTACAGATCTACAATTCCCGAAAGGAGCTGGTTTACCCCTACACGGCATTTGACATGTACGGCTCCGAATCCTATCATAACCTGATCGAAAAAAATGAAATCACGGACGGAATCAGCCAGATCATAAAAAACAGCAGCGGCCAAAATATGCTGGCAACCTGTGAGACCATGGTGAAATATGGCTGGAACGTGGTTCTCCTGCAGTCGGAGTCCTCCATCTACCGGTCCCTGGAGGCTTTTCAGAAAATGTTTTTGAGAATCTCCGCGCTGTCCATCCTGCTCACGCTGCTGATCTGCTTCTACATTTCCAGAAGGTTTACAGTCCCTCTGCAGAAGCTGACGGCTGCCACCAAGAAGATCACCATCGACCGTGTGCTGGATGAAAAGAAGGTCAACCTGACCTCCGCCGACAGCAGCATCCGGGAGCTTTCTATCCTGTGCAATTCGGTCCGCGGCATGTACGATAAGCTGCGCTCCACATCCCGGGAAGTCCTGCTTCTGCGCAACGAGGAGACGCGGGCCAAGCTGCAGGCGACCCAGTCCCTGATCAATCCGCATTTTCTATATAACAGCCTGACCAACATCAGCGCCATGGCGGAAGAGGACATGAATGACGATATCGTAAAGATCTGCGAAGCGCTGTGCATCCACTTCCGGTACATCTCCGCTTCCGGCGAAATGATTGTCCCCCTGGGGAAGGAGCTGGAAAAATCCAGGTCCTATCTGGAATGCATGCAGCTTCGTTTCACGGAAGAGCTGGAATACACCTTCGATGTACCGGATGTGGTTCGGGAGGTCCCTGTTCCCAAGCTGATCGCCCAGCCTGTTCTGGAAAACGCGTTTAAATACGCGTTTGTATGCCGCCCGCCCTGGAAATTGTCCATCGCGGCCCGGTTGGACGGGGAGCACTGGAAGCTTACGATTGAGGATAACGTGGGGACCATGACCGATGAAAAGAAGCAGGAGCTTCTGCGGCTCTATAAAAATCTGGATCTGAATGATGAGTTAAAGTCCATGAAGATCGGCGGAATGGGACTGAAAAATGTATATCTGCGGCTCCGCCTGCTGTATGGGAAGGACGCAGTTTTTTGCATTGAAAATCGGGAAGGAGCATACACCCGTTTCATTCTGGGCGGCAATATCCATCCAAAGAAAGGGATTGCGCTCCCTGAATCGGCGGATGAACCGGAAGAATGCCTGTAAATCTCTGACAGGCGCTGCCTTTCGGCGGATCGGCTGCTGACCGCTGTTCGGAACAGCTTCGAAGATGAATATCAATGAATGAATCGGCTATACCATTGGGAGGAAATTATGTCAAACGTAAAATACAATTATGTAATCGCGGAGGACGAAAGCCTGATCCGAAGAAATCTGGTCAAGAAGCTGGAAGCTCTGGATCTGCCCTTACAGAAAGCGGGCGAGGCCGTAAACGGAGAGGAAGCCATTCAGCTGATCGAAAGATACTGCCCCCAGCTGGTCATTACGGATATCCGCATGCCCTTGCGCGACGGGCTGGAAGTGGTAAAATATTTATATGACAACCATCCCGGCACCAAGGTTATTATTCTGAGCGGCTACGATGATTTCAGCTATGCCCAGAAAGCGATCCGGTATTCTGTAGAGGATTATCTGCTCAAGCCCGTATCCCGGGATACGCTGTCCGAATCCATCCGTAAGCTCCTGATCAAGCTGGAAAATGAATCCGGCAGGCTGAACATTTACAACACGAAGCATACTTCCCTGAGCCCGGAGGCGCTCAGCCAGCTGGTCCAGCAGTACCTTCTGGAAAATTACCAGCAGGAGATCTCCTTTCAGGAGCTTGGAGAAAAGTTTGGTTTTACCCCGGAATATCTGGGGAAAATTTTTAAGAAATATGCTGGCGAGACCCCCTCAAAATACCTGACAAAGCTTCGTATGAACGAGGCCAAACGGCTCCTGATCCACGAGCCGGGTATGGAAATCCAGAAGATCGGGGAGCTGGTCGGATATAAGGATGGGTTTTATTTCAGCAGGGTCTTCAAAAGCTATACGGGGATGCAGCCCAGCGAATTTCGGGGCAGGAATATGGGGATGTAGGATCATCCAACCGCACAGCTGGAAATTTTATAGCGTACATTTCCAGCTTACCCAGATCCAGGTCAGGGTATCAAAGAAAGCAGAAATCTGGTAAAATATGAATGACAACGTATAGACTGCAATAGCAATCCCGATTAACGAAGTCAATTTTCATGGGATTGCGGTGTATCTGCGAGAGTAATGAGCAGATGTGAATGGTAGTGTAAAGTATCGTATCAAAAAACAATATGGGAATTGCCCGCATTAGAAATCTGCTTTGCGGATGGCGGGCAAGTAGGCAATCAATTTGCTGCGCAAATTGGTTACATATATGGAGGTATATGGAATGGGAACTTACCTGAACCCAGGCAACAGTGGATTTGAAGCGATCCGAAAAACTTCATATGTAGATAAATCCGGTATGATCAGCCTGATCAACCAGACCATCGGAACCACCCATAAGCTGACCTGCGTCAGCAGGCCCCGGCGATTCGGGAAATCCTTTGCCGCCCAGATGCTCTGTGCGTATTATGACAAAACCTGCGACTCGGCCGCACTGTTTGACGACCTTTCCATAGCCCGGGATCCGCAGTATATGGAACACCTCAACCGATACGATGTCATTTACCTGGACATGACCGGTGTGATCGGGGAGGCATCCGTCGGGGACATTGTGCCATTTGTGAAACGAAATATCATCCGCGAGCTTTCAACCGCTTATCCAAATCTGAAAGAGGAGGAGGGCTTTGTTTCAACCCTGGTCAATGCCGTGGCTCTGGCGGGACGAAGGTTCATCGTGATCATTGATGAATGGGACGCGCCGATCAGGGAAGCCGGATGCGGTCCGCAGGCACAGCAGAACTATCTGGAATTTCTGCGGACATTATTTAAAAACAGCGGAGCGACTTCGCAGATCATTGCCGCCGCTTACATGACAGGGATCCTGCCGATCAAAAAGGACGGCTCCCAGTCCGCAATCTCCGACTTCCAGGAATTTTCTGTCCTTGATCCGGGCAAATACGCCGCGTTTACCGGTTTTACGGAGGCAGAGGTGCGGACATTATGCGAGACTTATCATATGAGCTTTGACGAGGCAAAAAGCTGGTACGACGGATACTGCTTCGACGAGGTTCATTCCATATACAATCCCTATTCCATTATGAGCGCCCTGCAGAGCGGAAAATTTAAATCCTATTGGAAAAAAACTTCTGCGGCGGAAGCGCTTCTGACCTATATTGATATGGATGAGGAAGGGCTTCAGGGGGAGATTGCGAAGCTGGTCAGCGGAGAAGAGATCGAGGTTGACGTAGACGGCTTTGAAAATGAATTCCAGACGTTTAAGGGGAAGGATGACGTATTGACGCTCTTGATCCATCTTGGATACCTGGCATACCGCGAGGAAGAGCAGGGAACAGGAATAGTCCGGATTCCAAATAAAGAGGTGCGGCTTGAGTTTCATCAGATTCTCCGCAAGGGGAAGCACCGGGAGCTGCACCGCCTGATCCGTGAATCCGACCTCCTTCTCGAAAAAACCATACAGGGGGATGCTGACGGGGTAGCAGAGGCGATCGCAAGGATCCACGATTCGAATTACGCGCCCCAGTTTTATAACAATGAACAGGCATTACGGGCTGTAGTAAGGTATGCCTATATTACTTGTATGGATCAGTATGCCAAGATAGAAGAACTGCCCTCCGGGCATGGATGCGCAGACATCGTATTTCTTCCGAAACGGCGTTCCGCCCTGCCCGCTCTGCTCATTGAGCTGAAATGGAATAAAACTGCGTCAGGCGCCATTGCGCAGATCAGGGATCGGAATTATCCAGCCGTGCTGGAAGGGTTCGGTAGCGAGCTAATCCTGGTGGGCGTGAATTATCATGAAAAAACGAAGGTACATTCCTGCGTGATCGAAAAGCAAGGTTTTGGATAGGAATGTCGGAATAAAAAGCGGCAGAGCCCCCTCCCCATCAAGGAAAAGGTCCGTCCTGCCGCTTAGGCACTGCAAAAAACAACTCCTGAAAACCCACATTGATCTGTATTGAATCAATGTGGCTCTAATCATTCACACAAAATAACAATTTGTTCCTTAAGCAAAGTTCTTTCTTTATGTTATTAAAATAATCTGCTTAAAATTCTCCTGTTTTCGGAGATGTCTTTTCTGAAGAACTGAGCTGCACTGTAGTCCCTGATTGTTCCGTGGTTCCTAGTACAGCGTTGCATTAATTTTGAAGTAATAAGCGCTTGATGTCCATGTCAGGACAAGGCGGAGGAAGGAGGCGATGCCGGTAGCATCGTTGACTGACTCCAACGCAGTAATGGCATGGACAGCGAGTGATTATTACTCAATTATTAATGCAACGCTGTACTAGCTGCGTTGTCATTTCCTGTTGTGTCGAAGAACCGGGATTCTTTGTTGTTGAAGAGCTGGAGCTGCTTCCGCCTGTTCCTGGCTTTGAGGGTTTTGTTGGCTCTGAGGAAAGTATGGTTGGTTTCCTATCAGACATCACTTTGATAATTGCTACCGGTGAAAAACTATCTAATGTAAAATACCAATTTCCGTCTTTATCCTTGTCGCATTCGAGGATCTTTCTCCCAGCCCCTTACGGAACAGGTTTGTTCCGGCATGACAACGCACTTCCCGATATTTCCCTTACATTTCTTTCTGAATATCACTTCCTCCTGCACCGCAGATATACCCCCGCCGCCATCAGCACCACCGCTCCCGCGAACAGGAAGTATTTCTCCGTATAGCTTCCGGCGGACATGGAAAATGGATAAAACAGCTTCAGAAACGGATTCGTGCTTCGTATTCCGATCGCGGAAATATAATAGACCATCGCTGCCATATATCCCGCCACAAGGTGATCGGTCAGGCCGTAAAAACCGAGCCCCAGTCCGCCGAAAAACAGCATTTCCGCCAGAGTTCCCAGGAAATATTTTACCGCCGGGAAGCTGCACTGGTTATAGTACAGCATGAAAATATACATCCCCAGTAGACATGCCAGTACAAATACATTTCCCAGAACGCGGACCAGGTAGACGGCCGCGCAGTCCGTATATCTGGCGCTCACCAGCTCCCGCAGGTTTCTATCCTGCTCGGGCAGAAACACGGGGGTGAGCATGACGATGCCGATCAGCGCCGTATACCGCTCCAGTACCTTTGCCGTATCCTCCGCCGACAGGTTCGCCACCCCCATGAGAAGCGGCGAGACGCCGAGCAGCAGCACGCATACAAGAATATGCAGTGGAATATGATATTTTAAATTGACTTTTTCAATCTGCCAATATTTTTCCATGATAAACGATACCGTCCTTTCCTCTTCTGATCATAGATCAGGATTGTAAGCGCAACCAGCACCAGTGACAGCAGCACATACAGGATCCGGTTTGCCGCAAGCTGCGCGAAGGCGCTCTGATACCCGCTCCAGTTCAGCTCCGTATTGTGCCGCGGGATCAGGTTCCAGCCATACATCCCGCCGTGCAGGGTATTTACTCCGCCGAATGTAGCGAAAAACCACCACACTCCCTGCACAAGAACGCCCAGCGCCGTATCCGTCAGCTCCGTAAAAAACATCCCCACAGCCGCGGCGGTCATGATCGTCGGCGTCAGCCACCCGAAGGTATATTTTACAAAGGCAAATGCATCTGCGGAAATGCCTGCCCCGGAGGCATATTTCATACATCGGGAGAAGAACGGCAGGGAGATCAGCAGCACCGGAAGGATCAGCATGACCACCATGGACACATAACGACTGGCAATGATCACGAGGGAGGAGCATTTTCTGGAGCAGATCAGCTCCTGCATGCCGGAGCGCCGATCCCGCAGTTCTCTGGTCACGGTCAGGAATACGGGCAGAAGCCCCAAAAAAATCCCCATGTAATCGGAAAAAAGCCTTGCATAGCCTCCGGTCAGCCGATCCTTTTCTGTCAGCTCCCGATATTCCGTTATTGCGTCCTCGTAGGTCTTGGGAACCTGGGCATTGCTGCTCCGGTAAGATTTACCATAGCTGGAACCGCCTCCTAGGATCGCGTCGGCCTGATCCATCAACTCGGTGAAACGGTCATAGGACAGGCCGGATGCCGGCGCAATCTCCAGATTTTTCATCATGGTCTCCTGGCCGTCCCCTGCTGCGGAGCGCTGTGCCTCATACCAGCTTTCCATGATCTCCTCTGCCTCCTCCTGGCCGGAGATCCCGGTAGTCTCCCGCACGATCTCTCTGATCTGCCGCTCTTCCTTTTCATTTAGCGTGACACTTTTGTAGAAGCCGATGGGATAGGTGGTGTAGCTGCCCCGTATATATTCCTGCACCAGTGCTCCCAGGGTGAATTTCATGATATCCGCCTCATCGCTGCTGGCTTTGTAACCGTAGTCCGCCTGGCCTTTTTGAGGCTCCGTGAGGATATCCATTTCCCCGATCTGTGTCGCAAAGACGAAGATCAGCACCAGGACGATGAGCCAGTAGATCAGGCTTTTGACGGTCTGACGGCATTCCTTGATCAATAGCTGTCCGAACATCCGGCTTCACCTCCCCTTCCCTGCATCAGATACATGTACGCGTCCTCCACGCCCGCGTCGCATGGCTTTGCCAACGCAAAGGGCTTTTCCTCAGAAAGGAACCGCGCCATGACGTTATTTCCCAGAGTCAGCATGCTGGTCACGGTACAGCGCTTTTTCAGGTCCTCCAGCTCCCTTTTGCTGATCTCCGCCTGGTACACGCGGCCCTCCGCCCGGCTGATGAGCTCCGGCACCGTTCCCTGGTAAATGATCTCGCCCCGGTCCAGAACGGCGATGTTTTCACAGGTTGCCTCGATATCTCCCACGATGTGTGTGGAAAGGATAACGATCCGCCCCTCCGCAAGCTCACACAACAGGTTGCGGAACCGGACACGTTCCTCCGGATCCAGACCGGCTGTGGGCTCATCCACAATAAGCACCCTCGGGTTGTGCAGGATAGCCTGGGCAATGCCCAGCCGACGCTTCATGCCGCCGGAGAGCGCCTTCACCTTTTTCCGCCGGTCGTCCTGCAGGTTCACCCGTTCCAAAAGCTCCGGGATCCGTTCCTTCCGCTGAGCCTTTGAAAGCCCGGAGAGCACGCCCAGATAATCCATTGCTTCATATACGCTCATATTGGGGTACATGGAAAATTCCTGGGGCAGATACCCCGTAATCTTCCGCACCTCCCTGGCGCGCTCCACCGGCCTTTTGCAGATGGAGATCTGCCCTTCCGATTTGGGGAGCAGGGTCGCCAGCACCTTCATCAGCGTGGTCTTTCCTGCCCCGTTCCGCCCCAGAAGGCCGAACATCCCGGTCTCGATGGTGAGACTGACATCCTTTAGAGCCTGTTTTTTTCCATAGTATTGGTTGAGATTTTCTATCTTAATTCTCGCAGCCATAGGGTCCTCCTTTTTTTAGAACTGTAGGAAAGTGGCCTGAACAGATTGCGCAGGTTCTTTCCATACAGGCAGTACCAGGTTTACTATCTTGCTCTGAACAGACACATGATCGTTTCCTGTGTGATAAGTAGAGGATACAATAAAAATATCTATAATTTCCCTACAAAAAATGAAGATTTTTTTAGGAACTTACAAACAATTTTTGTATTGCCTTTTGTAGAAAAGAACCCCTCCTGCCTCAGGTGGGGTTCTTTCCTGTAATTACGCAGATTACGGCTCCGCAGGCGCTCCGGCCAAAAATGAAGCGGTTACGACCGCCCCGCCCCGGATGCTGTTGGCTACGTTCAGCGTGCCGCCGTGCTTTTTACACAATTCCCGGCAAATATGCAGGCCGATTCCAAAGTGATCATCCGGCCCGCCGTCTTCCGTCTCTTTGTAGTACGGCCTCAGTGCCTTATCCAGCTGCTCCTCGGAAAATCCGGGGCCATCGTCCCGGACCGTCAGGATCCATTCCCGGCTGTCCGCGTCATAATCGGACATGACGTTGATCTGTTTCCCGGCATAGCGTATGGCGTTGGAAAGCATATTTTCCAGCACTTCCATGACCAGGCCGTCGTCGATATAAATAGAAGCTTCGGACCGTTGTTCCGCGGCCAGGCTTCCGGCCGGATAAATAGAAGAATCGAACCGTTGTTCCGCAGCCAGGCTGTTATTCCTATAAATAAAAGCATCAGGCTGCTGTTCTACCCCGGAACCGCCTGACCCGGCCGGATGCATTTCCCCCGCCAAATATCCTTGATGCGGCAGATCTGCTGTATAAATGATCTTCACATCCCGCACCTGGTTCAGCGCAAATACCACTTCTTCTATTTTCCGGCCTATGCTCTGAAATGTGGTTTTTTCCGGGGAGAACGGAACCTCCTCAATGCTGCGAATCCCTTTCATGGTGCGGCTGTAATCCTCAAGCCGTTTCAAGTGCTCCGCCATCAGCCCCAGCGTGGACTGCAGCTTTTCCCGGCTGATCTTTCCCTCCGGGATATACCTTGCCAGAAAATCCGTATAACCCCGCAGGACGGTGAGGGGCGTCCGGAGGTCGTGGGCAAACGCGGCGTTCAATTCCTTCTGCCGCTCCATAAGCCGCCACATTTCCTCCTTGTCACGGAGCAGCTCCAGCCGCATGGTTTCCACGGAATCACAGAGCATTCCCAGCTCGTCCCGGCTGTCATAGGACACATGGAAATCCAGGTCATTTCTGCGTATTTTTTCCACACTGTCTTCCAGGATCGACAGGGGGCGCGCAAGCCGTTTTCTGTAAAATAAGAAAATGGCCAGAATCATGCCGGGAACCGCATAGATCAGCGGGCACCACACCCGCAGAAAATCCAAACATAAAAGAGAGCGTTCCTCTGCCGTATATAAAAAATCATGCTGATAGCTCCACAGCAGACCTTTTTGATACACGATCAAAGGTAAACTCTCCGTTTTTCCAAGTCTTTCCCATATGCCGATCTCCCAATGCCAGCAGAAGACCATCGTAAGGTAGGACAGCCCCCACACAGCAGCGGAGATCACCAGGATATACGCGACCATTGCTTTGCGGAAGGAAAGGTTCCGGATATAGACGCACAGTTTTTCTGTCTTTTCTTCTAACCAATCCATCGATACCCCACCCCCCATACAGTTTCGATATACGCCCGGTCTGTGTATTGCGCAAGCTTTTTGCGGATCCTGCGGATGTGCTCCGTGACAATGCTGCTGTCGGCATTTCCGTCAAAGCCCCGGACATTTTCGTAGAGCTGCTCCTTGCTGAATACCTGCATGGGATGCAGCGACAAAAAAGTCAGAATCCCATATTCCATCCTGGTAAATGGGATCGGCTGGTCTCCATAGTAGACTCCCGTTTCTTCATAATGAATGGCAAGCCGGTCAAATATTTTCACGGCACCACCGGATCTTCGGCGGCGCTCCCGCCGCAGATGGGCTTCCACCCTCGCCCCCAGCTCATCAATGCTGAAAGGCTTTAAGATATAGTCGTCGCCGCCGGATAAGAGCCCCCGGATCCGGTCCGCTTCCTCAATCTTAGCGGTCAGGAAAAGAATGGGGCAGGACACATGCGCCCGGATCCGTTCGCACACCTCAAATCCGTCCAGCATGGGCATACCCACATCCAGGAGGATCAGATCCGGCCCGGCAGGGAGCTTTTCCAGCACCTCGTATCCGTTGGCGGCTTCGATGACCTGGTAGTCCTGCATTTCAAAATAATCCCGGATGAGCTGCAGAATCCCCGGCTCGTCATCGGCGATCAGAAGCTTTCCTTTGGTATGATGTTCCTGATGCATTAATATCCCCGTTCCTTTCCTGTTTTTTTGATTGGCAGCTGCAATTCCTTAATCATTACAGCAGGTAATTATTTTCCTTGTCCGCTGCCTGCAGAGCCGCAAGCGTATACGACGCAAATCCCTCAGCCACAAGCGGTTCCAGCCTGCACAGCGCTTCGGCCTCCTCATAGCTCTCTGTCTTAAAAATGACCATGCCGGCAACACCCGGATAGCCCTTGAACGGACCGCAGAGCTCAATTTTCCCTTCGGCGTCCAGATTTCTCAGATTCTCTACATGCCTTGTGATAACAGCCTTCGTGACCTTGTTAAATGTTTTCCCTTTTTGATCATCATCACATATAACCATTTTTCCATGCTCTTACCTCCCATTTTGTATGCCCTTATGATGCAGGGATACTATATAACATAACCAATATGACATCTAGCGGAAGTTTCGACATCAGTATATGAAATCAGCAATATAACAGCTGAAAAACCTCTTAAAATAAGGTGTTTTCAGCTGTTTATTATTTTTGATAATGTAGTGC